>RPRQ01000160.1 GCA_003818205.1 Bacteroidales bacterium
CCGAAATCCCACTCGCCTGCATCCGAAAATATTACCGAAGGCTGGTATTGGGTAACCAGCTCCTTCAATTGAGGAATTAAATGATTATCAACATACTTATCAAGGGGTATTCTATACTTTTTTACCATCATGGTGTCAATATAGTACCCTGTTTTTGTTCTACCCGTTGAGATTGATTCCCATTCAGGGATTGAATAGTATAAGCCCATTCTCATTCCTTTATTCCTTACTGCCTTTGCAATCTCACCGACAAGGTCTCTTTTGGGACCGATATCCATACTATTCCAATTTCTTTTATAGATGCTTTTGGTTGGCCAAAGGCAGAAACCATCATGATGTTTTGAGGTTAGCACAACATACTTTGCTCCACTCTGCTTAAAGGTTTCCGCCCAAAAGTCGGGATCAAAAAGTTCTGCTTTGAACATTGGTGCGAAATCACGATACTCAAATTTTTCGCCGTAATTCTTTCTATGGAAATCGTAACCACCATTTTCCTTATTATTCATTACCCGGGCGTAATACCATTCAGCGTATGATGCGTATCGAGCGCTTTCCACTTTACGCCACGAAGGGACTGAGTAAACGCCCCAATGGATAAAGATTCCAAATTTTGCATCTTTAAACCATTCGGGGATTTCTCTTTTATCCAAGGAATTCCAAGTGGGTTCATATTTTTGTGCTTTCATAACCATTCCTAAGACTAAAAATATTGCTACAATTATTAATCTTTTCATTTTAGTTTTACTATTAGTTCTGATAATTAAATTCCTTTCTACAAGTAATATTTCTTGAAGAGTTTCCGATTAGTGCCTCAAATTTGCCATCCTCACAAACCCATTTTTTTAGGTCAGGGTTGTAAAAGGATAGCTCTTTTTTTGAAATTTCAAGCTCAACAACCTTTTCCTCACCAGCGTTTAGTTCAACCTTTTTAAATGCTTTTAGCTCCTTTACTGGTCTTATCAAGCTTGACTCAATATCATGAATGTAAAGTTGAACTGTTTCTTTTCCTTTTCGATCACTTGAATTCTTGACTTTTACAGATACTATAAGCCTGTCATCACCTTTTATCAACTCTTTTGATAGCTTCATATCACTTATGGTAAAATTTGAATAGGATAGACCAAACCCAAATTCAAATTGTGGTTGAATTTGATACCTATCATAATGCCTATAACCAGTGAAAATCCCCTCTTTATATGGCATATTAAATACCATGTGCTCTTCACCGTATAATGAGAAGAGAGGTTTAGCGTTTAGTATTGCATGGCTCGTATCATAGGTTTCATAAGCTGCGTTATTCTTCCATAGCTTTTCTATTGAAATGGGGAGTTTTCCCGATGGGTTAACCTTGCCAAAGAGTATTTCTGCTGCAGCAACACTCCCAGCCTGACCAGGAAACCATGCGTATAAAAGTGCCTTAACCTTATTAATCCAAGGCATTTCAATTCCACTACCAGATAATACGATTACAGCGGTATTCCCATTTATTCCAGATACTTTTTCGATAAGCTTATTCTCCTCAGCGGGTAGCTGGAATGGTCGGTCGTGCCCTTCCCCTTCCGATCTTTCATTGAATCCAGTACAGATTATTACCAAATCGTAGGATGCGATTTTTTCGTTAAGATCAGGCGATTCATTCTTAATAAACGTATCAATTTTTAAGCTATCAGTAAGAAGGGTTTCAATCTTTACTTTTTTCCCCGCCTCATTCAGTATGGCGTTAAATAAATCAACTTTTTTATATGGCTCAACACGTGCAGCACCACCACCGCTATGGGGAGTGTTAAATACATATAGGCCGATCAGAGCCACCTTTTTTATTTTTTTTGACTGTATGGGAAGTATGCTGTTATCATTCTTTAGAAGTACCATACCCTCACGGGCAACATCAATGGATATTTGATCATGCTTCCCCCAATCAACTATAGTATCGTGAGTAGCATTGTTGTATAATCCAGTACTATAGCAGGATTTTATAATCCTGAAAACTTTATCGTTAATAGTAGATTCCGTTACAACGCCATTATTGATAAGAGGTATAATGTTTTTTGAATTCATGAAATCAGGGTTAGGCATTTCAAGGTCAAGGCCTGCATTTACAGCATTAGTAGTGTATAGCGATATCCAATCGGACATCACAAACCCTTTAAACCCCCACTCTTTTTTGAGAACATCATTTATAAGGTATGAGCTTTCAGGTGCATGAACTCCATTCACAGGATTATATGAGGTCATTACTGCAAGCGCACCACCCTCCTGAATAGCTGCCTTAAATGGTGGAAAATATATTTCATAAAGGGTACGAGTATCTATATTCGAGCTAACCCTATGCCTGTCGTAATCCTCGTTATTTGCAGCAAAATGTTTAACGGTTGCTATAACACCCTCTCCCTGCACCCCTTTAACGAATGATACTACAGTTGATGATGAGAGGTATGGATCCTCACCGTAGTACTCAAAGTTTCTGCCGTTGTGGGGTACACGGTATATATTAACACCTGGTGCTAAAAGAATGCCTATTTTCTTTGATTTAGCCTCGTCCCCAATCACTTTCCCAACTTGTTGTATAAGTTCAGGATTCCAAGTTGCAGCCATAGCAATGCTTGCTGGGAAGGCGGTAGCCTTACCATTGTTTTTAATTCCCATTGGACCATCGGACATCTTAATTTCAGGAATACCGAATTTTTCGAAACCCCTTAGATAAATTCCTTTATATCCACCAATCATTGATATCTTCTCATCGATGGTCATTTTCTCAACTTTTGCTGATACAATTGAATCAATATTTACATTTTGTGTGTATCCTTCAACTGTTACTAGCAAAAGAAATATTTGTATAAGTCTATGTAAACACATTTTATTAACCGATAAAGTATTTAGTATAATTTGTAATGTAAAAACATTTCTTTTCCTATGTTAAACTAAATTAAGCATTCCATTCTTTATATTGATGAAATAAACCAATCAAAGAACGAAGTCAACACTTTTTCTGTATTACTATTATAAATATCAACTCCGACTTTAATAATTACTCGTTTTCTAGTGGTTAACTCGTTTAGTATTTCTTCTGGATTTGAGTCAATCAAGTAAGCTCTTGAGAAAACAGTGCCCATTGCAGGTCTACTATATTTAACTTCAACTTTTCTAACAACAGGAATAAACTCCAATTTCAAATCTATAAATTTTTTAAGCAGGAATTCCCCGCTTGAAGACTCTGCAAGTGCAAATAAAACGCTAGCATGTATTGTACCTAGATGATTCAAATATTCTGCTTTGCAATCCAATTTAAGAATGAAATTGCTCTCGGAATCAGCATACTCTAATCCTAAAAATTTGTTAAATGGTATTTCTAATACATTCATAATCAAATTTTATTAAAAATCTTTCTTGTAATAATTTTTAACTACTCTAACCTTACTTCAAAAGCAAACAGACAATCAATAAATTAAAAAACTACAAATAGTTTTTTATATATTTTTAGCATTCAACCGCAGAATTGTAAAGTCAACAGATTCTATACCTTCTGGAAAGTATGTAAACCAATCATCAAGCCAAATGGCTTCTTTTATAGCATTGTCATCAACAACTTCAATTTCTCCCTGAACAAGAAAACCTTGCTTGGATACAATATCACAAAAATAGGCTGAGCCTTTTGAATTGTTAATTATATCAATAACCTTTGCGGTTGATCTATTTGTTGTAAAAAACAGGGTCAAATTTTCATCAAATTGAGACATAAAGCTAACCAGCTGAGGGAACTGATTTTTATTCCTAAGATTAAGCATAGCCCTTGTTGATGGATATCCATCTAAGTTGATTGTAGTAAGATAAACCAATTCAACTCGATTTATAATA
>RPRQ01000161.1 GCA_003818205.1 Bacteroidales bacterium
AAATTAGAATAACAAGTGCAAATATTTTAGGCTTTTACATAAAAAATGCTTGCGCTTACACAACAAAAAATTGTTGTAATATTTTATATTTCTGTGTTTTAACACTTAATCAGCAGACCCTAATTACAAAGCCTAATTTACATGGAGGCTGTCTGAAAAGTCCTTTGTGGAACTCTGTGTAATTTTTAAAATATTGTTACACAGAGGATCACGGAGATGCCACAGGGATGCACAGAGAGAAAAGAGAGCTGTTTTTAGACTTTTGAGAGAGCCTCTTTTTTATTTAATTATTTTTCAACCGTCGATCTTATCTCCGTTCTATCAATTACCCTATAAACGGGATAAGGATTATAAGTTCTACTCCACTGTGGTACCAAGTATTTATCGAAATAGTTCCAGAACAGAAGACCGTCATCCGTTTGAGGTTCAAGAAGGTAGGAAATTAAGTTTCCCAATCTCTGCGATGTCCTTATTATACATGTTCCTGCACCAAATTCTTTGGTTTCTTTTACGAATCTACCTTTAACCGTTTCGTTATAGTGACCTTGATTTAATCTGGGTGTTGCTTTCAACTCTTCAATCACAAATTTATCAACCTCCAAAGAGATGGTTTTATCCAATCGCTCAACGCTGATTCCGTGTAGTTTCAATAGATTAATAATTGCAGGATCGTGTATCGCTAGAATATATGCGAATGGCGATTTTACATTTTTAGTAGCGAAGTAATCGGCAATATAATCAACAGTTACATCGAGGCGTCTATCACTCTTTTTATAGCGCTCCCATTCATTATCTGCTACAACTTTGTCGGCTTCGTAAGTTTGAATGGTTACTTTATTTGGTGTTGGTCTGCCCTCATAAGTTATAGCAAATGAATCGGCTACCGAGGGATTTAAACCCTTAGCAATGGTTTTAGCATCGGCATCTTTAACAATACTCTTAATTTCAGCGCTATTTGCCGATGAGTAGTCCATTAAAGAATGAATGAGATGATAACACCCTAACACCCTCGATTTAAAATCAGCATAAACATAATTTTCGTTAAGAATAGAAAGACGATTTCGAATACCCATATAGTTTGTGAAGTAACGAGGTTCGGCAGCATAGGATATCCAACCTTTGCTATAATCGCCCATATCGACAAACTCTCCATAGAAGCAGTTCTCAGTTTTATACTTTTCAAGTAAAACGCTTGATACTTTAGGCATCATTTTATCGCGCATGTAGTTGATAAGTGCCCTATCGCCATTGGGGTTCATCATCCATGTAAAGGTAACAGGCTCTACGTGGTAAGCACCATTTGTGGTATGGCAATCCATTATCACATCAGGATCCCATCTATTAATAACATTGGCAATAACCCCACGCATCTCGGGCGATTCAACCTTCATCCCATCGCGGTTCAGATCGAGCATTTGAGCATTATACCTAACCCCAACACTTTTAGGTCCATTCTGATTCGTTCTATTCTTTGTACTATAACGCTCGTTACCATCGGCATTTAGGTTAGGACACACAAGGAGAACAGCATTTTTAAGAATTTCTGAATTCTTATCTTTTAGTAAATCGCGAATATACATCAGCGATGCCTCTTTCCCCTCAACCTCGCCCGGGTGAATATTCGCTTGGATATAAACAACAACCCGCTTATCGTTAATTAAATCTGTGGGCGATTTAGGTAGTGGGTTTGCAACGATTAACAGTGGGATATCTCTTCCCTCAATGGTTTGGCCAATATTCTCAACGGCCACAAGTTTCGAACTCTTTTTGATCTGATCGATAAAGTTCAATACATCGTTATAGCTTGATGTTGATTCGTAGTTGGTTCTCTCAGCCAACGTTTGAGGTACATTCTGTCCGTAAACATTGGTCAACGCAAAGACAACGATTAGGCTTAGCAATAATGTTCTTATCATAGTTGGTTTGTTTTATATACGATTTGACTCTCGAATGCATAAATAGATTAAACCGTTGAATGTAAAAAATTGGTTATTCGACAAAAGGCATGGAAAGGAAGAGATATAATCTTGTTTTGCTCCAATATTGACCCCAGAGGAGTCGGATGTTTATAGAAACAATGCCCATTTATGGTGCGACCCCGGCTGGGGTCGAATGTTCATGAGAATAGATGTTTTCTATAGACATATAATCCCTCTGGGATTAAGAAAGCCAATGAATAAAAGTGTGTAAGGTTTTCAAGAGATCACCGATAAAACCCTACACTTGTAGAATTACAACTATCCACTAGTTTTGTCGAATAACCAAAAATTTGTTTTGCCACATACCATTCTATGAAATGAGCCTTCCGACTACTGACTTCTAGCTTCCGACTTCTCAACTTTATTCCTAACTTTGCCCTCACAAATTGAACGATGAAAAGAGTTGTTGTAGGTCTTTCAGGAGGTGTTGATTCAAGCGTAGCGGCATACCTACTCAAAGAGCAAGGGTATGAGGTTATTGGCATGTTTATGAAGAATTGGCACGATACGGTTGGCGTTCTTCAGGGCGATTGCCCCTTTGACGATGACCGCAATTTTGCCGAGATGGTTGCCCGTAAGCTTAAAATACCATTCGAATACGTTGATTTGAGCGATGAGTACCGCAAGCGGGTTGTTGATTATATGTTTGATGAGTACGAAAAGGGAAGGACTCCAAACCCCGATGTACTGTGTAACCGTGAGATTAAGTTCGATGCCTTTATGAAAGCGGCTTTAGCCCTTGATGCCGATTATGTGGCAACAGGTCATTATTGTCGAAAGGAAGAGGTTGAGGTCAATGGCAAAACCTACTATAGACTACTAGCAGGTCTTGACCCAAACAAGGATCAAAGCTATTTCCTTTGCCAGCTGAGCCAAAGCCAGCTCGAAAAATCGTTGTTCCCAATTGGTCATTTACAGAAACCTGAGGTTCGCAGAATTGCCGCTGAGCTGAGCCTTGCTAGCGCCGACAGGAAAGACTCGCAGGGTATTTGCTTTGTTGGAAAGGTCGATTTGCCTGTATTCCTTCAACAAAAATTACAATCGAGGAAAGGGGATATTATTGAAATCCATAAGGATTTCTACAATGGAATAACACCAATACAGGAAGGTAATCTTGAGGAGCTATCAAAACCCATAGCATATAAACCCACATATGGTAAAGTGATTGGATCCCATCAGGGAGCAAATTTCTTCACCATTGGCCAAAGGAAAGGCTTGAATATTGGAGGGAAACTCGAACCCATGTTTGTAATCTCAACCGATATTGAGAACAATATCGTTTATGCAGGTATGGGACAACAGCACCCAGGTCTATTCCGAAAGGGTCTGCTTATTAGCTCCTCCGAGGTGCATTGGGTACGACCCGATAGGATGATGAAACCCAATGAGAGTATCGAAATGCTCGTAAGAATCAGGTATCGTCAACCATTGCAGAAAGCAACTCTGTTTTGCCGTAATAGCGGCATCTATATAATCTTTAAAGAACCCCAACGGGGCGTTACCGCAGGTCAATTCGCTGCTTGGTACGATAATAATGAGCTGATAGGATCGGGGGTTATTAGTGAATAGTTGACAGAATTGCACACTTTAAACTTCCCTGTTTCTATGATAGCATAGTTTGGAAACTAAGCATTGTTATGTTTCTGTTTTCTGAAATTTCTGTTTTGGCATAATACTGAAAAATGGTTGGTAGAAACATCTGAAAGTCTTTGTTCGTATTGGATTGGGAAAAGTTACATGAAACTAGTTTCATGTAACTTTTAAGTATTTTGAAATCGAAATAAAAAAT
>RPRQ01000162.1 GCA_003818205.1 Bacteroidales bacterium
AATAATGGAAAAATGGAATATTGGAAGAGAAAAGTTGGACGCACCCTCCAATATTCCATCATTCCAGTCTTCCAAAAACACAATATCAACATTAAAGCATTAAATAACAGCAATATAACAAATTATCTTATGTCGAGTTCACGTTAAAACAGTAAATTATGTCAGCACAGCTAAATTACATCACAAGCGGTAGAATGGAGATAACCCTGGAAGGGATGAAATTCGGAAAGCATTTTAAAGACCCACAGCAAAATGTTAAGCATTTTGGTACAAATGGTTCAAAGATAGAATTAGAATCGGCAGATCAAGGTAACTTCACAGAGTGGGGCTCTATCGAATTAATCGATTTAACGCAGTGGACAGGTAAGATAACCGTTTCCATTGACTGCGATAAATGGGCTTTCTTTGGAACGGCACAATTTCAGCTAGTAATAAACGGGCAGATTATTCTGAACGACAATTTCCAATCGGGAGTTAAGGGTCCATTGGGCAACCCTAAAATGGTTAAACAATATGCCATTGGTAACTTTTAGCTACCACCGTTCACCCTGCTCGCGCTACATGCTGTCCGTGCGCCGATAACAAGTTAAAAGCCAACAAAAAAACCTAGCCTGAATAGACTAGGTTTTATTACAAAAGGGTAGTAAGTTAATGACGTGTCACGGACTGCAAGTCCACGCCAGCAGAGACAGCAGAGAAAACAAAACCACATTACTTTTCTCCATTCCCGTTGGTTTCAACCAACGGAATAACTCAGCTATGATATTTCTTGGCTTCAGCCACATCTTTTTAACAGAATATGCGGCTAAAGCCTTTATAATACAATTATTTAGATCCGTTGGCTGAAGCCAACGGTAATGAGTTGCTCGGCTTGGCGTAGATTAGCGTAGTGTATCTACTTCGTAACTAAGTGGAGGTCACCCCTGCCTACCGGCAGGCAGGCCTAACGGGGCTTGATTTTCGATTTAATAACAGTTTCTACAAATAGATCGTCGCTACGCGACTTTTAAAAGCAGCATTGCTGCGACCTATTTGTAGAGCCGATGATTATGCTTTAGCAATTAGCAGCATCGCTGCGACCTATTTAATTTAGATTTTTTAAAGAGAATAATCATTTACCCCAGCTCGCACGGACATGTTTTCTATGCGCCAATAACAAGTTAAAAGCCAACAAAAAAACCTAGCCTGAATAGACTAGGTTTTATTACAAAAGGGTAGTAAGTTCATGACGTGTCACGGACTGCAAGTCCACGCCAGCAGAGAAGGGTAGAACGTTAATGAAATGTCACGGACTGCAAGTCCACGCCAGCAGATTAGTTCAATCGAAATACCATGAATGCTTTCGGCGGTATAAGATCTATAGAATCTTCATCGACATTGCAAAAGAATTGCTCATTGGTTAAATTAAATCCAAATGTCTTAAATAATTGACACCACCCTTCAATCGATTTAAATGTATAATGCAAAGGAACTGAGGGATGAGGCCGTGTTAGTCTATTTCCCTGCCAATCCAAGAAAGATAAAAGTTGCATTTTTTCTTCAAAGGAGAATTTATTCAGAAACATATCCGTAATTGAATCGCATTCCCGTTGAACTCTGGTTTCAGAAAAAGTATCCTCAATAAGAATAAGGATTCCCTTTTTTTTCAATATTTTGGTGAAGTGATTTATTAGTTTTTCTCTCTCTTGAACATTCATGTGATGTAGCACAAGTGAAACTATAATTGTATCGACACTTTTTGTTCCTAATGTAGTTTCACTTAATGATATCTGTTCAGTAAAGGCTATTTTTTCACTTTCGTTTTGAATTATCTCATCTTTATTTATACCATTAACGAAGCCCTGTGATATTCTTTCATTTTTGTTAATCAGGGCTTCCAGAAGATCGGTTGTTTGACCTCCAAAGTCCAACACAGTTCCATTTTTCAGGAATGGATTGATGCGTTCTGCAATCTGTTCAACCTTTCTTATCCTATACTTACGTAGTTTTTCATGATATTCCGAACTTGTATTAATAAGCTGAGGAAATTCCTTCTGCACAGCCTTAATAGCTAATTCTGAATCGTAACTCATATTTGTTAATATTTCTATAATGGTTGGTATCCATTCGGAGGGAAGGCCTGTATATTTACCATATGTTTTTGCTCTGGCAAGAATAAAATCCCGCATGTACTCATTTTGCAATATTGTTAAGATGTTCATAGCCATAAAAACATGTATTATATACTATTCTTACAAATTGCATCAGCAATCAATGATGTTGACGTTGGATAAATAATATCATTAGGGCTATTGTAAAACTTTATTTGAAGTTCTTCCGCAAGTTTGATTTTTTGATGCGTAAAACAGCTAATTTGGCCTTCAAACAGGATGTCAGGTTTTAATTTACTAATGATAGTTCTATGCAATGAATCACATTCCTTACTATTCGGAGTGTAATTACCCTGAAGAAGTAAGACGTAGTCAACACTTCTCAATTCTTCCAATTGAGTAAGTCGTGTGGAAGCCTCAAAAAATGGTCGGCTTAATCCCTTGGCATTTTTAATGTATTCATCACTGTCAATACCTACAAAAAGAATATCAACATGCGTTTTAGCAAACCTAAAAAGGTTAATATGACCAATATGTATTAGGTCAAAACACCCACTAATATAGCCAATTGTTTTATTCTGCTTTTTTATTAGTTCCGATAAAACAGGCAACTTGTTTAAATCATTAATAATACGATCGTCAGATTGATTAGAACTATACATAATGCTTTTACTTATAATTAAATATAGAGAAGAAAGTCACTACTAAACGCCAGTGTTTTCGAAAAATAGTCGTTTGGGATAAAAACTGCAACCACTTCATCTTCAAACAAAGCGTTACTAAGATACGAAAAACTTGTTTTTGACAAATAATCCAGTTGCAATTTATCGCTGTTATAGGGTGTCCATATTTTCATTCATTATTCCCCCTGCTCGCGCGGACATGCTGTCCGTGCGCCAATAACAAGCTAAAGCAAACAAAAAACCTAGCCGGAATAGACTAGGTTTTATACTAAATAGAATAAATGGATCATTATTAGACATTATACAGATTAAGCATCAGCTGATGTATCTATACTGCTTACCCAAAGCGTTATAGCCCTCGGAAAGGGGATTGTTCTAATATCTCCGCCTTTTAGGGCATAGCCGTCAACCTAAAGATATTTAATTGGCATAATACCAGCAATATACATAATCTAAAAATATGGTATAGTATAGGGGGGTATGTGATACCTGCCTGATGAACCTAAGAGACAAGGT
>RPRQ01000163.1 GCA_003818205.1 Bacteroidales bacterium
AGATGGCGGTGGAGGCGCATGGCGAAGAGATTGGCGTAAGCTCGGAGGTGGGGCAGGGCACCACATTCTGGTTTACGCTGCAATTAGCCTTTGCCGGAGATGATGAAATGCAAGGGATGGGTAAACCAGAGGAGAGAGAAGCTGAGCGCATCGTCCTTACCGAGGAGGAGCGAAGGGTGCTTGAGCCCATTATCGGCCAGCTAAAAGCGTTCACCGTTTACGAGACCGATGATATCGAGGAGATTCTGGCAACGCTAAAGCGGATCGAATCGGAGAATATCAAAAGATGGATTTCGAAGATTGAAAATACCATAAACACCTTAAATCAAACCCGATTTTTAGAATTGCTGGAGGTAAATTGCTAAAATTAAATATACTAAAAGGTATGATAACTATTTATGCTAATTCCAAATATTAAAGGAGCGTTACAAAACTAACCGATATGAAAGATATTTTTCTACTAGTATTCTTACTTATCTCTGTAAATGGGTATGGTCAGAAATATGTGCAATTCGAAAGAGTTCCAATCGGGCAGGGGCTAACTGTAATTAATGATATAACTCAGGATAAAACAGGTTTTTTATGGTTTTGTACCGAGGATGGACTACTAAAATATGATGGAAAAAAAATAATAAAATATCTTCCTGAGAGAAATAATACAAATAGCTTAAGCCATCTAATTGTTAATTGCATTTATGAAGATTTTTTGGGTAAGATTTGGATAGGAACTAGATTTGGACTTTGCTACTACAACCCTGTTAAACAAGATTTTACCAGAATCTCAATTGATAATAATATACAGCACATCCAAATATATGCTTTAACCGGTGATAAAAATGGAACAATATGGATAGGTACAGAGTATGGCTTGTACAAATTCAGTTTAGCCACCAATGAAGTAAATTACTGCGAAAAAGAAATGGAAAAAACGAAGATGCAATTAGAGAATGCTATAAACTCACTTGCGCTTGATGGAAATACGCTTTGGATGGGAACTGTAAATGGGTTGAAGAACCTTGACATCAACCAGGGAGTAATTACAAAATATACACATAACCCTTCGGATTTAAACAGTTTATGCAACAATGATATTAAGTCATTGCGCAAAGACTTCGAAGGGAATCTATGGGTAGGTACTACCGATGGGCTGGATAAAGTTACAATTACGCAAAATGGTCAATTGCGATTTTGGCATTTTAAAAATGATCCTTCAAATAAGTTCTCCCTAAGCTCAAATAGTATAAGAGGCGTATCTCAGGATAAGAAAAAAACAATGTGGGTAGGAACTAATAGCGGGCTAAATCGGTATGATAAAATCAGCAATAGTTTCACGGTATATAGATCTGGTACGAATGCTAAGATTTCTTTTTCAAGCGACATAATTTACAGAGTATATGAAGACAAAACAGGGATTCTGTGGGTTGTTACTCAAGACGGAGTTTATAAGTACAACCCCAATAGGCAACGATTCCCATATTACGGGGATGCGCCCTACGTAAAGGAGTTAAAAAAGATGATTAATATTTTTACTTTTTATGAGGATTCCAAAAAAAACTTCTGGGTAGGTGGCCTAAATATGGGACTGCTATGCATCAATCACAAGAATAAAAGAACGTTAACCTTTAACCATGATCCCATGAATACGAACTCCATTTCTTCCGATTTTATTCGGGCTGTACGTGAGGATAAAGATGGAAATATTTGGATCTGTACGCAAGACAAGGGGTTAGATAAACTGAGCATAACCCAAAACGGAGATAAATCTGTATGCAACTTTACGCATTACCCCAACGAGGTAAATAACCCAAATTCACCATTAAGCGCAAGAATAAATAATATCAAGATTGATGATGGAATAATCTGGATTGCAGGGGAAAATTGCTTTGACAAGTTTGACACGAAAAGGAATACATTTTACCATTTTAGGCATGATAAAAATGATACCACAACCATTAGCTCTAATAATGTTTACTGTATCACCGAGGAAAGCGATGATAAGCTGTGGATTGGCACCTGGAGCGGTGGTATAAATTTATTCAATAAAACGACAGGTAAATTTAAACGTATTGTAGATAGCACCTCAATACAAGCAGAAAACATTCTTTCAATATTAAAAACAAGCGACAGTATCCTTTGGATTGGAACTTATGGTGAAGGCCTGTTTAAATTTGATATAGAAAAGGAGGTCTTCACCAATTTCTCTCAAAGCGATGGATTACCATCGAATATCGTTTACGGGGTGCTTGAAGATGAGCAAAAGAACCTATGGATCAGCACATCCAATGGGATATCATATTTTAACCCTAAAACCAAAGTATTTACTAACTACACCGTAGAGGACGGTTTGCAAAATGAGGATTTTAATGGGAATGCATTTTTTAAAAGCCCTAGCAATGAAATGTTCTTCGGTGGGAAATACGGCTACAACGCATTCTTCCCAGACAGTATAAAAGCAAATTTGTCAGATCCTACCGTTGTTTTTACCGATTTTAAAATTTATAACAAAACCGTCCCCATTGGAGTTACTCTCGATGGCCGAATTTTACTAAAAAAGGCGATAAATTATACCGATACCGTTTTTCTTAGCTACGCGGATAAAACGTTTTCATTTGAATTTGCCGCATTAGACTACTCCAATACTCAACCAAGCACGTATTCCTACAAGATGGAAGGGATAAATAGTGAATGGTTAGACCTCGGATCAACCAATAGCATAACATTTCATAATCTACAGCCGGATCGCTACGTACTGAAAATAAAAGCATCGAATAAAAAATATACCGAGAATGAGAGGTATATTTCAATGACCATTATTATAAAACCGCCATTTTGGTCAACATGGTGGTTTCGTTCCTTGATAGTTTTACTTGTACTATATACAATTGTTATAATCTTTAGAACTAGGGTAAATGTAATAAAAAAGCAAAAGGAAAAACTTGAAGTACTAGTGCTAGAGCGTACATCTGAACTACTGGGAGTTAATAATCAGTTAAAAGAGAATCAAGTTGTACTTTTGCAACAAAAAGAGAAAATCCAAGCCCACGAGGAGGAGCTGGAGGCGTTCAACGAGGAGCTGACCTGCACCAACGAGGAGCTCCACTACCAGCGGGAGGAGATCCTGAGCCAGGCGGAGCAGCTCAAGCGGCAGAACGATAAGCTCCGGGAGATGGACGAGTTCAAGCAGGGGATGACCTCGATGATCGTCCACGACCTGAAGAACCCCCTCAACCTCATCCTAAACGTAGCCAAGTCCGTAAACCCCGAAAGGCAGATCCAAATCATGCA
>RPRQ01000164.1 GCA_003818205.1 Bacteroidales bacterium
GCGGCCAAAGACAACAAAGAAATTGGAATATAAAATTGCCAACAAACCCGCTTCACACCGACCGCGTAACCGCGGCGGGTGAGCGGGAGCGTTATGCATACATTTAAAAAAAGGAACTATTGAGTAAGACAGAATTGGAATTTGTGCCATCTGGCCTGCAAAACCATACACAGATGAATACGCACCAACACATCGGAAACAGGCAACTCGAAGAAATGAAAACCCTGAATTACTATCGAACTTGAAGTCAATGAAGCCCTACAAAAATGAATAAAAAGAAGGAAATGCATAACAATTCGTTGCAGCAGACCGCGAAGAAGCGACTGCTTAACAGTATGCGTTAGGCGTCTGGAGGTAAGTTTTGCAAGTACACTATTCTCTGATCTTTCATCTACCCGAAGCTATCGTCTTTTGGATCGTTTTCATCTGGGTCTTTATTCCAGAAGTTCGGCTGATACGTAGGACTGTCCGTGCCCCAAAATCTCCACAAGATGCAAGCACCATAAACACGATCAGGTACTGGGGTCAGTTGGCCTTCTTCTCAAGCTTTGTTGTGTCATTCTTTCCGTGGCTCCTGTTGCCTTGGCAATTCACATTCTTCGTCTTTGGAACCTGTTTTCTGATCGTAGGAGGTATTCTCAGACGGGTTTGTTTTCGCACCCTCGGGGAGTATTTCACTGGTGCTATTATCGTAAAAAAAGATCAGACTGTCATCGATAAAGGTCCTTACCGATGGGTTCGTCATCCTTCTTATACAGCTGGCTTCATCGTCGATTTAGGTGTTGGTTTTGCACTTGGTAGTTGGATAAGTGTGCTGTTCCTCTTTGCCATGCCTTGTTTCATCTATGCGCGTCGTGTTCGTGCTGAAGAGAAAGCTTTGCTCGAAACAATAGGCGAGCCATATCGTGTCTACATGGCACGAACCAAGCGTTTCATTCCATTCGTTGTGTGATTGGCCAGCCGCTTAACCACTTGCTCAAAATGGCCGTTTAGCTCGAACGTTAGACGGCTTAACGGGAGCGAATCAGGGATGAAGTGGGGCCGTGGCGTACATACCTGCGGGTTCTTTCATGACGATGCGCCATCGAACTACGCGCTGAACCTGACGTGCCCAAGCTGCGCATGGAGGCTCGCAGGTTAGCACGGTGTTGGGTGAAATAAAAAAAGTTAACACAACCACTTTGCGATGTTCATTTTAAATTGGAGAATTCTTTTTGGCTGATATAGGGCAAATATATTTTCTTACAAAAAAGCTACAAGATGAAAATATGAAACATCCTTACGTAATAATAAAAAAATGTCGTCAAAAAGATGGAGATATTTCTCTGAGATTTTTAGCATGCATGATCACTTCAAATGCGAAAAAAGCAACTTGGCCCTATACTATTGCGCTAAATTCAGAAGAAGGAGGAATGAAAAAGAAAAGTTACGTTTTATGTTTTCAAACAATAGAAATAAATGATAATGAATTGGGTAAATATGTTGGAGAAATCAGCGCTTCAAGAATTGAAGACGTTATAATGGTCACACAGAATTGTGAAAATAACAACTCTAAGGCCTATAATCAAGATTAAATAAAAATCTAAGACACCCAACAAACCCGCTGCAAACCGACCGCGTAAACGCAGCGGTTGAGCGGAAACGTTGAACGTAAAAATAAAAAAGAGCAAAATACATTTACAATCAAATCGGAGGGAAAATGAAAGGTAAACTTCACACAACAGTTTTGATTCTTGGATTGATGTCAGTGACAGCAGTAATTGGATTGGTTCTTGCGCTAACAGATATTTACCATGAATACCTGAGCCCAAAGCTAATTAGCTCTTTATCGATCAATCAATCTCAACTTCCTGATTTTTCTACCTGCCAAGGTGAATGGTTTATGGTAGTTTTCTCGGTTTTCATCATCTTTTCCTTCCTAATAACCAACATCATCTATCAATTTAAAAAATTCAATAAACCAGCTCAAGGCTAATAAATAGAAAAAACCGTTCAACAAATGGGTGCACTTGACCGTCGCCGATGCGCCGTCAAGTGACCCCAAACGTTGAACGAAAAATGAAGACGCTAACAATGCAATTTAAATATTTTATACAGGGAGGTATATATGAAAATAAAACTATTGCTTCTATTTACAATGTTTTTTTTTGCTTCTTCTTGTCACAATCCGATTCAACAGGACGAACAAATTGATCAACCCGAAATAATAGACCTGCGTTACTACATATTCCCCAAAGGAGAATTACCAGGATACGGTAATGAAGGACCGTTCCTTTTTTTTTATTACCATATCAAGAATGCAGATTGGCGTGAATGCCAAATAGATGGTCAATGGGTTGTAAAAGGGAGTATATATACAAGAGAATACAAAGGAGATTATGGCCCTTTCCCTTTGCAGGATTATAAAAATGGAGAAGAAATAATGTTTACAGTGATAATAAAAAACTCATTGAGAACAGTAACGAAGAGTATCAGCTATAAATTTTAAAAAGTTCAACAAATCCGCTTCACACCGACCACGTAAACTTGGCGGGTGAGCGGAAGCGTTAGACGTCAATGAAAGTCACAACTTATATTTTTGATCTTGGTAATGTTCTTTTTCAGGCAGACATGTCCCGAGCAATAACTCATTGGCAAAAAGTTTCTAAATTATCAGATGCAGATATGACTGCTTTGATTTTAGAAAGTGATATTCACTACCAATTCGAACGTGGTCATTTATCTCCTGAGTGTTTTTTTTTACATGTACGGCAAATCTTAAATACCTCCGCAAAGTATGAATATTTAATATCTGGCTGGAATTCGATTTATGGAGATTTAATATCCTGTAATTATCAAGCGATTGTAGAGTTTAAGAAACTGGGTAGAGTCGTGGCATTTACAAACACAAACAATACTCATTTGAGTGTATGGAAAAATAAGTATATAAATCAACTCAGCGTTTTTGATAAAATTTACTCTTCATGTGAGATCGGGCATCGTAAGCCAGACCTGCAATCATTCCAATTTCTATTGAACGATCTAAATATAAAGCCTGGTGAAGCGTTTTTTTTTGACGATAAGGTAGAAAATATTAAATCTGCTGAACATCTTGGCATTACATCAATTCTTGTTAATGATGATCAAGTTTTAGTTTCTATAATCAATGAAAGAAAGAATATGAACGTCTAACAATCCGCTTCACACCGACCACGCTCCGCGTGGCGGGTGAGCGGAAGCGTTA
>RPRQ01000165.1 GCA_003818205.1 Bacteroidales bacterium
AGAGAAAAGTTGGACGCACCCTCCAATATTCCATCATTCCAGTCTTCCAAAAACACAATATCAACATTAAAGCATTAAATAACAGCAATATAACAAATCATCTTATGTCGAGTTCACGTTAATATAACGTCAGTTCGATCTAAGAAATAGTGGTAATGCTCTAAAATGTAATTTGTTACAAATTTTTCATTTGGAACTGGAATGGTGACTGCCTGCCGGTAGGCAGGCTCCAGTTCCAATATTCCATTCTTCCTTCCATCTTTCCAGAAACATAAATTTAGCATTAAAGCGCTAATAAATAATGATATAATTAACTATCTTATATCGAACACGCGTTAATAAACTAAACCTTTTTGCATATTATTAATCATATAAATTAAATTCGCATTTTTAATTAAAACCAACTAATATGAAAAGACGATTAGCAATTTTATTCATTTTACTCGCTTTAATGAATACTAAAGCAAACTCTCAGGAGGTAAAACCCGAGGGATATACTTTTACACCTGTTAAGGAGATTCAGCATACCCCCATTAGGAATCAGAGCAGTACCAGTACCTGTTGGATATTCTCCAGCCTTGGTTTTCTTGAAGCCGAGATTCTGCGGGTTGGAAAACCTGAAATAGACCTATCAGAGATGTATATCTCTAAAAATACCTATTTCGATAAAGCCGATAGGTATGTTAGAATGCAGGGTACAATCAACTATGCTGGTGGAGGTTCATTTTGGGATGTGATTGAAACCATCAAGAAATATGGTATTACCACCGAGGAGGCTTTTAAAGGGTTGAACTATGGAGAGGATCGTCATGTTCATGGAGAGCTGGATGAAGCAACCAAAGCGTACCTCGATGCAATCATTAAAAATCCGAATAGAAAGCTTTCAACCGCATGGAAGAAAGGCTTAGAGGGAATTTTCAATGCGTATCTCGGTGAAAACCCTAAATCATTCTCATTTAATGGGAAAGATTACACCCCTTCAACTTTTGCTGCCTCACTAGGTTTGAATTTAGATGACTATGTGTTCATCACATCATTCTCGCATCACCCATTCTATAAACAATTTATACTGGAGGTTCCCGATAACTGGGCACAGAAAGGGGCATACAACCTACCCATTGACGAATTTGGTCAAATTTTCGATTACGCAGTGGATAATGGCTATACTGTTGCTTGGGCTAGCGATATTAGCGAGAAGGGTTTTTCCTACAAGAATGGTGTTGCTGTAGTTCCTGATGTGAATGTTGTAGATATGTCGGATTCAGATAAAGCGAAGTGGACAAACCTCACAGATAAAGAGAAGGATGCTCAACTTTATACTTTCGATAAGCCATGCTTTGAGAAAACGATTACCCAGGAGTTCCGGCAGGTTGGATTCGATAACCTACAAACTACCGATGACCATGGAATGTTAATTGTTGGAACAGCGAAAGATCAGAATGGAAAGGTATATTTTAAAATTAAGAACAGCTGGGGAACAGCAGGAAGCAAGTATAACGGATATTTTTATGCTTCCAAGGCCTTTCTTTTGTATAAAACCACCTCGATTATGGTAAACAAGAATTCAATCCCAAAACCCATTGCCGTAAAGCTTGGTTTGAAATAGTTTTTTATCCTCCTAATAGCTAGAGGCTACCGATTAGGTAGCCTTTTTCTTTAGCTCGATAATAGCTGTTCCGATGTATTTATTTAATAAAATTGATACTTCAACTTCTTTTTTTCGTAACTTTACCGTTGTAGAATTGTTACACTTTAATTTAAATTGACGATTTTATGCCAACAATGAATGGGCTTTATATAAAGGGTACTTCAAAAACCCCTGAGGTTGACTTCACCTCCGGGGTTATTCAGCTTTCGGGTCGTTCAATACCTGAGGACGCCGTTTCGTTCTACCAACCCCTAATTCGATGGGTGAATAGCTATGTTGAGAATCCTGAAAAATTTACGAAAGTAAATTTTAGAATTGAATACATCAATAGCGGCTCCAACCGTTTTATTTATGCGATATTTAAGCTACTTGACGATTGCTTTGTCAGAGGTAATGATGTTGCCGTAACCTGGTACTACGAGGAGGATGACGATACCATTAAAGGGTTGGGTAAGGATTTTCAATCGTTACTAAAAGTGCCCATAAAGCTCGTTGAGGTTGTTTAAGCTTTACTCTTAGGATTTACTAATCGTACAAAATGCCCTTCCATGCACAGATGCCTGATTTGTGGATATCTATATAACCCCGACGAAGGGGATACTGCACACGGCGTCGATCCCAATACCCCATTTGAAGAGCTGCCCGATTCATGGCTTTGCCCTGTTTGTAGCGTAACAAAAGAGTATTTTGAGAAGGTAGCTTAGAAACTATTTCAATTCCACTCGTTTTATAATTTTACCCACCCAACGTTGACTTCATCTCCAGTGAACCTTAAATGGTTTTTTCGGTTGACCCAATTCTAAATACTATTATGTAATATGATGTCTTAACAGAACATGAAAAGACCTATTATTCCTCATATTTCCCAATATTGGGATTGGTGGTTTTGATTTTTCGATGTAAATTGCAGGGCAGGGATTAACGAATGATGATTTACGAAGTAAAATAACCCATTTTGAAAATAACAGCCGAACTGCCAGTCGCAGGTGAGTTCGCCGAAGGAAATCGTTGTTTCTTGTTCGGTATTCAATTGTTATCCCTCTTTTAGAGGGTTCTGATATTAAAGCCACCGGCTCAGCCGATGGTGGTTTACTTTAACCGACGGGTTAACCCGTCGGTTATGGCGCTGAATACGATTATGTCATAGTATGATTAACATAACGCTAGCTTTATTTCTAAGGAAAGTTTGACAGTTTCTAAATAGATAAAAAAATGAAGCCGAATATTGGAGGGCACTGAAAAAGTCCCTATAGAAATTTAGGTAGAAAAAAACTCGCGTAATTACCAATTTAACGGTCTGAGGATGGCATATTTACGACAAAGAGTTTAATATTTTTCAATTATCGCAAA
>RPRQ01000166.1 GCA_003818205.1 Bacteroidales bacterium
CAGGATGTTCAGCACCAGGTTCAGCATCTGCTTGCCCGACTGCTGGACGACCCTGTCCTTCCTCTCGGGCTCGAACGATTTGGGGATATTCAGGATCAGGTTGAGGGGGTTCTTCAGGTCGTGGACGATCATCGAGGTCATCCCCTGCTTGAACTCGTCCATCTCCAGAAGTTTTTCGTTCTGTTTTTTTAGCTGCTTCGCCTGTTCTAGTATCTCCTCCCGCTGGTAGTGGAGCTCCTCGTTGGTGCAGGTCAACTCCTCGTTGAACGCCTCCAACTCCTCCTCGTGGGCCTGAATTTGTTCTTTCTGCTTTACGATTTCAGCAGTACGAGTTTTTACAACCTGCTCTAAATTTTCTTTTTGTTTAATCAGCCTGTAGATAAAGAGCCTTACCGTCAAAAAAATAAAAAAGGTAAGCAGAATAATGTACAAGCTATAAGCCCACCAGGTGCGGTATAATGGAGGAAGTATAGTAAATTGGTAGGTGCTGATTCTGCTTTCTACACCATAAACATTACGCGCTTTTACCCGAAAGGTGTATGCGCCCTCACTAAGGTTGGTGTACTCTTTTTTGGGTTCTCGACTCCAGCTACTCCACTCTTTATCGAAACCAACTAATTGGTAACTATATAAAGTTTTTTCTTCGTAATCGAAAAATGGTGCGGCAAATTCAAATTTTACTGAATTGAAGCGATAGTCTATCCCTGTCAGGGTTTCAAACCCTGATAGGGTTGTATCTGATGTATTTCCACCATACAGCAAGCTATCGGCACTAATAGTTACATTGCGGATAAGACAGTTAAACGATTGTTTATAGTTTTTGTTATCTTTGCTCATATCGTATCTATACAATCCTTCGCTACCACCAATCCACACAATACCCGATGGTTCTATATAAAAAGATTCTAATGTCATCTCTGGAATGCGGCGAAATGGGGCATACACCCAATCATAATTGCCTTGCCCGGTGGGTTGTAAATAGCCAATAGCTGCTTTTTTATTTTCCTTTGGGCAAATCCATATTCTGCCATCGGGCATTTCTTTTAATGAGTAAACGCTATGACTGCCATTACAAAAAACTTCGCCAAGTTCGCAAAAAGGCTCAAACTTATTGGTTTTAGGGTTGTAAATGTATAGCCCTTTTTCAGTACCCCAGATTATTTTGTTTTTATATCTAAAAGGTAAAACATCTGAAAGAGAAGCAAAACCATTTTTTTGGGTGTAATACTTTATATTCATTGGTTTGGTAATCATATCTCCGTTAGGTGTAATGCGTATTACACCATTACGAGAAGTACCAAGCCATACATCTCCGTTTTCATCTTCCATTATTCCCCGAATTTCGTCTTTTATACCAGCCCATTTACCCTCAGAAACCCACTTACCAGCGTCAAAACGAATAGAAATAAAATCAGCATCATCGGTGCTAAACACTCTAAACGGATTTTTAAGGGATTGAAATAATTTAAAAGCGTGATTACCTTTATAGACTTGTACAGCCATATCTCCTTTTATTTCATAAATACCATAAGATGTTCCGCATAGTAAGGATTTAATGTTTCTAAATTCAAGAAAACAAAAGTTTTGTCCTACAGGTATATTATTAACCTCCTGTACCTGATTATTTTTATCAATAAAATAAAGTTTTGTGTTTGTCGCTATATAAACAGTGTTGTTAAAGCGAATTACATTATTCACACTACCTTTCAGACCAGCGTTTTTATCCCAGTAGCTTAAATCCTGGCTATATTCGGTTTTGCTAATGCCATTCTCTAAACCCAACCATAGATTTTTGCTTGTATCTGGATATATTTCATTAATATTATTGTTCTGCAAAAGGTTACTTTCATTGTATTTTTGCAGAACCTTTCCCTGTTTATCGAACAGTAAAGCTCCTTTTATAGAACCTAAAACAAATTTTTCCTTTTGAAACAGGGAAGCATTGTAAATATCGTTATCCACAAGAAATTCTTTATTCCAAATAGGAAAAACTTTGGGAGTAGTATCTTTATCAGGTTGATAAATATACAACCCTTCGGTTCGGGTGGGGATTAACCATTTGGTGGCATTGAAAGGGAGGGCTACACGAAAGGTATTTTTATCCATGAAGAATTCCGATTGAAGGGCGGGTTTTAATTCGTTACCCTCTATCTTCATCAACCCCTTTTTGCTGAGCCGTACATAGTAAATATCATTATGAATAAAATCGCCTAAGAATCTGCCATTGGTATCCGCTTTGAATATGAAAAGTTTTTTAGAAGCTGGTGAATATTGCAGAATAGCTTCATAGGTTAGAAAATAGACAAATTTTGATGTGAATTTTACAAACCGAACATCCCCTATTTTATAAGCTGAATCAGTAATACATTGTGTAAGCGTTTGGTATATGGTGTTCCCTTTTTTATCGAGTTTTAGATAACCAAACTCGTTAGTTGCTGCCACATATATTTTTTCGCTTTTGTCCATTGCCAAATCGTAAGGGGTTGCTTGTTTATCAATGGGAATGGTTCGCCAATATATGCCATCGTATTCCAATACTGAGCCAATACTTGTACCAAAGTACATCATACCTCTTCTATCCTGTATAACACTCATAACTTGCGGTGCATCATTGTACTCTTTGGGCGTATAGTTACGAATAACAGGAAAACCGATTTCTTGGGCGTTAGCAATAATTGAGACGATTATGAAGGCAACCAATAAATATTTTGTTTTCATAGTGCTTACAGCGATTAGTTATATCAAAAGGCATTCAACAATTCGGAGAAAAGGGTTTGATTTAAGCTTGTCATACTTCTCTCAACTCGCCTAACCCACTTTTGAATATTCTCCGATTCGGTCTGCTTTAGCGTTGCCAGAATCTCCTCGATGTCATCGGTCTCGTAAACGGTGAACGCCTTGAGTTTGCAGATAAAAGGCTCCAATATCTTTATTTCTGCTTCTGTA
>RPRQ01000167.1 GCA_003818205.1 Bacteroidales bacterium
GTGCCGCAAACTCAAATCGAAGGGAGTTGAATTGGTAGTCCAGCTGGGTTTGAAGCCCTGCCAGAGTTGCAGAAGCATTCCCACCATACAGCAAGCTATCCCTTCCAATGGTAACCTTTCGAACCAGACAATTAAATTGCTGAGCATAGTTTTTTGTATCCTTGGTTGCATCGTAGCGATACACCCCTTCGCTGCCGCCTATCCAGGCTATGCCCGAAGGTTCAATATAACATGCTGTCAAAAACATATTTGGGATGCGACGAAATGGTGTATATACCCAGTCGTACCCACCCTTACCGTTTGGCTGTAGGTAACCTATATCCGCATTTTTATTCTCCAAAGAACAAATCCATATTTTACCATCATGCCTTTCTTGCAATGAAAATACATCGCGGCTACCATTACAGAACTGCTCGCCGAGTTCACAAAATGGTACAAAACGGTCTAATTGAGAATTGTATTGATATAATCCCCTTTCTGAACCCCAAATAATTCTGTTTTTGAACCTAAAAGGTAAAATGTTTTTAAGGGACTCAAAACCATCATCTTGTTTATAATAGCGAACCCTTTTCGGTTTTGTAATGTTCTCGTAGTTGGGAGTAATTCTTATAACGCCATTGCGGTATGTGCCAAGCCATATTTCACCATTTTCGTCCTCAATAATTCCTCGAATGTTATCCTTTATCGCCTCCCACTTGCCTTCAGCAAACCATTTACTATTCTCATTTTTTAAGGAAACAAACGAATCATCGTAGGTGGAAAATACCCTATAAGGATTTTTTATTGATTGGTACAATTCGAAGGCATGACTACCTCTGGCAATAATTTGAGCTTTATCGCCAATTATTTCATAGATTCCAGTTTGTGTTCCCGCTAAAAGCGTTTTAATACTCTTGGTTTCTAGAAGGCTCCAATTCATTCCAACTGGGATATTTTGAATATCCTTGATTCTATTATTCTTATCAATAAAATATATTTTTTGGTGGGTTGCAATGTAAATTGTGCTGTTGTAACGTACTACGCTCTCAACATTATCCTTTAGACCAGCATTATTATCCCAGTAGCTCAAATCTTGTCCATGTTCGATTTTGCTAATGCCGTTGTTTAAACCTAACCAAATATTTTGGCTTGTATCGGTGGTAATATTCCGAACATAGCTGTTTTGCAATAGATTATTTTCTTGGTAATGTTGCAGTGCAAACCCCTGTTTATCTAGCAGTAAAGCTCCTTTTTTATATGAACCCAAAACAAAATATTCTTTTTGATACGCTAAAGCTTTAAGAATGCCATTATCTACAAAAAAATCATTACTCACAACATTAAAATTTTGTGGTAGGGTATCAAGATTTGGTTTATATAAATACAAGCCTTCGGTACGAGTGGAAATCAATATTGTAGTTGCATTATAAGGTAAACCAACATTAAAAGCATTCTTATTTTTAAAAAAATCAGCTTGAAAAGCAGGTTTTAACTCATTATTTTCAATCTTTACCAGCCCTTTTTTTAATAGCTGCGTATAGAAAGTATCTTCAAATACAAAACCCTCTGAAAATGTTCCATTGGTATCAGCCTTAAAAATAAGAAGTTCCTCTGGTGAAACAGTATATTGTAGTATTGCATCATCGGTTTGAAAATAGACCTGTTTAGATGTTAAACGTATTGTCCTAACAGTTCCTAGATTATAAGATTTATCAAGGATCAGGTGTGTTAATGTTTTGTAAATGGTATTTCCTTGATGGTCGATGTCTAGGAAGCCAAACTCATCAAGACCAGCAACATATATCGTTCCGTTTTTATCTTTTACAAAATCGTAAATGGGTCCATTCTTCCCACTAGAAAAAAGACGCCAGGATATGCCATCGTACTCCATTATACTACCCGCCAGTCCAAAGTACATTACTCCACGGTTATCCTGTATGAGACTTGGAATCTGAGGCGTGCTATTATACTCTTTGGGCGTATAGTTACGAATAACAGGAAAACCGATTTCTTGGGCCTTAGAAATCAATGAGAATGCTGAGAAAATTATTAGTAAAAACAAAAATCTTGCTTTCATGATGTTTCCTCCGTTTTGTTTAATCAAATTGCCTTCAAGATTTCTAAATAATGCGTTTGATTTAAAGCGACCATAGTATTTTCAACCTGCAATATCCATCTTTTGATATTCTCCGATTCGGTCTGCTTTAGCGTTGCCAGAATCCCCTCGATATCATCGGTCTCATAAACGGTGAATGCTTTTAGCTGGCCGATAATGGGCTCAAGCACCCTTCGCTCCTCCTCGGTAAGGACGATGCGCTCAGCTTCTCTCTCCTCTGGTTTACCCATCCCTTGCATTTCATCATCTCCAGCAAAGGCTAATTGCAGCGTAAACCAGAATGTGGTGCCCTGCCCCACCTCCGAGCTTACGCCAATCTCTTCGCCATGCGCCTCCACCGCCATCTTGCAGAAGGCTAAGCCCAGCCCGGTGGATTTGACCGTTCCGGACTTCTTGGCCACGATCTGCCCGAACCGCTGGAAGACCAGGTGCATCTTATCCTCGGCGATCCCCTCGCCCGTATCGGTAACCTCGATGCGCACCTTTCCATCTGCCGCTTTACGGGTGGACAGCGTGATCGTCCCCCCGCTGGGGGTGAACTTAACGGCGTTGGTGAGCAGGTTGACCAGCACCCGCTCGATCATCTCTGCCTCTGCTCTTACCACAATCCTCGTATCTACCCGATTTATTAGCGTAATCCCCCTCTGCCCGATGAGGAACTGGACCTGATCGATGGCGCTTCCCGCTATTAGCCCAAGGTGCTTTTCCTCGAAATGGATGACCATGCTCATACCCTCGTACTTATTCACATCCAGGATGTTCAGCACCAGGTTCAGCATCTGCTTGCCCGACTGCTGGACGACCCTGTCCTTCCTCTCGGGCTCGAACGATTTGGGGATATTCA
>RPRQ01000168.1 GCA_003818205.1 Bacteroidales bacterium
CAGATAAGTTCGGGCATCCCGGCGTTCTTATCCAGGTAGCCTATATGCGTTGTATCATCCAGGTTTATGATTGCGCCGAGTTGTTTTGCCTTAATATATTCTTCAGCCGGCGTATCGTTCGAGGTGAACATGATGTCTTCACCCCGCATGCCCAACTTCTCGGCAATAATTAGCTCTGCCAGGGAAGAACAGTCGGCCCCAAAACCCTCGCTCTTCAAAATATTGACGATGTGCGGGTTGGGGCAGGCCTTGACTGCAAAATAATTCCTGTAAGCGGGCTTGACCCATGAAAAAGCATTTTTATAGGCGCGGGCAGTCTCCCTGATGCCCTCTTCATCATAAATATAAAAGGGTGTCGGGTATTTTTTCAGGGCCTCCGGCAGTACACGCAGGATCCGCTCCGGCAAGGGACGGGCGGTTTCGCGCCGTATTATGTCGCAGCGCACGGACGATTTTGAGCGGGCTATCTTTTCCAGCCTGTCTATCTCCGGGTGGCTGGCAGGATTTTCCTTTGTCTCCTTTCTTAATTGTGCACCATAAATTGCCAGGCCCTTTTTAGCGTTGTCCGGGCTGATATTGCCGTCATTTGAAGTAATGGCCGTATATATTTGCAGCGAGGCTTCTTTTCCCTTGCTGTTTTTAATAACGCCGCCGTGCTCGCCGTATATTTTAACGCTATCGATAGCAGCAGGGTCTACGCGCAGGGCTGCCAGCCTATCCTGAAATCTCTTCGCTTCGTCCATATCATTCACTCACTAAAATCTGATACGGGAAATTATAACGCATATTACCGGTCACGTCCCTGCCGCGATTCTGCAGTATGGTACTATTTTCCTACAATTAAATACGTGACTATACGTTCTCAACCTGTTAGAATATCGCTCGCTATGACTTCAGAATATCCGGCTTACGTCCAGGCCATGCTCAAACCATCCGCTTACCCTGAACCTGTCGCCAGAATCGATCTTATGCAGACCCAGATGTCCTTTATCTTCCTCACTGACGGGTTTGTTTATAAGACCAAGAAGCCCGTCAACCTGGGCTACCTGGACTACACTACCCTTGAGATGCGCAAACATTTCTGTATACAGGAACTGGAGCTCAACCGCCGGCTCTGTCCCGGCGCATACCTGGATGTCCTGCCCATAACCGAATCCGCTGGAAGCTTCAGGGTCGGAGGAGAAGGAAAAATCATTGAATATGCCGTTAAAATGAAGCAATTGCCGCAGGACCGCATGATGAACATACTGCTGCCTAAGGGAGAGGTCACGGCAGAGATGCTGGATAAAGTGGCCTTCAAGATGGCGGATTTCCACTCCAGGGCTGCTACTAACACCACTATAAGTTCCTTCGGCTCCCTGGACTCCATCAAGGTCAACACCGATGAGAATTTTAGCCAGGCCGGGAAATATATAGGCCCGATACTTCCACGGCATACATATGAAATGGCCATGAATTTCACCAACAAATTCCTGGAAGATAATGTTGCCCTGTTGAATAAGCGTGTTGCCTCGGGCAAGATAAAAGACTGTCACGGCGATCTCCACGCCGAGCATATCTGCTTTGCAGACGACATCTATATCTATGACTGCATTGAATTTAGCGACCGCTTCCGTTACTGCGATGTTGCCAACGAGATCGCCTTCCTTGCCATGGATATGGACCGCTACGGCAGGGCTGATCTCTCTGACTCATTC
The DNA here is from genome assembly GCA_003818205.1 of Bacteroidales bacterium. Classification (GTDB taxonomy): domain Bacteria; phylum Bacteroidota; class Bacteroidia; order Bacteroidales; family Tenuifilaceae; genus UBA8529. The sequence goes on from RPRQ01000168.1 coordinate 1,698, forward strand.
ATCCAATCTTATATAAAGGCCAGCGGCGACGATGGGATAGCGCCCTTGCTGAATTTCTATAAATGCTATCGCGCCTACGTCAGGGGAAAAGTGGCCTGCTTTAAATACGATGATCCCCTGCTGAAAGATAAAACGGCTATAATGGATCAGGCCAAACTGTATTTTAACCTGGCATATAAATATGCTAATAAAAAACCCCTGGTGCTGATAGTGACCGGATTGATCGGGACGGGGAAGACAACTGTGGCCCAAATGCTGGGAAAAGGCCTTGGATGCCAGGTTCTTTCGTCTGACGTCATCCGCAAGCAGTTGGCAGAAGTGCCTTTGACCGAACGTCATTATGACAGCTTCGGCGGCGGCATCTACAGCCCTGAATTTACACAGAAAACATATAATGAGCTTTTCAGCCGGGCTAAGGAAATGGTTGCCAGAGGTAAATCCGTGATACTGGACGCCTCCTTCAAGAAAAAAGAGGACCGGCTGGCTGCCTTTAAACTGGCCGGGGAGTGCGGAGCGGATTTCCTGGCCGTTGAATGCGTGGCGGATGAGGCCACTATCAAGCAGCGTCTTGAGAAGAGACAGCGGGAAGGCGCCGTCTCGGATGGACGCTGGGAAATATTCGCAGATATTAAAAAAGAGTTCGACCCGGTAAACGAATTTCCGGCAAAGAGCGTTATGATACTTGACACAGTACATTTATCGGGTAATACTATTTCATCTGTATTAGAAAAGGTGGCGTGTTTATGAAATATGATGTCAAAGACATGGCACTTGCCCCGGAAGGCAAGCTCCGCATAGAATGGGCAAGTCTGAATATGCCGGTCTTGAAATTGATCCAGGCCCGGTTTACCAGGGAAAAACCATTTAAAGGAATCCGGATCGCCGGGTGCCTGCATATCACTACTGAGACAGCCAACCTGGCATTTACGCTTAAGGCAGGAGGCGCCGACCTGGTGCTTTGCGCTTCTAACCCCTTGAGCACCCAGGATGATGTGGCTGCAGCCCTCGTAAAATCGGGTTTCCCCACCTTCTCCATCAAGGGAGAAAATAATAAGACCTACTATAAGCATATCCTTTCTGCTCTCGACCACAAGCCCCAGTTGACCATTGATGATGGGGCGGACCTGGTAAGCACCATTCACCAGGAGAA
>RPRQ01000169.1 GCA_003818205.1 Bacteroidales bacterium
GAAATCCGCCGCAACACCGCCAACGGCGATGAGCTGTACACCGGCGAGTGGCGTTGGAGCGGCACCGCCCTAACCCTTAGCCAGCAAAGCCCCCGCTCAGCCACCGAGAACGACGATATTTGGGTAAAAATCACCACCAGCGAGCCGATGACCAGCCTAACATTGGGCGTACTGGCTTACGCTAGCCCTAAGCTATCTCATAATCATTCAGAAAACAGTTAATCAAAAAAACACACCCAGCTACTTGGATATTAAAATAAGTTGTTTAATTTTGATATAGAACGTATTGCTTATGAAAATTAAATTCTGCCATGCCGACCCTTTAACAGCCATAAAAATATTGATGGAAAATATTAATGCTATATGTTAATCACTAATAAAACCAAACCACCGAAAACAATAAATTAAAATATAAACCCATGAGATACTATACTATTTGCATTATTACTGCAATCAGTGTAAATGCATTTTCGCAGGTAACGAATAAACAAGTACAACAAAATCAAACGAAGGTTGTCAAAATTAAAGGAATTGACATCCCTTTAAATGAAATACCCCTTCAAGGTGTATACTTTGTACCAACATCAAAACTGAAAAGCAACCCAAATAAGGAATCTGGGGTGGACCAGCAGCGGGTCTATGCTTCCGAGGGAAGAAAGCGGTTTGCAGTGGCTACCGATCAGGTTATAACCATAAAAGCCGAAAAAGCCACTGAGTCGGACATGCAAGAGGACAGAACGCTGTTCGAAATGTACAGCTCAAATAGCAAATTGCTATGGAGTACTTCACAAAAAGAGTGTATTTCCAACGAAGTATACCTCTCAGATGATGGAGATTACACACACATTATATGGATTTCTTCCTCGGAAGGAACCGAAGGGCATCAAAAGCTAATCTCGTACGATAAAAATGGCAAGGAATTACTAGCTATAGACAATATAGGCTCCGTAATACCGAATAGGCTAAATACTATTATTTATTACAGGCTAAGAATAAATCCAACAAGCTACGATTTAACCAAAACTTTGTACTGCTATAATTTTTTAAATAATGAGAAATGGGAGAAAGTTTTTGAGTCAAAAAGTTCTCTCTTTGAGAGTATTTCAGGCTCTGGTAATAGAAGTATTTGTTTAGTAGATTCTTCTCTATATTCTTTAGATGAACATGGTAAATTATTATGGCAGAAAAAATTTCTAAATGCAACAGTAGCATTCTTATCTTATGATGGTGATTTTTTTCTACGAAGTTTTGACAAAGTGATTGAAGTATATAATAATTCAAACCAAAAAATGATATTTAGAAAAGAGTTTAATGATATCAATGTTGTATGTGCGCGTTTTGTTAACAATTCTATTATTGCTATTGAGACTAATACTGCACCAGGAGTATGTTTCATAGATTTTTATAGCATAAAAGGTGAACTATTAGATAAAGAACAAATTGTTTGTGGTGTTCATTCATTGATTATTAATGAAACCTCCAAGGATATTTATGGAATTTATACAGATGATATTAAGAGAATAGAATACAAGGTTAAATAGTAGTTGTTTAAAATTTGTAGACCATGAGAATGTTCTTTGTTGCTTTGGCAGGCATAATTCTGACGAATAATCTAACTGCACAAAATCTACCGAATCCCACAGGAGGAAATAATGCCCTTACCAATTTGACCTGCGATTTTGGGCCAAGAAATGTAGCTGGTGCGTCTAAATTCCACAAAGGGCTTGATTATGGCGTAGGTGGCTTGTATGGTTCTGCGAATGCAGTAGAGGGGGGTGCTATTGACTTATATAGAGAAAATGATGCTAATAACTCATACATCGGGGTAGGTAATTTTAGGTATCGGCATGTTCACGTTGGAACAATTGCAGATGCTAACGGGAATATTATATGGGATTATAGAATAAATAGTGCTCCTAATTACCAATTATTAATTATCAGAGAGGTTCGAAACGGAGTTCTTACAACTGCAAATGTATATGTCAATGGAACTTATGTGGATCCGCAAGGAAAACCCTCAACAACTTATAACGATCTTCTTACAAACATGACCGTTGCGCTTAGACAGATCGCCACCCAAGGTGATCTAATCTTCAAAGCGAGAGCCTACCCAAGTGGGCCCCATTTACACCTGGAGAGGGTCAACACAAGGGAAAACCCGCTTAGCTTTATGAGTAGAACGAATGCCAATGACCCTACCATAAATTTAAGTCTGAAACACAATAGCAGCAACGTTGCAACGGAATTCACAGGTGATATTATTTATGGTAATGTAATAGTAGAAACCGAAGAGAATACAGACCCTGCATGTGATTTTGATAACCTTCAGCTTCAGGTAAATTGTAACGGGCAAACGGTTAAATCATTCTCCTACAGCTATACAGGCGCAAATCAAATGTTTTATGCCGCTGGCGCTAATAATCGAAATGGGCTAAGCAATATCGCTGAGCATAATATCCTTTTCGCTCTAACCGATGAGCAGGAGATAAGAGAGGCTACTGGGATTGGTATTTATCCTATCCGCCATGTTCAAAGCCATAACTTTTTTAAATACGGCTTTAATAGCGAACAAACCATTGCAACATCAACACTCGCAAGAGGCTTTCAATATCCCGATGGACAATATACAATCCGAGTAATCGGTACAGATGTTGGCACCCCCGCTCGTAGCACAACTCGGGAGTTGATTAGAATAATTGACAACCTCCGCCCCTACATCCATAGCCGTCAACCTAAAGATATTTAATTGGCATAATACCAGCAATATACATAATCTAAAAATATGGTATAGTATAGGGGGGTATGTGATACCTGCCTGATGAACCTAAGAGACAAGGTAAAA
>RPRQ01000170.1 GCA_003818205.1 Bacteroidales bacterium
CCTGCTCACCAACGCCATAAAGTATAGCCCTTTGGGGGGTGAAATTACGATTTCATCGAGCGATCAACCGGAGGGGATGGTCCGAGTTAACGTGTCCGATACGGGCGAGGGGATTGCCGAGAATAAGATGCACCTTGTTTTCCAGCGGTTCGGGCAGATCGTGGCCAAGAAGTCCGGAACGGTCAAATCCACCGGCTTGGGTTTAGCCTTCTGCAAGATGGCCGTTGAAGCGCATGGCGGCGAAATTGGCGTAGGCTCGGAGGTGGGACAGGGTGCCACATTCTGGTTTACGCTCCCGCTCGGCGATGCTGGACAGGTTGAGCTGCCAGCGGAGGAGAAAACCGAAGAGAAAAAAGCGAAAGCGTTAACTTTTACAGCGGAGGAGATAAAGATATTGGAGCCTTTTATCTGCAAACTCAAGGCGTTCACCGTTTACGAGACCGATGACATCGAGGAAATCCTGGCCGAGTTAAAGCAAAACGAATCGGAGAGTATTCGGAAATGGGTTTCGCAGGTTGAGAATACTATGGTCGCTTTAAATCAAACACATTATTTAGAAATCTTGAAAGTAATTTGATTAAACAAAACGGAGGAAACATCATGAAAGCAAGATATTTGTTTTTACTAATAATTTTCTCAGCATTCTCATTGATTTCTACGGCACAAGAAATCGGTTTCCCTGTTATACGTAATTATACGCCCAAAGAGTACAATAACAGTTCGCAAGTATGGAGCATAATACAAAGCCACACAGGCATTATGTACTTTGGTGTAGGCGGAACGGTAATGGAATACGATGGCATATTCTGGCGAAATATTCCGATTGATAAGCAATCATCCCCTCGGGACTTCGCAATGGATAAGAATGGTAGGATATACGTTGCTGCATCAGAGGAATTTGGCTATTTGACTAAAGATAGAAAAAATAGTACAATATACCAAAGCCTTACCCCATTGCTTAAGGACAGTACGCTGAAAATAGGGATCGTTTGGTCAGTAAAACTTACCTCAGGATTTATATATTTTCGAACGAATGATGCTATATTTCTATATACATCTAAACCCGAAACCCTTCAAATTTTTAAAGCCGATGCGAATGACAAATTCGATGGAGATTTTATATATCAGGATAGATACTATGTAAAACTTGCCAAAAAAGGCTTGATGAAGATAGAAGATAACAAGCTAAAACCTGCAACCCAATCAGTTTTTTTCAAGAACATAAATAATTTTAACTTGACTCTGCCCTACAACGCAACTACACTATTAATTCCCACCCGCTACGAAGGGCTGTACCTATTTCAACCCAGTAAGGATACCCTTCCTCAAAAGTTTACCATTTCAGATAAAAATTTTACTGCGGATAATACCATTTACAGCGCTTCGATATTTCAGAAAAAATATTTTGTTTTGGGTTCAATAACCAAAGGAGCATTACTGTTCGATAAACAGGGGGTTGTCCTGCAGCACTATCAAGAAAGTAATACATTACAAAACAATAAGGTTTATGAAATAGCTACTGATGCGAGCCAAAACGTATGGTTTGGCTTGTCCAACGGCATAAGCAAAACCGAACATGGTCAGGATTTAAGCTCCTGGGACAAGAAAAATACTGTATATAGCGTAATTCGCCACAATAATACTATTTACATAGCTACGGGTATAAAAGTCTATTTTATTGATAAAGATAATCAGACACGAGAAGTTAAAAATATTCCTACAGGTCAAAACTGGTGTTTTTTGAAACCTAAAGGTATTAAATCATTATTGGTAGGAACCTCAAAGGGTATTTATGAAATATTCGGCGATAAAGCGGAACAAATATACAAAGGGGAGCACATTTATAAATTATATCAATCCATTAAGCATCCTAATAGAATTTTAAGTACTGATTATCCGTATTTTATCTCCATAAAATATGAGAAGGGCAAGTGGATACCTGAGGGCAAATGGGAGGGCATTAATGACAATATTCGCGGAATAATTGAAGACGAAAGAGGAGAAATATGGATTAGTACCTACCAAAATGGAGTAATAAAAATTACTCCGAATAATGAAAATATCACAACTCCCTCCAAAGTACGTTACTATACCAAAAATGCAGGTTTTAAATTGATAAAAAATATTTTACCTTTTAGTTTTAAAGGCCGAATAATTTGGGGGACAGAAAATGGGCTATATAGCTACAATTTGCAAAACGACAGCTTTGAACCATTCTGCGATCTTGGCGAGCAGTTCTGCAATGGTTCAAGGGGTGTTTATTCGTTAGCTGAAATGCCCGATGGAAAAATTTGGGTTTGCCCTAGGGATAATAGTAAAACAGATATAGGGTATTTACAGCCAAACGGTAAGGGTGGGTACGATTGGGTGTATGCCCCGTTTCGCCGCATTCCTAACATGTTTTTAGAAGCATGTTATATTGAACCTTCGGGCATAGCCTGGATAGGCGGCAGCGAAGGGGTGTATCGCTACGATGCAACCAAGGATACAAAAAACTATGCTCAGCAATTTAATTGCCTGATTCGAAAGGTTACCATTGGAAGGGATAGCTTGCTGTATGGTGGGAATGCTTCTGCAACTCTGGCAGGGCTTCAAACCCAGCTGGACTACCAATTCAACTCCCTTCGATTTGAGTTTGCGGCAC
>RPRQ01000171.1 GCA_003818205.1 Bacteroidales bacterium
AAATAAGAGCTACCTCCTGCTGCTCGATATTAACATGCCGAAAATGGATGGGGTTGAAGTGCTAAGAAGAATAAAAGCCGATGAGGAGCTAAAAGAAATTCCCGTAGTAATGCTCACCACAACCGATGATCCTCGGGAAGTGGAAGCATGTTACAAAATTGGTTGTAATATTTATATCACCAAGCCCGTTGATTTCTTTAAATTTGCGGAGACGCTGAAACGGTTGAGTTTATTCATTCAGATTGTGAAAATATAATACAATCGAAGCTGATTGGCTGAAATATAGCACTTTATAGTTTGGCTATACGGGATCACAGCGTCACTATAATGAAAAGTGAATTGCTTATTGTTAGGTTAAAAAACAGAAAATTAATCCTTTGCGGCTTTAAATGCTTCGATATACAAGGCAATGATTACACTTAATAATGTTTTATGAAACACGAGGGAGAAAATCATATACATGAAGGGAGTGTACCTTTAGCAGCTCAACGCTTACAGGATTTGTCTCGGTACGCTACTATGGTGGCTTCAGCGATAACACATAATGATGCCAAGCCTAATATACATACAAGTATTCCTACTATTACTAATCATATTGGTGGACAGGTGCGAAAACATCTTACTATCCTATTCTTTTTTCTTCTCATAAGCGGGAATTCATACGCACAGAAACAGGGGCAAGAGCTTATTGACTCGCTAAAAGCGGATATCTCAAACACCGCTAAAGATACCAATCTGGTTAAAAAACTTGGTCGACTATCCTTTGAGTACTATAGATTTGATGTTAAACAGGGGATAAATTATGGGATGCAAGCATTACACCTAGCTGATAGCCTATCGTGGAAGAAAGGTGTTGCTTATGCAAACAACAGTCTAGGCAACAATTACTCGACTAAAGGGGAGTATCCTAAAGCATTGGAGTGCTATATGAAATCATTATCATTATATACGGAGATTGGGAATAGAGAAAGAATTGCAGCGGTATGTAATAACATTGGCAATTTCTACAACGACCAGAAAAACGTAACCAAAGCATTTGAGTATCTCAACAAAGCATTGGCTATTAATGAAAATATTAGAAACCAAAGAGGAGTTTCCCTTAATTACAATAATCTTGCAAACATATATCGACAACAAAAATTATATGTTCAAGCTAATGAACTCTACCATAAAGCGTTGGAGATAGATCAGATACGAAATAACAAGGATGCCATTTCAAGAGATCTTTATAACATCTCTGCCAGTAAAGTTTTAACAAAAGAGTACTGCGAATCTCTAGAATATGGTTTTAGGGCATTAAAGATAAGCACAGAGATAAGGAGCAACTATAATCAGGGGAGAAGCAGCAAGAGCATAGGAGAAGCCTATTATGGCTTAGCATCTGACAGTATGATCTCCCCTAATAATTGTAAGCACCATAAGTCCACAAGGAAAGAAAATCTTCGTTTTGCTATTAAATATTTAAATGAATCTTTATTTTTCTCAACTAAGTTGAACAATCTAAGCACTATATCTGAGGTATCCTTTTTACTGTCGAAAGCATATGAAGACCTTGGCGATTCTAAAAATGCGCTTCTATTTTTTAAAAAATACTCCGAAAATAAAGACTCCGTATTCACTCGCGACAATAGCGTGAAGATTGCCAATATCGAAAGCAAATTCGAAATCGAATCACGCGAAAAGTTGCTGGCCATTAAAAACCTTGAGATAAAGAATAAAAACGCTCAAATGCTATTTCAGGTTATTCTCTCAACGATCATCCTGATCATGGTCTTAACTCTATCCTATGCCCTCTTCAAAAAGCAAAAGATTCAAAAAACGTTTAACCTTGAGCTGAAGAACAAAAATAAAGAGTTAGAAAACTACCTCTTCGTTGCATCGCACGATCTCAGGTCGCCCATGGTAAATATACAGGGTTTTAGCCAGCGATTACAAAAACAATCCGATGAAATAAAAGCGATTGTGGCTGAGTGCCCGCTTGAGGTAGAAACAAAGGCCCGCTTCGAAAAAATCACCAATGATGGTATCTCCAAAACGCTAAATTTTATCGTATCGAATATTACCAAAATGGATATCCTTATAAACGGGCTTTTGCAAGTATCCAGAACAGGTCGAATAGATATGGTCATTCAAAAAGTTAACATGAACAAACTATTCAACACCATCATTGCCGGGAACAACTTCCAGATTTCGGAGCTTTCTGCCACAGTGATAGTTACTGACCTCCCCGATTGTTACGGCGATGAGAATTTGCTGAACCAACTATTCTCCAACATTATTGGCAACGCCCTTAAGTATAGAGATAAAACCCGACCATTAGAGATAAAAATTGCCGGTCGCACAAAAAACAACAAAGCCATCTATAGCATCAAGGATACGGGGATCGGAATCCCCCCCAAATATTTGGAAAAGATTTGGGATGTATTCTTTAGGGTTGATGCCAACTCGCCTGAAGTTGGAGAGGGCATTGGGCTGAACCTTGTTAAAAGAATTACCGATAAACATTTGGGTAAAATATGGGTGGAATCCACCGAAGGGGTTGGTAGCACCTTTTACATTGAATTGCAAAAGAATGTCTTTTCCGAATAATTTAAACCTATTTCACAATGACTAACTATAAAGAGATGATAA
>RPRQ01000172.1 GCA_003818205.1 Bacteroidales bacterium
AGGCTTGTTGGGTATTTTATCATCGCTTGTCAAATTTGGTTGTTTGTGCAAGCTCAGAAAAAATGATCGGATTAGCTAATCAATAGCCTAATTTCTAGCAAATTAAATTTAAACAGGCTCTAAGTTCAAATGGTGGAATAATGAAATTATTACTAGGAAAAATGGTTTCATCGATTTCAAAGTCCTGTTTCCTAAGCAAAACAATAATTTCAGGTTCTACTATGAATAAATAATAGTCAGCATTCCTATCACTATACTTTTCGCAATAGTTTGATTTGATTCTTTTCACTTGATATTTTCCTTCATTCAGAATGCCGCTATATAATTTAAATAGTTTCTTCGCTGGAATGTATTTCTGAAAATACAAGTATGTAATCATTATTATTCCCCAAATAGGTACAATAGTCAGAAATTTCAGAATTACTGAAAATCCATTTTCTTCGAAGAGATAAATCAAATATAATATTATCAGTTCGATGATTATTAGAAGAAAAACTGTAAACTTTTTAAATTTTATTTCTAGAATTTTCTTGTTTTCAGCAATAGCTGCTTCAAAGCATCTTTTCTCTTCTTCTGTCAGGTGTATGTAGGTTGTTTCTATCATTCGTCATTTAATAATGCCTAACGTTGCGTGGTTGGGACAGTTGGGGAGTTAACTGCAACTATCTCGTCCCACGATAAAAACATACTAAAATAGTAAAAACATTTGTATCTGCATCATCCGCCCCAATTGGCTTAACCACGTGTTGGCACCAGTTAATTATCTTTTAAAAATTGACGTTACTATATCATCATTTTTTAATTCTCTATCTGTGCATGCTTTGCCAATACAGAATCCTGCAATCCATCCTGATTTTAGTTTGATATAATAACCCCATCCTGGCATTTCAAAAATATCAACTTTCTGAATATCTTTAATATTTTTCAAAGTCATATTTATTTTGACATTCTCATAAGTTATAAAATTGGAATCAGAAGTCACAATATAGTTTACTCGGTTATCCTTATCCCATGCAATTTCAAAAATAATTCCATTATTTAGTATAGTTGTTGAAGAACTTAGGTCAGAACTACTAACTAGTTGTCCTCTATTATTGCTTGTCATTCGGATTGAATCACCTAAAAAGTCACCAATTGCTGGTAATTTAGTCAATCGAATTGTATCAATAATAGATTTTGTCTCAACCATTTGGGTTGATTTTCTATTGTTAGTATTTGAACATCCAAGTCCAAAAAATACACTTAAAAAAAACACTAAATATCTCATCTGTAAAATATTATTAATAGCAGAATTTTTTTAATTGGTGCCAACGTTTGCCGCTAAAAAACGACGGGGAGTTCGAAGCAGCAATCTTGTCCCACGTTAAAGTTAAAACTTTTTTTGTAATATTAAAACTTGTCTACGCCTCAGCCCCGTTGGGTTTTAGCAGCTGTTGGTGGCTGTAGCTTATTCGCTGCACCTGTTCTTTATTCTTTCAAATTCTTCATAGTTGTCAACCTCTAGTCCTAAACTTTCTGCTTTCTTAATAGCTTCGCACGCCTTATTAAATTCTTCTTCATAATAATAAACTAATGCAATATTGCAATAAAAAGTCATTTGAGTAGAATCTATTTCGATTGCTTTTAAGTAATCATTAATTGCTTTTTTGTTCTCTTTAAGTTTATAGTATATTAATCCACGATTATTATAAAATGCAGCATATTTACTATCAATTTGGATTGCTGTATCTATTGTGGATATAGCTGATTCTAAGTTATTAACTCGTGCATAGCAGTCAGATAAGTCGAAGAAAAGTCTTGGATTATTTGGTTCAATTTTTATTGCTTGTCGATAAAGTTGTATAGCTTCATAATATTGTTTGGTTTTTCTTAATTCAAAGGCTTTAATGCTTAATTCTTCAGTTTCCTTAAAATGAAAACCATATGGAATATCAATAGGAACTCCTTTTCGAACATCATATCTGTTATACCATTCTTTTGGTATGTATTGTCTAGGTGATTTGTGAAATTCAAATGCAAACAATGGGATAGTCAATAACAAATAAAAAATAGATGTTATTGTTATATTAATATTTTTTGATTTCTCTTTCAAAAGGTAAATAATTGACACTATTATAAATAAAGGGATTATTAATAAACCTATATAATCGCTGAATCTTAAAAATAGGTATTTTGAAAACAGAACAACTGTCATTAATACAACAAGAATTAGTTGTATTATATTTAGATTGATGCTTTTAAGGTTTAAATAATCCTTTATTGTTTTAGCAACAAAATATATAAACAATCCAATTAATCCAAGACCTATAAAAAATCCACCTGCAATCTTGTCATTCATTCGCATGATAATTCCAAGCGGAATCAGTGCCATTGAAAAATATAACAGTTTAATTTCAAATCTATACATTTCAGGTAATATGTTTGTTTAAAGCATCATGCTATTGCCACCAACGTTTGCCGCTAAGCACAGACAGGGAGTTAAAAACCGTTTCCCTGTCCCTCGTTAACAGCAATGCTAAGGTAGGAAATACTTTATTATCTGCAAATCAGCCCTGATTGGGTTTAGCGGCTGTTACAGGCTGTACATTTTTATGGTTTTTCTATTAATAACTATCCA
>RPRQ01000173.1 GCA_003818205.1 Bacteroidales bacterium
CAACTATAATGCTTTGAGTATAACTAGCAACTTAGGTTAATTAATTGTTTAAAAGGTTAAATGGACTTTACCCTTAATAAATACACCCTCCTTCTTACTAGCCTTAAAAACGCAGGTTATACCTTTCAAACCTTCGAGCTGTTTCTTCAAAACCCTCAAGAAAAGGTTATTATCCTCCGTCACGATGTCGATCTTCGTGCTCAAAACTCCTTGGTAACGGCTAAAATCGAAAATAAATTGGGAATTAGAGGCTCCTACTACTTCAGAAACGTGAAGGAGAGTAATAATCCAGATATCATTAAGCAGATAGCAGAACTTGGCCATGAGATTGGTTACCATTACGAAACCATGGACACTACTAGCAGAAACTCAAAACTCAAAACTCAAAGATCAGAACTTTTATTGGATACTGCCTTTGAGGAGTTTTGTGAAAATCTTGAATATTTCAGAACCTTCTATCCAGTTAAAACAATCTGTATGCACGGAAGTCCATTATCGAAATTCGATAATAAGGACATTTGGAAGAAGTACGATTACAAAAGCCTTGGATTAATCGGAGAACCCTATTTTGATGTTGATTTTAGTAAAGTACTGTATTTAACAGATACGGGTAGGCGTTGGGATGGTGAGAAAGTAAGTGTTAGAGATAGAGTGAAGAGGGATGAGCAGGGAGGGGAGAGTAGTGTGAATGTGAGAAAACATTACCATTCTACTAATGATATTATTAAAGCAAGTGATGAGGGTAGTTTACCCGATCAAATAATGATTACTGTTCATCCTCAGCGTTGGAACGATTCTCTTATACATTGGATCAAGGAGTTGGTAATGCAAAATATAAAGAATATTGTTAAGGGGGGCTTGATTCGGATAAGGGATAGAAGCTATTAGGGTAGAGGTAATAGAATCAAACACATTCTAATATAAACGTAATATTTATCCATGTAAAATTAAAAAAATATTTTAAATTTACATGGATAATAGTTTTTAAATATGTATATAACTCGTAAATCAGAAGGTGAAATTATACAATCTCTGAGCTATAACCCGGTTACAGCTATAATTGGGCCTCGGCAGTGTGGCAAATCAACTTTAGTAAAACACCTGTTGGCGAGAAGAAAAAACGTAGTTTTTTTAGACCTAGAACGTCCTTCGGATTTACAAAAATTAGATAATGCAGAATGGTTTCTTAGTAATCAAAAAGAAAATCTCGTATGTATTGATGAGGTGCAACGTAAGCCAGAACTTTTTCCGCTAATTCGTAGTTTGGTAGATGAGTGGGGAGGAACTGGGCACTTTCTCGTATTAGGTTCTTCATCGCGTGAACTTCTTAAACAAAGTTCAGAATCATTGGCTGGGCGAATCTCATATAAATATTTAAGACCTTTCTTATTTAATGAATTGAATAATTCAACTTCACTTGAGCATTATATATCAAAAGGGGGCTTTCCTCGAAGCATCTTAGAGGAAGATGCGGAAAGATCAATTCTCTGGCGAACAGATTTTATTTCTACTTTTTTGGAACGCGACTTATTGCAATGGGGAGGGTTTTATCCTCTAGCTATGAGGCGTTTATGGCAAATGTTAGCCCATAACAATGGACAAATGGCTAATTATTCTTCACTTAGTGGCACATTGTCGGTAAGCAATGTAACTATTCATAATTATATGGATTTACTGGAGGGTACTTTTATGATTGAAGTACTGCCACCTTACTTTTCCAACCTAAAAAAACGATTGGTGAAAGCGCCAAGAGTTTATATTGCAGATTCTGGGATTACTGCAGCCTTGCTTGGACTTACAACTTTTGAACAGCTTGCTGGTCATCCTGCTATAGGGGCTATTTGGGAGCAAGTGGTTTTAGGTCATTTAAAAACTTTTTTCCCCTTAGCCGATTTTTTTTATTATAGAACATCAAATGGTGCTGAAATTGACATTGTTATGACCTATAGGGGAATGGTTTTCGCTTTTGAATGTAAAGCATCTCTTTCTCCAGTTCTTTCTAGGGGCACTTTCTATGCTATTGAGGATATTAACCCTAATGCAACCTTTGTGGTTGCACCTGTAAAGTCAGGATGGCCCATGAAACAGAATATTGAAGTTGTTTCTATTCTCAATTTGCAGGATAAGATTGAAGGACAACTAAAAGTTTTATAAAGGCATAAGGTAAAATTTAATATAAATTATCACTAGTGTCCACTATAAATTAAAATACGTTCTTTGAAATCATTGTAAAATCTATACTTGTAGCGTTTTTTGGTTACGTGTCGATTTGAAATGCTTAATTCGTGAAAATGATATTCCATGA
>RPRQ01000174.1 GCA_003818205.1 Bacteroidales bacterium
CACCTGACCATTGACCAAGTCCTTGACAAACAGGCTGTATTGCCTGAATCCGGTGGTGTCTGTACAGAAAAGCAGCTTTTGCTCATCACTGCTGACCGAACCCATATACAGAGACAAAAATTTGAGGCCTTTGGCCATTTCATTCTGATCGAGCAGTATCTCTTCCATGGCCTGTTCAGCAAAGCCCATATCCACTGCGGCAGCCTTGCGACAATAGATCGGATATTGCTGACCTTCTACGGTTCGGTTGTAGTAGTAATAGCGGCCAAAGCGCCAGGGGACGCTGAGATCGGTCTGCTTCATCCGCCCCAGCATCTCCCGATAGAGGGTATCAACAAAGGGATTCAAACCACTGGTCATTTTTTCTGTGTAACCATTTTCAGCGTTGAGGTAGGCCAGCACATCGACCGACCCCTTCTCCCGCAACCAGAACCAGGGATCGTTGACCTTCTCCCCATGCCAGACAGAAAAGTGGTCTTTCTGGGGCGCCACCGGTGCGGCTGGTTCGACAGCTCCAATAGAGCCAATACAGACAATCAAAAGAAAGATCAAGCCCAAAGCCCTTTTCATAGCCATATTCTACCTCCAAAACAAGGACCAGGTAACAGTCCCTGAATCCTTTTTTTAGTGTAGGGCTTTCAACACAGTAATTCAAGAGCCAGAGCAAGGAACTTAATGGTTTGATCGAAAGATCATTCGTGCTTTTTTTTACCCTTTGTTTTATTATTAAGTTATGGCAGAACGGCGGCGCTTAAAAGAATACATCGGCAGTACCCTGGGGAGCTTCCGAATCCTGAAACGGATTGGCTCCGGTGGCATGGGGACTGTATTTCTGGCTCGGGACATAACCCTGGAACGAGACGTGGCCCTGAAGGTCATTTCGCCACAACTGGCCCGCAACCCGGTGCTTATGAACCGCTTCAGAGTAGAAGCCATTGCCCAGGCCAAATTGAATCACAACAGTATCGTCACCATTCATACCTTCAACAAAGATGACACCTTCGACAAAGAGAATGAAACCTATTACTTCGTTATGGAATATGTCGATGGCACCACCCTGAAAAAACACATCGAGAAAAATGGCCCTCTGCCAATCAGTCAAGCCTTGAAGATTTTTTCACAAATTCTTGAAGGCATGGCCTATGCCCATGCCAGAGGCGTCATCCACCGGGATATTAAACCCGCCAACATCTTCCTGAACTCTCACCACATAGCAAAAATTGGAGATTTCGGCATCGCCAAAGTTGAGGGAATTGACGGTCTGACCCGAGTCGGCAGCACCATGGGATCACCCATGTATTCCGCTCCCGAACAGCTGATGGGTCAAAGCACAGACGCCCGCAGCGACATCTATTCCCTGGGTATGACCCTGTATGAAATGCTGACCGGTACACCTCCCGTTAAAATAGGAGGAGACAGCGGCGTTGACAATGTCAGCCAGGCAGCAGAAGCCGTACCGGCCCAAAGCCGTGAAGTTAACCCGGCCATTCCAGAGGCTGTCGACACTGTGATCATGAAAAGCATTGCCAAAGCCCCCGCTGCCCGCTTTCAATCTGTCAAAGAGTTTAAATGCGCCATTGACACCTTGCTGTGGCCCCTGACACCCATTCCCGACACACTAAGCGATCAAAGCACCCCTCTGCCGCCACAGAATAAACCACAGCCAAAATCCTGGAAAGTCCCATCCCAAAGAAAACTGCGACAGATTGCTGCCACTTTGGGGGCTGTCTTGGTGCTCTTGATCGTGTACCTTCTGATGTACAGCACCCATCTGAACCAGACCGTTTTGCCAGGTGTCATCTCTCAGGACCAAAAGCTTGTTATCCCACTGCAAAACCCCAAACCGGTCACGCCGACCCAGTTACCAATTCTCCCCCAGCCCACCAGAAAAGCAGCCGATCAGACCAATACCCTGAGCCAGATCAAAAAGTTGATCAGAAACAAACAGTACCAGCAGGCCATAAATATGGGTGAGAAGAAACTTACATCCGGCGAGAGCACAAGTGAACTGCTCCAGCTGATGGCCATGGCCTGTTTTTACGATGGGAATAAACCTGGATGCTATAGCTATATCGACAAAATTGTACAGCAGAGCAAACTTTTGAATTTTTCTCTGCTATTCGAAAACAAACAAAAAAGATATACCCAGGGTACATTGACTGTTTCTGGGGAAAACATTGCCTTTGTTATTTTGGGAAGCCCGGGGTCAGCTGCGAAAACTCTGCTGTCACTCCCATTCAACCAAATACGGGATGCCTATGACGATAAAGGCAG
>RPRQ01000175.1 GCA_003818205.1 Bacteroidales bacterium
AAAATTAGAATAACAAGTGCACGTATTTTAGGCTTTTACATAAAAAGTGCTTGCGCTTACACAACAAAAAATTGTTGTAATATTTTATATTTCTGTGTTTTAACACTTAATCAGCAGACCCTATTTAATAGGCTGATATTATATCAGTTTAGCAAAGGGCATTTGATGTTATTCCTGATAAAACAAGAAACCCAAAACCACAGCTATATGGTTTTGGGTTTTATAATCTAGAGTTCAAATATTCTAGAAATGAATCATAAAGTAAAAGCTACCATAGGAGTATGGGAAAACTGTGTTTAAACTTCTATAACTGCTACCAGCAGGCTGATCTACCTTATCATGAGTTTCTAAAATTGAACCTACCATGTGCTCACTCTTGGTGTACTCTTGTCCGAACCATGTTTTACCATAGGATAGGCCAAACTCTAAACCTATGCAAACCTTGGGCATGAAGTAGTATTCGGCTCCAGCAAATACACCTAGGCTAATAGTCTTAGATGGATTATTTGATACTTGTTCAACAACTCTATCGCCAGCAATTATTCCAGGAATCTCTGTTGAAGGAGAAGGGTTTACCTCATTCATCTTGTTGCCGTACTCGTTCTTTACATTGTACTTATAGTAACCAAAACCTAAGTCAGCACCATAGAAGCCTTGCAGCCTGTTATAGCCACGGAATTGTTGGTAGCCAACGCGAAGTTCGTAATCGTTACTCTTTATAGTACGTCTATCTTCAACCTCTTTGTTGCTAAGTGGGTTAACAAATTTTGCGGCATCGTCAATTACGTTGTACTTGTCAATATCGCTAGTAGAAGCGATGCGTAAGCGAATGCGAATAGCAGCATCGTCCTTTAGATAATAACGGAAGTACAGGGTGTTATCATCCTTAAGATTTAACTTATTATTTTGGGTTCCATTGAATATATTGCCAACATAGGTAAAAATAGGATCCCCATCAATACCTACAGCAATATCACCTGCTTTGGGCAAATACTTATTGCCATTATTGCTTACCAATGAGTCCTGAGCAATTACTCCAAGCCCAAACATACATATGGTAAGTGAAAGAAATATTTTTTTCATTCTATTATTGTTAAATTGTTTTGTGGCCTAATTAAAATTTCTAGTTGTAAAGCACATTTATTAAAACAAAAATACTGCGCAATACAGTTGATTACTGCCATAGAACACCGCCGCCACATTCAACTATCTTTATAGAAGGCTCAGTTGTTGAAGGAGTCTCAAAGTTCTCATGAGTATAACGATACTTCTTGGTTTCTTCCGATGGTGGCGTAGTAGCAGGCACAACCCAAATTGTTTTACTAGCCTCGAAACGAATATTGATTTCTTCGTTCTTAGGTACATCAACGCTAACAGAACCCTTCTCGCCAACGGTCCCTGTTGTTGACCAATTATCAGTATAAAAAGTTACTACGGTTGCTGCAGGCACATACTCTAAATCATCGGGATCCTCTGTAGCATCAATATTTGCCTTCAACTCAAATTTAATATTCACCTTCTCGGTAAAGTTATCAAATGACTTAATGCTATTATAGGTAATCTGCAAAGTACGAATCTCACCGGTCTGAACAAAAAGGGATGGAAGAGCGGGTTCTATCTTTTTGTCTGGAGGAATTACTGAATAAATCTTCTTAATTGTTGCGCTCTGCGAAAAAGCAGGTTGTTTCTGATCGTAAATAAATTCGGCTGGGATAAAAGTTACAGTAACCCCTTCATCCGTTGATGGAACCTGTGCTTCAATAAGGCCATTATTTACAGCTACGGTATCCATCCAAAAACCAGTGGCATCCTTATTAAATTTATCGTTTGGGATAGATAAAATCACCTTCGTTCCATTGGGTACGCTTTCTAAACCTTGAGTCGTTAGGTCTAATTCGGCAAAAAGGTATGCTCTAACTGTAGCCTTCTTGCTTAGATCAAGGGTTAATTCTGATGTTGTAATATCTTTTTCGCAGCTGGCAAAAACGAATGCCATAGCAAGCAAAATGATACCTAATTTTCTCTCTGTTCTTTTCATAAGGATTAATTTTTGGTTTTGGTTAATAGTAAAAAATACTTAGTTGTTTATAATTGAATAAATAATGCGAATTAAGGGTTGAATCAATAACTCAGCCTTTTAAGGCGGAGGCTGTAATCATTAAGTTCGATGGGCTTTAGCCCTACATTTTGTTTATCCCTTTTTAAGGAATATTCTAAAAAGA
>RPRQ01000176.1 GCA_003818205.1 Bacteroidales bacterium
CTATGTTTACTACTTCGCACGAAGTTGTACATTCTTTCTTTCCATTCTATGTTGGGAATAATCAGGAAAAACATGCTTGGTTAGATGAAGGCATTACGACCATGATCCCAATGGAGTTTCAAAAAGCAACCGCCCCCGATTGGCAGGGACATGTTGATTTTGCCAAAACCTTTTCAAAAATGGCTAATTCCGACAGCGAGGTTCCAAGCATGATCCCTTCTATAAATGTCGATAGTAAAGGTTATTTTGTTCATGCTTATAATCGTCCAGCAGAAGCGTTATATTTCCTAAAGGATATGCTTGGTGAAGACCTATTCCTTAAATGTATGAAGGATTATATTCAGAACTGGAATGGTAAACATCCTACACCATACGATTTCTTCAATACTTTTAACCGTGTTGGCCAGCAAAACCTTAACTGGTACTGGCAGAAATGGTTCTTCGACAAAGGAGTTCCCGATCTGGCAATTGATAAGGTAGATAAAGATTCAGTCTATATAAGAAATGTTGGAATATTCCCATTACCAATCCGTTTAAACATCGTTTATAAAGATGGCTCAAAAGAAGAAATTAAAGAAAATGCCTCGGTTTGGAAAAATCAGACAGTAACTTCGTTTCCATTAAAAGGAAGCATTAACTCCATTAAACTTGGTGATGAAACTATACCAGATTCATATCCGAGTAATAACATAGTTGAATTAATCAAATAGTAATCACTAAAACAAAACAGGTTATGATACGATCTTTGGTTTTAATAGCTAGCTTATTATGTATTAGCTTTCCCTCTCAGTCAAACAGTACAATAGCTGCTAACCTTGGTTCAGCTAATGATACCCTTTACCCTCCTATTAGTAAAAGAAAAGCAGCGGTAATACTTATTGATTTTCCAGGTATTAAACCCGAAAATAGAAAACTATTTCCTACTGCAAAGGAAGTTCAAGAGTATTACTTTGGCGATGATATCAAGAATTATTTTAACACAATATCGTACGATAAATTTAGCTACGATGGTAAAGTATATGGATATTTTACCATGCCCGATTCGCTTACAAAAGAACGGCAGAATAATGAATACATAATACAAACTACCGAGAAGTACGATCTGAAGATTGATGGGTTCGAGAAAGAGGGTTTTACCTGCCTTACATTCCTTATTTGCCATGATGTTTATGAGCAGAGAGGGCTATCGGCAGCTAATTTTGCAAATTTTACTGTTAATGGTAAATTCTACGAGAAACAAAATGTAATGTACTTAGGACAATGGATTAATCAGGAAACCAATACCTATAGCCGCATATGGCAGTATAACATTAGATATGGCGAGGGAGAGAAAGACATTGAAACTGGTAATATGCCCTTAAATTTAAGGTATAATCAGGGTATTTTTATCCATGAGTTTATCCATTTTATAACCGGAAGTGAGAATATACCCCATTCAAACCTATCAGTTAATAATGGCAAGTTCGATTATGAATTAAAAGATACGCTGCAACCAAAATCATTTTTTGATTTAGAGTACGGTAATAAGTTTGACATAATGGGCGGAGGAAGTAGCTTTGCCTTGTCCCTAAACAGTGGCTACCGAAAATTAGCCGGTTGGTGCGACAGTGAAAACACAAAAACAATGAATGCTCCGGGAGAATACAAACTCACATTATTCCCTTTAAACCGAAAGAAAGGGATTAGAGTAGGCGAAATACGCTTGGTAAATAAACCCAAAAGAAATGAAAATGTTGATTACCCTGGCTATTTCCTTGAAGTTCGCGAAGCTGATACTTGGGACAAAACACTCAGTAATCCAAGAGTTGCGGAAAACACAAAAGGTATATTGATAATGAAATGTGATGGTTATAAAACTCTTCTACTGGATATGAGCCCTACCAAAAACTTCATTGTAAATAATAAACATTCAGTAGATTATACTGATATGGTACTTAAGCCAGGAATGGCATATGAGAATGATGATATTAAACTTTGGAATGTTAAAGCGAATAGGGATGGTTCTTTTACATTAAGTGTTAAGGTAAAATAGGCTGCTTATATTACTATGAACAAGCAAATTATTTCGCAAGGTTTGGATATTATAAATCGAGTTGAATTGGTTTATCTTACTACAATCAACTTAGATGGATATCCATCAACAAGGGCTATGCTTAATCTTAGGAATAAAAATCAGTTCCCTCAGCTGGTTAGCTTTATGTC
>RPRQ01000177.1 GCA_003818205.1 Bacteroidales bacterium
ATCCTGGTTTATGTGGCACAGGAGACTCTGCAAGGATTATGAGGCGAATTTGGAATCAAGCGAGGGCTGGATACTCGTGGCTTCCATTGCTATGATGATTAATAAAATTTAAACAGGCTCTAAGACAACGATTGATTTAAGTGACAAAATATATGAGTATTTGGATTCTTCGAATTATGAATTTGTTGAAGACGATACAAAATAAAAAACTAAGCCCAACAGCTGCTAAAAACCATTGGGGCAGAGAGTTAGATAAGTTTTATTTTAGTATATTAGTAAAATTATTAACGTGGGACAGAGATGCTGCTTCGAACTCCCCAACGGTTTTTAGCAGCAAACGTTAGGCATAAGCTTATTAAATCGCACACGATGAATGAGATACATCTATTTAACGACGATTCTACTAATATTGACTAAAGTTTCATTCTCCCAGACAAGACAACTTGAGAATGGAATTTATAAAGTAAATATTAACTCTGAAAACTTCGAAAATTATGATTTGATAGTAAAGGATTCTTCTTTTGTGGAGAACCACAAGAATGAAACTTTTAGAGGTAAAATTAAATGGATTAATAGAAATACTTTTGAATTAGTTTACGACAAAGAAAGCGAGAGTAAATTTCCAGAATTAATAAAGAAACTTCATGAGTCATTTGGAAATTATCGTTATGAAATTAATTCATCAGGAAACAATAGATATCGCCTGAAAATCACATATTCAATTCGTGAAGACATTATTGTGAATACAGGAGAGTTAGTGAAAAAAGAAATTGAAAAAATTAAACTACCCAAATAAAGCCTATGCCTAACAGCTGCTAAAATCCATTGGGGCAGATAGTTAGATAAGTTTTATTTTAGTATATTGCATTTATTTTAACGTGGGACAAAGACGCTGCTGTTAACTCCCCAAACCACAGGACCGTTGGCAAACATTAACTCGCTTTGCACCGAGATTCTTGCCGATTCTTTTAGCATTTTTATTTGCTTTTACTAGTTTTGTATAAAAAAGTACAATGACTGAGTCAGATATTCGAATATATCAATCAGACGATGGACAAACGGAAGTACAGGTCAAATTTGACAATGAAACAGTTTGGCTCTCGCAAAGACAAATGGCTCAGTTATTTGATAAGGATACAGATACAATTGGCCTGCATCTAAAAAATATTTTCGAATCAGGTGAATTAGATGAAATATCAACTACCGAGGAATCCTCGGTAGTTCAAAAAGAGGGTAAACGAAATATTAAAAGACAGCTAAAACTTTACAACCTAGATGCAATAATATCAGTTGGTTATAGAGTAAATTCAAAACGAGGTATTCAATTTAGAATTTGGGCGAATAAGGTCTTGAAAGAATACTTGGTAAAAGGTTTTTCAATTAACGAAAAACGATTAGCACAACACAATGAGCATCTAAATGAACTCAAGAATTCTGTTAAAATACTTGGAGAAGTTTTGAATTATAAGTCATTGTCGAACGACGAAAGTATCGGATTGTTGAAAATTATTTCAGACTATGCTTATGCATTAGATATTTTAGACCAATATGATTATCAAAAACTTGAAATAAACAATACATCAGGGAAAGAGACTTATCAGTTAACATATAGTGAAGCTATAAACCAAATTATGTTAGCGAAAAAGACTCATGGAAATAGTGAACTCTTTGGGCATGAAAAGGACAAATCATTTAAAAGTTCAATAAACACGATATATCAGACTTTCGATGGAATTGATTTATACCCAAGCATTGAGGAAAAAGCAGCAAACTTATTGTACTTTATAACAAAGAATCATTCATTCACTGATGGGAATAAAAGAATAGCAGCATTTTTGTTCTTGTATTTTCTTGAAAGAAATGGAATATTATTCGATGAATTTGGGAATAAAAGAATTGCTGATAACACATTGGTTGCACTTACTTTAATGATTGCTGTAAGCAAACCTGAAGAAAAGGAAACAATGACAAAAGTCGTGGTGAACCTTATAAATAGAAATAATTAACGCATGCTAACAGCTGCTAAAAATCATTGGGGCAGAGAGTTAGATAAGTTTTATTTTAGTATATTGGCAATTATTTTAACGTGGGACAAGATTGCCCGCCTGCCCGCCCAGACGAGCCGTTCGGACGGGAATGACGCAGTCGGGCAGGCTA
>RPRQ01000178.1 GCA_003818205.1 Bacteroidales bacterium
CTCGATCCTCGATTTTTCAATCTCCTCACTAAATCCAAAAACTTCCGGTTCCATAAAAAACGGCATCTTCACTTGTTAAGGTAAAGATACCGTTTTATACAGTAAAATTAAAGTCTGATGAAAAATCAAACCAGGTCGAAGCGATCGAGGTTCATTACTTTATTCCATGCCGCAACAAAATCGTTCACAAATTTTCCCTGAGCGTCGGTGCTTCCGTAAACCTCCGCAAGCGCCCTTAGCTCTGAGTTGGAACCAAAGACAAGATCGGCACGGGTTCCGGTCCATTTTACCGAACCTGTCTTACGGTCCCGTCCGTCAAACGCCTCTTTGTCTTCCGATGTTGGAACCCATACCGTTCTCATGTCAAGCAGGTTGACAAAGAAATCGTTGGTAAGCACCCCGGGATGCTTGGTAAATACGCCATGCCGGGAGTTGTCATAGTTCGTATTCAATACCCGCATGCCTCCCACAAGGACAGTCATTTCAGGGGCAGTAAGAGCAAGCAGCTGTGCCTTATCAACCAGTAATTCTTCCGACGAAATGGTGAATCTGGTTTTCAAATAATTCCGGAACCCGTCGGCTGCAGGCTCAAGCACTGCAAATGATTCAACATCGGTCTGTGCCTGCGACGCATCCATCCGCCCGGGGGTGAATGGAACTGTTACTGAATGACCTCCGTCCTTCGCAGCTTTTTCAATACCTGCACAGCCTCCCAAAACAATAAGGTCGGCAAGCGACACTTTTTTCCCGCCCGATTGGGCTTTGTTGAAATCTTTCTGTATCCCCTCCAGCTTTTCCAGAATCTTCTTTAGCTGCGCAGGATTGTTAACGGCCCAATCCTTTTGCGGCGCCAGTCGAATGCGGGAACCATTGGCTCCCCCACGTTTGTCGGAACCACGAAAAGTTGAGGCTGAAGCCCATGCCGTCGACACCAGTTGTGAAACGGATAGACCCGATTTTAATATTTTGGCCTTTAATTCAGCAACATCCTTACCGTCAATCAATTTATGATCAACTGCCGGAATCGGGTCTTGCCATATCAAAACTTCTGTTGGTACTTCGGGACCCAGATAGCGTGCGAGTGGCCCCATGTCCCTGTGCGTCAGCTTGAACCATGCACGGGCAAAGGCATCGGCAAATTCAAGGGGATGCTCATGGAAACGCCTTGATATCTTTTCATATACCGGATCGAAACGCAATGAAAGGTCTGTGGTAAGCATGGTCGGAACATGTCTTTTTTTCGGATCGTGTGCATCGGGCACCAAAGCTTCAGCATTTTTTGCAACCCATTGTTGCGCACCTGCCGGGCTTTTTGTCAGTTCCCAATCGTACTTAAACAGGTTATCAAAGAAGTAAAAACTCCACTTGGCAGGGGTCTGCGTCCATGTAACTTCCAATCCGCTGGAAATAGTGTCGCCCCCTTTACCTGACCGGAAACTGCTCTTCCACCCAAGACCCTGATCTTCAATACCTGCTGCTTCCGGTTCCGGACCCACATGCGCAACATCACCTGCTCCGTGTGTTTTTCCAAAGGTGTGCCCTCCGGCGATGAGCGCTACTGTCTCTTCATCGTTCATGGCCATACGGGCAAATGTTTCACGGATATCTTTTGCTGCGGCTATGGGATCGGGATTGCCGTTTGGCCCTTCCGGATTTACATATATCAGTCCCATCTGAACAGCTGCCAGTGGATTATCAAGGTCACGGTCGCCTGAATACCGCTTGTCGGCTTCCAGCCATTTTGCCTCCGAACCCCAGAAAATATCCTCTTCAGGCTCCCATACATCAGCACGCCCGCCTGCAAATCCGAATGTCCTGAATCCCATCGATTCCAGGGCAACATTGCCGGCGAGGATCATAAGGTCTGCCCATGATATCTTGCGGCCATACTTCTGCTTGATTGGCCAAAGCAGCCTCCGGGCCTTGTCGAGATTGACATTATCGGGCCAGCTGTTAAGCGGTGCAAAGCGTTGCTGTCCGCCTCCTGCACCTCCACGGCCATCGCCTGTGCGGTACGTGCCCGCACTGTGCCAGGCCATA
>RPRQ01000179.1 GCA_003818205.1 Bacteroidales bacterium
ACATTTTAGTTGTAAATAATTTTAGCTCGATTACTCAAGCATTGGCTACTTATTAGCAGCAACTACTTTTTTTAACTTTAACCCAGCGAAATACATCTCATCGCCATTAAAAAAGGCTGTTCCTCCAGTATTTCTACCAATGCCTTCAACTATTGCCTCATTCTCAGAAACAGGTTTTAGCACAAGAGACATTTTATCCTTACCAAACACTTTCGCCTCAACACAAATCATTCCATCCTTCTCCATAATTTTGAAATCAGAAACGATTTTAAATTCTGTGGAATCATTTACTATTTCATAAGTGCCAAACCTATTTCTCCAAATATCAGATATTACAGGTTTACTAATCCTTTCACCAATAACCGTTGTATCCTTTGTTCCATCAGTAAAAAGCATGTAATCAACGTTATCAATATTTCTAAAAAAAATCTGTTGGTTTTTGATGTTGATAGGAATAAAACCAAAGATTTTAGCCTTTAGCGAAAACGTTCCATGATTATTGTGTGTGAATATAATCTTAGCAACTCCTTGCTTTGTCACCAGTTTACCTTGGTGAGGTTTAATCACCATAAGATCTGTTCCTAACACATAATCCCCAGCAAATGCGTTTAATTGTTTTTCATTCAATTTATCAGCCTTAATTTTAACATCCACTTTTACCGGAGGTTTAATTCCAGTTTTAAACTCCAAGTATTTTTGCAAAATTTCTTTGGCTACTTCGCTAACTGCAGCACCTCCTCTATCTGTATTATCAAGCACTATAACGCCCATTTTATGATCAAGAAGTGTTACCAAGGACCCATGATAAGTATAGGTAGCACCTTCATGTCCAGCACTTCTTCCCATATATTCCCAACTCGTTGCATTGAGCCACCAAGCTATACCTACATTGAGATTAAAATCCAACTTACAGTCAATGTTCTGTCTTGTTTGCATCTCCTTCCAAGTCTCAGCCTTAATGATCTGATTACCATTAAAGGCTCCATTATTTAAAGTCATCTTGATAAAATTGGCCATATCTAAAACATTGGAATGAATCATCCCTGCAGGAACATCGCGTATAAGAAATTCATTGAACTCTTTACCCTCGGCATATCCTTTTGAAAAAAGGTTTTTCATTTCTGGCCTCAACCTAAATGATGAGTTTTTCATATCCATCGCATTAAAAAGATGTTTCTGCGTGTAATCATAAAAGTTTTCGTCACTTACTCTCTCAACAAGCACTCCAAGCAAGGTAAACCCAGCGTTTGAATAAGAACATATTGTGTTTGGCTGAGAACATGTATACTCTTTGTTTAAGAAATCTACGATTGAGTTAAATGGGTCAGGGTTCGCAGAAAAAAACTGATATAATATATCAGATGGTAAGCCTGCATGATGTGTTAAAATATTTCGAGGGGTAATTGATCCCGGGTTGGCAAATCTGCTCTTGATCTTAAACTCAGGAATATAGGTTTGAATCGGATTGTCGATATTAATCTTACCGCTCTCGGCAAGCTGCATAACTGAAGTAGCTGTAAACAGCTTTGAAATTGAACCAATCCGATAAATTGTTTGAGGGGTTGCTTTAATATTGTTTGCCTTATCGGCAAATCCAAAGCCTTCAGCCCAAATCACCTCCTGACCATCGACTAAAGCAAAGCTTAGTCCTACGGTTTTGGTTTTTTTCATCGTTTTTTCGATAAATACCGACAGCTCTTTTTTTAATTCATCGATGCTTTTTGGCTTCTCCTGAGCCATTGAATTCATGCTAATTAAAGCAAGAATTAGAAAACATAGCACACAGTTAATTTTTTTCATCGTTTTTTAATATTAGATTTTCAGTAACTATTCAGCAATACTATGAAATGAAATATAAACCACGGAGACACGGATCTGCCTACCGGTAGGCAGGTCTGTGTCTCCGTGGTGAATGATTACGATTTTCAAATATATTGAGACATTTTAGTTGTAAATAATTTTAGCTCGATTACTCAAGCATTGGCTACTTATTAGCAGCAACTAC
>RPRQ01000180.1 GCA_003818205.1 Bacteroidales bacterium
CATGTTAAGGGTAAAGTAGTTGTTGTTAATGGCTCCACGTTCTCGGTGCACAATCCACGCGGCACAGACACTATCGTCACCAACGACCAGACCACGTTCATTCGCAACGATACCGCCGCCAGCCTGTCTGACGCGAGCCTCGGCAAGTCTGTCGAAGCCGAAGGCGCATGGCAGAACGACGGCTCTCTCCTGGCTACCTGGGTAATGATCAACGACCAACCACCTTCTCCCAAGCGAGATTGTGACTGCGGCGGTGGGCTAAAAGGCGGCCCCCCAGATCCCAAAGGGCGATAATCGCGCCTGGCAGTAAATAAGGTCTGAGGGGAGTCTAATAATTCCCTCAGACCTTTTTTATCAGTCATGCGGCCAACAATTGGCAATAAAGACCCCCAAAACTAAGGCAAATCTATAATTCTTCTTAACAACTTCTGAACATCTTTTTAGTATACTTTTGAAGGTATGGGTTGCTCATAAATTCGCCAAGACTTGGATGGTCAAACACTATGCTTAAAACATTTGCATCTTCTCTCAAAGCCTTAAACAAACTGCAAATTCTGTCTATTGTCCTGGTTGTGGCAGGACTTGTCCTGGTGGCGCATTTTGGTCTATCTTCTTTTCGTTCCTTTCAACAAATGCGCTATATCCACGAGCAAGGGCTAGACCTGGGCGCGGCTGAAGTGGACGCCATTCGCCCCTGGATGACGGTTCGTTTTGTGGCCGTGGCCTATGCCGTGCCGCAGGAGTATATTTTTGCCGAACTTGATATTCCCTTTGACCAGCGCAACAGCAACGATACCCTGGGCAATCTGAACAAAAAATACAACTTTGGTCCACCCGCTGCCGCCGGCGGCGAGCTGCCTTTTTTAGACAAAATTCGCCAGATTATTACGCAATACCGGGCCAACCCGGTGGCGACGGGCCTGGAGGAGGATATTCGCCCCTGGATGACCATTCGCTACATCGCCAATAGCACCGGCGTCCCCGAAGAATACATCTTTCAACAAGTCGGCCTTCCGGCCACCGACAACGAAAATAAACCGCTGGGGCTTTTGGAAAAGGAATATCATTATGGCAAACAGGCCATCGGCGAGGCCATTAAAAAAGCGCTGGCCCAATACGGAGGCAAATAATGAACTTCACCGACCTGAATGACCTGATTTTAACGTGGGTAATCATCTACGGCGCGCCGATGTTGGCCGGGACTTTGTTTCTGGGGGCGTTGGGCATCCCGGTGCCGGGAACACTTTTGGTGGTTGCTGCTGGAGCTTTTGTGCGGCAGGGCGTGTTGGATATTTACATCACCCCCCTGCTGGGATTAATCGGCGCGGTGATGGGCGATACGATGAGTTTCAGCATGGGGTATTTTGCCCGGGCCTGGATTGAGAGGCGCTTTGCTCACTCAGCCGCGTGGCAAAAAGCCGAAGCGTTGTTTAACCGGCGCGGCGGCATCGCTATTTATTTAACCCGCTGGTTGTTGACGCCCCTGGCTATTCCCATCAACCTGATTGCCGGGAGCAGCGGGTATGGCGGGGGCAAATTCCTGCTTTACAATGTCAGCGGCGAACTAACCTGGATTATCCTTTACGGCGGATTGGGTTATCTCTTTGGCAGCCGGTGGGAACTCATAAGCGATTTTATCTCCAACTTCAGCGGCCTGCTGGTAGGGCTGGCAGCGCTGGGGGCAGGAATTTACCTGGTGCTGAGGTGGCTAAAACAACCAATCACGACGACAGCAGCTGTGACACCCCTGCCTGAGTTGAATATTGAAATGTTAGAATAAGAAGTAGGACTTACGCAAAATGTCATTTCGAGCGACGATAGGAGCGAGAAATCTCCTCGGAATCGCGTCTTTACCCAACATTTTGGAGATTTCTCGTCGCTACGCTCCTCGAAATGACATGAACTGCGTAAGTCCTAACCCGGACGA
>RPRQ01000181.1 GCA_003818205.1 Bacteroidales bacterium
ATGATCCGCGATGACATCGCGCTGCATCCCGGTTAAATTAAAGGCTTCGATGATGGAAACGGCATTCCCGTCCGGGGTTTCCACCAGGAAATCCAATTCCCCCGCCCGTTTGCCCGTGGCCGAAATGCCCCAGCGGGTTTGATCCTTGACGGTAAAGCCCCTGGCGCTGAGTATCGCGTCGATAATGGTGTTGCGGCTGTCTTCATCGGGCTTGATGGCTTTGGCCCGGCCTTGCAGCCGGGACGCGGCTTTAATCAGTTCGGGGAATAGCTCCTTTAAATCGGTTTTGGGCGGCGGCGGGGCAAACCCTTTCAGCAGTAGCGGTACGGCGATGTGTTCCAGGCTGACCTCGCAGAGTACCGAAGGTATCCCTTTCTCCTCGCAGCGTTTCAACAGGTGGTGGGGGTACCGGTGGGGATTCTCCGCCGCGAGGCAGGTGTCGCAGCGGCAGGGTATCATTTCCCGGTAGTGTTGGTCTTTCTCCATGTTGAGGGAGCAATGGATTTCCTCCAGGTGGTGCCGGGCTATGGCCAGGAGATCGCTTTTATCCGCTCCGCTGACGGTTATGGCGAGTTTGCGGTTCAAGGGTTCGCTTTGAACCAGGGCAAAGGTGTGTTCCAGGGCCAGTTCCACGCCGTGTTTCCAATAGTGGTCGTGGAGGATATAGGTATACAACCGGGTAATGAAACGGCTGAGTATGCCGCGCGGCATAAAGTCATAATGAATCTCGTAACACAGGCAGCCCGGCTCCCGGTATTTGTCCTCCTCCAGGATAGGCCGCTGTGCCGGCAGGAGTTCGGGCACGATGTGGATATTCTTTTCTCCCACCACCGGGAAGCACAACTCGAATTTCTCCATGAGACGCAGCAATTGGGGGTGTATATTGGCGGGGTAGTCGTGGGAGGGCCATAAGGTCTTTAGATCATCGTATTTAAAACGGCCTTTATTCTCGACGATTTCTTTGGTGTCCATGATTTTATAGACGGCGGCGGTGGCCCATTCCGGGTTCAAAATCACGGTATCGGCCAGCAGCGGTTCATTGCGGAAATGCAAAATCACCCCCAGGTCGTGCAGGTAATCGCTGAGAAATTCGGCCCGTTCTTCTTCCAGGCCTTTGTCTTTGCAAACGGCCAGGTACTTTGAGCGGGAGGTGTAGGGGTTGGGTAGTTGTTTTAAAGCGTCGCGGATCTCCATCCAGGTTTTGGGCAGGCGGTCTTGCAGGTGGGGCATATCCGCCAGGCAGGAGCGGATCAGTTCGGTCAGTTCCTTTATACCTTTGCCGGTGAGGCAGCTTACCTGGATAAAGGCGCGGATAAAGGGGAATTTGTTGCGGAACGAGGCTTCGTCGATGGTTTGGGAGCGGGAATCGGCTTTGTTCATGACGATAATCACCGGGCTGCCTCCGCTCAATAATTTGAGAATATTGAGCCAGTAGTCGAAACTGGCGGTTTCCTGGCCTTCCTGCCGGGCTTCCCAGGCTAAGAGGTAAAGGGAACGTTTGGTCAGGAAGAATTGGTGGGTGGTGTACATAATATCCTGGCCGCCGAAATCCCAAAAATGGATTTTAACCGGTAGGGTATCCCGGTTGGCAAAGGTGCAGGAGAGTTCCCAGGGGATAATATTGATGCCGTGGGTGGTGGGTTCCTGGCCCAACTTAACTTTGAACTTCTTGTCTTTCAATTTTTTCATCAGGGTGGTTTTGCCCACGGCGCCGCTGCCTACCAGCAGTAGTTTGGAATGGAGGAGGAGAACGGTTTCTTTCTCTTTAATTTCTTTAAAGTAATTGCGCACCGCTGTTGGGCCTCTTTTAACAACCTCCACCGGGGGGCTTTCCAGGGGATTACCATATAAAAAAAGGCCGTAGTCGGCATCATATTCCCA
>RPRQ01000182.1 GCA_003818205.1 Bacteroidales bacterium
CAGTCGGCGGCGGTGCTGGTGGTGCGTGTTAGAGGTGGTTACGATGGACGCCTTGATCGCTATGTTGACCTGCGCGTGGATGACCATCCGCAGCCGATTGCCGAACTGAAACGTATTCTTGGCCTGCACCGGCTGTATCTTACCAAGTCTGCTCCCGATGAATTGCTGGCCGTGAACGAGGATATAACCCGTGAAGTGCAAGCTATCCTCCACCAAGCGGGGCGTTACCAGGGCCAGATTACGGGCGTGTATGACGAAGTTACCCGCAAAGCGTTATGCGATTTGTATAGCATTGAGAATCTTGAAGAGCGCTGGCACGATGAGTTGATTGACGTGGTCGCCCTGAATTTTTTGCGCCAGCGGTTTAAGTAGAGACGTGGCTTTGCCACGACCATCATTCATCCGCCCGTACCGGCTTCGATTTGTCCGTTAGATTGACCACAATGGCCAGGCTGGCCTTGACCAGATTGGCCGGGGTAATCATAATTTCTTCGCCCCACTGACCGGCCCCCACGCCCAATATCTCCTCGTCCATCATCGAAAGTTCCAAAAAGCTGCGAAACCCCGGCGGCTGCCAGTGAAAAGGCGGGATGGAGCCAATCACATAGCCGGTGGCAGCGCTGACCACTTCAGGCGAGGCCAGGTGAATATCCCGCGAGCCGATAGCTTTTTTTAAGTGACCCGAAATCGCCGACTGGTCGCCGCCCACCATGACCAAAACCTTTTCGCCCTGACCCGTTTCAAAGATGAGGGATTTAATCATCTGGCGTTCGCGGTAGCCCAGCGCCCGGGCCACATTGGCCGCGCCTTTCTCGGTGGTCGGGGGAAAAGTCAAGCGTTCATAAGGGATGTCCAATTTGTCCAGGTATTCATGAGGGGGTAGTTTCATTTCATTACTTTCTCTATCCCGGCGGCAAGGGCAAAATAACTTTGAACTCTTCACCGTTTTCAATAAACTGCACTGTTTGCCCCATCTTTTTGGCCTCTTGCCAAACCATCGGCAGACCGCGCCCCAATTTGTCTACGTAGCCCAGGTTTTCCATAAAACGCACCAGGATGGGATTGCGGGCAAAGCTGGCGCCCACCGACAGTTTGGCAATGCTGACCGTGTTGGGCAGACGACCGGGACTAATCACCTCCAGCCGGTCGGAAAACATAAAAACACGAATATTGGCCCCATAAATGCTGTAATTACGGTGAACGCAAGCATTGACCAGCAGTTCCCGAAAGACCCGGTCAGGATAGTGAGGCGCTTCGACCCGCTTCGCGCCGACAATGGTCGAGGGCAGCCGCAGGTTAGCTTTAATTGCGGCCAGGCCGTTATCAACTTGCTGGGGCAATGGGCCGGTCAGCCGTTTCTTGTCCAACAACTCGGCGGTCAGTTCAACCCCGGCGAAGTGGGCAAAATCAACCCCGCTCTGGGGTAATAACCGTTCTGGAGCCAACCCAAAGATGAGCAACCCGGCTACGGTTGGCCGCTCCCGCTCGCCCAGAATATCGGCGTAGGTCATCAGCAGCCGTCGTTCGGTTTCATTCTCGTTAAAAAAGGTCAAGTCATAACGAGTGAAGTATTGCCCCACCCGCCCCAGGTCCAGGTCGCTGAGTTTGGCCTGCTCAATTTCAAGTTGGTCATAATGAATGGCGCCAGTGGCCTGAAAAAGGCGAATTAGCTCTTCCCGCGAAGCCACCCGGCGAGTGCTGCCAACACGGATAAAATAACGATGACGATTAGTGTAGTAGGGTTTGTCTTTACCGCCAGGG
>RPRQ01000183.1 GCA_003818205.1 Bacteroidales bacterium
GGCCAATTTGCCGGGTTGTTTTTAATGTATTCAGAAATTTTTTGAAACGATTCGTCATTTCGGATAATATGGTCATAAAACAGGGATTGCCAGGCAAAATCCAATTCTAAACGGTTACAATATTTGGAAACGGCCGATTTATAGGAACCAACAATGGATGAAATTGTATTTTTTCCCTGATTTTGAAATCGTTGTTTACCTGGTGGTGACAGGTCATTCTCTGTCCGTATGGTTGATGAATCGTTGTTGGATTGTAGGGACAACGCATGCGTTGTCCCTACGTCATTCCCATTCAAAACCAAAATGCCATGAACATGATTGGGCATAACCACAAATTCGCCCAATTCTATATTATTTGCATGATTTTTAATTTCGTACCACAATACATGGGCAATGGAACCTGCAGGTGAAACCATCATTTTCCCATCATGTATTTTCCCCAGGTAATGTTCGCGATTTTTTGTGCAAATGGTAATAAAATAGGCAGCATTGCTGCCATAGTCCCAATTTTGCAAACGGGCTGATTCATTGCGATATTTTCCCTGGAATTTATCCGACATCAGGCCGCAAATTTATCTAAATTGATATAATCTTTAATATACGATGGAATTACCTCCCGGTATTTTGCTGATACTGCCTTAAACTGCGCAATGGTGAGCGTTGGATTTGTCTGCAATGATTGAAAATCCTTTGCCTCAATTATTTTCCGTATTCCGTTGTCAACAATGTATGCTTTGAAAAAATATTTTAATGCCCGAATGTTTACGTCCTCGTCTGGCGGATAAATGGAAATGAATTTGTCGAATTCTTCTTCCAGCAATTCGTCTTTCGATTTGAATTTTGGAATGATTCCGAAAATATGTTCTACCACTTCACGGATGGATGTTTTACGGTCTATTTTTGCAGCTTTCCGAAGTTTTTCCAGATTGAAATATTCTTCGGGCTTATCAAAAATTTCATGTTGAATGTGCGAAACTACTTGTTCCCAATTGCCAAGTTCCACATTCTTTTTAATGATGTCGTCCATCACAATCCTGTCGGTGAATTTCTTGAATAATTCACGGTCGATGCGCATCCCTTCGTAACCGATTTGCTGTTCGTTCAGCACAGCCAATGGGTCGGGGCGCACACTTGTGTATTTGTCGATATCGACACCACTGCCGCCACCTTCGCCACCGCTTTGTTTGGGTTTGGGTAGTTTTAGTTTTTCGTCGTAATCGAATTTTTCTTCGAAATATTCACAGTTGGCAAAGAAGTCAAACAGTTTAAAGAATTCTTTTTCGTGTTGAAGGATTTCTTCTTCGCCTAATTCATTTTTATGTTTGAATTCAAAAGTGTTTTTTCTTGTACCACGCCCTTTAATCTGCACAAAATCGGCAGGACTGAAAATCGGGCGCATCATGCATAAGTTCAACAAATCGGGGCAGTCGTAACCAGTTGTCATCATGCCAACAGTTACACAAATTCTTGTCTTGCTGGATTTGTAACCTTCAAGCCAGGTTGTTTTACCGTTCAAATTGTTATTGGTAAAATTAATGGTCATTTGTTGGGCTTCACCCACTTGTGAAGTAACCTGTACAGCAAAATCGGAATTGTATTTTCCTGGATAAAGTTGTTCTGCAAATTCGTTGAGTATTTCTGTAAGTTTTCTTGCGTGGTTCTGGCTTACTGCAAAAACTATTGTTTTAC
>RPRQ01000184.1 GCA_003818205.1 Bacteroidales bacterium
CAGCGCATTTTGGGTCATGGCATCACGCAAACCACATCTGAGCGGCAACGCACGCAGGGTTGGGATGCCATCCGGATTACGGGCATAAATATCGGTGATTGCCAATTGCCCACCGGGGCGCAAGACTCTTCGTATCTCAGCCAGCATGCTATCCAGGTTTGATATGGCCGAGAGACTGCACTCGGTCAAAACAGTATCTATCTGTCCGCTCGTGAACGGCAATGACCTACCCCAGGCGCAGACCAGCGGCAGGCGC
Organism: Bacteroidales bacterium; assembly: GCA_003818205.1. Classification (GTDB taxonomy): domain Bacteria; phylum Bacteroidota; class Bacteroidia; order Bacteroidales; family Tenuifilaceae; genus UBA8529. The sequence continues at coordinate 257 of RPRQ01000184.1, forward strand.
GGGCGCCGGTTGATTCCGGCTTGCAAAAGCAGTTCAGAGCGGTCAATGCCCACCGCATGGATAGAACCGGACTCCAGCGCATACTCAACCGTCGCCCCGCTCCCACAGCCCGCATCCAAAAGGCGAGCGCGGGCAGGCAACTCGCACAGCGCCAGCATCCGTTTGGTTAAGTCCAATCCGCCGGGGCGCAGAGTCCCACCCGTCGCCGCGTTGAGCGATCCATTTTCGTACATGGTTTTCCCGGCGGCTGCTGTCACTATTTATCCTCCAACAACTTTTCCACTTCGGCCATTTTGCCGAGCGCCAATTCTTCGGAAACCATGACCAGGCCACACTGGGGGCACTTGAGCAAGTCCACCGGGTAGGCGTTGCCCAGATACTCTACGGTCACTTTGCCCGCTTCAAGTAGCACGCCGCATTTGGCGCACTCCCATGGCGCTGGTTGAGCCTGACTCGTTTGCTCACTCATACTTTTACGTCCTCGGCGACTTGCATACGGTGGCTGTAGGCGTTGTGAACGACGAACGCATCACCATGTAGAGTGTATTCCACCCAATAGGTGACGGCGTTGGGCCTATGATGCGCCAACCAGTGACCTGTCTGGCGGTTCAGCAATTTGCTGCCGGTTCTTTCGGCTAACTCAATCACTTGCTGAATATCCTCTACCAGGATTAATCGCTGCTCCAATCGTTCCTGAACATCGTCGGCGATGATGAGCCGGATGGCGGCATAAGCGGCTTGTCCGTCCATATCTTCTCCCCACAGTTCCTTGAGTAATTTTCGTTTGAGCCTCGCCCGGTTTTCGTGCCGCTGCGAATAGCCGGGGCTTTTGCGCTCGGCCAAATGATTGAGGTCTTGCCCATAAATCAGGTCAAGCAAGTGCAGCGTCCGCTTGCCCTGGGCGGCAAAAAAATCTCGACACACGGCGCAATAGGTTACATAATCGGCCTGACTGGCAGAGATGCGCCGCCGGACAACGGCTTGCGCCAACTCGCGGTTAGCCAGCCACATCAGGCCGCCGTAACTACAGCACTCGGTCTTCTCGCGGCTCAGGGGCAGTTCCTCAATTTGATAACCCAACCGGCGCAGAATGTTGCGCGCGCTGTCTTGAATGTGACCGGCGTAGCGCGTCGCGCAAGGGTCGTGAACACTGACCGCCGATTTTGTTTCACCGCCTGCTGCTAACGCCCGATCAGGTATACCCAGCCTGTCATAAAGTTCCCACAAAGAGACTATTTTGACATCAGGCAGATTAGCCTTGAAGACCTGATAACAACTCGAACACGCCAGCACCACCTGGGGCGCGCCCAA
>RPRQ01000185.1 GCA_003818205.1 Bacteroidales bacterium
GTAGGGGAGGGTTATACAGCAGACTATCCCTCTAGCTGTATCCTTACTGTTAAGTGGGATCTCTCTGTTGATAGCTCTCGCTGGAGTACCCCTAGCCAGTTGTACCGTATGGTGAATTACCCTACAGTTAATATAGATGATTTGACTTTTTCTTATCCTTATGATACAATTGTAGCTAGAACAAAGATAAGAGGTAAGGGTCGAGACTTGCGTATGCGCTTCGAAAGCGAGACAGGTAAAGACCTGAACCTAATTGGTTGGGAAACTGTCGATGCAAGTAATACCAGTTATTAGGTATTCTCTAGAAGAAGACTATAAAGAACTTCTCCCTCTTATAAAAGAAGCCGTAAGTAAAGCACTCCCTGATGAGGAGTTCGAAGAAGACAAGATTAGAACTCTCTTCGATAATGCCCTGCTTAATGAAGACTATACTGGGATAACACTTCTGATAGATGGTGAAATTTCTGGGTATGTCTTGGGACTTCTGACAGATCAGTATTTCCATTCAAAGAAGATAGCATACTGCCTGTCAATCTATGTAAAAGAAGAACATAGAAAGTATGGGTTAGAGATGCTGAGATCCTTCGAAGCTTGGGGTAAGTACAGAGGTGCTAAGACACTTTCGATAAGTTCCTTTAAAGGATTAAGCCCAGAGAAACTGGGTAAGGTTTTAAATAAAATGGGTTACTCTGAACAAGAGATTGCATACTGGAAGGAAGTTTAAATGGGTGGTGTTGTTGGTGGGATTGTCGGTGCTGTTGGCAGCATGAAGGCAATGAAGGCACAGGAAAAGGCTATGGAGATGCAGCAGAAGGCTGCTCAAGAACAGCTTAAGTTGCAGAAGATGCAGGATCTCCGTGAGAGAAGGAAGATGCTGAGAGAGGCTGCTATTGCTAGGGGCCAGACTGTAAACATCTCCGCTCAGATTGGTGGTGGGCAGGGTAAGTTCTCCAGTAGTTCTCTCATGACTGGTCTTTCCGGTCTTCAGAGCCAGACTCTTTCTGGTCTTGGCTTCCAGCAGACAGCTCGTAGATCCGCTGAGGTACAGCAGAAGTTCCTTAATAAGGCTGCTCAGTACGAGATGGATGCTAGTAAGTGGGCTGGTCTGGGTAACATGGCTCAGAATATCTTTGGCGCTCTTCCCACACCTAGCTTTGGGTAAGGAATAAACATGGGTCTTTTTGATGAAGTCTTTGGTAGTCAGGAGAAGGAATATCAGGTTGTAGAAAGCCTCTTCCCTTCTGAGGAAGAAGTAAATAAAGAACTTGTTAAGTCTGAAAAGTATAAGCTTTCTCTTGCGGAGAGGTACGCTAACCATGTTGGCACCACCGTAGAGGAAGCTTTGTCTTTTGTAGAGGTCGATAAGCAACAGGAACTTCTCTCGACTAATACAGACTTTTCTTATACTCCGGTAATGAATAAGGCTTATGCTGAGGGTGCTTCGCCTGAAGAATTCAAGATGTCTATGGATGTCTACAAAAGAAATACAGATTATCTTTTGACTTCCGGTGACACAAAGGATGTCCTAGAAGATATCATCATTGATAAGTTTGACCCTA
>RPRQ01000186.1 GCA_003818205.1 Bacteroidales bacterium
AGAGTTTATTCTAAAATTTCTTCAATAATATTAATTAATTGTGCATTAAATTCGTTTCTATCAGCAGCATAACCAGCAGCATTAGCAGCAGCAGTAGCAGCATAAGTAGCAGCATCAGCAGCATAAGCATTAGCAGCATAACCAGCAGCAGCAGCAGCATAACCAGCAGCATAACCAGCAGCATAAGCAGCAGCAGCATAAGCAGCAGCAGCATAAGCAGCATTAGCAGCAGCATCAGCAGCATTAGCAGCAGCATAAGCAGCAGCATCAGCAGCAGTAATACTACGATTTTCACCACTCAACCATTGGTCTGCCCAAAGATTCCATTTTTCATTTTTATTTACAGTTTTAACTATTTTAATCCCAATTTCAATTTTTTTTTGGAGGGAAATTTCTGGTAAAGGAATTTCCTTTAATAGTGTTTGAGATTTACTTGCAAATTTTAATCCATCACTGTTGACTATTTTATCGACTTCTATCTCAAAAAGACGTGGTTCTTTAATATTTGCATGAATTGGATTCAAAAATACTGCTAAAAGGGGATGATTATAGCAGTGTAACACTTCACCGCTACACATTGTATTTCCTTCTTTAAGGATAGAGATTGGAACTCCAATTTCCCATTTTGTATTATTGTGGGAAGTCATTTCTTTTGATAGAAGTTTATAATATTTTTGCATAAAACTATTGTTCTTTACTATAGAGTTTATTCCACAATTTGTCAACTTCTTTTAATGCATGTTCTGTAAGCTCTTGTATATAAAAGTAACTGTTAGCATTTTTTATATCTTTCAAAGCTTCATACATTACACTCCACTGATCTTGAAAGCATCTGTAATCTTTGATATTGATTTCTCCATACTTGCATTTGACTGCTTCGCACATGATAGGAGGGCAGCAACCCGTCTCTCCGCAGCTATCGCATTTTTCACAGTATGGAGATTCATCATCAATTTGTTTTTGAGTATCTTCGTTCATTATTGTTTAATTGGCTTGTAACTATTATAGCGTTCTCCTTCACAAAGCTTTGGTGATAAAGTTTTATACCAACCACCATTTGAGCATAGTTCACCCTTTTCACCACTCACTTCACAAGTCTTGCTAGCAAGATAACTTGCAAAAGTAACCATGCCATCAACCTTTTTGTCACCACCAGAGTAGTAGAATCTCATTTCACCAAACTTTTGTTTGATTTGATCAATCTTGATTGCTGGTGGATAGACTCTGTTATACTTGACATACTTGTAGGAGCGTTTACGAAACTTCTCTACAAAAGAAAAGAACGGCTTGTTGTATTCCCATTTGTTGAGTTTTGGGAATAGTTTAATAAAGCGTTTATGACTCCAATCAAGGAATTTACCAATTCCCCACCACAAGTAATACATCTTGCTAATGATTACTCTTTCTGATTGGTAACAGCCTTTTGTGTATGATGTGATAGCACCACATAATTCGTCAATAATAGTCTGCCAACCTTCAGGCACCCATGCACCACAAGGGCATTCAAGACTACCATCCTCTTTTTTATAAAAGAGGTCTGGGTACTTCTCC
>RPRQ01000001.1 GCA_003818205.1 Bacteroidales bacterium
AAAACTTCAAGTCCATTTGCAGTTAATTTAAATACAGGGGTTGTAACAGTTAATAATTCTACATTGCTGGATTATGAAACTATTCACTCTTATACAGTAACCATTAGAGTTTCTGATGGAATTCATTCTGCTGATGGGGTGTTTACAATCAATTTAAATAATTTAAATGACAACTCACCTGTTGTTACAGATGCTACATTTGCAATAGATGAAAACAGTGCAAATAGTACAGCAGTTGGAACTGTTGTTGCAACTGATGCCGATGGAACATTAAATAGTCTGACCTATTCTATCACTTCAGGGAACACGAATAATGCATTTGCCATTAATTCAGCAACTGGTGCAATAACCATAAATAAAACTGAAGAGATTAACTTTGAAGTGACTCCAGTATTCAACCTTACGGTAACAGCTTCGGATGGTACTCTTTCAGGTAATGCCAATGTAAGAATCAACCTTAATGATGTTGTTGAAACAGGTATTGATGATAATAAATCCTTTAGCATCAAGGTTTATCCTAACCCTGCTGTTGATATGGTAAGCGTATCCTTAGATCACCTATCGACAGGCTCATATACAATAGAGGTTCTGAGCATTATAGGTAATAAGGTGTATCAAAGAGAAGTAAATACTCCTTTTGAGATACAGATTATTGATTTAACAGGATTTGCAGAAGGTATTTACTTTGTTAAGGCGTACAACAAGCAATTTTCATTTACTGAAAGGCTTGTTATTCATTAGTAGTTCCAATTAAAGAATTAAAATCGGCTAACCTCAATACATATAGTAGGTTAGCCGATTTTTTATCTGCATATAGATACCTCGGATTAAGAACGGACGTGAATTCTCATTAACCTACTTTGTCCAATCGCTCTTTCTCTGGTACGTTTCACCCCTCAATTATTTACCGTTGGGTAATATATATTTCATATCATGGTCATTCACAGGCCATATTTGCATTGATATGTAAACTAAAAACAACGATAATAATTGATTAGCGATGAAAAAACTTTATACCTATAACTTTATCTCCCGAATCCTCTTTTTACTTCTTGTTCCTACAATTTTCAGAGCGTTAGGGTTTGCTTTTATCTGGCACTCCATATTTTTCGGGGCAATAACGATTGTGGTAATAATTTGGGGTACTATAATTCTTATTTCCCCTCTTTTGGGGAGGGTTGGTTGCGGTTGGATTTGTTTTATGGGAACTATTCAGGATTTAACGAGTACTGTATCACTCTTTAAGATTAAATGGAATAAGCCAAAACGGTGGATAAGGGTTCTTAATATTTTAATATTTTTTACCACTGCATTTATCTTTCTCTTTATTCGTTTCGACAAAGGCTTAGTAAAAGGAATTGAATTCGCTCCATGGTTTTTAGACATGGATTTTAATGCACACTATAAGCATGTATGGATTTACGATACATTTGGAGCAGTTCTTCTCGGATTACTTTTGGAGCGACGTTGGGCTTGCAGAAATTTATGTTTTATGGGTGCTTTATGTGCAGCAGGTGCTTCATATTCAAGGCTAATTCCTGTTGTCGATAAATCGAAATGCAATAATTGTGGGAAGTGTGAGGCAGACTGCCTTGTTCGAATCCCAATTAAAGAATATATTGCTAATAATCAGGGTTTAGTAACGAGTTCTGAATGTTTGGTTTGCGGTAAATGTGTCGAAAGTTGTAATAAAAAGGCATTAAAGATTAAATTTGTGTGGAATCGTAAGAATTATATTCAGGAATCAATCGATAAAATTACTCTATAGTATCTAAGAAAGACTGAAATTATGCAACCTTACTGGGTAAAACGAAAGGATATTAAATTATTCAGAATAAGTGTATGGAATATAATCATACCCTTAACCATTGGGTCTGTAATTACATTAATTGCCTATCCTCAAGCCATTTTATCGATTAGTTCAATGATATTCATAGCCTTTTATTCATTGTCAATCGGAGTACCCTCGATGAAAATTTATGAATATGTTGAATGGAAGCTAGAAAAGTATATTCCTTGGCTAAAGAAACCTTTATTACGGTTTGTTATTTCTATTATTGTTGAAGTTTTTGTCGGGATTTTAATTCTAATTCCAATTAACTTTTTGTTTTATATTGTAATTAAGGGAAAGGGAATAGACGATTTGTATTCAACAACATTTGAAGCCAGTAAGTATGTTATTGTTTTAACTTTTCTTGGTGTTTTATTAATAAATACAATCGCTTTTTTCCGGAACTGGCGACAATCGGCTATTAATGAGGAGGTATTAAAGAGAGAGAAATTGGCGATTGAGTATGAAGCGCTGAAGAACCAGATTAATCCGCATTTTCTTTTTAATAATCTAACGGCCCTAACCGCTTTAGTGCGTAAGGATCAGGATAAGGCGGTTACCTTTATTCAGGAGCTATCCAATACATTTCGATATGTACTTGAAAGTCGTGATATTGAAGTTATTGAATTGGAGAAAGAACGCATTCTTCTTAAATCGATTTCCTATCTATATCATCTTCGGCACGAGGATAGCCTAATAATCATTATCAATTTAACCGATACAAAGGGTAAGTTTATTATTCCAATGGCATTGCAGATGTTGGTTGAGAACGCCATTAAGCATAATACGGTTTCCGCCTCTAAACCATTATCTATTGAAATAGTTGAGCAGGATGGTTATATCGTTGTTCGAAATAATTATCAACCCAAAATGACTAAAATTGCTTCGAGCAGAATTGGGTTGAAGAACATCCAGTCACGTTATGAGTATTTTACCCAAAAGCAGATGATTGTTGAATGTGACGATGATTTTTTTACAGTAAAACTTCCATTACTTGTTAAGGAGCAATGTTAAAAGCGCTGATAGTTGAAGACGAAAAGCTTGCTGCTGAGCACCTCGTAACGTTGATAAACCGGGTTGATCCCGATATTGAAGTATTAGCTATTATTGATTCTATAGAGGGTGCAGTTAAATGGTTGAAAACGAACACTTTGCCCGATTTAATATTCCTTGATATTCAATTATCCGATGGGTTAAGCTTCGAAATTTTTAGCTATGCTGACGTTAGCTGCCCTGTTATTTTTACCACAGCCTATGAGGAGTATGCTTTAAAAGCCTTTAAGGTGAATAGCATTGATTATCTTCTCAAACCGATACGGTTAGAGGACTTATCCTTTGCAATCGAAAAGTACAAGGCAATACTCAATAAGGTCAATACGCAACCCGATGAGCAATCATTCAAGTACAAGGTTGACCAAATGATGAGGATGATGACCAATAGCTTTAAGAACAGGTTTATTGTTAGCGTAGGGCTTCATCTAAGATCCGTTGAAACCGATAAGGTCAATTGCTTTTATAGCTTAGGGAAGGGTACTTTTCTCCTTGAGGAGAATGGAAAATCGTACGATATCGACTACTCGTTGGAGCAGCTCGAAAAGCTACTCGACCCACAAATTTTTTTCAGGGTTAGCCGTCAGTACATCGTCAATATTAGCGCAATAAAGGACATAATCGTTTACTCAGGACGGAGGTATAAATTGAAAATTGCAAACTTCAATGATGAGGATGTACTTGTAAGCCGGAGCAGAATCAACGAGTTTAGAGTATGGCTCGATCGATAAACCTATTTCTTCATCTCGGCTAAAACGTAAACGATATACTTATCGCCTTTCTGCACAACCGATTTTTTTATGATCGAAACCCCTTTCAGCTTGGCTTCAACAATTGTACGTTGAATTATTTGTTCATTATCTTGCCCTGATACTGTCTTTGTTTTGTTTTTTAGCTCCTTCTTTTTGGGCTTATTTACCTGCTCTGCAAGTTTTAGGTTTGCATTCATCGTTGCTTTCTTCTCAGCTATGTCTAAATAGGCTGAAATACCTTCGCCTGCACCATAAAATTTCCTCGATGAGGTAGGAGGGTTGCTAAACCAATTTGGAATAGTATCTGTTGATTCTTGGGCAACAGTGCTCATTGTTGTGAGCAGAAAAGTAATTATAAGTATCTTTTTCATGACGTTAGTCTTTATCAATCAAATATACGTCATTACTACAATTATTAAACCAAAAATAGTTGAGATAATCTATTGCGATAGTAAGTTAACGTGAGTTCGATTTAAGAAATGGTAGTAATACTCTAAATTGTAATTTGTTACAAGTTTATCATTTGGTATTGGAATGATGGAATAGTGGAATAATGGGTTTTTTTCTAACTTTTTTCTTCCAATATTCCATTTTTCCATCATTCCATTTCTCCCTTCAAAGCAAAATACTGATAACATAACACTTAAATTGTTTCTTACATCGAACTGACGTTAAGTTATTATTTTTTCGCTTTTCCCAACTTTTTTGTAGAGCATTTGTGAAAAATTTAACTTCTGAGTTCTTGATATTGATACTTCATTATTATTCATTTTTTTTCACTACTGACCGACTAAAATACTATACAATTCATGAAATACTTGATATTACTACATTCTATGTATAGGTCGCCCCTGCCTACCCTGTCTACCGGCAGGCAGGCGGCAGGCAGGCCTAATGGGGCTTGAATTTGATTTTTCTCTAATTACTACAAATAGGTCGTCGCTATGCGACTATAGAAAAGCAGCATCGCTGCGAACTATTTGTAGAATAGGTGATTACATTTTAGCGAGAAGCAGCATCGCTGCGACCTATTGATTTTAGATTTTTTTCTCGGTTAATAATGATTTTTTTTTAAAAATCGGTTATTTCAATTATGAGTCTATTAGGTTCTGGCTTTATCTTACAAAAATTTCTCGAATGCATTAATTAATGCGCCAACCTCTTCAAGAGTATTGTAATGAACTAAACTTACCCTTACTACACCATCCTTTTGGATTAGCTCAGTATCTTCAATTATCTTTTTTGCATAGAAGTCACCATACCTAATTCCAATATTATAGGCATCAACCTTTTCAACTATCTCGGAACTCTTATATTTGTTGTGAATAAATGAAATTGTAGGTACTCGTTTATCCTTAGCGCCATTCCGACAACCAATGATATGAACCTCTTTTTTAGTGTTTAAATAGTCTAAAAGTTTAGCTGCTAATTCTTGCTCTTGACTAGCAATTAGATCATAACTTTTTTGATATTTCTCACGAATTGGTATTGCCTTATCATTCACATAATGGTAGTCGTGAATAAGTTCAATATATTCGGGTATTGCTTGCAGGCTATACGTTAATTCAAAGTTAAAGTTTCCAGGTTGAAACTTATATGGAACATCTTCTTTTGTTATAAAGTAGTGGTTGAAACCATCCATTTCTCTTAATAAGTTTAATCGACCATACATTATCCCCATATGTGGGCCAAAAGTTTTGTAGGTGCTGAACACATAAAAGTCAACATCAAACATTTGAACATCAACTAATCGATGCGGGGCATAAGCAACTCCATCAACGCAGAGATAAGCTCCCGTATCATGGACTAACTTTGCAACCTCTCTAATTGGATTAATAGTTCCTAGAATATTAGAGGCATGAACCATTGCCACTAGTTTAGTCTTGCTTGATAGTAATTTGCTAAGTTGCTCTAATTCGAATTCAAGAGTTTGAGGATTTACTTTCCAAATCTTTACAATTATTCCTTTCTCCTTTAGATCATTCCAGCATGAAACATTGGCTTCATGTTCGGAGTTGGTAACGATTACTTCATCTCCCGATTTCCAATTCTTGCTTATGCAAATGCTTAGAATTCTGAGAAGCAGTGTTGATGAGTGGCCAATAATAATCTCTTTTGGGCTTTTCGCATTGATAAACGTAGCTAGTTTTTCACTTACATCAGATAGCTTCTTACCTGCATTTGCCGATACTTCGTACGATGCTCCAAGCTGAACATTGTAATTTAGAAAATATTCTCTTATTCTATCGATAACTGTTCCTAGAACTTGTGATCCACCTGCATTATCCATGAACGTAAAATTGTTGCTAAGTGCAGGAAATTGGTTTCTGACAAAGGAAATATCCATAGGGTTTAATTATTTAGATTACTAACATTTGTAAATTGATATTGGATATCATGACTGTCCACTTAGATTAAATTGAGTGACAGTTGGTTATAATTAAGTTCTTTGACGTCATTGTAATCTATATTTGTAAATAGTTCTTTTACAGGGGTTTTATCCAGCAGAGATATTCCTAAAACTTGTAATATTTCGTATGTTGAACGACCGATTCTAAGGTCATTCCCAACTATTGCGACTAAACAATACGTGATGATTGCGGTATATATTTGGATTCGAACAGCATTCTCAGAGTTCCCCCAAAAGGATTTTATTTTAAGGTGTTGTTTTATCCATTTGAAAAATAGTTCTACCTGCCAACGATTCTTGTAAAGTAGCGCTATTTCCTCTGCTGTAAGCGACATGTTGTTAGTCAAGAACACAAAAGTTCGGTTCATTTCGCTATCGTAGTATTTCACTTTACGCAATTTATCTGGATAATTTTTTGAAACATAAAACCCTGTCAGTTTACCAATTTGGTCACTTTGTACCCCAGTTGATTTATCAACCCTTTGAGAGTAGATTCTTTTAAACTGAAGGTTTGACCTCGCTCTGACAACAAAATATGCAGAAAGAAGCGTTATTTTATACAATCGAGTATAGTCAACATAACCCCGGTCAAAAATGTAGTAAGCATTGCACTCATAGGGAATATAGTCCATTGCATTAACATCATTAACTGTTGCTGCTGTAATGTGGATGAATGCAGGTATTTGGGTTGTAATGTCATAAAGTGTATGAAGTTTTATGCCTCCTTTGGCTTTACGAAATTTTGCCCACCAAAACACATTCAGGCACAAATCAATGGTCGAAGAATCAAAAGCGTATACTTTCCCTTTAATTTCAAAACTCTCATTTTTCAGTTTGTTTCTGGCAACATCAATGAGGTAATAGGCAAAGTCTTCGAAGATTTTACTGTTGCGACTTTCATTGGCTTTGGAAAGATTACTTCTGGTAACGCTTTTTCCAAAGCCTAAGTGGTAAGTCTTTCGGTTGTGCGCTTCAATGGCTACTATCAAATCCCGAAGGCTATCCCGACTGGTGAGTTGCCCGAAAACCATGCACAGCATTTGATTCCAGCAACTAAAATGTCGAACCTTTTTGTCTCCAGAATAGCGAGTCACAATGCAATCGAAAACTCTTTTGGGCAGAAAATCTGTCAGTTGAGTAAAAACATACTTGCCTTGATTCATGAAATAACATTTCCACGAATTAAAGCATTTCAAATCGACACGTAACCAAAAAACGCTACAAGTATAGATTTTACAATGATTTCAAAGAACACATTTTAATTTATAGTGGACACTAATGATTGGATATATTGTTTGAAATATATTTTGATTGAACTTTTTATTGTGTTTTAGAAGAAGATTAGGATTTAATTTTTTGGGTTAAACTGTAAAAGTCGTTAAGTTCATTTTTCCTATTACTATCCAAATTATGCCACCTTATTCCTTGAATTGCCCCTTCCAAGGCAAAGAGCATATTAATACAAGCACCGCAATCAATAACTTTTATTCTTGCAAAGGCATTCTCGCTACCAATTGATTTTAGCTGGTTCGGGGTTTCAATACCAACCTGTATTAATTTTTCAACTAAGTTTTTACCGATATTCGGAAGGCTTGATAGTTCATTGCTCGATGTATCCATATTTTAATATTTTTATCGGTTGATTGCTTTCTATTATCTAGCCATTTCCTTGATGTCCTCAAAATCATCCATTACCTTCTTAATCATTAACAACCGTTGGTTAATGTTGATTAATCGTACCCGAAAATTCATATTCTTTAGTATATCTATCTCCTCATCGGTTAGATTGGAGTACTTTTTCATCACCTCAATTTTTATCACAACAAATGAAATGGCCTGCAAAACATTCTCGTAAACAAACCGATTCTTGATTTTAACATCATCGCCTTTTACGGTTGTTTTCACCAATTCTTGACCTTTATTCTCAACCTTACCCTTTTTCCTCAATTTGTCGTATAGCTCAGTATTGGGATTATCCGTTGATTTATAGAATACACTCTCAGAGATTTCGGTTTGCAATAGCTTCAGAATAGTCTTTACTTTTACATCATTTGCCTTAATATTGCTGTATCTATCGAAATTTATGGTTTTTAAAACCTCTAAATTATTAAGAACCTCTATGTAGAGTAACCGAAGATATGCGGTTGTATCCTGCTTTATTTTCTGATATTTTTCAAATTTTTGGATTACAGTATCTACTAGGTCAACTGCTTTACTGCCAATCCCTAATCCTGCGTCAATGGGTTCAAACATAACAAATTATTCAAAGTTATAATTTACGAAATGCGATTAATCAAAGTTAATAAATAATTGGTAAATAATGATTTGGATGAACTACCAAAAAATGAGTGAGAGAATGAAAACTATCCAATACTTTTTCTAGAATAGTTTTAAAATAAAAACAGCCTAGATTGCTAGGCTGTTTTAGTATTTAAGAGATGTTTAATTACTGAATTTTAGGTAGTAAAATTGAGTTGAATAGTAGTTTGTAAGTACCCGCCGATGATGCCCTAAATATTGGGCTAAAGCCCATGAGTACAAATTGCGCTTTGCCCTTTTTTACCCATACTAAAGCGGATTTGTTGTACAATAGCTTTTCGTTTTTCAGATAACCGCTAAGCAGGGTGTTCTCCTCTTCAAAGAAGCCAATAACTCTTCGATCCATATCGAAGTTGGGGATTGAGGTGGAGAATGCAGGTGCCCCTCGGTAGAATATTCCAATTGTTTTCGGTACACCCCAAGATATAGGATGATTACCGAGGACATTTATTTTCACCAATGAACCAGGACATTCTAACCCTTTTTTGGCTAGTTGATCCCCATCGTTCCTAAATGGCAGTCGAAACTCCTCAGAGGTAGTTTTGTCCTTTATGGTTAAAGCACCCTCAAACAGAGCCGTTGATTCGCCCCAAGAGATTACTGTACCGCCAAGTGCAATATAATTCATCAGACTCTCAAATCCTTTTGTACCCATTCCCTTGGAGAATTCAGGAGGCAGGTTACTCTGAAAGTATTGCTCACCACGTTTGGTCTTACCATCCTTTAGGATTGAAGCATCCTCATCGGGGAAGATGATGATATCAAAATTTTTCGATAGCTCTGTGGTTTCAAAATCTTTTGGACGAAGTTGTGTATATTTTATAGCGTAGGAATCGAGCACATACCTTGTCCACCCTGCATCCATATCGTGCATATACGATTCAACCAATGCAATTCGGGGTAGGGGAACAGGGTTTAAGTTAATTGAAGGAATATTATCGACATATACTATTGGGAATGTCGATGTTTTTAGCAATTCGATAAGTTTGTCCTGCTTTTTAATAATAAAACTACCTGCAGGAACTTTTACTCCATTAATATCAAATTCATTAGCGCATCTATCAACCTTTATACTGTTATTTAGCGCTTCAAAAACCAGCTTGTACGATTGGTTACTGGTTGAGGTTAGGATTGCATACTCAAAATTTTCCTTGTTGTTAGCAAGCGTGAACTTCCCATTAATCTTTTCTATTTGTTTCTCAAAGTCAAGGTTTCGGGTATCGATCTGAATAGATTTTAATCCTTTATGTAACGGTAGCGACCAGCTGGTAATATCGTATGGTTCTATCAACTCTCCACCTGGAGTATAATGCCTTTCAGGGTATTTTTGGGGTTCCATCACCTCTTTTATAAATGATCTGAACGGTTGAGCAAGCGAAACAACAATATCGCCTTTTTTGTAGTTTATTCCGTTTAGGGTAAAATCATTCGATAATCTTGATACTTCAACACCGTGTTCCTTTAAAAGGTTAACGAGTTCAACCATTTCGCTCTTATCCTGCTGATTCTCGGGTACGATGAAGTAGTAAGGTGCCTGATTTTGTCCCCTTTTCACATCACTTTTGCATATATCGTTGCGAAAGGTTAGGATACGGTCTTTGTAGATTGATGCAGTGTTAAGTATAGAGTTTGTTGATTCAATCTCGTACTGAACAATATCACCAAGTCTCCACCAACCACCGGGCCATGGAGCAGGCATATTTGCGCTAATTTTGTATTCAGATAGCCCTTTACCCCAAACGCTTAGCTCAGTGGGTTCTACAAAAATGGGTTTTGCAACTTGAACGCTTGCAGCTTCGGTTAAAAACGATATAACATTTTTCCAAAGGCAGGTTTCGGTTGAGCCGGGCCAATAGTTGTCGAAAAGCGTATGTTGGCAAATACCGGTTAAACCCTTTGCTGTCATATCGTTTATCATATTTTGACCAAAAATCCCATTCCAAGTCCACAGCTTTGGGTCGATATTTTCGGCAATGGGGTCATGGTTTGGCGGTACAAAATACCTTGCTCCGGTTGAGCCCATCTGATGTTTCTCAACCATAACTTGTGGAAGCCACGAGGTGCTAGTGATTTCGGAAATAGCTTTAGAGTCGGTTTGGGTTAGAACGATGAAATCGCGGTTATTATCGTGCCCTACGTACTTGTGGTAAACACCGGGTAGTGTAGTCGATTCGTACTTAGTGTCCTTATACTTATTGTAATGGTCAACCACCATATCCATACCATCGGGGTTATGGCAGGCAACGACCATATATACAACATCATTCAGTATTTCTAATTTGCTCGGCTCGTTGGAAGTTACCCAATCGTAGGCAATCAACGGGAGTGCTTGCGAAGGCGCAACCTCCGATGAGTGCATGGAGAGGGTCGCATAAACGAATACTTTACCTTCGTTCACCAAGCCGCTTCTATCCGCTTCTGGCAATAGGTAATCGAGCGCAAGCCTTTTGTTGATATCCTTTAACCTGTCGAGGTTACGGATATTCTGCTCCGATGATATTAAGGCCATAAAGATTGGTTTACCCATGGGGGATGTGCCAATTTCAATCAATTTTAGCCTATCCGATTGATTGTCTAAAACTTTAAGGTAATCGACTAGCTTCTCATAGGTGAAAAGCATACGGTCGGTACCTGGTTTAAAGCCAAAAAAATCTTCTGGTTTACTGATACTTTGCGAAAAGATACTTGTAACCATCAATGAAATTACAAGCATTAGTATTGATTTTTTCATTTATAGGTTAATTAGGGTTAGTATTATGTTAGGGTTTATGTTGATTTTTATAACTGCAAAATAGTGTTGTCAAAGTTTTAATGCTCTAAATCAATAAGATATTCGCTCTCACTTCAGCTTATCAATCAGTAACGCATTATACAGCAATTTATAGTTCAATGGTACAGATGCTCTAAAAACAGGATTAAATCCAAAAAAAACGAGTTGACCTTTTCCCTTTTTCAGCCATATTAGGGCAGACTTGTTGTATAGATTTTCTTCACCGCTAATATAGCCGCTTAGTAGTAGGTTATCCTCCTCGAAGTACCCTAAAACTCTTCTATCCATATCGAAATCGGGAATGGATGTTACAAATGCTGTGTTTCCATTATAGTAAATACCGATGTTGGAAGGTACGCCCCAAGTTATCGGGTGATCTGTTACAACGTTCATTCTAATTAGGGAGCCGGGACATTTTAATCCCCTTTTTGCTAACCGATCAGCATCATTTCTGAAGGGGAGTTTGAACTCCTCTGTAGTATTGCTTGCTTTAATAGCGAGAGTTCCCTCGAATAAAGCTGTTGATGCGCCCCATGAAACAATAATCCCCCCTTTTTCGATATAGGACATTAGATTTTCGAACCCTTTTTGCCCCATTCCTTTGGTGTACTCTGGTGGATAGTTTGATACAATGTATTGGTTATCACGTTTCCTTTTACCTTCCTTGAGTATTGAAGCACTTTGATCGGGGAAAACCAGAACATCGAATTTACCAGTTAAATCGGTTAGCTCAAAATCACTCGGATGTAGAACGGTAAATTTTATCCCAAAATCGTCAAAATTGAAACGTGTCCACCCAGCATCAATATCGCTATAATAGGTTTCAACTAGACCAATTCTGGGAAGCGAAACCTGTTTTAACGAAAGTTCTGGTAGTTTATTTAAATAGATAATCGGGAATGATGCATCTTTAATAATTTCATCAATATTGTTCTGTTTTTTTAAGATAAAGCTACCCGCAGGGATGAAAATTCCATCAATCTCAAAATCTTTTTCACATCTAACTACTTTTACCCCTTTACTAATAGCATTAAATACCATTTTATAGGATTGGTTATCGGTTGATGTAAGGATAGCAAATTCATAGCTGCTAGGCTGAACGCTTAATGTGTAGCGGCTCATTATTCTTTCGATTTTACCCTCAAAATCAAGATTACGAGTATCTATTTGCTTGTACGATAAACCTTTTTGTAGTGGTAACGACCAGCTCGTGATGTCGTATGGCTCGATTAGCTCGCCATCAGGTGTGTAATGGCGCTCGGGGTACTTTTGTGCTTCCATTACTTCCTTAACAAATGACCGGAATGGTTGGGCAAGGGGAATGACTATATCGCCCTTTTTATAGTTTATATTCTCAAGGGTAAATTCATTTATCAGTTTATAAACTTCAACCCCATGCTCGCGAAGCAGGTTCACCATATCAACTAATTCACTTTTATTGAGCTGATTTTCGGGAACAATGAAGTAGTATGGGGGTTGATTCTTGCCCTTTTCAACTTCCTTTTTGCAAATATCATTTCTGAAAGTTAGGATGCGCTCCTTGTAAAGCGAAGCAGTATTTAGGATTGATTCGATAGCTTGAATCTCATACTCCACAATATCGCTAAGCCTCCACCATCCTCCTGGCCACGGAGCAACCATATTTGCACTCTTTTTATACTCTGATAGACCTTTTCCCGAAACATTCAGTTCTGTAGGTTCAACGAATATGGGTTTTGCAACCTGTGCGCTTGCAGCCTCGTTCAGGAAACCGATTACATTTTTAAAAATACAAGTTTTTGTTGAGCCTAACCAGTATGAATCGAACATATTATGCTGTGTAACTCCTGTTAGGCCAGCAGCGGTCATGTCATTTACCATATTATGCCCGAAAACTCCAATCCAGTTGAATATTTCGGCATCAACGTTCTCTGCAATTGGATCGTGGTAAGGGGGAACGAAGTAGCGTGGCCCTGTTGAACCCATCTGGTGTTTGTCAACAAAAACTTGTGGATACCAGGTTGTACTTGTAATTGCCGATATTGCTTTAGAGTCGCTTTGAGAAAGGAAGAGGTAATCACGGTTGTTATCGTGCCCAAGATATTTATGGTAAACTCCTGGTAGCGAACTTCCTTCATATTTTGTCCCTTTGTACTTGTTGTAATGTTCAACCACCATATCCATACCATCTGGATTTATGGTGGGCACCATCATGTAAACTATATCATTGAGAAGTTTCAACTTTTTTATATCATTGGTTGAAACTAGCTCATAAACAACTAATGGAGACGCTTGAGCTGGAGCAACTTCTGTTGAGTGCATCGATAGCGTTGCGAGCACAAACACCTTTCCCTCATTAGCTAAGTTTTTCTGCTCTGAGCTTGTAAGTTTGCTGTCGATTGCTAGTTTTTGGTTTATAACCCTTAATCTATCTAAGTTTTTAATATTCTCAGGCGATGAAATAAAGGCAATGTACAATGGTTTTCCTAAAGGTGATTTGCCTATTTCTGTCATAAGCAATCTGTCAGATTGTTTATCGAGAATAGTTAGGTATTCAATCAACTTCTCGTAGTTTATGAGCATTCCATCGGCACCAGGTTTAAAGCCAAAAAAAACTTCGGGTTTGGTAATGGATTGTGCAGAAATACTTCCTATCATTAATGATAGTAGAAGCAGTAATAGCGTTTTTTTCATCTGCTAGTTGGTTAAAGGTTAGATTTTGGGCTTCCCAAAGTATGCGAATGGGCAGTTTAATCCTTTGATTTAGGATTAGCAGAATGGTTTAAGCGATAAAGGGCTATTGGAGAAGGAAATTACTTAATCCTAACCTTTTTGATAAATGCCTTATTATAGCCTGACTCGATAATACTGCTGAGTTCGCCTTTTGCATCTGTGTAATTCGCAAAGCTACCTACGGTATATCGGTATAATCCATCGCTTCCATGGTTTTCATTTACACCCGAAATATTGTTAAATGTAGAAAGGGCAATGGGTTTATTTGATGCCATTAGCTGGATGGTGTATGCTGCATCAATCATATCAATCCTCACGTAGGCCTTGGTGTAACCTAACGCTTTAACTTTACCTAGGGTAGCCATTGCATCCTCCATCGATTCGGTTGACCCAACCGAATAGCGATAGAACCCTTCGGGTGATAGCGTTATCTCGATATTATCAATGTCCTTGAAATAGTCTGCGCCAATATCGGTTTTAAGAGCCATTAGCTGAACAGCGTAGATTGATAACCTGACCTCTGAGGTTGAGCTAACCGTATTCTCTACTTTTACTTTCACCTTCTCCGTTATTTTTTCCTTGGGTTTGGCTGGTTCGGTTTTTACCTCTTTTTTTGGGGTCTCTGCAATCTTTACAGGTTTTGTTTTTTCAACAGTAGCGGTATCCTTCTTAACCGCTACCGGTAATACTTCTGCAATTAGTTTTGGCTTTTCAACAGGGATAGGCTGCATCTTGGCTTCGAATGGAAATTCTTTACCGTTAAAGTCTTCAGCAATAGTAAATTCCTTTGAGAAAGGAAGGTATTTGCTATTATTTATTAATACTTGATAGGTGCCAGCATCAATCCTATACGAAAAACTCATGTTGCTGGTTGATTCCAGCTTTGCAATGGTATCGTTTTTCGATGTGTCGAAGATGCTAATTTTAAATGGTTTACCCGAATCATTCGATTCAGCTAATATTTTCCCATTGAGATTAGTGAATCGTCCCATCTCAATGTGATTAATATCCCGTCTTCCAATACTATTTTTATCGTAGAATGATATAAAACCTGATTTCAAACCATTTTCGGGGAAGTAGAACTGGTTATTATCACTATTATTAATAGGGTAGTTTAGGGTTTGCACTTTCTGAGAACCTTCGAGGTTAACGTAGAAGATATCGTACCCCCCTAATCCACCGCGTCCTTCGGAGCTGAAGAACAGGTATTTCTCATCGGGTGTTAGGAATGGGGTAACCTCGTTAAACGGGGTATTGATCCCAGAACCAAGATTTACGGGTTCGCCCCATAGCCCTTTTTCGTTTACGGTTGCTTTGTAGATATCTAAACCTCCAAGCCCTCCTTTTCGGTCGCTTGTAAAGTAGATGGTATTGCCATCCTTTGTTAAGCAGACATGGGTTTCGTTTGATTTTGTGTTGATTGGTTTCTCAAACTGTAAGGGTTGAATCCATTTGTTCCCCTCGATTGTTGTAACAAAAATATCATTGTTTTCAGGATTGTCGCTCGACAGGTAGAGATCCTTACCATTGAATGATAGGAAACAGGTTAAAAGGTATTTATTACCCAGCTGGGTTGTTATTTTTTTTGGGGCGGACCATATATTATTCACTTTATTGGAGATAAAAATATCGTTGCCCAATTTATTTATTGTTGTAAATGCAAGCGTTTTACCATCGCCAGAGACAACAGCATTTATATTAGGGAACTCATTATTAATGGTATTGCCGAGATTTGTAATCTTAACGCTTACCGAATCTTTGATAAGCTCATTTGCGTTTTTACAGCTGGCTATGTTCTGATCTACTAGTGCTCTAAGGTTATCATCGGGTTTTAAAAACTCTTTATATTTGACGTAAGTTTCAGCTGCCTCATCGAATTGCTGGTCAATTCTGTACGCTTCAGCCAATAAGTAAAGGGCAAGAGTAGGTGCTTTGGGCTCTTTTAACGATTTTTCTTTATAATCAGGCGATACATTTTTTACAGCATCTTCAAGGTAGCCTATTGCCTCCTTTTTCTTGTCGTCGGTGCGTAGGTAGCAGTAACCTATCTTGAATTTAAAATTTGCATTATCGGGTACAATTTTCGATGCCTTTTTAAATGTTTCGGCTGCTTTATCGTACTGTTTGTCGAACATATAAGTTTCAGCATCATTCTGATATAGGAGAATTTTATTCCAATCCTGAGAGAAGAGTGAACTGTTTGCAATAATGAAACAGAATAGTAGAATAATTCTATTTTTTTGCATTTTGATCGTTTTTTTACAAATATAATACGATTGCCGTAAAGTTTATGTTTCTATATGCGATTGTATTATAATTATTCTTAATAATAGTTGATAGAAAGGCTTATTTCATGGACTAAAGGTAACATAATGCGCTATAAGTTGATTTAAATCAATGATTTTATTGATCTTTTCGGCTAATAACGTTTAGTTTATCAGCTTTGTAGTGCACCCCATTAAAGATTAAAGGGTAATGATTCCATTTCGAATCCTTAGGATATAATTGGCCGATTAACCTTTTGGTAATGTAAATTTAAATTCGCTACCAACGCCTAATTCACTCTCAACCCAAATTTTTCCGCCATGCTTCTCAATAAATTCTTTACAAAGCATCAAGCCCAAACCAGATCCCTTCTCGTTGGCGGTGCCATTAGTAGTGATATTGTCGTTACGGTTAAATAGTTTATTGCAAATTTCTTTGCTTATCCCAATACCATCGTCAGAAACGGTAATTTCAACGTAGTTATGATCAATGGTGGCGTAAATGTTGATCTTTCCATTAGGCTTAGTGAATTTTATGGCGTTGGAGATTAGATTTCGAACTATTATTTGAAGCATAATTTTATCGGCGTAAACAGCAATATCTTCAGCTTCAAAATATCTTATTGTTATGTTTTTAATCCTTGCGGTAGAGCGTAGGAGATCGAGTGTATCCTGAATTGTTGTGAGTAATCGTAGGTTTTGTGGTTGATATTCAATTTTGCCCATTTGTGAATTTGCCCAAACCAATAGGTTATCTATCAACGCTAATGTGTTTTTAGCCGCCGAATTGATTTGTTCAATGAACTCTTCCGTTTTTTTATGGTTGTAACTATTATGATTATTCACAAGTAGTTCAGAAAAACCTAGTATGGCGTTGAATGGGTTTTTTAAATCGTGAGCAACGATTGAAAATAGTTTATCCTTTGTTGAATTAGTCGATTTGAGCTGATTGTTGAGCAACGTTAAGGCTTCTTCGGCAAGTTTACGTTCAGTGATGTCTCGAACGATATGAACGGCTCCAGTATAGCTATTATTTACATCAAAAATGGGGTCAACCGTAATATCAAGCCATTTGCTTTCAACCTTAAGTTCAATGTTTTCGCGCTGCAATGTCTTTTTCATTTTTAGGATTGGGCATTCATTGAGTGGCTCTTTTATTCCATGAACCACCTCCCAGCACTTTCTTCCAATCATATTTTTACCCATTTGAGGGAATAATTCGGTCATTACTTTATTGCATCGAATAATCCGTTGATTACTATCAAGAAGGCAAACACCATCCTTAACGGTGTCGAATGTTATTTGCCATTGAGCTGCAATATCAATAAATTTCGCTTCGTTTTTTTTGCGTTCGGTAATATCGCGTGCTTCAACGAACATGCACTTTTTACCGAGTATCATAGCTGGCTTTGAATGGACTTCAACAGGGAATTCGATTCCACCCTTAGTGCAATGCGTCCACTCGAAAAAGATTTCATCCTGAGAGGCTTTTATTACCTGTTGTTGGACTTTACCCTTTAGGCTATTAGCGGCTATATCCAATGGTGTCATTCGCAGGAACTCATCAAGGCTGTAACCGTAACGGCTGATGGCTACCTGATTGGCATCGATAAATTGGCCATCCTCGTCTAGCAGAAAAAGGGCATCGGAGCTGATATTAAAAAATAATCGGAGTCGGCTCTCACTGTTCTTCAGAGCATTCTCCGTTTGCCTATGCTTAGTGATGTCGTTTATAAGTATATGCCTAACTATTCGGTTATTAAAGGTAACCGTTTGGGCTACTATCTCAACATAGATTATTTCACCACTTTTTTTCTTTTGACGCCATTCACCTGTAGGATTTGAGGTGTGTTTTGTTTTTTCAATATCAAGTGTTAATAGCTCTAAGTCCTCTTCAAGGTGTAAATCTTTCAAGGTCATATTTAGAAACTCCTGTTTTGAATAACCGTAATGCTCCACCGCTGTTTTATTCGCTTGAAGAAATGCCAAAGTTTCAAGGTCGTAAATAAACATGGGTTGAGGATTGTTCTCAAACATAAAACGATACCGTTCTTCGCTCTCCCGAAGAGCCTCTTCAACTTTTTTGTCGTTTTGCATTTCTGTTGAGATAAGTAACCAAAGTCAATAAATCCTTGACGGCGGTTAACTTTTTAAACGTAATAACTCCAGAAATGTTGAAGTTATTAATCTAAATCGTTGATTTTAAGGTTATGAAATTATTAAAAATAAAATCGGCTAACGATTCCTTTCGTCAAAATGTTAATAACTAGTAGAATAACAGTATTATGAATTTGACTCTTTGTAACTATTCAGCAATACTAAGAATAGAAACGAAAACCACTGAGACATGCCTGCCTACCGGCAGGTTCGTGTCTTCGTGGTGAATGGTTACGACTCTTTATAAGAATTTTAGTTTAACCTCTTTGAGGAATTTTTCGTGAAGTATATGTGCCATACGTTTTACTACTGTTCGGCGGATCTCAAGTTCAACGGGTAGGCTTGGATCTTGGTGGGCAATGTTAATACAAGTTCCGATAACGAAGTTTATTTCATCACTTTCAAGGATCAGTTTTACCATTTGGTCCGATGGTCCATTCCCAATGCTAGTGGTTTCATTGAAACGATTTAACGTTTCGGTTGCCTTGCTCAGCGTTAGAATACCTTCGGTAACCAAATCGGCTCCCTCCATTTGGCTAATAGGGGGAAGATCTGGGTCGTTAAATTCGAAGCTGTCGGTAATTTCGAGCTTTAGCTCACGGGCAATGATATCAACGGTTGTCGCTCCGCTAACAACTCTTTTCCCATTGAAGTCAGAAAAAATTTTAGCTAGCTTCGCATCGTTCTCTTTCTCAAAAGGAGGACCTGTGCAGATTAGCAATTTTCGGGGTTCACGGAAGTATATTGTGGCACAGCTGGTATCGTCTTTGGGGTGATAGCCATCGTTTACGTAGGCCATGTTTACCACCTTGGTGCTTAGCTTTCGAGCCGAAATATCGTGCTCGTTATTAACGATTTTATTCACAAAATCGCGGGCATCATCGCCCCATCCGAATGGATAATCGGGGCTTCCCATGCCCGATTGGGTTATTCCATCGCTCCAAAGTACAATCCTATCCTCTTTTTGCGGAGTAAAGGAGCAATATTTAAGCTCTTTTCCAAAGTTTTTATCCGTTTTTAGGATAACGCACTGCCAATGCATGTCCATTCTTTGTGTTCCACGCATGATAAAACACTCTGGGTTATCGTACTCAAGAATCCGGGTTTCGCCATTATGCTCAATATCAACAATGGTAAAGGTAGAGTAGCTCATCTTGCGCTCAGAGCAAACGGGTAGCGTATTCATTATAACATCAGCAATGGTATTGATATCCTTATGCTCCTTCGTGAAGTTTAGCGCTAGGGTAGAGGTGAGGGTTGCAAGAACGTTTGCCTTAACACCATGCCCCATTCCATCGGATAGTACAACGATAGTACGTTCTTCACCTTGAACCCTTTGGGAGTAGAACACATCACCGCAGATACGCTCACCATCGTGATTCTTCTGATGGCAATTCACCTCTATAAAAAAGTTCTCGGACATGGTTATTGGTTATTGGTTGTCGGTTAGGCGTTGAGGTTTAAACATTGAACTTTAAACATTGAACTTTAAACATTGAACTTTAAACCATTTACTCACCTTTCCCATCTTCTGGCTTCTGGCTTCTGACTTCTGACTTCTCACTCCTCTTATCCCCCTCTTTGTACGCATGAATGATTGAGTTGAGCATCTGCTCGGTTTCAGCAGCACCCTCACCGAGTAGGAATCCAATCTTCTGGACCATAGCTAAGTTTTTATCAACCACATCGGTAATACGCTTAATCACCTCCTCTTTACGAACTTCAGGAGCATATAAGTCGCGGATTACAGCACCTACAATGCTATTCTTTTTAATGGTGAAAACCGAGATGTTCAAAAGGCTCTCCCTGTAGTGGATATCACGATTCAGAATATCGTCGTTATTCTGGATTACGTATGAGAACAGGTTATGAATATTGTAGGGTAGAAGGCTCTTTAAATCAGCGCTTACTAGCCCTGGGATAATCTCATTTATCTCAAGCGCATCGTCGCCAAGCATATCGATAAAGCTTTGGTTGCTCTGTAGAATCTTCATCTTTTTATCGATAATCACAACGGCGGAGGGCAGTTTTTTGAGCATTGTGGTAATAGTGTCCGATGCCTCACGGGCTGATTCTTGCTCAGTCCTGGCCTTTTTTTCCGATTCCTTTAATGCGTCCTGCGTTTTGGCTAGTTTATCGTTTGTGGCTCGAAGGGTTTTGATGTATTCTTGCCTATTTCTTAGTGTGTAGTTAAGGCACATATCGGTGTTGGCTAGGCCTGAAGCCACTGCCGAGGCAAAATCTCTACACGATAGGTAACCACAGGCTTCGCAGCCTGAATCCTTCTCAATAAACTCCTTGTCAATTACCTTTAAAACCTCCTGTATCTTCTCCTCAGGTTGAGGTGCCATTCTTTGATCGTTGAAAGTAAAGGAGCGGGAGAAATCTAACTTTTCAAATTTAGCGATGTGCTTCTCCCACGTTTCACGGTTAAAGGTTTTAAGCCGCTTATTGGCATAGTTAACGACCATCGTGCGGCGAATATACTTTTTACCACCCTTGGATGTACCGGGCCCCATTATACACCCTTCGCAGTAGTATAGGTTGAAATGGCGTTTGATCAGCTCGGTACTCGTTTCAAACTGCTCAACGGCTTCAAGCAGATTGTTGGAACCTTCAGTGGTAATGACCTTACCTGTAAGTAAATCCTCACTTATGTCAACTGCCTGTAAAATCCCATTACTTATGGGGAAGAGTGAGCCTTTGTAACCTATAGGCTCATCAAATTCAGAATACTCAAGATTACTCTCCTTGATATTGAATTCATCGAATAGCTCTCGTAGCTCAACGAAAGTTAAAACAGAATCAATTCTCCCATCGCCACTGTATAGTTTTATCTCCTCTTTGTGCTGAACGCAGGGCCCAATGGCCACAATTTTGGTATCCTCTCCGTAAAGATTGTGCACCGATTTAGCGGTTGCTACCATTGGGGAAACAATGGGAATGAGGTTGTTGATTATTTCGGGGTGATATTTTTCAATTAGTGAAACAACTACAGGACAGGCTGTTGTGAGGAAATATTTCCCTTTGAAATTATCGAATATTTTTTTGTATTCACGGGCAACCAAATCGACCCCAAAAGTAACCTCACAAACGTAGCTAAATCCGAGGGATTTAATCATCTCAACAAACTTGCGATAATCTGTGATATCAACAAATTCGCCCGAAATACTCGGAGCGCAAATGGCAGCAACCTTTGCTCCTGAACTTAATAGTGCTTTAACCTCTTCTTTTGAGGAGTGGTATTTTACTGCATTAACTGGACAAATGTTAAGGCAGCTACCACAACCAATGCACCTATCGGCAATTATTTTTGCGTAGTTCTGTCCCGCTTTCACCTCAATGGCCTTAACCGGGCACACCCTAACGCAGGCGTAGCAGTTAATGCAGCTCTCCTTGCTTATTTCAAATAGTTGCGACATTTGACTAATAGTTAGGGTGATAATACTTTCTTAAACTTACTATTCAGAATATTGACGATACTCGTTTCTGTAACTCCTGTATAAATGGGTTCATCGATTTTAATAACCGGCCCTTCAGTGCATTTTCCAAAGCAATGGCCTCCATGAAAAAAAACTTTCTCATGAAGATTATTTTCTTTAATATACTTTTCTATAACTCTTAATGTAGCCTTGTTTCCTTGGGCAAAGCACGAACTCCCTAAACAAATTACTACCTCCGTCTTAATATCCATATTCAATGTTAATCAACTAACAAGCAAAGTTATGAAATTATTATTAAACCATCGCAATATAGATTAATGATAAATGCCCTTTGTAAAGGCTTGTAAAAATCAATATTGTAGAGAAAATAAGGGATAACGCTTCATATTATTTTTACAAAGTTAATAATTTGTTGGCTATTCGCATTTGTTTTTAGTAAATTGTTGGCATAAATATTGATAAAAAATACATTTAAGTATCAGTATTTCATTGCATTATGTATTGTTAGCGTGCAAACAATGAATTTATAAACGCTTAACTTTGAATAAAATAGTTGAATAGAGATATGCATTAATAACCCATTTTTCGCCCATAAGATGGAAAATAGAATTGAGATACTACTAGAAAAATATAGCCATTCAAGGCGCGATAGCCTTATTCCAATTTTACAGGATATTCAGGAAGAGGTGGGATACCTGTCCGAGGAAGCAATTGTTATTGTAGGTAAGCATCTTGGAATTCCGACTAGTAAGATTTTTGGTTTAGCAACATTTTACAACCAATTTCGGTTTGAGCCAAAAGGAATTCACCATATTCAGGTGTGTCATGGTACAGCTTGCCATATGCTTGGGGTGGTTTCTATTATCGAAATTATTGAGAAGAGACTAAAAATAAAGGCTGGTCAGACTTCACGAAATGGTAAGTATAGCCTTGAAGTTGTTACATGTATTGGTGCTTGCTCCCAATCACCTGTTATTTCAATAAATGGGGTATATTATAGTAAATTAACAGCTGAGAGGATTAAACAGATTTTAGAGGAAATAATGGGGGAATAGTTAATTCAATAAAAAACGATTTAAAGGCTATGGATAATCAAGATAATGCAAATATCATCAAGTTTTTTCTTGAGAATGTCTTAATAAATGATCCCTCGGGTTATCCAAAACTCGTAGAGGATCGCCTTGAGGTATTTAGACGAAATCGAATTTCAAAACCAATTATTTTCATAGGGATTACAAGTTCATCCGTTTGTGCAGGAGCGTTAAACGTGAAAACTGCTATTGAAGAATACATTGCTGAAAATCAGCTCGAAATTGAACTTGTCATTATTGGTAGCCTTGGTATTTGCTCCGATGAGCCGATGATCGATATTCATATCCCTGGCAAGAATCGTATTGTGTTTCGAAAAGTTACTCCAAATGATATTCAACCAATACTCGATGGGGTACTCAATAAATATCTGCCACTTGAAATGGTTCTAGGCCAATATCGACATAAGTTCCATGAGCCATGGCAGGATGTTCCTTATCTCGACGAACTCCCTTTTTTCAAGGAACAGAACAGGTTAATTCTTGCGAATTGTGGCGTTATTGATCCAAATAGTATTTTCGATTACATGGCTCGTGGAGGTTACAGAGCATTGGCAAAGGCTATTCGAAATCATACATATGAGGATATTTGTTCAATGGTTGAGCAAAGCGGCTTAAGGGGGCGTGGTGGGGGAGGTTACCCTACTGGTACCAAATGGCGTAAAGCTTTGCAGGTTTCAACCGATCAGCGATACATGATCTGCAATGCCGATGAGAGCGATCCTGGCGCATTCGTATATCGATTGCTTATGGAGAGCGACCCTCATAGGATAATTGAAGGTTTGATAATCGGCGCCTATGCAATAAATGCTAGCAAAGCGTTTATTTATACCCGAAATAGCAATCGTTTAACCGTTGAACGGCTCGAACGGGCAATTGAGCAAGCATATGAGGTAGGCCTGTTAGGGCATAATATTCTCGATAGCGGATTTAATATCGATATAGTAATCAGAAAAGGACCTGGTGCTTATGTTTGTGGTGAGGAAACGGCGCTTATTCGAAGCATAGAGGGGAAACGCGGTACGCCAACAGATAAGCCCCCGTATCCAACGGAACAAGGGCTATTTGGCAAACCAACGGTTGTTAATAATGTTGAAACAATAGCAAATATCTCAAGTATTGTCCTTAATGGGGTTGATTGGTATAGCTCAATAGGGACTGATAATTCTAAGGGGACAAAAATATTCTCAATTTCAGGTAAGGCATTAAACACTTGTGTGGTTGAATTGACCATGGGTACACCGCTATCTATGATTTTAGAACTGTGTGGAGGTGTTGGTAGCGGGAGAAAGTTTAAGGCGATGCACCTTGGCGGACCATCAGGCTTTAGCGTACTACCTGATGAACTCGATGTCCCCATCGATTTTGATAAGCTAAAGGCAGCAGGCTTAGCCATTGGCTCTGGAGGAATACAGATACTTGATGATTCAGTATGTATTATAGACATGGTAAAGTATTTTATGTACTTTATCCAAAAGGAGAGCTGTGGGAAGTGTATCCCTTGCCGCGAGGGCTCCCGAAGGATGCTTGAAATTCTTCAGAATATCTCAAAACGACCACAAACCGAGAATGGACACAATACCCTTGAACGTTTTAAGGGGGTAATCCACCTTGAGAGTTTAGCCGAGGTTATGCGCGATACATCTCTTTGTGGACTAGGACAAACAGCACCAAATCCTGTGCTTCGCTCTTTAAAACTTTTCCGCGATGAGTATGAGGAGCACATTTTCGATCGTAAATGTCAAGCTGGGGTCTGTCGTGATTTAAGAACTTTTTATATTGATATTGAGAAGTGCACAGGTTGTACGGCGTGTGCAAAAAAATGCCCAACCAATGCTATAATCGGAACACCACGATCACCCTATTTTGTGGTTGAGGATAAGTGTATTGGATGCGGAATTTGCGAAGAGGTATGTAAATTCTCTGCAGTATATTTTAAGTAAGTTGATAAGTCAAAAAGCTAATAAGTTGATAAGTTAACAAGCAACGAACAAGAAATTGAGTTATGCAATTTAATATAGAAGTAAATAATAGGTTAATTGAGGTTCGCAAGGGGGAAACAATTCTTTCAGCGTTATATCGGAATGGAATAAAAGTTCCTACCCTTTGCAATATGAAAGATCTTTCGCCGACGGGCGCTTGCCGTATTTGCGTAGTAGAGGTTGAGGGGAAGGAGAACCTCGTTACATCATGCTCTTATCCTGTTGAGGAGTCGATGAAGATTAAAACCCACTCCCCTCGGGTTGTTAAGGCTCGTAAGACCCTTGTTGAACTCCTCCTTTCCAATCATCCCGATGATTGCTTATACTGCGAAAGAAATGGTTGTTGCGAACTGCAAGATTTAGCAATTGATTTAAATATTCGCGAACGTAGAATATCAGGGAAGAAGAGCCGTCATAAACTCGATCTTTCTAGCCCTAGCATTGTTCGTGATCCTGCAAAGTGCATTCTCTGTGGCAGATGCGTTCGTGTTTGCGATGAGATTCAGTCAGTATGCACCCTCGATTTCTTGAATAGAGGAAGTAAAACCATTATTGGGACTGCAATGGCTCGAGATTTAAATTTCTCAAGTTGTATCAATTGTGGTCGATGCGTAATGGTTTGTCCAACAGGTGCTCTGCACGAGCATGGATATTTAGATGAGGTGCTGGATTCTTTAAATAATCCTGCATTACACGTTGTTGTTCAGTATGGTCCTGCAGTTACCGTTTCACTTGCTGAAGAGTTTGGGATAAAAGCAG
This sequence comes from Bacteroidales bacterium, assembly GCA_003818205.1. GTDB lineage: Bacteria > Bacteroidota > Bacteroidia > Bacteroidales > Tenuifilaceae > UBA8529. The sequence continues at coordinate 25,538 of RPRQ01000001.1, forward strand.
GGAAGGATATTAATGGTGTAATTAACGCAGCGCTTCGCAAGATTGGGTTTGCACAAATCTTTGATACCGCCTTTGGTGCAGATCTAGCGGTTATGGAAACCGTTGAACTTATAATGCAAAGGTTAGAGACCGGTGAAGGATTTCCTGTCATTTCAAGTTGCTGCCCTGCTTGGGTTAAGTATGCCGAGCAGTTTTATCCTGATATTCTGCCTTACCTATCAACCTGTAAATCGCCTCAGCAGATGCTTGGTTCGATAATAAAATCTTACTATGCACCGCAGAACAATATCAATCCTAACTCAATTTATTCCGTTGCCATCATGCCTTGCTTGGCCAAAAAATTTGAGGCACAAAGGGAGGAGATGACCCATAAAGCAATTTCAGACGTTGATGTTGTGATTACAACCCGTGAACTATCGAGGTTAATTAAGATGTACGGAATAGATATTCAAAATATAGATCCACAAACGCCCGATTCGCCTTTTGGAACAAGAAGTTCAGCAGGAAAACTATTTGGAACAGCAGGTGGTACAACTGAAGCAATTTTAAGAACACTTCATTATCGAATGACTGGTAAGGAGTTAAATTCATCGAAATGGCATGATTTAAGGTTCGTTAGCGGGATTAAGGAAATTCCTGTGAAAATTGGGGGTAAAGAGCTGAAGATAGTTTTAGCCAACGGATTAACAGGAATCGAAAAGCTCGTGGAGGGCATTCTGAATAAAACGATTAATGCTCATTTTGTTGAAATAATGACTTGTCCTGGGGGCTGCGTGAATGGTGGAGGACAGCCATTCAAATCGGGCGACAAAGATGTTAAGGCTCGTACTCGTTCGCTGTATGAGATTGATGAGGTTGATACCATTAAAGCGGCGCATAAGAATCCTTTGATCAACGAGCTTTACGAGAAATTTTTAGAAAAGCCTGGTAGCGATAAAGCCAAGCAACAGCTTCATACATGTTATACAAAAAGGGATGTTTTACTTTAGGCATACTGTCAACAAAAAACTGTCAACTAATAACTAATTTTCTATGCCATTCTCCGAGGATAAATTAAAACTTGTTTACACTGTTAAGGAGTTGTGTCGGGTTTGCTATACCTGCGTTAGAGAGTGTCCTGCTAAAGCAATTAAAATAGTTAATGGTCAAGCTGAGGTAATTAGTGAGAGGTGCATTGGTTGTGGAAATTGTATTAAGGTTTGCAGTCAGGATGCGAAGGTATTTTATCAATCGAGGATTGAGGTTAAATCCCTTTTACAATCTGATAGCAAAGTTGCCGCAATTGTTGCTCCAAGTTTTCCTGCTGAATTTACCGAGATAAAGGATTATAGAAAATTTGTAGGAATGGTTAGAGCGTTAGGCTTCGACCATGTATTCGAGGTCGCATTTGGGGCTGATTTGGTTGCCAAAAAGTATAAAGAATTGCTCGAAGATAGGTCGGGTAAGGATTATATCTCATCCGATTGCCCTGCAATTGTTTCTTACATAAGATATTATCATCCCGATTTGGTCAAGAATCTTGCCCCTGTGATTTCTCCAATGGTAGCAATGGCAAGGGTTGTAAAAAAATTATTAGGACCCGATGTTAAAATTGTTTTTGTTGGACCCTGCATAGCAAAAAAGGCAGAATCAAAGGAGGTTGATGAGGCGCTAACTTTTAGGGAGTTACGTGGGATGTTTGAATTGGCTGAACTAAAACATGAAGAAATCGAGTCATCCGATTTTGACCCACCTCATGCTGGTAGAGGCGCAATTTTCCCTGTGAGTAGAGGATTAATTCAAACCGTCAATATTTTTGATGATGTGGTTGAAGGGAATGTCATTGTTGCTGAAGGAAGAATTGGATTTCAGGAAGCAATTAAAGAGTTTGAGTCGGATAGTATAAAGGGTCAGCATCTTGAACTTTTATGCTGCGAAGGCTGTATCATGGGACCTGGTATGACTCCTGGTGGAAAACGATTTGAGCGAAGAACCTATATCAGCTCATACGTTCAGCAGAAGTTAAACGAGGAGAATCAGGATGATTGGGAAAAATCACTGCAAGAGTTTGCTGATATAGATACTCATGCAGATTTTAACCCCTTAGATAGAAGAAAACAGTTACCATCGGAATCCGAAGTAAGTAAAATACTTGCATCAATGGGCAAGTTCTCGAATCGTGATCATCTGAATTGTGGTGCTTGCGGATACGATACTTGTCTAGAACATGCCTATGCCATTGTTGAGGGTCTTGCCGAAGTTGAAATGTGTTTGCCATATACCATTGAGGAGATGCACGCATCGTTGAAAGACCTTGCTGTATCAAACGAGAAATTGGCAAAAGTTCAGCAAGCGCTCAAGCAGTCGGAGAAATTGGCTCACATGGGTCAGCTTTCCGCTGGTATAGCCCACGAATTGAATAATCCATTGGGAGTTGTAATGATGTATAGTAACATTCTTCTTGATGAATACGCACCTGATGATCCTATTCGCCAAGACATTGAGTTAATAGCATCGCAGGCCGAAAGGTGCAAAAAGATAGTAAGCGGATTATTAAATTTTGCCCGCAAAAATCAGGTCAAATTAGAATTGATTAACTTGAAAAAATTAGCAGAGGATAGCATTAAATCGGTTGTTATTCCAAATAATATTAAAACAGCAGTAGTTTGTAAAGCAAGCAATTGTGAGGCTCAACTCGATTACGAACAGATGATGCAGGTTTTAACAAATCTGAATAAGAATGCCATTGAAGCAATGCCTAATGGAGGACTTTTAGCTGTTGAGGTTGATGAAAATGAAAGTGATGTAATATTTAATGTGATCGATACGGGAACAGGTATCCCCGAAGAGAATATGGAGAAATTATACACTCCGTTTTTCACTACAAAAGGTATTGGCAAGGGTACAGGCCTAGGTCTTGCAACAACTTATGGGATTGTAAAGATGCACAAGGGGAGGATTGAGGTTGAATCAAATACCGATCGCCTTAAAGGGCCAACAGGAACTACTTTTAGAATTATTTTACCGAGGGAAGAGGGGGAGGATGTTGAGAGATGAGAAGCGGTGAGAAGTGAGAAGTCAGGAGTCAGAAGAACCTAATAACTCAATAACCCAATAACTGAATAACTGAATAACGAATAACCAATAACTCATAACGCATAACCAATAACGATAACATGCCAAGCACTATAAATAAAACGATTCTGATAGTTGATGACGATATCGATTATCTATTTCAGCTGAAGCTTCAAGTAGAAAAATTTGGATTTAAGGTAATTGTTGCCGAAAGCCAAAAGGAGGCAGAGAATTTACTTGCATCGGTAAAACCCGACATGGCAATACTCGATCTGATGATGGAGAATGACGATAGCGGTTTTATCCTGTGCTATAAGATGAAGCGAAAGTATCCCGATGTTCCAATAATCATTGCAACCGCTGTTGCTGCTGAAACGGGTATGACCTTTGGCATTAGCACCGAACAGGAACGTAAATGGATTAGGGCTGATTTATACCTTGAAAAAGGTATCAGACCCGATCAGCTTCATAAAGAAATATTGAAACTATTAAAGCTCTAGCATGGAGAAATTAGATGTACTTGTAGTTGACGATGAACCTGGAATTCGTTCGGGTATTTCCCGAATTCTGCGAAATTTTTCGGTTAGCTACCCATTTATGGATGATGATATTCAGTTCAATGTTATTGAGGCAGCATCTGGTGAGGCAGCGTTAGAGATAATTAATACAACTCCCCCTGCCATTGTTCTGCTCGATAATAAACTTCCTGGAATTCAAGGGATAGAGGTACTTGAGTACATCAATACGCATCATCTCGACATTCTTGTGATGATGATTACATCCTATGCATCGCTTGAATTAGCCGTTAAGGCTACCAATAATGGGGCTTACGATTTTGTTCCAAAGCCATTTACACCGCAGGAGCTAAAGGCTTCGATGGAGAACATCACAAAGCATCATTTTCTTCGTCGAATGACCCGAAAGCTCCATAAAGAGGGCAAAATTGTACGTTTTAAATTTCTAACTCTTTTATCGCACGAGCTGAAATCACCGTTAAATGCTATTGAGGGTTATTTAAAGTTAATGCAGGAGAAGCAGGCTGGTGATAATATTGATGATTACCAGGAGATGATCGACCGATCTTTATCGAGGGTAAAATCCATGCGAAATTTAATAATGGATTTGCTAGACCTTACACGTATTGATTCAGGTAAAAAGAAACGCGATCTCCGTGAACTTGATCTCGAATTAATAGCTAAATCGGCAATTAATGGAATGACCCCATTGGCTGTTCAGCGCGATGTTAAGCTAACGCTTGATATTAAAGATCCTCAACCTATAATGGCTGATGCTGAGGAGATGGAGATTATATTTAATAATTTGATATCCAACGCTGTTAAGTATAATAAGGATGGGGGCTCGGTTGATTGTGTTATTCGATCAACATCCGATGAGCTGATTGTTAAGGTTATTGATACTGGATTTGGAATTGAGAAAGAGGATATACCAAAACTCTTTCAAGAATTTTCAAGAATTAAAAACGCATCTACTCGAAATATTTCGGGCAGCGGTTTGGGATTATCCATTGTTAAAAAATTAGTTGATTTATATAGCGGACACATTGAGGTTGAGAGTTCTCCTGGACAAGGCACTACCTTTACTCTATCGTTTCCAATATTACCTTCGTTGAGTGAGATAGCTGGATTAGCCTAATAATGTTTTAAATTTGCAAAACCATTTTAAAGAATTTAAATGAAACTACCCGAAAAAACAGTTGAAAGGCTAAGTGAGTACAGGCGTACGTTGTTGGAGTGCTTAAATAAGGGCAAAACGCATATCTATTCGCATGAATTAGCTCGATTACATAATAATACTGCTGTGCAGGTTCGACGCGATCTTATGCTAATTGGCTATTCAAGCATGAAAAAGAAAGGGTATGATGCAAAGGAGCTTATCGATGTAATTGGGAAAATAATTGATTATAAGAATGGTTTAAATGTTGCCGTAATAGGTATGGGGAACCTTGGCAGAGCGGTAACAACTTATTTTATTGGCAAACGCCCGAAGCTTAATATTGTAGCTACATTTGATAACGATTCAAATAAAACCAACCGAGTAATTTCGGGTATTAACTGCTATCATATTAAGGACTTAAAGGAAAAAATTAAAACAGCTAATATATCAATAGCTATAATTACCTCGCCCCCCGATACCGCTGCGGATATTACTGAAACATTGGTAATGGCCGGGATTAAGGGAGTTCTTAATTTTACTACAACACCTTTGAATGTACCCGATAATATTTTTCTTGAGGAGTATGATATGATTACCTCAATGGAGAAAGTGGCTTACTTTGTTAAGGATCAGGTGAAGAGCTAATTTGTTTGTAAATAACTCAGATGATACAAACCACAGACCTGCCCGCCGAGCTCAAGCAGGCGGGGAACACAGAGTGCACGAAGATACACAGAGAAGATTAAAAGAGTCATTACTGACCGACTAAAATATTATAAAATTTATGAAATGCTTTATATTACTACATTCAATGTATAGGTCACCCCTAATGGGGCTTGATTTTCGTTTAATAAAAGTTACTACAAATAGGTCGTCGCTATGCGACTTTAAAAAGCAGCATCGCTGCGAACTATTTGTAGAATAGATGATTATTTCTTAGCTAGAAGCAGCATCGCTGCGACCTATTGAATTTAGATTCTTTCTCGGTTAATAATGTAAAAGAATAATAAGATAAAAGGCAATTGATAGGCTCACAAGATGCAAGGATTAGAGAAATTCCCATCACTTTCTCTGTGTCCTCCCTGCCTACCGGCAGGCAGGTGTGTCTCCGTAGGGAGTAGTTTTAATAAGATAATAGAAATTAATGCAAGTACATTACGGCTTCGACGAAGCCAAAAATATAAGGCGTGCTGTTGTAACCACTGGCTCGTTCGATGGGGTTCATATTGGGCATAAAGCAATTATTAATCGGATTATTGAGATTGCTAAAAGTATTAAAGGTGAATCGGTACTAATCACATTTTTCCCTCACCCACGTAAAGTGCTCTATCCCGAAACACAAGGTAAGGATCTGATGTTCATTAATTCTCAAAAGGAAAAAATAGAGCTTCTCAGTAAAACAGGGCTCGACCATTTGATTGTCGTCAATTTTACCCTAGAGTTCTCAAGAGTTTCATCCCATGATTTTATTCGGAATTTTTTAGTCGGAAAACTTGATGCTAAATTTATAATTGTTGGATTTAATCACCATTTTGGGCATAATCGTGAGGGCGATTATTCGTATCTCTATAAACTAAAGGAGGAATTAGGATTTGATGTTGAAGAGATTCCAGAAATGGATATTCAGCACGAAACGGTTAGTTCAACCACTATTCGTAAATCTATCAAGGAGGGTCGCATTCAACGTGCCAACGCATATCTCGATCATCAATATATTATTGTTGGTGCGTTAGGAAAGGGAACTCACTACTTTACGGATATTAATTTTCCAACGTTAACGGTTCAAATTGAGGAATTGGGTAAGCTGATTCCACCCAATGGAATTTATGCAATATCGTTGGAATGGAATGGAAAGTTTTACAAAGCGATGCTAATAATTTGGTCGGAATGCTGCGATGAACAAGCGCATCTTTCGAATCAGAATGTTGAGATACATATTCTCGATTTCGATAATCAATTCCCTAATAGCGATGCAACTATTTACTTTCAAAAGTTAATATCAACGGGTTTTGATGTCTGTAATTCGGGACAGCTAAAAAGATTATTATTGCAAGCGAGAGAGACCATTGAGGAGTTGATCTATTAATCGAAACTTGTCTGAACATTGATAATTATCATTTGTTTTTTGATTCACACATAGTATCTTTGTATCGTTATTTTCATATAAAATAATGATTTCTTCAACTTCTAAGGTGGTGATTGGGTTCGCCTCCAAGGAATCTTGAAAAAAATCTGATCCAAAAGAAAAGGTCTGATGGAAAAGAGACTCGGAGCAGCGCTAATTCTTGTTGAGAATCGGGATAGCGTCAATAAACTTAACCAAATTTTATCTGTACACGCCGATGTTATTATTGCGCGTCAAGGAATTCCAATGCATGATAGAGGAGTTAGCGTTATATCGCTTGTGCTGGAGGGGACAAGCGATGAGCTAAGTGCCCTAACCGGTCCAATCGGAAAACTTGATGGTGTTCAGGTTAAAACCCTCATGATGAAGGGTTAATGGTTATTCCTGTGTCTTTCTTTTCAACATCAACCTTTTATTAGGCTGAATGATTGATTAATTTGTTATAAAACTGATATTTATGAAATTCAAACCTGAGGTTTACAGAATCCCCGACGAGCGGATGAAATCATTTATCGATCCTGAAGAGATTTGGGGATACATAAATAGCGCAAAGCCCACCAAGGAAAGAGTTAGGCAGATTATCGCCAAATCCTTGGATAAGCAGCGACTTAACCTTGAGGAAACGGCAATACTTGTTAATACCACCGACCCTGAGCTGGTTGATGAAATATTGCAAGGAGCTCGAACCCTAAAGGAGAAAGTTTATGGGAATCGGATTGTACTTTTCGCACCTTTGTATATAGGTAATAAGTGTACAAACAATTGTAAATACTGTGGTTTTAGGGCTTCAAATAAGGATGCAGTAAGAAAAACCCTTGGCGATGACGAGATTGTTAAAGAGGTTGAAGCGCTGGAGGAGAATGGTCAAAAACGGTTGATTTTGGTCTATGGTGAGCATCAGAACTATTCACCTGAGTTTATAGCCCATACGGTGAAACTAGTTTATGGGGTAAAAAAGAATAATGGGGAGATTCGACGAGTGAATATCAACGCTGCGCCACTGGATATAGAAGGTTTTAGAATTGTTAAGGAATCAGGCATTGGGACTTATCAGGTATTTCAGGAGACCTACCATCCAGAGGCTTATGAAACCTACCATCCCTCGGGTAAGAAGCGCGATTATGATTGGCGATTAACCTCTCTCGATCGTGCTCAAGAGGCAGGGCTCGATGATGTTGGTATTGGTGCGCTTTTCGGTCTATACGATTGGCGTTTCGATGTACTATCTCTAGTACGCCATACCAATCACCTTGAGGCATGCTACAATGTAGGTCCGCACACCATTTCATTCCCTCGGATAAAGTCAGCATCGGGGCTCGATATTAATGATAAGTATTTTGTTTCCGATGAGGATTTTGTGAAGCTAGTTGCAATACTTAGACTTGCAGTTCCTTATACGGGTATGATTCTTACCGCCCGTGAACCCATTGAGATTCGCCGACAGGTGATTCAGTTTGGTGTATCGCAGATTGATGGGGGTACAAAGCTCGAATTGGGTTCGTATTCCGATGCTAAAAACGATAATCAGAATTTAAATCGAGAGCAGTTTCAGATAAACGATAATCGATCGTTGGGAGAGATAATTGACGAGCTGATCGAGAACGATTATATTCCATCGTTCTGTACAGCTTGCTACCGTTTAGGCAGAACAGGTGAGCATTTTATGGAGTTTTCGGTTCCTGGATTTATTAAGCGATACTGCACCCCGAACGCATTACTCACCCTAACAGAGTACCTTGTTGATTATGGAACTCCTATTCAGAAGGAGAAAGGGTTCAAGCTCATTGAAAAAAATTTGCATCAGCTGAATGGGCATCAGGATGCAGTGGAGGTAAGAAAACGGATTGACAAGATTATTGCAGGGGAGAGGGATCTGTACTTTTAAAAAATTAACAATATTATCGCTTGGTTGTAAGTGGCTGTATATAAAATTGTTAATCTGGAATGATGGAATAATGGAATGTTGGGGTGCTTCGCAGATTCTTTTCCATTATTCCACCATTCCAATGTTCCAAGTATTACCTACCACCCAGGTAAGAAGTTAACCCCAATATACGCCGATTTCGTTCCTCCGAGCTGATAGGGAATTGCGTAGAATGGCTCAATGACTAGCATTCCGAAAAGATTAATTCTTAAGCTTACACCAGTACTGAATATAGGAATTCGCTCGTTATTATTCCTAGGCTTCCACCTTAAAACGGGTGAATTGTTGCTATCCCATGCAATACCTGCATCGGCAAAGAGCGCCAGCTCGGTATATAATGATCGGGATTTGATTACAGTTAACCTCTCGGGTCCTGTGAAAGGTAAACGAATTTCGGCATTGGCCACCATTATTTGCGATCCTTGCAATTGGTTTACAGTTATATAGTCGCTATTCTGCATTGGATTTTCTAGATAAGCTATTCTATCGTAGCCCCTTACAAACCACGGATACCCAATATACATTGGATACAGCGTATTTTCGCTATCCTTTCCGAACCTCCCCGAGTAGTATCCACGCATGGCAAAGCTGAAGGGTTTTCTATAGATATACTTTCGGATATCAACAAAAGCCCCATAAAAGTTATAATTTCCATAGGTTTTATCAACTTCTAACCTTGCTCTAAAGCCTTTCATCGGCGATGCTATCCCAAAGCTTGAGTTATCGAAAACGTATGCCAAATTCGTATTAACGATATGAAAACCTGACGGAGGATTATCATCCTTTTCCTTTGAATAACCAATGGGATAGTAGGGATAATCAGGGTCATAGTAGGTATTGTAATTATCTATTCTAAAGTAGTAATGAGCTAATGATGTGCCCGTTTCGAAGCGTTGAGTTTTCGATAATGGGAAAAAGACCATCAGGCCAACCTGATCCTCAAACATTCTTACGTATTGCAATTGATCTATAAATATTTCTTTATCCTTAATGTTATCCCCATCGGTATCAATTGAATCAAGATGGGGATTGTATCTACCATAACTATAAGGGATATGTGAAACCGACATCCCCCAAAAGACAGGACTTTTCTGATTAATATATGTTACCTGCCCTCCAAAGTCATATACCTCACCGTTTACTGCTAATCCTGTGTATATTTGATGTCCACCGGTAATATCGCTAAAAAGCATTTCAACGCCACCCTGCATCCCTGTACCGTATTGACTTGTAGATACACCAACTCCAATATTAGAAATGTAATCGAGCTTAAATTTTGGTTTAAAGGGGACAACCTTAAACGAATCAATTGGGGTGAGAGGCAGGCTACCCATGCTATTCAAATAGCCATCAATAATTCCAGGAACAGACCTATTGAAGGGTGGTAGAATTGATGCAGTGAAATCAACCACGTTAGGATCAACCTTTACAGGTGTAAAATCAACAGTGTCGGCGGTATATATAGAATAACGACCTTTAAAATAGTGCGAGTAGGTTATCTCGTTGGTTTCACGTGCAAGGCTCATAGCGGGGGCTAAAGGGGTCATACCGCTAATACCGGTAAGAATATTGGTTTGACGGTAAACCTCACCTGTTCCCAAATGATAGGTGAACATATTCCTAAATCCATCGCTGTTGGAAAGGAAGTAAATTGATTTTCCATTGGATGAGAACATGGGGTTAAGATTCTCTGCACCGTGAAAGAATGGTAGCATGTGGGTGGTTCCTGTTTGGGTATCGTAAGTGGCAAGGTAGTAGCCAACTTTACGTCCGCTAGCTATGTCATCGGGCGTAGGTTGATCGGTTGAATAGACTATAAAGCGACCATCGGGTGACCACGATGGGTGAATATTACACCACTTATCGGTGGTTAGCCTTTTAACCTCGTCCGTTTTAATGTTGTAGGCGTACAAATCGTTAACCCCTTCTACTAACCCTGATACTACAATGGTTTCGCCATCCGGAGACCAGGAGGGGTAGCTGAAAGCGGGTACCCCGGGTATAAGGAATTCCTTAACCAATTTTTCATCGAAAACATCGGCGATTAGAATCTTATTCTTCCCCTTGCTGAAAGCAACAAATGCAAACTGTTTGCTGTCGGGCGACCATGTGCCGGCAGATTCTATGAAGTTTAGCGCATCAATCTCATTTTCGTGAACGGTGCTCGATAGCTTTCGCATGATTCTACCGCTAGCTGCGTTGGCCATAAACAGATCGATGGAGAATAGGTCTTTCTCAGAGAAAAACGCAACGTAACGTCCATCGGGGCTTACAGAGGGGGAGATGTTTATCATACCTGCGTTCTTCTCAAAAATAGTCCGATTCCCAGCGGGCGACTCATCATCACTTTTCATCACCTTTTGGTAAAACTCGGTGGTTGCCTGTTTCCATATATTTGAGAAAGTGGTTTCATCCATACCAACATACTTCCTTAGCGCATAGTCGTAGCCGCGTTTTGCTGTTTCCTTAAAAATGGGGTTGATTAGGCTATCGCCAAACGCTCTGCCGATAAACGCCCAAAACGCTTGACCGTATCGGTAAGGAAAATAGGCTCCCTGATCGTAGGTCATTTGGCTAAGAGAGGGGAAGTAGTCGTTGAGAACAGCATCGCGCATCCACATGGCCGTATGATTATCAACGCTTCCAATGGACAGGTACTCTGCCATCCCTTCAACCATCCATAGGGGCAGATTTCGCACAGAGTTCAGCGAAGTAGAGTCGCCATTGATTAATGAGTTGTATTGGAAAGCATGAACCAGCTCGTGCCCAAGCACGTGTTCGGTTTGAGCCCATGTTTCGGTAATGGGTAGTATAACCCTATTCTTTAAAGCCTCGGTAACACCTCCTGTTCCTATTCCAATCTCGCCCGATATGGCTGTGGTTTGTTGAAAATCGCCCTGATTGGGGTAGATGATTAATGGGTTTCGTTCTTTAATTGAATCGCGGAAAACCTGATAGTGCATCCAGTACCATTTCTCAGAGGTTTGCGAAAGCAGGTTGAGTAACGAATCGTTCTTGAAATAGTTGTAGATTTGAAAGTTTGGTGTTTGATAAACGCTGTAGTTAAACCTTTTATACAGCGGTTTATTGCCCCCAAAGTATTGTGCATGGATATTAGAACTTAATAAAAGGATAAGAATTATTGATAGTTTAAGGGATAACAAAGGATATTTTTGCATCATATTTTCTTTATTTTACAAAAACTGAAAGGTAATAGCAATTAAAATTATCTACAAAAAAAATACCAAAATGTTTACTCTAATGGTGCTGTTTTATAGAAAAAGGTTGCTTTTGAGTACATTATTATTTGATTAACGTCAGTTCGGCGTAATAAATAATTTAAATGCCATATTATCAGTATTTTACTTTTGGGGTTAAAATGGAACCGAGCTTGCGAACCGAACGTAGTGAGCTCAGCGTAGCTAGTTCGGCGTAGCCAATGATGCCTGCCTGCCGCCTGCCTGCCGGTAGGCAGGGTAGGCAGGGAAAAATGGAACTGGAGCGATCCGGCAACTGCCGGACGACGAAGCCAATATTGGATGAAGAAAGTTAGAAGTAACCCCATTATTCCATTATTCCAATCTTCCAAAAACATAATATTTGTATTAAAGCACTAATAAATAATGATATAATAAGCATCCTTATATCGAACTCACGTTATTTTAATAATTCTTTCTAAAACGATAAAATATCTTTCAACGATTTATACCCTGTACTGCTTACGTTTAGCTTTGCTCCATTCTTGAGTACCGCAATATAGGCGTCCTTTGAGTATGGTTCAAGCTTACTGATATGGCTAACATTTACAATATATGAACGATGAATGCGTACGAACTGCTCGGTGTTGAGCCTTTCCTCGAAATACTTCATGGTTTGTTTCTTCAAATGCCTTGATTCTGTGGTATGAATCATTATGTAGTCGTCCTGCGCTTCGAGGTAAAGGATATCTTCCACAGGAATTACTACCATGGCTTTAGGTGTTCTTACAACGATACGGCTTAGGTGAGAGCCTGCCGTGAAATTTTCGGTAAGTTGTTGAAGACCATTTTCCTGTGGTTGTTTTGCGTTGAGCCTTGATTTTACCCGTTCAATGGCTTGAGCAAACCTTTCCTTCGAGAAAGGTTTCATGAGGTAATCAACGGCATTCTTTTCAAAGGCTTTAATGGCGAATTCATCGTAAGCCGTTGTGAAAACTATCATGGGAGTGTGATCCAATAGTTCAAGCACCTCAATACCCGTTAATCGGGGTAGTTGAATATCCAAAAAAACTATATCGGGCTTAAGCTGATTGATGGCTTTTGCCCCTTCGAAACCGTCAATGTACTCGCCAATGACCTCGATATCGCTGAATGGTTCAATGAATTTTCGAAGTAAGTCGCGAGCAGGCTCTTCATCCTCTATAATAATTGCTTTCATAGCAAATGATTTTTATCTATGCAGTTTTGGTATGGTTACCTCAACCGTATATAGGTTTTCGTTACTTTTTGTTTGAATTAAATCGTTCATTCCGTAAAGCAAGCTCAGCCTTCGTGCAATATTTACTAAACCAACCCCCATACCTTTTGCCGTTTGTGTTTCTGATGATATTGTGTTTTTTATGATGATTTTCAGCGAGTTCTGGTTCATCTCAAAAATTGCATTCAGCTCGCCAGGCTCTGAAATGGTTGCTATTCCATGCTTTATCGCATTTTCGAATAGCGGTTGCAGTATCATCGCAGGAACTTGAAACGACATTACGTCGTCCGGTGCGCTAATCGTATAGTTTAGTCGTTTCCCGAAGCGAACCTTTTCGATATCCAGGTATTTGATACAGTTCGATACCTCGTCGCTTATGGTTACCAAACTTTGCGACGATTGTTTAAGCGAGTAGCGCAACAGATCGGATAGCCTGATTACCATTTCCTGAGCCTTTTCGGGGTTCGACATGGTCAATGAGCTGATTGAGTTCAAGCTGTTGAATAGGAAGTGAGGATTTATTTGATGTTTAAGCCAGTTCAGCTCTGCATCGCGAACTAAGGTTTTGACCTCGGAATCTCTCATTGTTTGCTCCCTGAAATTCTGCACATAGATAATGAGGTAGTAAATTAATCCTGAAAGGATATAATAAAATGTTCCGATTGCTATACGCCAAGGTAGCGAGGTTATTAGAAAATCGTTATAGTTGATATCATCGGGGAATATATTTTTAAGGATAAAGGATGATGTTGTTACCCAGAGTAAAATACAAAGTGTTGCAGCAACGATATGATTTAATGTGATATTCAGCACTTTTTGTTTCTCAAAATCGGTATACCTTACCCAGTACCAAATACCGATGGAGAAGAGTGCAAATGATAAATTGAATACAATACTATCGACAGCTGAAAGGTAGAATGCTAAATCGTAGAAAACATAAAGTGTCGAGAATTGCGCAAACGCGGCAATAGTCCACCAAAGTATAAAAACTACTATTCCTAATTTTTTCGATAGTATTGGGTTTTGCATTTCAGCACAATTATTAATTAACGAATATACAAAAGGGGTTGATAAACTAATATATATTTTCAATAAGTAAGTATACTACCTATTTAAGCCACAGATTCACAGATTCTTATTTTGTAACTCGATTAATATTTTTTCTATCATCTATTTCAAGTCTTAGGGACATTGGAAAGTTTATTAATCTTTCAAAGCCCATGGGAGATGCTTGTATTAAATCCTTGATCTAGACAATATTCAAAAATGAGCATTCAACTATAGTTAGAGATTTGTAAAAAAATAATCTGTGAATCTGTGGCATTTATATCATTTGATGGATTTTACAAAATAAAGGGTGGGAGCGACCCACCCCATTTTTCAAGAATATAATTTTCTATAAATTTTTAACTTCTCCACCGCCAAAGAGTACAAGCCCCTTAAGCACTAGTTCTCTATCATGCGATGTTTCAGTAGTTGTAATGCTTTTGCGTTTGTCGGCCCAGCCACCAAATATGGCGGTTATCTCAACTCTAACTTTCCAATCGGCAGGGATAAGAAACTTTGAACCACCAAACATGCAGAATACATCGATATAGCTTTTGCCAGGGGCAAGTTGAGCATCGAGCATATCGAATACCGAACCGCCGAAGATGTTGGTTATCCTTCCTCCCTTAAAGTTCTTTGATTTAACCTTTTGCTCGCTTCCGCCGAATATGGCAACATCATCAATGGCATCATCGGTGTTAATCGCCTCTCGGCCTGAGAAAATATGATTGTTATGCCCTTTCTTTCTAAAGATGAAAAGTAAGCCAACAACGGCAAGTACGGTTGGCCAGAAGAGGTGTCGAATTCTGAAATCGAACTCTAAAGCCTTTTCGGCTAGGAAAAATCCTCCAATGCAGATTAGGATTATTCCCGTTGTTCTTGATTCATTCTTAGCAAGGCTAATTAATCCGATTACGATGAGTAGTAGCTGCCAGAAATACCTACGCCAGTTAAAATCGATGTACTCGAAGCTGTCGGCGAATAGAAAACCCGCTAGTGTTATTAGCACTAGACCTATAATAACCCTTTTGCTATTGTTATTCCTAGGTATTTGCTCATTAATCTGTTCCATAGCATTTATCTAATTTACTGTTTATAATTCAAGTTAACTACTTATCCCTACCTGAAAAGAGGCGATGATTCTTTTGTCGAACAATAAGTAGTACGCCAATAATGGCTAAAACGGTTGGCCAAAAAAGATGTCGAATTCCGAATGGGTATATAATTTTAGCTGCAAGGAAAAAAGCACCCACCGATACTAAGATTATTCCGGTGGTTTTTGATTCGTTTCTAACCAAAATTATAAACCCGATGAGGATTAGTACCGATGGCCAGGATAATACATAATGCTCCAAGTGCCAGGGAAGTAAATCGAAGTTATCGGCAAAAATAAACCCTGCAAGGGCTATAAGAATCAACCCGATAGCAACCCTATTATTGTCCCTTCTAAATTTTCTCTCATGTATCAGTTCCATAGTTGTATTTTTTATGGTACAAAACTAATTCAACCTAATGGTTGGTTAAAGGTAAAATAGGTGAATGGGGGATTGCAGTCGGTGAAAAAGGGAAATAGAAGTAATAGCAAAAGATGATGAATACATAGAAAGAGTTATTACCAGGTATCAACTTTTTTCTATTCGGGCTGAATGGTGCTTTGAGTTGCCATGCTCTCCGTATCCAATCTCATATCCAGTTAAATGAATTCTGGCTTCAAGGCATTTTTTGCAATCATCGGCAGCATCATCTAAACAAGGCTTATTTTCGTATAATTTATAATCATTGCGGTAGTATCCAGGGGTAATGTTGGGCATAATAATATTTGCTCCACATTTAATGGCTTTTTCACGTCCAAGCGGGTCGATAGCTTGCAGCGCTGTAGGCGCTGCAATATTGATGTCCTTCATAAGTATACGAAGAATTGCTGTCATCTTGAGGGCTAGGTTGAAGCGCTCCTCCTGAGGTATCAAAATATCTTTAAAATCAAATAAAGGGGTATCGGGATGCTCAACGTATGGCCCCATACCCACCATATCAACATCGAACTCTTGCATCCAGAGCAAATCATCAGCCAAATGCTCAAGCGTTTGGAAGGGTAACCCGATCATAACACCCGTTCCAACCTGATAGCCAATTCTTTTAAGCGATTTAAGGCAGTTAATCCTTGTTTCGAAATTATGATTCTTGTTATTGGGGTGAAGTTTATAGTATAAATCTTGGGTTGAGCTCTCGATGCGAAGCAGATACCTTACAGCCCCTTTGTTAAACCAGCGTTGATAGGTATCGTCAGATTGTTCACCTAAAGATAGGGTTATACCCAACTCGTTATTGGTTGCCCTGTTTATTTTATCGAGAAGACCTTCAATCCTTTCAGTGAAATTTTTATTATTAACCTCACCTGTTTGAATAGCAATGCTTCCATAGCGGTTCTCCCAAGCAAATTTAGCCGATTCTAAAACTTCATCATCGGATAGATTATACCTTTTAACCTTCGAGTTTCCAATACGAATACCGCAGTAGTTGCAGTTCTTTTGGCAGAGATTCGACATCTCGATTAAGCCCCTGAAGTAAATTTTTCGGCTCAAATATTTCTCTTTTACTTCGGCAGCCTTTGAGTATAATTTGTTTCTATCCTCAACATTGGTTGAAAGAAGGTAAATAATATCTTCCTTACTAAAAGTATCTTGTGCTAATATTGATTCTATTGATTTCATCTGTGGGAGCGGATTAAAAACCAAATATACAATAACTAAACCCTTTGAAAAGAATTAAGTTCAATAATAGTGTGAAAAATAGCTAAGGATACAATTCGAAAATTTGAAGATTTGACAATGAAAGTGAGATATTACAGCAACACTGCAACACCACAGTGCAAATTAAATGTCCATGTATTTTATGCTGATTTCATCTCACAAACAAGTGCTGAGTCATTGAATAATACATATTGTTTATTTGTTTAAATAGTCTTAGGTTTGCAATCGTTTTCAAGAAAAATAAAAGTAAACTATCATGATAAATCAGCAGCTATTAAACCCTAGAAGTATTGTTGTTGTGGGAGGATCCGACGATACCCAAAAGCCCGGCGGCAAATTGCTCAAGAACCTAATCGATAATGGTTATAAAGGTCAACTTTATGTTGTTAACCCTAAACTCGATAATGTTCAGGGGGTATCATCATATAGAGATGTTAAAGATTTACCTCAGGTTGACCTTGCCATTCTTGCTATTGCTGCAAAATTTTGTCCCGAAACGGTTGAAATACTTACAAAGCAGAAGGAGACCAGAGCATTTATTATTCTATCGGCAGGATTCCACGAGGAGAGCGAAGAGGGTGCGAAGCTAGAGCATCAGATTGTTGAAACGATTAACTCCGTTGGTGGAAGCTTGATTGGTCCTAACTGCATTGGCGTTCTTAACCCGAATTATGCGGGAGTATTTACAACCCCAATTCCTAAGCTAGACCCACAAGGGGTTGATTTTATTTCAGGTTCAGGCGCTACTGCCGTATTTATAATGGAGGCAGGTATGCCCAAAGGGTTAACCTTTGCTAGCGTCTATTCGGTTGGGAATAGTGCCCAGATGGGCGTTGAGGATATCCTCAAGTATATGGATGAATCGTTCGATCCAGAGACGAGCTCGAGAGTTAAACTATTATATGTTGAGAGCGTAAATAAACCCGATTTAATTCTAAAACACGCATCGTCGCTAATCCGTAAAGGTTGTAGAATTGCTGCAATTAAAGCGGGTAGCTCATCTGCGGGCAGTCGTGCTGCCAGCTCACACACTGGAGCATTAGCAAGCAGCGATGTTGCCGTTGATGCACTTTTCCGTAAAGCTGGAATTGTTCGTTGCAGCGGACGCGAGGAGCTGACAACCGTTGCATCAATTTTTATGCACCCTGAGCTGAAAGGGAAGAACATAGCAGTAATCACCCACGCTGGTGGACCTGCTGTTATGCTTACCGACTCTTTATCGAATAATGGGCTTGAGGTCCCCTCAATTGATGGCCTTAAAGCGAAAGAATTACTCGAAAAGCTATATTCAGGCTCATCAGTAGCAAACCCTATCGATTTCCTTGCAACAGGAACGGCCGAACAGCTTGGATATATCATTGATGCCTGCGAAAAAGATTTTCCTCATATCGATGCAATGGCTGTTATCTTCGGAAGCCCTGGCCTCTTTCCTGTATTCGATGTTTATGATTTGCTCGACCAAAAGATGAAGCAGTGCAGGAAGCCAATTTTCCCTATACTACCATCAATTATCAATGTTAAGGAGGAGATCGACCATTTCATTGCAAAGGGTCGAATCAACTTCCCCGATGAGGTAGTTTTTGGAAATGCGCTATCTAAGATATATCATACCCCAAAACCGGTGAATGTATCAACGGGATTACCTGAGATTGATGTTAAAAAGGTTCGTCAGGTTATCGACAATGCCCAAAACGGGTATTTGAATCCAAATGAATTGCAAGCACTTCTTGATGCTGCAGGAATAAGTAGGGCAGGGGAGGCGGTTGTAACTTCACAGGCTGATGCCGTAAATGCTGCCCAAAAACTAGGATTCCCTGTTGTTATGAAGGTGGTTGGTCCCGTTCATAAATCGGATGTTGGAGGTGTGGTGCTTAACGTGAAGGATGCTGAAAAGGTTGCCCAAGAATTTGATAGGATGATAAAGATTAAGGATACAACCGCTATTCTTATTCAGCCAATGCTTTCGGGCGTTGAACTGTTTATTGGAGCAAAACGTGAAGATAAGTTTGGTCATATGGTGCTATGTGGACTTGGTGGTATCTTCATTGAGGTTCTAAAAGATGTCAATGCAGGTCTTGCCCCTTTAACCATCGATGAGGCAAAGGATATGATTCAACGTCTGAAGGGTCATAAGATATTAAAAGGGGTACGTGGTCAAGAACCTGTAAACGAGGAGATGTTTGCCGAAATGGTTGTACGTGTTTCAGCCCTAGTAAAGGCTGCCCCTGAAATTTTCGAGATGGATATTAACCCCCTTCTTGGAAAGAAGGATCGAGTTGTTGCCGTTGATGCTAGGATTAGGGTTGAGAAAGAGAGGTGAAAAGTTCAAAATTCAAAGTTCAAAAAAATTTATGCGGAACACAACGCAGAACCGATAACTGATAACCGATAAAACCATGTCACTAAAAGACCATTGGAAAAATTCAACCACAACGGAGAAGGTATTCTTCGGAGCAATAATCGTCTTGCTCATCGCTGTTGCAGTAAATTGGGAGAAGATATCGAAGGAAATTGCTAACGGGTTTGAAAGATATTTTGGAACGCATCAAAGTAAGTAACTTGAAGTAATTGGCTGATAACCAACATCAAAAAAAGAAAGCTAACGAAACGAAAATGTCTATAGAATGCAGCTTAGACATTTAAATTCAATAAATTAGGACTATGAAAAAAGAAAATGATTTAGAATGTACAACCGAAATATATAACTACTATGGTGCTAAGCCAGAAGGCGGATTTTTAAGTAGAGAAGAAAAAAAATCAGCAACCCCTCGCGTTGAAAAAGCTCGCCAAATGTATTTCGATACAAAATCATCTGCATCTGTCGAATTTCCTTATTGGTACACACGCCGTTGGGAAGAATTGGAAGGCGAAGTTCAGATTATCAGAAGAGCAGAAGCGCTAAAATCAGGGTTTGAACACTTAACACCTGCGATATTACCAGGCGAATTGTTGGCTATGAGAAAGGCGAATTATTTACGAGGTTCGTATCCAATGCCATGGATGTCGGAAGGTTTCTTTTTATCGAAGGAAGACGATTTATTTAAAGAAGTTCAAAACGCAGGAAAAGCTAGCGCCGATGAAGTTACTACGATGGGTCAGGGTGGCGGAAATGTAACCAAAAGTGTAGGTAGCGTTATTTCAATTGCTGGAAAATTTGGTCTTCGCAAGGAAGAAATGCCTATCTTGATAAAAGTTGCAAAAAAATGGTTTAATAAATCGGTTGATGATATAGGGCATAAATATGAACAACTTGTGCCCGGTTATGGCACAAAGGAAGAAATTATGCGGGCAGTTATCTGTATGTTCGACTCAGGATATACATTGCCTCAAGGTCGTGAAGTAATGAACTATTACTACCCGCTTCAGTTTGGTATTGAAGGGATAAAGGATATTTGCAAAGAAAAACAAGCAAGTGTTGCTGGTGTTCCAGGAATGGACCGATTATATTTCTATAAGTCAGTTCATACAATGCTGGAAGGCCTTCAAGCATGGATTTTAAACTATGCTAAAGAGGCTAAATTCATGGCTTCGCTCGAAGAAAATGCAAAACAAAAGGACGAATATTTAGAAATAGCGGAACGTTTGGAATGGTTGTCGAAAAATAGACCTCGCACATTCCACGATGCGCTTCAATTGCTTTGGATTTTTCACGTTGCAGTCCTTAACGAAGATCCAATTTCCGGATTATCGCCGGGCCGTGTGGGGCAAGTCCTTTACCCTTTCTGGAAGCAAGATATGGATAAAGGAGTTCTTACAGAAGAAAAAACTATAGAGCTGCTGGAATGCATGCGAATGAAATTTACAGAGCTGGACTGCTTCGCATCGATGGGTGTTGTAGGAGGCGTTTTAAGTGGAAACACGTTTAATAATCTATGTGTTGGGGGTTTAGATAAGGATGGAAATAGCGCAGCAAACGAGCTGGAAATGTTGATTCTGGAATCGGCAATGTCGTGTGATGTACCTCAACCAACGTTGAGCTTGCTATATGACGAAAAACTTCCAGAAGAATTCTTAATAAAGGGTGTTGAATGCACCAAAATCGGGACAGGTTATCCGGCGTGGGTAAACAACCGCGTTGCAATGGAGTTTCTTTTAAATAACTTCAAAAAAGAAGGGATGGCCTTGGAGGAAGCCAGAGCGTGGGCAATTGGTGGTTGTCTTGAAACATCCCCAGGGAGCTGGATGCCTTTAGAGGTGAATGGCGAAACCTATTATATTCCGGGTGGTTCAGCCCCTGCAACAAGTGTGGGTGTTCACTTTATCTCTTTACCAAAAGTTCTTGAAGCCGTTTTATACGACGGGTTAGATAAAAGAACAGGTCGTAGAGTTTACCCAGCACACGGTTCAAAATTAGAATCGTACAACGACATTTGGAATGTGTTCAAACATTATTTTAGCATTACCGTTGAAGTTTTAACGCTTACAAACAATATTCAACATGATATTTGGGGCAAAATTTCGCCTTCAATCATTAACAGCATGTTAAAACCTGACTGTTTAGAAGTTGGGAAAGATATTAGCAATAAAGGTTGTAGATATAACAGAACATTTAATGTAGAAATATGTGGCGGTGTAAACCTTGTTAACTCACTGGCTTCTATAAAGAAAAATGTATTTGAAGAAAAGAACTTCTCTTTAGCTGAGCTGAAAGCGGCAATTGATGCCAATTTTGGGTATTTATCTGCATTAGAAACAGGATCTTATAGTTTAATCGAGCAGGTAAAAACAGCAAACTATACGGATTGGTTGAAAATTCATAAACAATGCTTAGATGCTCCAAAATATGGAAACGACGATAAATACGTAGATGATTTATTTAAAGAATGGCAAATTTGGTTCAGCAAAATGTGTGAAAACTACATCTCATTATACAACGAACCGATGTATTCTTGTCAGATTTCAGTTTCTACACATGCCCCAATGGGTGCTGTTACACTAGCAACCGCCGATGGAAGACTTTGTGGAACTACTTTTGCCGATGGTTCTGTTTCTGCTTACCCGGGTTCCGATAAAAACGGACCTTACGCGTTGTTTAACTCCGCAACCTGCTACGACCATTCCTTATCTCAGAATTCACAGCTGAATATGAAGATTCATCCTTCGGTTGTTAAAGGTCGCGAAGGCTCAAGAAAATTCTTAGAGATGATAAAAGCATATCTTCGGAAAGGTGCTTTTCATGCACAATTCAATGTTGTAGATTCCAGAATGCTTAAGGATGCTCAAAAAAATCCTGAAAATTATAGGGGTTTGATGGTTAGGGTGGCTGGGTTTACCCAGTATTGGGTTGAGCTTGGGAAACAAATTCAGGATGAGGTTATTGCTAGAACAGAGTACGAACAAATAGGATAAAAAGGATATGAAACACTTCGATTGTAAGTATTATATGAATACCGATGTTTTTAAGGGTATATGTAAAAGAGATAAAAATATAATTAACGCTGACGACGAGTCTTGCAATCATTTTGAAAATGCCCAAAAATGTAAGCATTGCTCAAACTTCAAATCTACACAAGCTGATTTAGGCATGTGTATGAATAAATATGATGCATATCCTGAAATGTTAGCGGTTACTTGTAATGACTATAAACCAAGGTAACAATGAAATTAGAGGAACTATCTTCGATATTCAGGGGTTGTCGGTTCACGATGGCCCCGGATGTCGAACCCTTATATTTTTAAATGGTTGTACGCTTAGCTGTTTTTGGTGTTCAAACCCAGAAGGCATTAGCAGAAAGCCTGTACCGATGTATTATCATTCGAGATGTATTTCCTGTGATAAATGCATAAGCGAATGCCCTGAAGGTGCAATAAAAAGAGTAGATGGGGAACTTTATATTTCCAGAGAGCTCTGCTCTACATGCGAAAAAAAAGGTTGTGTATCGGTTTGCTATACCGATGGTTTGAAGTTAAGTGGGTACGAAATTACTGCAACAAAACTATTGAAAATTATTCAGCGCGACAGACAATTTTGGGGAAGCGAAGGCGGTATAACCCTATCGGGAGGAGAGCCGTTGTTGCAAATAGATTTTGCAGAGGAAATCCTTCAAAGAAGCTACAAATCGCATATTCACACCGCAATAGAAACATGTGGGAATATACCCTACGATAATTTTAAAAGGGTTACTCCCTATTTAGATTGGATATTTTTTGATTTAAAGCATTTTGATACTAAAAAGCATAAAGAAGGAGCAAATGCCGATAATTTGTTAATTATCGAAAATGCAAAGCTACTTGCAAAAGAATTTAACGGAAGGCTTATCTTCAGGTTACCATTGATTCCTGAGTTTAATGATTCACCTGAGAATATTAGCTCAATTATTTTATTTCTAAGAGAAGTGGGGCGAACCGAAATTAATGTCTTACCACTTCATCATCTTGGACGCGAAAAATACAAAATCATAGATCGCGAATATACAGGGTTGAATTACCTTATTCCTAATACTGAAAACCTGCAAAAGGTCAAACAGAAATTTACGGAAGCAGGCATCAGCTGTTATTTAGGAGGAGAAACGCCTTTTTAACTTTGTGTGGCTGACTATTTTGAAAAGAGAATGAATAATTTCTTTGGGTAGCACGCCAATAAAATAAGAGCGGTGAAGTAGTTAACCGGGGTGATTTTAGCACATTTGAGTTCCCACTTGTTTTGATAGTTTGTCACTTGCGAACCGCTTCATGCCAAATTGCCAAAGAATAACAACAACCAACTGATAACACTTTCATCTATGAAAAGAAATGACTTGATTGTAACCGTAGGATTTATTCTATTCTTTTTACCATTCTTTATATCCTCATCGGTTTATAATTATTACAATACCTTTAATGCCGAGCATGGTATGGTAATGAGCTTCGTGAAATTTGCAATCCTTGCAACCTTTGGTGAGGCCATTGGGCTAAGGATCAGAACAGGTAATTACAGCTATAAAGGGTTTGGGTTAATTCCACGTGCAATGGTATGGGGCGTTTTAGGTTTAACCATTAAGCTTGCCTTTGTTATTTTCGCTGTTGGAACCCCTGCATTCCTTTCCTATTTGGGGATAAAAGAGGCCTCCGCTGCAATGCAATCTTCCTTTAGCCTGATGAAACTTCTTGTTGCATTCTCAATAAGCGCAGCTATGAATATCATTTACGCCCCGATAATGATGACATTCCATAAAATTACCGATACCCATATCATTAATAATGGGGGAACACTTTCAGGTTTTTTTAGACCTATAAGATTTGGTGAAATCATTACTGATTTGAACTGGAATGTTCAGTGGAACTTTGTTTTCAAGAAGACAATCCCATTTTTCTGGATACCTGCTCATACCATAACATTCTTACTTCCTGCTGAATTTCAGGTTCTATTTGCTGCAATTCTTGGAATTGCTCTTGGTGTTGTCTTAGCAATTGCGAGTCACACTAAGTAGTGATAATACTTCGGTAATGTTGAAAAATTATGTTCTTTGTGTGATGCCGATCGACTTTCATTATTATTTTAGAATTCAAAAGAATCAGTTATTCGACAAAACTAGTGGGTAGTTGAAATTCTACAAGTGTAGGATTTTATCGGCGACCTCTTGAAAATCTTACACACTTTTTATTCACTGGCTTTCTTAATCCCAGAGGGATTATATGTCTATAGAAAATATCTATCCCTAGGAACATTCGACCCCAGCTGGGGTCGCACCATAAATGGGCATTTTTCCTATAAATATCCGACCCCTCTGGGGTCAATATTGGAGCAAAACCAAATTATCTTCCACACCTTTTGTCGAATAACCAAAGAATCAGATTTTTTTAGTAAACTTTCTCTAAAATAGTACCAATGAAAGCGAATCGGTATCAGAAAAGCATTAAACAATAATTAGGTTTTACTGTTTTATAGTTAAGGGAATTGTAGAAACTTGATAGAAAAAGTTTAAACTTAACTATAATTAGCAATGAAGAAAATAGGAATATTCTATGGCCCAACGGGTGGTTTCACCGAAAAGGTTGCAATGCTGATTCAGAAAAAATTGGGAGTTGAAAATGCTGACCTTAAACCAATCATTGGAGCAAAAGCCAATAATCTCGATAAGTATGATAATATCATCTTTGGGTGTTCTACCATAGGTGGCGAAACTTGGGATTCAGGAAGGCCAAAGCCCGACTGGGATGTATTTAAACCCGAATTTGATAAAATCAATTATTCGGGAAAAACTTTCGCCCTTTTCGGGTTGGGCGATAATATCAGCTATCCGCGTCATTTTGTCGATAACCTGGGTGTTATCGGGGGAATATTGCTCTCGAAGAACGCAAAAATTGTAGGTCAGATAGGTAAGGATGAGTACGAGTTTACCGATTCAGAGGCGTTAATCGACGGAAAATTTATCGGATTACCTATCAATGAGGAGTTTGAATCAGATAAAACAGAAGCGAGAGTTGACGATTGGATTAAGCTAATTGCACAAGACTTTAGGTAAAAATTAAACGATACGAGCGATAGAGAACCCACGAGAGGTTCCATAGCCGTCAACCTAAGTCTTGCAACTCATTGACGTTGGCTTCCCGCCTGCTGGTAGGCAGGAAGTCAACAGGAATATAGATGCATTTACAAAACGAATGAGACCTAAGCCGCTCCCCCCCGACCAAAGGGCTCTCCCGCCAGTGCGCCCGGGGCTCACCGCCCTGCGGCACCCAATTTTTTTTCACATAATCCCATAAAAGCGTATCGTATTAGCTCATATACCGCTAAAATATACGATTCAGCCGTTAGCGCATAGAAAATGGCGGTATTTGTACTACCGCTGCACTTTTCGTTGCAAAATCAAAAAAAGTATTCCCAATATTGGGAAAGCACAAGCAGAATAAGGCATTGGTGAAACACCACCTGAAACAGGCATAGAAAGAGAAGATCAGCAGAAAGGTTTTATAAAATACCGGCAAAAAAACATTGAAAGAATAAAATGGAATGAGCGGGTTAATAAAGCTGCTCCGCTGGTGGCTATTATTTACTGGCTGCTCGCCGTGCTGTTATCTACACAGCTTAAGCACTGCTGCCCTAAGTTTATGAGCTTACGCTTTTGGGCGGCCTGCTGTATGGCGGGTTTAAACATACCCCTGTCGGGCAAAGCACCGTTAAACGCTTCAGCTGGCGTTAAGCCGTGTAACGCCGAATGGGGCTTGCTATTGTACCCTTCAACCGCGTAGGCGAGGTACTGCTTGGTTTGCCCAATATCCAATAATCTGGCTGTAAACAGAAAGTCGTACTTCACCCGCTTGTTCACGGCCTCGACCATGCTGTTGGAGAAAACGATATCGGTTTGGGCCACTAGCTTTTGGATGTTGCTGCCGCTGCTGCTCACAAAAACGTCGACCATGCCCCTGTTCTCCGACCCACCGTCACAAACCAGATCAACACTAGGGTCCATTTTAGCGAGGTTAAATTTCTGGTACGCTTCGTTGATGTTTTCAAAAGTTATTGAGGCAGAATACTCAAGGGAGGCCTTCCAGTTGAGGATATACCTCGAGAAGTTATCGACCAGCAGGTAAATGTAAACCCGGGTATGATCCAGGGGCCTGTAGATGGTCACATCCATGTGCAGGATGCGCTTAGGGGCATCGGCCCGGATGCCTTTTCCATACTTTTTCTTTTCGGGTTTAGCCCGGGTAAGCATCAGCAGGTTGGCGTACTTGTAGAACGAGGTTTTACTCATGAAAGCGGCCTTCTGCCGAAGCATCTGGTAGTATACCGGGGTTATGTTCCAGTTGAGGTATTTCGGATCCTTCAAGTACCCCTTCACCGTATCCACCTCTTTCGTGGTCAGCTGGTGGGGGTAAAGCTTGCGGCACAGGGTAAACGGCGAAACCTTACACTGCACCTTCTTTTTCCATGCGTAGTACTGCTGGTACGAGATAAAAAAAGCCCGTAACGCTCTGCTTAGCCCAATACTCCCTTTAACCCTATCGATGGTTGAGACGATGGTATCCCTCGATTGGCGAAAGAGTTTATTTCTGTTTTTCGCAGAATCCAATATTTTCACATATGCCGTGTAAATGAAATAGATGGATTTTGCGGCGTTGAGGAGGTATCTCTTCGAGAGGAAATCCTTGATCATTAGCAGGTTCTGCTCAAAATCGGAGGCGTATTCAGCCCCAACGAGCGATGAGAAATCTTTTCTCTTCCAGTTATGGAGGGTGCTGGAGGGGATCTGCTTGGTAAGCGCGCTATCCAGGATGCCCAGCCTGTGCTGGAGGGCGATGTCGGTGTGGTAGGAGCGTTTCATGAAGAGCCGGTTAATAAAAACAGGGCGGTAAAGGTAAGGGATAAGGAGAAATTAGCAATTTTTCCCGGTATTGGGAAAGGGAATTTTGATTTTATGGCGGGAATTGCAGGTGAAACGACATTGGTTTAAGATTGTACTTTACTTTTTTCGGATATTCTTCCCCCCTGTTTATTAAATATTTATAACCTAAAAGGGTCAACCAAAATTATGCTACAGATTACACTTTATAAGCAATATCAATCCTTTTGTATTAATATTATTCCAAATACTAAATTTTTTATAACGATTTGTTATAAAAATGACCTACATCACTTTTAAATAATAAAAACATTTCTTAAACTTGTATTCTCGAATATCGAGCGGTTTTTGATTAACCTTTATTTTAAATACATCTGATAATCAATAGTATAAATATAGTGCTAACCAACTTAATTTATCATTATGCAAAATACACCAATACCTTATGATATAGTTAAGCAGAAAATTGCTGACTCGGGGCTTCAAAAAGTTGGTCGTGCTACAATTCGCGAAATAGTTCGATTAGTGAATGAGATAGAAGCGGCTACGGGTATGAAGTATATTCGTATGGAGATGGGCGTTCCGGGCATGGAGCCCAATAGCGTTGGTATTGAGGCTGAGATTCAGGCGCTAAGAAGCGGTGTTGCATCAAAATATCCAATGATCGATGGCGTTCCTGCACTAAAGAAGGAGATTTCTCGCTTTGTAAAAAACTTTATGAATATTGATGTTGATGAGAAGAGTTGTATCCCAACCGTAGGCTCGATGCAGGGTGGAATGGCATCATTTCTTCTTACCAATCGATGCTTTAAGGAGAAGGATACCGTTTTGTTTATCGACCCAGGTTTCCCCGTTCAGAAGCAGCAATTAAGGGTGCTTGGAATGCAATACGAGACCTTCGATGTTTATAACTATAGGGGTGATAAGCTGAAAGCAAAGCTTGAGTCCTATTTAGAGAAAGGAAATATTTCAACAATCCTATACTCAAACCCAAACAATCCATCGTGGATATGCTTTTCAGAGAAGGAGCTACAGATTATCGGCGACTTATCCAATAAATACGATGTGGTTATCATTGAGGATTTAGCCTATTTCGCCATGGATTTCCGAAAGGATCTTTCGGTTCCTGGTCAGGCACCATATCAGCTTACCGTTGCAAATTACACCAAGAATTGGATTATGCTTATATCCAGCTCAAAGGCATTCTCTTATGCAGGGCAGCGTATAGGTTGCATGGTAATCAGCAACGAATTGTACAAGAGACGTTTCCCTGATTTAAAACGATTCTTCTCATCCGATGAGTTTGGCTACGCCATGCTTTACGGAGCGGTCTATTCCCTTTCATCGGGCACTTGCCATTCCGCTCAGTACGGCCTGGCCGCAATGCTAAAAGCCGCCAACGATGGTACTTTCAATTTTGTTGAATCTGTTAGAGAGTATGGTGCTAAAGCTAAGATAATGAAGCAACTTTTTGTCGATAACGGATTTCAAATTGTCTATAATATGGATGAGGATAAACCGCTAGCCGATGGTTTCTACTTTACCATCTCGTACCCCGGCTTTAGCGGTGAAGATTTGATTGATGAACTCATATATTACGGAATTAGCGCAATCTCATTGATGATAACGGGAAGCGAACGAACCGAAGGGCTAAGGGCGTGCGTATCGCAGGTGCAGCGTACTCAATTTGCCGATTTAGAAGCTCGTTTGAAGCAATTCCATTTGGAACACCCAATAAAATAAGGTTAAACAGAAACTTGAAATTGAAGTCAAATAAACACTCAAAATAGCTCAATATGGCAAAAGTAAAAGGTGCAATTAAGGTTGATGATGAGAAATGCAAAGGATGCAGCCTTTGCGTTGTTGCATGTCCTCAAAAAGTTATCGCTCTTGCAAAAGAGGTTAACGGGAAAGGTTATAACTACGCATACATGGCAAACCCTGATGAATGTACTGGTTGTACAAACTGCGCAATGGTTTGCCCCGATAGCGTTATCACGGTATATAGATTAAAAGCTCAGGTTGAAGCATAATTTAATGAAAGAACTAGTAAAATAATAATACCCATTTAATATGGCAGATTATAGATTAATGAAGGGGAACGAAGTAATTGCCGAAGCAGCAATCCGTTATGGTTGCGATGGATACTTCGGATACCCAATTACCCCTCAGTCAGAAATAATGGAAACGCTTATGCTTCGCAAACCATGGGAGGAAACCGGTATGGTTGTACTTCAGGCAGAGAGCGAAATCGCAGCCATCAATATGGTTTATGGTGGTGCAGCGTGTGGTAAAAAAGTAATGACATCATCATCGAGCCCAGGTATTAGCCTTAAACAGGAGGGTATTACCTACATTGCTGGTGCTGAGCTTCCATGCTTAATCGTAAACGTGGTTCGTGGCGGTCCTGGTTTAGGAACCATTCAGCCCGCTCAGAGTGACTATTTCCAAGCGGTAAAAGGTGGAGGACATGGCGATTACAGGCTGATCGTTCTTGCCCCTGCATCGGTTCAGGAAATGAACGACTTTGTTGGACTAGGCTTTGACCTTGCCTTTAAATATCGCAATCCGGTTATGATTCTATCCGATGGGGTTATCGGTCAGATGATGGAGAAAGTACAGCTGGGTGAGTTTAAACCACGTTGGACCAACGAACAGATTATTAAAATGTATGGTTCATGGGCTACCACTGGTAAAACCCCTGATCGTAAGCACAATATCATCACTTCGCTTGAGCTGGATTCGAGCCGTCAGGAGAAGTTTAACCATAAGCTGATCGAGAAGTACAAGGTTATCTCAGAGAACGAAGTACGCTTCGAGGAGATTGCCTGTGAGGATGCTGAATACCTATTCATCGCTTACGGCTCCTCAAGCCGTATCTGTCAGAAGGCTATTGAGATTGCTCGTGCAAAAGGAATTAAAGTAGGTCTTTTACGACCCATCACACTTTTCCCTTACCCTACGAAGAAAATTCAGTCGATGCTAAGCAAAATTAAAGGCATTCTGGCTGTTGAAATGAGCGCAGGACAAATGGTTGAGGATGTTCGTTTAGCTGTTGAAGGAAAAGTTCCTGTTCAACATTTTGGCCGTTTAGGCGGAATGATACCAACTCCCAATGAGGTTGTACATGCTTTGGAAGAACAAATTATTAAAGGGAAATAGTCATGGCAGATATTAAGGAAATCATGAAACCAGAGAACCTGGTTTACGGTAAATCAAAGGTTCTTACAGATAATGTAATGTCTTACTGCCCTGGTTGTACCCATGGCGTTGTTCATAAACTTATAGCAGAGGTTATTGAGGAGATGGACATTCAGGAGAAGACCATTGGAATTTGCCCTGTTGGCTGCTCTGTTCTAGCCTATAACTTTTTGGATATCGATTGGCAACAAGCTGCTCATGGGCGTGCCCCAGCTGTTGCAACTGCTGTTTCAAGGCTAAAACCTGAGAAAATCGTGTTTGCCTATCAAGGCGATGGTGACCTAGCATCAATTGGTACTGCTGAAATTATTCATGCTTGTAACCGTGGTGAGAACATCGTTGTTATTTTCATCAACAACGGTATCTATGGTATGACAGGAGGTCAAATGGCGCCTACAACCCTTGAAGGTATGCCTACATCCACATCGCCTTATGGTCGTGACATTAAGCTTGCTGGTCATCCATTGAGAATTACCGAGCTTATTGCTCAGCTCCCTGGAACCACTTTTGTAACCCGTCAATCGGCGCACACCCCTGCTGCTGTTCGCAAGTGTAAAAAGGCCATCCGTAAGGCTTTTGATAATGTAGAAGGCAAAAAAGGTACATCGTTTATAGAGGTTGTTTCTACCTGTAGCTCAGGATGGAAGCTTTCACCCGTTAAATCGAATGAGTGGATGGTTGAGCATATGTTCCCATTCTACAAGCTTGGCGATCTTAAGGACGAATAGTTAACGTTTTAAGTTTGAATCAAAAACTGAGAAAACATGACAGAAGAAATTATAATAGCAGGATTTGGCGGACAAGGTGTTCTATCGATGGGTAAAATACTTGCCTATTCAGGCATTATGCAGGATCAGGAAGTTTCCTGGATGCCATCGTATGGCCCTGAGATGCGTGGTGGAACGGCCAATGTTACCGTAATCCTTAGCGATAATCGCATCAGCTCACCGATTTTGTTTGAATACGATACAGCCATCATCCTTAACCAACAATCGATGGATAAGTTTGAGAAATCCGTGAAAGTTGGTGGTACTCTTCTTTACGATCCAAATGGTATTATACATCCCCCACAACGTAAGGATATTAAAATCTATAAGGTTGAAGCGGTTGAGGAAGCGGCAAGGATGCAAAGCGCAAAATCGTTCAATATGATTGTCCTGGGAGCATTTCTAAAGATTAAACCGATTGTTAAGCTTGAGAATATTATCAAAGGGTTAAAGAAATCGCTACCCGAGAGGCATCATCACCTTATTCCGATGAACGAGAAAGCCATTACCCGTGGAATGGAAATTATTGAAGAAGTGAAATAGTAGTTGATTTCATATTTATCAGAAAGCCTCGCAGATTTGCGGGGTTTTTTGTTAGAATTTCTTTCATTTTCTATCACGAGTAACCGGCAAAAATATGTTAGTAAATATTGAAAATTACTAAAACAGTCATTGTCAGGGATATGGATTTGTTGGGCTAAAGCCTAAAAGTGAAGCTTTGTCACTAACCCCAGACTTAAGTCTGGGGTTAGTGATGCCACACTTGTATAGGGCTTTAACCCTTAACTTTATGTTATTATCGGTTAGAAGTGATTTTCTATATTTTTCAGCTAGTTTTGGATTAGTCGCTTCTCTCGAATAATTAGTTTTTTTCTTATAAGACATTAAAACAACCTTGTATAATTAAAAGTAACATTTAATAATAGCCTTGTATAATTTAATTTTGTATCAAGGTATATATTTTCTGACGCACCATATGGGGAGATTTTGGAGCAGAAGTTAGTTTTTATGCCTAAGTACTTTGTATATTCTTCGTGTGGCGTATAATCTCTGATTCTAAAATGAACAAATGGATCGATCTTAGGCAGCCTCTTGTTGACTTAACCCGAATTATTGACTTCGGTGAGCTTTGCTACGCCTACCTGCCGCCTGCCTGTCGCCTGCCTGCCGGTAGGCAGGGTAGGCAGGCTCCGGTTCATAATAATTCTGACGATTTAGAACTGCCGCAAATTCGGGTGCGTTAGGACTTCCCAGATTTGAGCAGTACTAAATCGGGACTTACTTACGTGAGTTCGCTATCGCTCGATTCCGCTTTATAGCCCACAATCCATAGCAAATTCATACCTGAGTGCAGCGAAAGGTATGAATAAAGCGGGTTAAGTGATTAAGGCTAGATTGTATGTATAGTTTAAACGCTAAAAAAAGTCAACTTCACCATAGGATTCAGCCATATTCAATCCCACAATTACTACATCATCCAGCTGTTTATTGTTACCTTTCCATTCAATAAACTTCTCATTAAGCCTCTGCTTCTGCTCTATCATCGGTAACTCGTATAAACTTTTGAAGAGCTGCCTGAGGCTGTTCAACGAAAATTTCTTGTTTTCTTCACCGCCAAACTGGTCGGAGTAGCCATCGGAGAATAGATATATTTTATCTTTGGCCATTATGTGACAAGTGGTTTTATTGAATGGCTTCATCTTAAGGTGAAGCGATATGGGCATTTTATCGGCTTTATGTTCGATCAGGATGGTTTCTCCAGACTTAGTATCTTTCCTGACAATTATTAGGGGATTATTTGCACCAGAAAAGGTAAGCAATTTTTGGGAAAGGTTGATAGATATAAGTGCAATATCGAGACCATCTTTGATACCAGCTCCTTCTGAGTTTCCTTGATTTAAACGACCAATAAGCTTGTCCCTCATCTGGTTCAGGATTTCATCGGTTTCGAGAACCCTTTTAGTCATAACTATTTCGTTGAGTAGTGAAATTCCTAGCATGCTCATTAATGCACCGGGAATACCATGCCCAGTGCAGTCTGCCGCAGCTACAAAAATGATATCCTCTATCTGTTGTGTCCAGTAAAAATCACCGCTGACGATATTTTTAGGAAGAAATAGTATGAAATTATCGGGGATATACGCTTTGAAAATCGCTTCTGTGGGCAGAAGAGCATTTTGAATTCGCTGAGCATATTGGATACTACCTGTTATGAGCTCGTTTTTATGTTCAATATCCCTAAGATTCCTTGCTATTTCTTCCCTGCTTATTTTAATTTCGATTTGCGTTTTTACCCTTGCGATTAGCTCTCTCTGGTTAAAAGGTTTTTTTATATAATCAACAGCACCAAGGTCAAAAGCGCTAATTATGCTTTCGGTATCGACTTTTCCGGTAAGAAATATAATTGGGATTTTTTGATTTTTCGGGTCACTCTTAATTATTCTACACACTTCATACCCATCCATGCCAGGCATCATGATATCGAGTAAGATAAGATCAAATGTAGCCCGTTTAATCCAATCCAATGCAGATTCTCCATTTATGGCAAATTCAACCTGATATCCTTCAGTTTGTAAAAATACACCAAGTGTTTGAATGTTCTTTGGGTTATCATCAACGATTAGGATGGTTGATGGTTGTATGGTTGAATCTTTACTCATATCGCTTACTATTTATTCTTTTCACTCAATTTATTTACACATGGTAATTGTAAATAAAACATTTATAATGCTATACGATTCAGCTATGGCCGAAATACATAGAGACACAGGCTCCTACGTCTTTGTTGTTTTTTACCTCAACTTTTCCGTAGTGTAGGTCCATGATCAATTTTACTAAGTTTAGGCCAAGGCCAAGATTTGGGGTGATTGGCAGCTCGTTGGAAGAAAGCAGTTCATTGATTATTTTAATTGATTTTCCCTGAAAACCTTCACCTTGATCGATGATTTCGAAAATAACAAAATGGTCATTCTTAGCTATGTTTATTTTTATTATGCCATCGGGTTTGGAGAAAGCTATGGCGTTATCCAATACATTGATAATGGCGGTCTTCAGTAATCTAAGGTTTCCATGATAGTTTAATTCGGGAGGGGTGATGGATACAAGCACCTGAATGTTTATATTTAAAATTTGTTCGGCTATTTTATCATCATTCAGGCTTTCGTTGATTAAATCTGATATCAATATTGTTTCTTTAGGGATATTCTCCCCTTCAGTTTTTAGCTGAGTGATTAATAGTGTATTTAATGAGAATTTCTCAAGTCGTTTAACCGATTCATCGAGGATTTCGATCACTTTTACGATTTCTTTCGATTCTTTAAACTCTTTGAGTAGCTGAATCGGTCCAACTATCCCGGTAAGAGGGGTTCGTATTTGGTAGCTGATCATTTTTAGAAAATCTGTTTTTGCCTTGTCGAGCTCTTTCAGTTTAAGATTTGCAGCTTCCAGCTTATCAAATGCTTCTTTTAGCTGATGGGTTCGTTCTTTAACTTTTTCCTCAAGCGATAGGTTAAGGTTACTTAGCTGTTCGCGGCTCTCTTTCAGGGCGATATGGGTTCTCACACGAGCAATTAATTCTCTTTTATCGAATGGTTTAATAACGTAATCCTGCGCCCCAAGTTCGAATCCCTTTAAAATGTTATCCCTTTCGGTCTCTGCCGATAGGAATATAATTGGCAGATCATGTAGTGCCTGATTGGAGCGAATTATTTTGCATACTTCAAAGCCATTCAAATCGGACATGTTGATATCAAGGAATATAAGATCGAATCGTCTGATATTTAGCCATTCTAGGGCTGCAACACCGTTGGTGGCAAATTCAATCTCATAGTTGTTTTCCTGCAGCAGCTTACCTAGCACTTGAAGGTTTCTAGGGTTGTCGTCAACAATTAAAATTGTATTTGAAGGTGGTGGAGAAATACTATTACTTGTCATTATTATATTTTAGCTGATGATTTTAGATTTTCAATAATGCTCTTGTACTTTCCGATAAGATTTAGAATTGCCTCAATATTAAAGTTATCGGCAGCGCTTATTAAATTCTTACCATAATCAGTAATGGTACTTGAATTATGAAACATTCCTAGCTGAACAAGATTCTTGCCGAAGTTTCGGATTTCCCCGATTGGTTGTCTTACCTCAAATGATTTCCAGGTGTCATAGAACTTGTAATCTAGGGATTGAATTAATTCGGGGAGATTGGTTATTTCACTGGTTAAATCAGATGTAGATGATTGCACAACCCTTTGGGTTGACTTATAGGGCAAAAAATTCATTAGCTCGGCGTATAATTCTGTAACTTTAACAGGTTTGATTAGAAGTCCGGCGAACTCACAATTATGAATTCTTTCTTTCTGCTTTTTTAAAACAGATGCAGAATAGGCTATCACAGGTATATGTTTTAGATTTTCATCAGCCTTTAACATATTTAATAATTGGAATCCATCCATTTGAGGCATCTGTATATCAGCAATAATCAGATTGGGTACAATATCCTTAGCGAGTGAATAAGCAGCAATACCATCATCCGCTTCAACTATTTTCAGATTGGTGTTTTTAAGAGCATCTCGGAGATAGTTTTTATTATACTCATCATCATCCGCAAGAAGGATTACTGCTTTATCGAATTCGATTTCTGTAGTATCAATCCGTATATCCACTTTTGTTCTGGAATAGTCTTTCAAAAAAGGAATATTAGGAATCCTTATCGTAAATGTACTTCCCTTCCCTTGCTCTGATAGGATGCTGATGGTTCCATCCATAATATCTAAGAGTTTTTTGGTTATTGCCAGCCCCAAGCCTGTTCCCCTATTCTTGAAATCTTTCCCCTGAACAAATGGTTCAAATATAGTTTTCTGTAAATCTTTAGAGATACCGATTCCTGTATCCTGTACTTCAATGATCACGTCAATTAGGCCTTCGGGTTTTTCGGTTGAATTAGCAAGATTTTCAGTAAATATGTTGAGCTTAATGAAACCTTCCCTTGTAAATTTAACAGAATTCCCGATGAGGTTAAAAATTATTTGACGCACCCTCGCCTCATCTATATAAATTCCAGATGGCATATCAGATGATATCATCAGGATAAATTTTAATCCTTTTTCGGACACCTTTAAGGAGAAAACCCTTTCAAACTCGGAAAAGAAAAAGGATGAATCCACATATTCTAATTCGAGGTCAAGCTTTCCGGCTTCGATTTTTGACAGGTCAAGAATATCGTTAATAAGTGTAAGTAAGCTATTCCCGCTCGATTCAATGGAATTGATATAATCCTTTTGGGTCTGGTCAATAATAGTGTATCTTAACAGTTCGGTATATCCCAATATTGCATTTAAGGGTGTGCGTATGTCGTGGCTCATGTGGGCAAGAAACTCGCTTTTTGTCCTGTTCGCCTCTTCGGCTTCGTATTTTGCCTCCTCAAGGTTTATGTTAATTTCTTCAAGCTGTCTTGTTCTTTCTTCCATTCTCATTTCAAGATCATTAATTAGCTTGCGGATTTCTTCTTCGGCTCGTTTTCGTTCTGTAATATCTTTTACTATACCGTCGTAGGAAACGAGGTTTCCATTTGCATCATATTTAGGGATAACAGTATTGCAAACCCATCGGATTTCACCATTTTTACAAACAATACGGTGCTCGACAGGAGGTAATTCTATTTTTTTAAATATTTTTGAGAATTCATCGGCTACTCTTGCTCTTTCTTCGGGAACAACCATGTTAATCCATAGATATGGGTTTATCATAAATTCTTTTGGCGAATACCCGGTAACCATTTCGCAAGATTCATTGTGAATTGTTTCAACAACCTCCCCATCTCTTACAATGGCAGTATATTGGTAATCGGTAAGGTATTTAGCAATGGCTTTATAGCGTTCTTCGCTTTCTTCTGCTATTTCTCGAACATTGTCAATATTCTCCTCATTTCTTTCTGTTTGTATAACCCCAGATAGGGCAATGTTTGTAGAATTATCAAAGGTTTTAGTGCAATTATTGCATCGATAACGCTTTAGGCCTTTATAAATTCTGGGACTATTGGTATCGGTGCTTTTGCAGTAGGGGCAAATTTTTACATTTTCTTTATTTAGGTCATTCCGAACGTCTGCCAATTGAGGGTTTGCTTGATAATCTGATCCTAGGAGGTTGTATAGCTCAACCTTTTTTTCAATGCTAAGACCCTTTATTACATCTGGTAGTTTCATAGCTGTTAATATCAACGACTATTAAGGAGATGACTAGTATCGTGTCAATTGTATTCTGACGCTAAAAAAAGGAAAAATTTTTATATCGCTGATGGGTAACCCATTGGTTAAAAAAACAAATCAGCTCATATTTGACATAACGCTAGTACTCTTTTTCACGGTTTTACCTGATTTTTTTCTAAGCTGAGCTATACGAGCGAATCGAAGTAACGCTTTACTTAGGAATGATCCCCGACATAGAAAATGTTGGATTTCACCATGAGTAATAACTCCTGAAGTTATACTAAATTAGTACATTTTTACTTTTGGTTCAGAGAGCGCTCCATCTTTTACTAGTTCTTTTTTAGGTGATGAAAAAAAGACCATAAATAACAGTTAAATGTAAACAAAAATAACCTATACGGTCAATCGATATCAATGATATACATCATCATAACAAAAAAAAAACGATGTAGAGTTTAATGGCTAATCAAATACTTCTACATTGAATTCGTACATTTAGTACAACCCGGGTGGGCAAAAGAATAGGATACTAATCCTTTATAAACTGGATTTGGAGTTATATCAGAAACTGTTTAAATTTCATTTGTTTAAAAAACTTTTTTAAAATTTAAGGCTTTAATTAACAACCTTGTAGTACCAAATTTTCGCAAAAGAAAAGTACCAGTTTAGGAAAAGGAAAAAGCCTTCAACTTTGAATTCGCAAAACTCAAAAGATATGAAGGCATTAATAGATTAATCCTAGCCTTATTTTAAGCCCTGGGGTTGCTTTTTGTATTCCCTTTTTATTACCAATTATTTGCCAATATTTTTCTATATTAGTACTAACTTTTATTTAGGTGTCAATTAATTAATAATGAATCAATAACATTTATAACTTAACGTGAGTTCGATCTAATAATACATATTATGTCGTTATTTATTAGTGCTTTAATGCTAATATTATGATTTTGGAATACTGGAATGATGGAATATTGGGGTTTCTTCTAACTTTTTCTTTCCAATATTCCACTTTTCCATCATTCCATTTTCCCCAATAAAACAAAGCATTGATAATACAGCATTTAAATTGTTTCTTACGTCGAGCTGACGTTAACTTAGTAGGTTAAATCAAGTATAAAATCTTAAAAATACGAGCCATGGTTAAAGCATATAAAAAACTCTTGCCCATTCTTTTCCTGAGTATGACGTTACACTCCATTGCCCAAAAGAGCTACAAACCTGTTATCGATTACTTATATACCTATCAATTTTCATTTCCTGCAAATGGATTATCATCAGTAGTGAAGGATGGGAAATACGGTTTTATCGACCAAACAGGTAAACCAGTTGTTGATTATAAATATGATCATTCTTATGGTTTTTCAGATAATGGATTAGCCATGGTAACTATGAATGGCAAGTGGGGGTTGATTAATAGTACAGGATCAGAAGTTCTTGGATGTTACGAATATGGTAGTATGTTTGCTGGTTTTCACAAAGGTCTAGTTCAAGTTACAAAAAATTGGAAATATGGTTATATTGACCGAAGTGGAAAACTAATTATTGATTGTCAGTTCGACTATGCATCATCGTTCTCCGACAAAGGTCTAGCGTGTGTCAAGAAGAATGGCAAGTGGGGCTATATAGATATTACAGGGAAGATGATTATTCCCTACCAATTTGATTATGCTTACGACTTCGAAAACGATTTAGCATTGGTTTTGAAAAATGATAAGTATGGCTTCATCAACATTATTGGTAAACTAGTAATCGATTGTGTGTACGATGATGCAAAGAATTTTTGGGAGAATGGATTTGCTAAGGTTAAGAAAGATGGGAAGTTAGGTTGGATAGATAAAAGCGGAAAAATATTCCTTGATGATGTAAAGGATTTTTCTGAGAATGGTCTTGCAGTGGCTCGAAAGGGAGATAAATGGGGTTTCATTAAAAGGAATGGAAAGACAGCAATTGATTACCAGTTTAATGGTGCGTTTGATTTTTCGCAGAATGGACTTGCTGCAGTAAAAAAGGGCGAGAAGTGGGGATTTATTAATGAAAAAGGCGATGTTGTGATTGATTATCAATTTAATGGTGTTACAAGTTTCGCTCCAAACGGTATGGCAGGTGTTAATAAGGATGGTAAAAGAGGATATATTAATCAAACTGGAAAATTTGTAATATCCGATTCTCAGTACGAAACAGTTGCGATGTTCTCGCTTAGCAATTGGGCATTTGTAAAAAAGAATGGGAAATGGACCTATATCGACCAAACTGGCAAGGAGATAACAGGTTACATGTTTGATGAAGTTATTAGATCTTACCCCAATGAGTTTTCCAAAATAAAGAAGGATGGGAAATTAGGTTTTATTGACCCAACCGGAAGGATATTAATTAAATGTCAGTTCGATGATGTGCGCAGCTTCATCAATGGATTGTGCGCAGTTCAGAAGGGAGGGAAATGGGGTTATATTGATGAGCAAGGTAATTTGGTTGTCAATTATCAGTTCGAAGATGCGGGGATTAAGTCAAATAATGGGTTGATATGTGTGAAAAAGAATGGAAAGTGGGGGTGTGTAAAACAGGTTAAACCAATGGATGATATTGCCAACTATGTTAAAACGGAGATAGGTAAATGGCAACAGAAAGGTAAGTATGAAACATCCGATGCATATACAGCAAGGGTTACAGAAGAAAACTCTAGAAAGAAAGTTGAGGAATTAATGTATCTGGCAACGCAAAATATTGCACCAAACTATTGCGATTGGAAATCAATAATAAATGAGTACGATCCCGATAACCAAACATTTAAAGTAGATATTGGGGGTTTGTCATCAATCTACGTAAAAGTACCAGTAACAGAAGCTGAAGCTTTTGATACATCAGCAAACAAGCTGCAATTCTCCAATATTCAATACGCGCTTGATTCGGAGGGGAATGTTTTCCTGCAAAAGGCAACTATTAATAACCCAGCTAATGAAAAGTCCTATGTCTATTCATCAACCGATAACGCTACATTTGCCTACACACAGCTCAATATCAACCTCGATCCTTTAAAGTTAAACGTACAAACTGCTTCAAATACCCAATCGGTTAACACCGAAACTAAAACCATTACAGTGGGTCAGTCGGATGTTGATGTGAATATACCTACAAACCCACAAACCAACGACAAGACGTTTGTAGTAATCATTGCCAATGAGAAC
The DNA here is from genome assembly GCA_003818205.1 of Bacteroidales bacterium. Taxonomy (GTDB): domain Bacteria; phylum Bacteroidota; class Bacteroidia; order Bacteroidales; family Tenuifilaceae; genus UBA8529. The sequence goes on from RPRQ01000001.1 coordinate 66,182, forward strand.
TACCAAAAGGAGGTCAAAGTAAAATTTGCTTCGAATGATGGCAAGGTTTTTAAGCAATACTGCGAGAAAACGCTTGGAATTCCATCTCAAAATATACATTTAGCCGTTGACGCTACCTTCGGCAATATGAAATCGGAAATAAAATGGATAGCTGATGTTATAGCAGCCTATAATGGTCATGCGAAAGTAATCTTTTTTTATGCCGGACATGGTATGCCCAATGAAACAGATAAATCTTCATACTTACTGCCTGTAGATGGATTTTCATCAGACTTTGAGACTGCCATCAAGCTGAACGATTTGTATAGCCGTTTAACAGCAAATCCCGTTCAGGAAGTTACTTTCATAATGGATGCTTGCTTTAGCGGTAGTGCGCGCGATAATGGGATGCTTGCTGAGGCGAGGGGCGTAAAGATTAAACCTAGAACTGAGGTGTTGAATGGCAATAGTATTGTTTTTAGTGCTGCAACAGGCGATGAGACAGCTTATCCTTACACAGCAAAGCAGCATGGTTTGTTTACCTATTTTCTTCTAAAGAAACTACAAGAAACTAAGGGGGATGTTACTTACAAGGATTTATTCGATTATATCAAAACAAATGTTGGACAACAATCTGTTGTTGTGAATCAAAAATCGCAAACGCCACAATTACAGACAAGTAAAAACTTGCAAGAGTGGGAGACGATGAAGTTGAAGTAAAAAAGTACTTAAAGTGCCTAAAATGCCTAGAGTTTGTGGAAATACTATAGGCACTCCAAGTACACAGTACTTTAGGCAATTCTTAATGGTTAAGCAAATCAGGATTTCTGAATGAAATTATACTGTTAATCATCTCAATGGAGGCCTTCGCTTCGCAATGATTGGGGTCGATATCAACGGTTTTATGAAAATCGTTCAGGGCTGCAATCATATCTCCCTTCATTCGGTGCACCTTCCCTCTATGAAACCATGCGTTAGCATTCAATTTATCTTCATTTATCGCTTGGGCTAGGAAACGCTCTGCTTTGTCGATATTCCCCTCGGAGAGGTGTTGAATTCCATATTCAAGGTTGTTCATTCGATGTGGTTTTGAAAATAACACGCAAGGTTAAGGCTTTGTTCGATACAATCCTAAATCGTTGATGTATTCCAAAATGTATTCGGGCAAATAGCACTGCACATTTTCGCCATCCATAATTAATTGCCTTATTTGGGTTGACGAATAATTTACAAGTGGTGCATTGATAATTTTTATCGGGTACTTCTTTGTTAGCTCATCCGTATTACTACCTTCACGTGGATATATAAGGATTTTATTGTTATAAAGAAGATCATCATAGTCTTTCCACTTGGTGATGGAATCCATCGAGTCGGAGCCAAGGATAATATAAAAGGTTCTATTCGGATATTTTATTTTCAACTCTTTTATGGTATCGACTGTGTATGATGGCCGTGGCATGCTCATTTCAATATCGCAAACCATCATCCTGTTTTCATTGAAAGGGATAGCCCTTTTCACCATCTCTAAGCGATGGTGATCGGGCGCAAGCGAATCTTTATCCTTTAATGGGTTTTGAGGGCTTACAACAAACCAAATTTCGTCAACTTCAGTAAAATCGACGATATAGTTGGCGATAGCGAGATGCCCCTTATGGAATGGGTTGAATGAGCCGAAGTATAAGCCTGTTCTCATTATTTTATTTTGTACATTTGATCTAAGCCTTGAATTACAATAGTTAAAATTCTGTCATCCCTTCGGGATTCTAGCTGTTAAGTTGTTTATTTGTTATAATCGTATCACCCCTTCGGGGTTTCTATTTGTCAGATAGTTCGCTAATTTATAATTATTTCATCCCTTCGGGATTTTTTTTTGTTAGATTGGTTGCTAAAGATTAATCATATCATTCCTTCGAGATTCTAGCTGTTAAGTTGTTTATTTGTTATAATCGTATCACCCCTTCGGGGTTTCTATTTGTCAGATAGTTCGCTAAGTAATAATCATATCATTCTTTCGGGATTCTAGCTGTTAAGTTGTTTATTTGTTATAATCATATCACCCCTTCGGGGTTTCTATTTGTCAGATAGTTCGCTAAGTTATAATTATTTCATCCCTTCGGGATTTTTTTTTGTTGTTAGATTGGTTGCTAAAGATTAATCATGTCATCTTCCAGCTGTTAAGTTGTTTATTTGTTACAATCATACCACCCCTTCGGGGTTCTACCTATGTGTTCTTTCGTTAACAAGCAATAAATAACCCGATTAAAAGCCCGAAGGGCTGATATAATTGTAGTGTTTTACAAACCATTATCATTTAACCCCGAAGGGGTGATATTATCTTCATCCCAATCAAATAGATATTTTTCATCATATTCAATTTCAAATTGCTTCAAGAATTCTATATATTCTTCCTTGAAGGTTCTCTTGCGATGATGTTCTTCTTGTTTTAAAATGTATTGGTAAACATTTTCAATCTGGGATTGTGAATATGAGAATGAACCAAAACCTTCTTGCCATGAGAACTTTCCCCTAACAAATTTTTGGCTGTTGATAAAATTGCTAGAGTTATTTTTTAAGTCTCTTACTAAATCTGATAGAGCCATAGAAGGTTTTAAGCCAATGAACAAATGAACATGATTAGAAACCCCATTAACGATTATCGATTTTTGATTCTTACCCTTTATAATGCCTGCCATGTACTTAAAAACTTCTTCTCTCCAAGGTTTTTGTAAAATATTTTGTCTGCCATTTACCGCAAACACTACTTGGATATAGATTTGAGAATATGTTCCAGCCATATTTTTAGAGGTATAGTTTTACCCGCAATTTATCATTTTCTAGAAAATATGTCACCCCTTCGGGGTTTCTATTTGTTTGATAATTCACTAAGTTATAATCATATCACCCCTTCGGGGTTTCTATTTGTCAGATAGTTCGCTAAGTTATAATCATATCATCCCTTCGGGATTCTAGCTGTTAAGTTGTTTATTTGTTATAATCGTATCACCCCTTCGGGGTTTCAATTTGTCAGGTAGTTCGCTAAGGTATAATTATTTCATCCCTTCGGGATTCTAGCTGTAAAGTTGTTTATTTGTTGTTCGTTGATGCCTGCCTGTCTTGTTCGTAAACTGAAAGGGGATGTTTAAAGAATATTCAGCGATTGTTCCTTAATCTTCTCCAGCTCATCCTTCATGAGTACAACAAACTTTTGCATCTCGGCCTGGCTTGCCTTCGAGCCCAGGGTATTGATCTCACGACCCATTTCTTGAAGGATGAATCCGAGCTTACGTCCAACAGGATGAACCTCATTTACTGTATTAATAAAATATTCGCAATGGTTACGAAGTCGAACTTTCTCCTCGGTAACATCCATCTTTTCTAGATAGTATATAATCTCCTGCTCAAACCTATCGTTATCAACCTTTACATCTTTTCCAAGTTTTTTAAGGCCTTCTTGCAGTTTGACTTTAACCGTCTCCAAGCGTTGCTTTTCAAAAGGTTCAATTTTAACGAGTAGCTCCTCAATTAATAGAACACGTTCAGTAATATCTTTCTCAAGGGCTTTGCCCTCTTGCTCCCTGAAAAGAATCATTTTATCGATTGCAGCGTTGATGCATTCAAAAACCGCTTTCCATTCATCATCGGTTACCTCAACCTTCTCAATTTTCAGAACATCGGGTAAACGTAGTATCGTTTGAAATACTGGTTCGTTGGATAATGAGATATTACAATCTTCAGAGATTGCCTCAATTTGTTGATAGTACGATTTGAATATGCCTGCGTTGATGGGTGCGGCAACGTTCTCCTGCTTATCATCGTAGCTTATGTAAAAATCAATCTTTCCACGAATTAGCTTTGATGAGAGTAGGTTTCGTATGTCATACTCCCTATCGCGATAAATCATAGGGGTTTTAACGTTTAAATCGAGCTGCTTACTGTTCAGCGATTTTACCTCAACGGTAATACATTTACCGTTGAACTGAATTTCGGCTTTCCCAAAACCGGTCATTGATATTAGCATGGTAACTGTGTTTATTTAGCAAATTTAGTTTTTTTTTAGAGAGTTTGACCAACCCATTGAGCAATCTCTTTATTTTGGGTTTATACAAGATCCTCTGTTATCTCTTCAGGTTTGATGCGAGTTACAGCTTTATCCTTCCAATTACCTGTTTTATAGTATATATATGATCCTACCGTACCAACAAACCAAGCAATGGGTATTGACCACCAAATACCCTCTTCGCCTAGACTTGTATGCTTGCTCAGGAAGAAGGCAAGAGGAATTCTGATAAGCCACAGGGAGAATAGCGTTATAAACATTGGTACTAACGTTGCTCCCGCTCCCCTGAGCATTCCGTTGAAGGTGAACATTGTAGAAAAGAATATATAAAAAAGACTAACGATGATCAGATACTTATGGCCAACCCTTACCACTTCGGGGTTATTGGTGAAAATGGTCATCAGGTTATCGCCCCAAAAAATCACAATAATTGTAATTATTAGGCAAAAAGCAGCCGACATCAAAAATGTTGCTCTCAAGCCCGCTCTAATCCTTGAAAACTTATTTGCTCCCAAATTTTGCCCTACAAACCCCGACAGGGCAGCGGAGAAGTTCATGGCGGGTAGTACTGCCAGCTGATCGATTCGCATGGCTGCTGAATACCCAGCAATTACAATAGTTCCATAAGTATTTACGATTCCCATTAGCGCCATACCCCCTAATCCAACAAATGTTTGCTGAATTCCAGTTGGTAAGCCAATCCTGACGCTTTGCCAGAAAATGAGTTTGTTGAAATGGATATCTTTCAGGTTAAAACGAATGATATGATGATTCCGATTTAAGTATATGATTGCAGTCGCAAATGCAATAATTTGTGAAATTACTGTAGATAAAGCTGCTCCAGCCACTCCCCATTTGAATACTAGAATGAAAAGAAGGTCGAGCAAAATATTAATAAAAACAGAGATAATCAGAAAGTAGAGGGGTGTTTTTGAATCGCCTATTCCTCGAAGTATTGCTGATGTTCCGTTAAAACCAAACATTACCACTAGACCCGAAAGGTAGATGTTGAGGTAAGTTTTTGCATCGTGCATCAGCTCAGGGGGTAGCTGTAGAAGATTAAATAGCCAACCACTGCTAAGAATACCAACGATGGAGAGGATGATGCCCGCAAAAAAGAGAAATATATTGATGGTATCGGAAGTCTGTCGAACCTTTTCGTAGTTTTTAGCACCGAAATACTGCGCTATCACTACCGAAGCCCCAATCCCGAACCCGATTATAAGTGCGATGAGCGTGAAGATGATAGGCATTGATGCACCAACCGCAGCTAACGCTTTTTCGCCAAGGTATTTTCCGACGATAACGCTATTTACCACTTGGTAAAGCTGTTGGAATACATTTCCAAGCAGCATCGGAACTGCAAATTGAAATATCAGCTTGGCCTCGTTACCCTCAGTTAAATCTTTCATTCAAAAAATTCAGAGTGCAAAGGTGGGTATTTTTATCGTACTTTAATAACTGGAAAATTGACTAGCGGTTTAAAATATTTGTCAACATTAATGTAAAGTAATTTTTATCTTTTATCTTTGTTAAGGCAGATGGTTTCTATCATATAATTCTTTTTAGATGAGATTCAGTAATTCTATATTAGTACAATTATTCTTTTTAGTAATGTTTTTTAGTTCGTGTATTGTACACAGGAATAATAATGTTCAGAAGAAAAGAAATGACGAGGTAGTTCAAATTACCCAAAAAGAATTACCCCAAATACTTAAAAAGATTCCTTTAGGCTATGAAGAAAATTATGGTTTTCATAATAGGGAAGAACTTCAGAATGCATTAGCTGGAAAGCCTTTTAATTGTTATTCTTTAATTGATAATGAATTGAAGAGTACATCGACGTTTAGAATTCCAATAACGGTTGAACAAGAGTTTAGAGCACTGGCTACAGTAGAATACATCAAAGATACACTTCATGTTGTGGACTTTGGGGCTAATGTTTTGGCAAAGGAGATACAAGCTGTTTGTAATGAGAATTCTAATATGGTTTTTCTGGGTATTTTAAGAATCTATAGCATAAACAGCGATTTTCTCGTTATGACGGAAGGGCAACAAGACTTCTTCATCCCCTTAACATCCGCAAAAATGTACTTGAAAAATAATAATTTTTCAAGTATCGAAAAATATTATACTAAAGATCAAATCATTAATATTATAAAAAGATGAAAACAAAAATTTTATTGCTATCATTAATTTGCATGTCCATTAGTAATGCTTTAATATCACAAGTTTTACCAGTAAAACAAGTTACTCAAGAGCAAAACCAATGGTGTTGGGTTGGTACTTCAAAATGTATTTTGGATTATTATAATTACCCAATTCAACAATGTGAAATTGCAGAATATACAAGAACCGTTGCTTCATGGCATAACTTTGGAGCTCAGGGCTGCTGTGCAAATCCATCAGGAGCCTGTAATTATTGGAATTATAACTGGGGTCAGGTAGGTAGTATTCAAGATATTTTAGTTCACTTCGCTAGTATACAGAATTCTGGAATGACAGCATTGAACCAGAGTCAGGTTCAGACAGAGATTAACAATTGGCATCCGTTTGTTATCAGGTGGGCATGGACTACTGGAGGAGGTCATTTTATTGTTGGGCATGGTATAAATAGTGGATCACTTTATTATATGGATCCATGGTCTGGCGAGGGGTTTAAAATAGCAGCCTATGATTGGGTGATCTCTAATGCTGATCACTCATGGACGCATACAAATGTCCTATTAACTAATCCAAAAGTTTTATTGATCTCAAACAGTACCCTTACAATTGCTTCATCAGCAAATAGTGCTAAAACATTTGATATCACTTCAAATATTAACTGGACAGCATCAAGCAATCAAACATGGTTAACCGTTAGCAATGCTAGTGGTGCAGGGAATAAAACGATTACCCTTACAGCTACTGCAAATTCTACAGCAGATAGGGTTGCAAATGTTACTATTTCAGGAACAGGCGCACCAACCCAAACGGTAGTAGTAACCCAAAGCGGTGGTTCAACAGGTGTCGATATTGTTGATAGTAACGATAATATAAATGTATATCCTAATCCTAGTAGTGGCAAGTTTACCATTGGTTTAAGTAATTGCAACGGGGAGAATCCAACCATAAGAATTACAAACTCAATCGGTACATTCGTTAAGGAGATAGCCCTTGTTAACTTACCTGATAAATATGAACAGGAAGTTGATTTAAGCGGCATGGCTAGCGGGGTGTATTTTATTGCCATTCAAACGAGTAAGGCGAAAATAATTAAGTCAATAGTTTTATCAACCCATTGATTTTTAAATTGATTGTCGTTTAATAAAAAGAGGCTTGTATTGGTAAAAGCCTCTTTTTTGTTGTATAAGAAAATATTCTTCCGTAAAGTAGAGAATCTTTAAGCCCTTTCTAGCTCTACAGTGAAATGGCGCATAATCGGTGCTTCCCTGCTTATTTTTACCCCTTTGGTTATTTGAGCACGACGTTCAAAAACATTACCCAGCGCAACGGCAATAACATCCATATGGTTATTGGTATAAACCCTACGAGGTATTGCAAGCCTTAAGAATTCGAGTTTTGGGTAACGATTTTCGCGGGTTACAGGATCACGGTCAGCCATAATTGCTCCAATCTCAACGCCGCGAATTCCTGCCTCAAGGTAAAGCTCAATGGCTAGGGTTTGAGCTCTAAATTGTTCCTTTGGGATATTGGGTAATACCTTATTGGCATCAACAAAAATGGCATGACCACCAGATGGGAATTGAAAAGGAACACCAAGTTCGGTTAAACGTTTTCCTAGGTATTCAACCTGCTTGATGCGTGTTTCGAGGTAGCTGAACTCGGTGCCCTCATCGAGCCCAACCGATAGTGCATTCATATCACGCCCTGCCATGCCACCGTAGGTAACATAGCCCTCGAACATGATGTTGAATTTTGAGCACTGCCTCCAAAGCTCCTGATCGCGCATGGCAATAAATCCACCGATGTTAACAATTGCATCCTTCTTGCTGCTCATGGTCATAGCATCGGCGTAGGAGAATATCTCACGAACAATTTCTTTTATGGTTTTATTCTCGTAGCCTTTCTCCCTTACCTTGATGAAGTAAGCATTTTCAGCAAATCGGGCGGAATCGAAAACAACCATTTTACCGTACTTCTTGGCTATTTTATGGGTCTCCCTCATGCACTCCATCGAAACGGGCTGACCACCTGCTGTATTATTTGTAATTGTAACAATTACGAATGGGACTTTTGCCGCATTCTCCGAAAGGAATTTATCCAGCTTCGCTGGGTCAACGTTACCCTTGAAAGGATGGTATAGCTCTGTATCTGTAGCCTCATCAATGGTACAGTCCACAGCGTATGCCTTGCGGAATTCGATATGCCCCTTAGTGGTATCGAAGTGTGAGTTACCCGGAACAAGATCGCCTTCCTTTACAAGTACCGAGAATAGTACGTTCTCCGCTGCACGTCCTTGATGGGTAGGCATAAAGTGTTCGAAACCAGTTATATCATTGATGGCCTTTTTCAGGTTGTAGTAGGACGATGCGCCTGCGTAGCTCTCATCGCCAAGCATCATTGCTGCCCATTGGCGATCGCTCATTGCGCCAGTTCCAGAGTCGGTTAGCAGATCAATAAAAACCTGATTGCTTTTAAGGTTGAATAGGTTGTATTTTGCCTCCTTTATCCACTGCTCACGCTCTTGGCGGGTGCTACGATAGATAGGTTCAACCATTTTGATTTTATACGATTCGGCAAATGGTAGTTCCATAAGACGATTATTTTTTAAGAAATGAATACTATGGTTATTAGTAAAAAAGAAGAAAATGATGGATAAAGTGAATAGGCTAGAAGGTATCCCTATCCTTGATATTGCGGAATACCGATTTAGAGGTAATTGTGTATGGAATCTGAAGTTTCATTAAAAATCTTAGATTTCTTTAACTTCGTAAAAGTAGGCTAAATGAGAAATAAAAGCAAGAAAACTAATGGAATGTTGGAAAAATGGTTCTGCTTTCACTTCTTTTTTGCAATAATTCATTTTTCCACCATTCCATTTCAATCGAATTATAATAGATATTTTTGACTTAGAGCAGAAAGTTAAGGATATTAAAAATTGCAAAGATGATACTTGCAAACCCATTAGTGGTTGCAAATGCAAGGTTAACCCGTTTAATATCCTTTGGACTTACAATAGAGTGCTGATAAACAAGTAGCACGATAAAGATTATTGCTCCAGCCCAATACCAAATGCTAGCATTTAGGTAATAACCGACAAGCAGCGTCAAGAGTGCTGTAAATATATGAAAAGCAACAGCTACTCTTAATGCGTTCTTTAAGCCAAGTGCTGCAGGAATCGATTTTAACGATTCGTTTTTATCAAACTCTTCATCCTGCAAGGAGTAGATAATGTCAAAACCGCTAACCCAGAATAGCACTATTAATGAGTAAAGAATTGGGATAAGATCAAACCTTCCGGTTACTGAAAGATAAGCGCCTATGGGTGCAAGCGATAGGCCTAAACCCAGCACTAAATGGCAAAGAATGGTCCAACGCTTTGTAAAGCTATAAAGCAGTATAACCGCAAGGGCAATAGGAGATAGGTAGAAAACAAGATCGTTGATAAACCAAGTGGTTACGATAAACAGGATTGAGTTTAGAATGATAAAGAGCAATGCCGATTTTGCAGATATTATACCTTTTGGAATTTCTCTTTCCGCAGTTCTAGGATTTTTTTTATCAATATAACGATCAACCAATCGATTAAAGCTCATGGCTGCATTTCTGGCAAGAACCATACAAAGAATAACTAATACAAGAAGTTGCCAGCTAAAATTAGCGGGAGCAGTTTTATAGGCTAACGATATACCAATTAGCGCAAATGGCATAGCGAAAATGGTATGGCTAAACTTAACCAACGACAGATAATTTTTAAACTTAGAACCGTTTGAATTGTCCATGAAAGATAAAGTAAAACGTAACAAATAACGTGAGTTCGATATAATAATGCATGTTATATCGCTATTAATTAATACTTTAATGCTAATATTATGTTTTTGGAAGACTGGAAGACTGGAATATTGGGATTACCTCTAACTTTTTTCTTCCCTGTCTGCCGACTTTGCTCCGCTGAAGCTATGCGAAAGCGATGCAGGCAGGCAATATTCCATTTTTCCATCATTCCCTGCCTACCGGCAGGCAGGCATTTTTCCCAATAAAGTAAAATACTGATAATATAGCATTTAAATTGTTTTTTACGTCGAACTGACGTTAAATAATGAATGCAAAGGTAATGGGTTAACTCTTTTTTCAGGTATTTACTATTAAAAAAGTACAGCTGTTTACAATAACAGCTTAATTTGCTAATGGTTTAGCGTAAAATAAGTTTTGGTTTATTAATAACCTATTTTTGTAGTACATTTTCTGATTAATTGACGTTATATTAGTGAACATTTTTAAGCTTGATGATTCCATTTGTTCGAAATAGAACCATTCTACTATTAGTTGCAATGCTATTCACAGCGAACCTAGTAGCTCAAACTACTCTTGATAGCCTTGAAGCATCTGCAAATAGAGCAATTGGGGAGGAGAAACTTGATCTACTTCTACGGTTGAGTGAAAGTTATATCAGCATTAACCCCGATAGAGCCCTTGATTTTGGTCTTCAGGTTTTAGTTCAATCTAAGAAATTGGGTAAACCATTGCAGGAGGTGCAGGCGTTATTTATAATGGGAAAAGCGAACTTTAAGATTGCTAATATAGAGAATGCGCTTAGGTACTACAATAGAGCCTTAGGTCAATTCGAGAGGTTCAACATGCGAAAGGAGCAGGCGATTGTTCTTATCAGTCTTTCAGAGGTATATGATTATTTGCGAAATCCCGAAATGGCTTTAATCTTCCTTGAGCGTGCTTACCTGCTCGCTGTTCAATTAAAAGATTACCCTCTACAAATCAATGTTCTTATGAGCATTGGTAATGTTCACATTAAAAAGGGAAACTATAAGAGTGCAATCGTTCAGTTTTCAAAGGTATTGCAAATAATTGGCAATGGAAACCTAACCTCTGAGCAACGTTCTGTTAAAACGACCTGTTTCAATAAAATTGGGCTTTCATATAAAAACTTAGGCGAATTTCAGCAAAGCCTTGAGGCCTATAAGAAGTCATCGAAACTTGCTTTAACCTATGGCGATTCATTGGAGTTTGGTATAGCACAGCGAGAAATTGCCCTTTCGTTTTATCTTGTCCAAAGAATGGATAGCGCCTTGATATACTATACAAAGGCTTTATACATCAGCTCAGCTTTAAAAGATTCTTTAGAAGGAATTAATGCAATGCAGGGTTTAGGTGATGTTAACTTTGAGGTTGAAAAATTCGATCAAGCAAGATATTATTATAATAGGCAGCTAAATATCTCTGAAAAGATTAATAATATTCAGGGCATTGTAACTAGCCTTGTAAAAATATCACGATGCTACTACGTTTCGGGTGAATATCCAACCTCTACCAACTACCTGAACAGGGCCTTGGCTATAGCGAAGGGTGAGAATTTGTATTCAACAGCAGCAGATGTATATCAGTATTTATCGCTGATAAGCGAATCGGAGGGGCGTTATCGCGATGCCTTGGCATTTTATAAGCTTTGGGCTGATATTCGCGATTCGATTTATAGCGAGGAGAGCGGAGAGAAGCTTGCAAAACTTCAAATCATTTATGACATAAGCCAAAAAGAGAAAGAGAATGAGATTTTAAAGCAGGGGAGCGAAATTCAGAAACTCGAATTGTCGAAGAATAGGTATCGAAGCGTAATCCTTATCGTGGTTGTGATTACCTTTTTTGTATTAATAATTTTTCTTGTTTTCCTTTACCAGTCAAAGCACAAGGAGGTTCGGAAGCAGCGTGAGGCAGAGCAGCGAATTGTTGAGATTAATAAGGAACTCGAAAAACGGATGATTCAGGAGATAAAGAAGCAGGAGAAGCAGCAGCAGCTTCTCTCCCAAAAATCGAAGCTCGAATCGCTTGGAACCCTCGCAGCTGGAATTGCCCATGAAATTAATCAACCACTTGGGGGTATATCCATGGGGCTTGATAATATTTTGCTAAAGGTTAACGATAAGAACTATACCGAATCCTATATAAAGGAGAAAATCACAACGCTGTTCGACAATGTTGATAGGATAAAACGCATTATCGATCATATCAGAATCTTCTCCCGAACTCAGAAACCCAACACCCTTGAAAGGGTGAATGTTAACGATGTGATTTCTAGCGCATTGTTAATGGTTAGCGCACAATATCAAACCCATAGCGTTAACATTGACGTTAAGTTTGCACGAGAGGAATGTTATATTTATGGAGATAAGTTCAAGCTCGAACAGGTTGTGCTAAACCTCTTGTCGAACGCCAAACATGCTGTTGACGAGAAGGAGAAGCAGCATATCGAGGGCTATCAGAAGCTGATTATCGTTAAATCGTGGGTAACCGATCAAAACGTGAATTTTAGCGTTAGGGATAATGGAATTGGTATTCATGCTGATATACTTGAGAAGATTTACGACCCATTCTTTACCACTAAAAATGAGGAAAAGGGGACAGGGCTTGGACTTTCAATTGCATATGGTTTTATAAAAGATATTCTCGGCGAGATTCGGGTGGAAAGTAATCTTGGCGAGTTTTCTGTTTTCGAAATAGCTATTCCAAAAAGTTAACCTTTATGGAGAATTTAAAAATTCTTGTACTTGATGATGAACGAGTTTTTCGCGATGAGATTAAAGAGTTTCTCGAAACCGATGGTTTTGAGGTTTATTTAGCCGCAAAACCATCCGCAGCATTCGATGTTCTAAGGCAAGCCGAAATAGATATCATGATCCTCGATCTTAAACTTCCTGAGATGGACGGTATTTCTGTTCTTCAAAAGGTAAAGGAGCAATATTCTGATGTTGAGGTGATAATGATTACAGGGCATGGCGATATGGATGCTGTTATTCAAGCCATGCGGTTTGGTGCCGTTGAGTTTTTCCCAAAACCATTCCGTTTAATCGATATGAAAGCGGCTATACAGCGTACCAAGCGATACATTAATTTAAGCATTAAGTATAAGGAGGTTGAGCATTCGTACGCATTGGTCTCGAAGGAGCTTAGGGAGAGCGTTGGCTATGAGATAATGGGAAACAGTAAAGCCATTCGGCAGGTGGTTGACCTAATGTCGAAGGTGGCTAAAGCGGATACTACTTCAGTTCTAATTACAGGCGAAAGCGGAACCGGGAAGGAGCTTGTTGCGAGAGGTATCCATTACCTCAGCTCGCGCAAGAATGCCTATTTCCATGCGGTAAACTGCTCAGCAGTGCCCGATTCCCTTTTCGAGAGCGAATTTTTCGGGCACAAGAAGGGTGCATTCACCGGAGCGAACGAGGAGAAGATCGGTTGGTTCGAAATTGCGAACGGAGGAACACTATTTCTCGATGAGATTGTTGATATGCAACAACCCATGCAGAGTAAGCTGCTTAGGGTTTTGGAGGATAAGAAGATTCGACGTATTGGAGCGAATAATGATGTTTCGGTTGATGTACGTATTATTGCTGCCACAAATCAGAATATTCAAAAGCTTCTAGAGGATAGTAAGTTCAGGAACGACCTTTACTATAGGTTGAACTCATTCGAAATTTTTATACCACCACTTCGTGAAAGGAGGGAGGATATTCCAATTCTGCTCGACTACTTCCTAAAGCTGATGTCGCAGCGGTTAAATAAGAAGGTCCCCTCTGTTGATGCCTCGGTAGTTAAAGCATTAACGGCTTACCATTTTCCTGGAAATGTAAGGGAGCTAAGGAATATGGTTGAACGTGCGCTTATTTTGAGCGATGGGGGAAAGCTGTCGCTTCGATTCTTTGCGGGATTACCCATGGTGGAGGATGAAATATTGCACGACCAAGAAGTCGATGAGCAGTACGATTTGGATGAAGCCGAAAAACGATTAATAGTAAAGGCTTTACAAAAAACCGATTATAAGAAGGTAGAGGCAGCTCAGCTATTGAATATTACCCGTCAATCGCTCGATCGCAGGTTGGAGAAGTATGGGATAGATTTTTGATGCTACTGAACCAAAATAGGCACATTAGAGCACAATAGAAAATCCACCAATGTGACCTAGTGTGCCTATTGTGGTGATTATTTTTGAATTATCTTCTCCCTATAAATCTCATAATTCTCCTCATCGAAGCAAACGAAAATTACCTTTTTAGGAAGCGCATTTTTTGAGATATAGCCTCTTACCGCATTTACTGCAATCTCAACAGCCGATTTTTTAGGGAAGCCGTAAACACCTGTACTGATATTCGGGAAAGCAATAGTTTCAACGCCATGACTTGATGCAAGTTTTAAACTATTCTGGTAAGCACTTCTGAGTAAATCGATCTCATCCTTGTAACCACCATTCCAGATAGGTCCAACGGTGTGAATAATGAATTTGACCGGGAGCAGATAACCTTTGGTTATTCGAGCTTCACCTGTAGGGCATCCTCCAATTTTTCGGCACTCATCAAGAAGTTCTTCTCCTGCGGCATCATGGATTGCACCATCCACACCACCGCCTCCAAGAAGACTTTCGTTGGCAGCATTTACAATGGCATCAACATTAAGTTTTGTAATATCACCTTGAATTACTTCGATAGAACCCATTGCTTTTTCTTAACAATTATAATCGGTTTTGATTTTTAAACGCGATGACAGAAAGCCACAAAGTTCTTTTGATCACATGGCGACTTTGTGTCGTAGCGTTTAATCCTTAACGTATCTGAGCCCCTAACTCTTTTCCGAAAACCTCAATCAGGGTATTCATCGTCTTATCAATCTGAACATCGGTAAGGGTTTTGCTCTCGTCCATTAGGATAAAGCTAACGGCATATGATTTCTTATTCTCACCTAAGTTTTTACCCTCATAAACATCAAATAGATTAACCCTCTTTAGCAGTTTTCGTTCGGTTGCAAAAGCTAACTTTTGAATTTGACCGTATGTAATATTTTTATCGAGCAGAAGCGCTAAATCCCTCTTAACCTCAGGAAATTTAGGTAGTTCCTTATAAACTATTTTCATGTTTACTGAATGGTCAAATACGAGATTCCATTTGAGCTCGGCAAAGAAAACCTCAGCCTTTAAATCGAACGATTCAAGAATATTTCTGTTAACCAAACCAAAGGTTACCAACGGTTTATTCTTTAAGGAATAAGATAATCCGTATTCGAAAATATCCGATGGAGCATCCTCAATGGTAAGGCTATCGGTATCGATTCCAAATCGGGCGAGGATAGAATGAACATAACCCTTAATGGTGTAAAAATTTGCCGCTTGTGGTTTTTGAATCCACGATTCAGCCGTTTTTTCGCCTGCAAGCCAAATACCTAACCTTAAATCTTCGCTATACGATTTCAAGGGTTTTTTAGAACGATCTGCATCAGGGCTGAACTTATAGCAGTTCCCAAACTCGTAGAGTTTAAGGTTTAGGTTTCGATGGTTAGTATTACGTTGTACCGATTCCAATCCACCGAAGAGTAAGGTTTGACGCATACCGCTGAGGTCGTTACTTAAAGGGTTCATTATCTGAACGGTATTCGCTACGGGGTATGTGTTAAGGTCTTTGTAGTACGATAATTTAGTTAATGAGTTACACATCGTTTCGTTGAAACCATTCGAAGTCAGATAATCCGAAATCAGATTGATGATTTGATGGGTATCGGGCTTCTTCGAGTAGCTTAAGGTGCTATTCACCTTTTCGGAGAATTCAACGTTATTGTAACCATATATACGAAGTATTTCCTCAACAATATCTGCCTCACGCTGAACATCAACACGGTATGGAGGTACGGCGAGTTGCAAACTTTCATTATCCTCCTTAACTACTTTTATCTCCAAACCCTCTAGTATCTTTTTTATGGTGCTAAGGGGAATCTCTTTGCCAATAAAGGTTGTAGCTCTTTTCAGGTTGTATTCGACCTTGAAATCTTCAACAGGCTTGGAATAAACATCAACGATTTCCGATGAAATCTCACCACCTGCAACCTCTTGGATTAGTATCGCTGCGCGTTTCAATGCCCAAAGAGTGATATTAGGATCGGTTCCACGCTCAAAGCGGAATGATGCATCCGTGTTTAAGCCGTACCTACGAGCAGTTTTACGAACCGATATGGGGTTGAAGCAAGCAGCTTCGAGGAAAATCTTAGTTGTAGTTTCGGAGACCCCTGATTTTAAACCACCGAAAACGCCAGCAATACACATGCCCTGTTCGGTATTACAAACCATTAAATCCTCAGATGAAAGCTTACGCTCATTGCTATCGAGGGTTACGAAGGGTGTTCCTTCGTTTAACGTTTTTACAATAACCTTGTTTCCAGTAATTTCATCAGCGTTGTATGCATGGAGGGGTTGACCGATTTCATGAAGAACAAAGTTAGTTACGTCAACCACATTATAGATTGGATTAAGACCAATCGATTTTAGTTTTTTCTTAAGCCATTCAGGTGATGGCCCAATTTTGATATTCGAAATGGTGACGCCAGAAAACCTTGAACACAGCGTTGGGTCAACAACTTCAACAGGTATATAAAACTTGTTATTATCAATTCTGAATGATTCAACCGATGGCTTAACCGCTTTGGTAGGTTTTTCGAGGTTAAGATATGCGGCTATATCACGTGCTACACCATAGTGCGATGCAGCATCGATACGGTTTGGGGTTAAGCCAATTTCGAAAATATAATCATCCTCAATTTTAAAGTAATCCTTTGCTGGGGTACCAACAACAGCTGATTGGTCAAGAACCATAATCCCTGCATGGGAAGTTCCTAAACCTAGCTCATCCTCGGCGCAAATCATCCCTTCGGAGAGTTCACCTCGTATCTTCGCTTTCTTGATAACAATTTCCTGATCGTTGAAGTATAGCTTGGCTCCAACAGTTGCTACAGCCACCTTTTGCCCTTGGGCAACGTTGGGTGCACCGCAAACCACATGTAACGGTTCGTTAAGCCCAATGTTTACGGTTGTTTTACTTAATTTATCGGCATCGGGGTGCTTCTCACAGGTAAGCACTTCACCGATTACAACACCTTCAAGTCCACCCTTAACGGTTTGATGTTTTTCAATGCTCTCAACCTCAAGGCCAATGGAAGTTAATATTTGAGCAACCTTTTCGGGTTCAATATCAATTTTGATGTACTCTTTAAGCCAGCTATAAGAAATTGTCATTGCTATAATCTTTTAAAATCCGATAATCGTTTCATTTTAGAACAAGCAAAAGTAAGAAAAAAAGAGGTTATATGAGTTAGCGATAATGAATTTAAACAGTTTAATTTGAAGCGCTCAGCAATAATTGTATATGTTTGATTTGAATATTATACTACCTTTAAATAATAATACAAGCAAATTATGAAGAGAATCTTTTTACTATTTCTACTCTTGTTATGGTTTGTTTTATCGAAATCGCAGGCACAGGACTCCTTGTTAATCGGTGCTATTGAATCAATAAAAAGTGATGATCTTAAAGAGATTGTTTACACCTTAGCATCACCAAAAATGGAAGGTAGAGGAGTTGGAACGGAGGGTATCCAGAAGGCTGCGAGTTACATTACAAATTTTTTTCGGGGTAATGGTATTGGTTACTTACCCGCTTTGAATGGCTATGAACAGAAAATCGATTATTCTTATCATCGTTTAGAAAAACCCATTGTTAAGATTGGGAGAGTGAGTTGTACTGAATACTCTGATTATATAGGAGCGATATCAACCATTAGCAGCAATAGGGCTCTTGGAATTGTTATTGTTAAAAATACTTCACTTGATTATATTCAAGAATTGGATGTAAAGAATAAAGTAATCCTGATTTTAACTTCGGATATCTTTTTCGTCAAGAAACCTCTTTACGACGTATTGATAAAAAAAGGGTGTCGTGGAGTAATTCTTTGTAATCCAAGCAATAAGAATGAATTTAAAGATTTATGCAAGATTTATTCAACGAGAGAAGGGGCGAAGAAAGATAAGTATAAAGTATCCTTTTCAGGAAGCGTATTGAAAACCGATAGCTTAATTAAAAGTTTAAAGTTTAAAAATTATTATATCTCTACATTATTGGTCCCACCTAGAATATTATCAAAAATTTTAGGTCTAGATATAAAAACAATTATTAAAAGATTAGACTCTAAGGGGGTGGATAGCACTCTATTTAAAACGGCGAAAGCCGGAATATCGGTAAAACGAGAATTAATTGAGGGTAGTCAAATATCGAATAATGTACTGGGATTTATTGAGGGCAGTGAGAAAAAGGATGAAGCAATAGTAATCTCTGCGCATTATGATCATATGGGAACTGAAGCTGGACGAATAATGTATGGTGCCGATGATAATGCATCGGGGGTAGCAGCAGTTCTAGAAATTGCTGAGGCTTATTCAATAGCGATAAAAAACGGGTTTAAACCAAAACGTTCCATCATCTTTGCGGCTTTTACTGCTGAAGAGGTTGGCTTGCGGGGCTCATTTTTTTTTGTAAATAAAATTGAAGATTTTAATTTAAAGCTCATCGTTAACCTAAATGCCGACATGGTTGGCCGAGGTGAGGATAGCCGAATGGAGTTAAATAGTAAGGTTAAAAAGGTTTATGCTACAGCAGAAAGAAAAGATTCATTACTAATAAAAAAAATAAAGCAGATTCGTTTGGGTCAGGATAGTTTACGGTTGGACTACTCATCCACAGATAAATACT
The DNA here is from genome assembly GCA_003818205.1 of Bacteroidales bacterium. GTDB lineage: Bacteria > Bacteroidota > Bacteroidia > Bacteroidales > Tenuifilaceae > UBA8529. Next base: position 84,947 of record RPRQ01000001.1, read on the forward strand.
CTTCAGATCAAGCCAGTTTTATGCAGAAAGGGTATCCGGCAGTATTATTTTTTAGAGGTCTGCATCCCGATTATCATACCGAACGCGATACCCCCGATAAACTTGATTACATAACAATGGAGCGTGTTGCACGATTAATTTTTAGGTTATCAATGGAGTATTCCAAGTAGAAGTAATATTTTTCGGATATAATTTGTAGCTTTGGTATATAAAAAATCACTAATAAAGAAGTTGAACATAGTTTATTTTTTAATTAAAAAAAATAATTTAAAAAATGAAAAAAACGATTTGTATCACCCTCTCTTTTTGCATCTTTTTGGTTGGAAATATCTTTTCTCAGAAAAAAGTTGAACAAGGTATAAAACAGATTACACCTGAACTCCTAAAGCAGTATATCGACTATCTTGCCTCCGATTCCATGAAAGGGCGAAATACGCCAAGCCGTGAGCTCGACCTAGCGGCTGATTATATTGCTAATGAATTTGAATTAATGGGTGTTAAAAAGGTTAATGGGTCTTACTTTCAGAATATTCCCTTTTGTTCAAAGAACCTTAATGTTAACAAAAGTTATCTTAAAATTTCATTCGGTCAGGATAGTAAGAGCTTTAATCTTAAAACCGATTTTACACCTTTCGAAATGACTGCCGATACAATGGTGAAATCTTCACTAGTTTTTGCTGGATATGGAATTACTGCACCTGAGTATAAGTATGATGATTACAAGGATATTGATGTTAAAGGTAAGATAGTTCTTGTAATGAAACATGAACCGGGTGAGAAGGATTCAAAATCGCCTTTCGATGGAGTAACGGATACGAAGTACTCTCTTATATTTGATAAACTTGAAAATGCAAAGCAGCATGGTGCCATTGGGCTACTTGTGGTTACCGATCCTCTGAACCACATCATGTTAACCCCTCAAGGATATCCTTGGCCAAGCCTTTCGAAGTTTATGCCTCAGGATAATATACCTATTGAAATGTGCGTTAATGAAATGCTAATTCCTTTTGTACAGGTCGGTGATGCTGTAATAAAATATCTATTTGGAAGCGTTGACTCTTTAAAAAAAATTCAGAAGAGAATTGACACATCAAATTCTCCATTATCATTTAATCTAAATAGTTCAGATTGCGAATTATCAACGAAACTCGATATCAAAAATATAATCGCTAAGAATGTTGTTGGTTTTATTGAGGGAAAAGATTCAAAGCTAAAGAACGAGTTATTGGTCATTGGCGGTCATTACGATCATGTGGGGTATATGAAAAATCATAAGGATGGGGAAGATTATATCTTCAATGGAGCCGACGATAATGCATCGGGAACAGCAGGGGTTATGGTAACGGCTAAAGCATTCGCATCGATGAAAGTTAAACCGAAGCGGAGCATCCTTTTCATTCTTTTTGCAGGAGAAGAAAAAGGGCTCTACGGATCCAAGTACTACTGCGATAATCCATTATTCTCTACTGCTAAAACTGTTGCAATGCTGAATATGGATATGATTGGTCGTAATGGGAATGATTCAATTGAACTCGAAGGCGTTTTGTTGAACCCAGCGCTAAACCGGATTATTGTCAAGGAGAACAGAAAGGTTGGTTTAAAGGTTGTTGACCCAACTGAGGATATGTATGCTCGGAGCGATCATTATAATTTCTATAAAAAGGGTATATCATCTATGGGCTTTACTTCGGGCTTACATAAGGACTACCATACGGTAAGGGATAACCCCAATGTAATTAACCATTTTAAGGTGGCTCAAATTACAAAACTTGCATTTCGAACTGCTTGGTTTGTTGCCAATGATAAGAAGTACTACTCTATTGTAAAGAAAAAAAAGTAGTTTTGTTATATTAGTGTGGATTAAGGATTGAACTTTTACAAAATGACAAAAGCCTTTGTGAGCCTTAGTGTCTTAGTGCCTTCGTGGCAAAACAAATATATGCCACAAAGGCTCAAACCTGCCTGCCGGAAAGCAGGGGCACAAGGTTATACCAAAATTATATTTTTATATTGCAGAAATATAGCATATTATAAAATTTCAGATTATGGACTTTTCTACCCTTAATTCGCATTATTGATATCAGTATAAAAATCTAAGAAAAAACTATATTACTATCACTAAATAATAACCTAAAAATTGAATCATGAAGAATCTATTTATTAAACAAGCAATGGTATTATCGCTTATCGTTGTTAACTTTTTTGCCTATTCACAGGATGCCGCTTTGCTTAAGTATAACTTTGTTAAGGGAAAAACCTATGTTATTTTCAGCCAATTAGACAATATTGTAACCCAAACGATGGGTGGACAGGAAATTAAAATTGAAGCTGGGATTTTATCAAATAGCGAAATGCTAGTTGAGGGAATAGACGATAAAGGCAATATTACATTGCTAGCAACCTTAAAAAACGCAAGCATTAGCACCAAGATACCAGCAATGGGTAAGGATACAACAATGAATTTTAGTAATTTAGATGAGCAGCGAAGAGTTGTACTTTCATCAACGGGGAAGCAAATAGCTTCTGTGAATCTTAATGAGGAGAAAGTGCAAAAGATGATTAGCTCAATTAATCAGTTTACTAGACTTCAAAACTTACCCGGAAAAGCATTAAAGATTGGTGAAAAATGGAATGATAAATTGATTGATTCCACTAAAGCTTCGCAGCAAAACCCTGTAAATATGGTTGTAACTACCGATATGGAATATACAATTGTTGGTAAGGAGCTAAAGGATGGTGTTGAACTTCTTAAAATTGCTAATTCAGGTGCCATGTCTATTACCGGTCAAGGTAACATGCAGGGGATGGAGCTATACGTTGAAGGAACGGGGAAAAGCGAAGGCTTTTCTTATTTCAACCCTAAAGCATCAATGGTTGTTAATACCGAAGCGAATATTGAAATGGATATGTCAATTGCGGTAACTGGCCAGCAGAATATGACCATGCCTATGAACCAAAGCATGAAGGCCATTGTTAAAATCGAAGAGAAGAAGTAAGGCTGAAATTAAGTATTAACAGGTTGTTGGCGGCCAAAGCTGGCAACCTGTTTTTTTGTAAATAAATATGCTATGAGAAAAATCGCTATTATCACCATGCTACTTCCTCTCGCTGGATGGGCTCAATCTTCTTTAACGGATGAATTTCAGGCTCGAAGAGAAAAGGTTCTTTCGATGCTAGATACTTCACAAGTAGTCGTTCTTAAGGCAATTAACGCTTCACCCCTCGCAAACGAGTATATTCAGGATCATAACTTCTTTTACCTAACGGGTATTAATTCACCTGCAAATACCTTATTGATTTCGTCAAAGGGGATAAAGGTTGGAGCTAAGTATAGAAATTCGATTATCTTTTATTCAGATTTAGATGATGTTAAGAATATTAAGCTTGGGCAGAATGATACAATATTACAAAGTGCTGAGCTCAGAGCCATTTTTAGTAAACTATTACCTGTTATTAGTAAGCTATACTATTCTGCCCCCGATTTGGTTTTAGTAAACGATTGGCTTACCGATAAAGCCTACTTCATGGATCGGGAGATGAAAAATAGGATGAAGACTTTGTTTCCAAACCTTAAATTGGAATCGGCTGATTATTTTATCGGAAAGCTCCGTTCAATTAAATCGGAACAGGAGATAAATTACATTAGAAAGGCTACAAATATTACTGTTGATGGGCTAATTGCTGCAATGAGACTTGCTAAACCGAAGGTTTGGGAGTACGAATTACAAGCAGCAATTGAATACGAATATACTCGGCAAGGCGCAATGCTAAGAGGGTTTCCGAGCATTATTGGTTCAGGTCTGAATAATCTTATTTTACACTATAGCGATAATACTCGCCAAACACAGAATGGAGACCTTATTGTTATGGATGTTGGGGCTAAGTATAAAGGGTATAGCAGCGATATTACTCGTACTATACCAGTTTCGGGAAGATTTACCGATGCTCAGAAAGAAATTTATTCAATGGTCCTTCAGGTGCAAAAAGAGGTCATTGCCATGATAAAGCCAGGGCTCTCAAAGGATGAACTGGAAAAGGCAGCGAGAAACGCCTTTAAGAGGTTAGGCTACGAGAGCTATTTTATTCATGGGCTATCGCATTCTGTTGGGCTTGATGTGCATGATTTTATGGCTGAAAGGGTATTGAGGCCTGGAATGGTTATCACCATTGAGCCTGGGCTTTACTTTAGCCCAAATGATAAGGCTGCCCCTGAGCGGTTTAAAGGATTTGGGGTTCGAATTGAGGATATAATCCTTGTAACCGAGAATGGGTATGAAATCCTTTCGAAGAACGCTCCAAAAGAGATTGAGGAGATTGAGCGGTTGATGAAGTAGAAATGATAAAATGGAATACAAATGTTTTTTGTTTATTACCTTTAATACTCGGACTTCGTAATATTTGTTGTTATAACATTATGGTCAGAATTCTACGAAATATCTTTGAGCTATCCTTAATCTTCAGCATCGTTGCTTCCTGTGGTAACACGATGACAGCGGATGGAAAGCATTCTCCTAAAACTGAGGTGGATTCATTAATAAACAATCCAGTTGACTCCGAGGATAGGTTTATCGATCTTGGTTTTGAGTTAATGAAAGATGAAAGTATTGGAGACATCAAGTTAGGTATTCGATCAAAACTAATTATCGAAATGCTTGGTGAACCTGAGGAGAAGTCAGAATCAGTATTATGGGGTGCCGATGGTGAATATCATCAGCAATGGAAATATACAAAAAATGGGATAGAGCTGGATATTATAGGAGAAGTTGATACTGCTCTTGTGGTTAATATGATAACAATTAAATCCCCATGTGAACTGAAAACGAAAAGAAAAATTGGAGTTGGCAGCAGTATTGAAGAAATTCAGCTGGCATATCAAAAAGAGATAAACCATTCATCTTCAGCCCCTGAAACCATTGTGGCAGGAACAATTTATGGTGGAATTATTTTCAATATTGAATGTAGAAAAGTGACATCGTTTTTTATTGGAGCAAGTGCCGACTAATTAAAATAAGTTACTGGTAATAATAAAATTAATAGATTTTCGAACGAATAATACGCATACTTCCCTCCCCCCCTTTTTTACATCAAATTCACGATTAGTTAATACCGCTGAAATGGAATTTTTTAAACGATCTATAAACTTTAATAATATTACAAAGCTTGTCATCGCTTCAATTGTGCTTAAAATTGTGTATCTCTTTTTTGCATACTTTACCATTGGTAATTCGTCAACCCTTTCAATTGATGGGTATATTGATATCACTAAAAGAAATGATACCGGATGGTATGAAAAGATAGCAACCAATTGGTATCCAAAAATTACCGATGTAAAGGATTTAGGGTACAACAATGGTCCGGATTTTAAGCAAAGCGAATGGGCATTTTTTCCTTTATACCCAGCCATGAATAGGGTGTGCATTAAATATTTGAATATTGATTTTAATACTAGCGGTTTTTTTTGGACATTGATTTTTTCGACTCTTGCATTTATCGGTTTTTACAAATTCTGTGAATTTTATTTGAACGATAGTAAAAAAGCATTATACATTAGTCTCGTATTCATGCTGTTTCCATTCCATTACTATTTCTCGATGATGTACACCGAAGCCATATTTTTCACTTTTCTAATTTTCTCCTTTATATCAATTCATACGGGTAAATATAAATACATTCCCCTATTAATTGTACCATTAGTTTTGATTCGACCCAATGGCGTAATTGCGCTAGTACCTCTCTACTTCTATTATTTGGAAAGGAATGGCATATTATCTAAAAAGCATTTTAACCTCTCATTGCTACTCAGCAGGAGGATAATCTTACAATCTTTCCTTTTTCTTTCAGGGGCCATCGTTTTTTTATTGTATTGTGTTTATCAAAAATATATGACAGGGTATTATTCTGCTTTTAGTATTGCCCAAGCAGGGTGGTATAAGGAATTTATGTTTCCATTATTAGCCCTTTTTAGGAGAAGCGATTTTGCTTCACAGTTTAATTCCGTTTATACCATTGCAATTATTTTACTCTCAGTATTCTCATGGAAAAGGTTTTCAATCAGTTTAAATATATTAATATGGACCACTATCCTGTTGCCTTTGTGCTCAGGTTCAGTTACCTCTATGCCGAGATACATTTCTGTAATATTTCCAATTTCACTAATTATTGGGGAATGGATGTATTCATCAAAAATAAAATATTCAGCGCTCTCTCTACTGCTAGTGCTCCAGCTATTCGTTTTTTATTACTGGTTAATTTATCATCCCTTTAGCTATTAGTAAATAACGTGAGTTCGATATAAAATACTTGTTATATCATTATTTACTAGGGATTTAATGCTAGTATTATGTTTTTGGAAGATTGCCTGCCTGCCGGTAGGCAGGGAATAATGGAACTGGAGCGATCCGGCAACTGCCGGACGACGAAGTCAATATTGGAGTTACTTCTAACTTTTTTCATCCCTGTCTGCCCTGCCTACCCTGCCTACCGGCAGGCAGGCGACAGGCAGGCAATATTCCATCATACCATTTTTCTCCAATAAAGTAAAATACTGATAATATTGCATTTAAATAGTTTCTTATGTGGAACTGACGTTAAATAATTTGTGCTTTTTTTAACTTTCTTGTTTCTCAAATTAATACTTTTTGCATAAAGTGAGTCTATATTCATGAAACCATTAAACATAACCTAAAAGTGATTTAAATGAAAAGTCTCTACTATTTACCTGCATTACTATTGCTCCTTGTGGGGTGCAATCAGAAAAGCGATTATCAACAAGCAGAGGATCAAATTTCTGAAAAAGATTACCGATCCATGGTCAGCGTGCTGAGTGCCGATGAGTTTGAGGGAAGAGTACCAGGAACCATTGGCGAAGAGAAAACGGTCGCATATTTAGCCGATGAGTTCAAAAAGTTAGGCTTGAAACCTGCTTTCAACGGGAGCTACTTTCAGGACGTTCCGCTTATCGGTTTTACAACGAAACTTGTTGAAAACCCAGTGATAGTTTCAAAGAGCGGTAAATTTGAACTGAAGAAAGAGAGCGATATCACTGTAACCAGCGTTAATAAGAAGGATGATGTTATTCTAGCCAATTCCGAGATGATTTTTGTAGGTTATGGCATAACCGCACCTGAGCTGAATTGGGACGATTACAAAAATATTGATGTTAATAACAAGGTAGTGATTGTAATCCTTGGCAACCCTAAGGAGAATAGCGTTTTTAATACTAAAGGGGTAACATCTTATGGTAGGAGAGGTTATAAATATCTAGAAGCAGCAAGGCATGGTGCGGCAGGTGTTGTCGTTATTCATATTGAGCGAGAAATAGGATATCCATTCAGTATTCTAGTGAATAAACCCAAAAAGGTTAGCTTTTACTCACCAGATGCACTTGCTCAAAATAAGCATTGCGACTTTGAATCGTTAATTCCAGAGGATGTTACCATGAATTTGTTTAATCACTTTGGGTTAGATTTTAGGAAGTTATTCATTTCAGCAGGTACAACAGATTTTAAACCAGTTGTTTTAAACGCAAAGTTCAATGCTAGGCTAGCATGTACAAACCGTGAGTTAACCTCTAAAAATGTAGGTGCAATATACGAAGGGACAACCTTAAAGGATGAGTGCATCGTTTTTACAGGCCATTGGGATCACCTGAGGATCACAACCCCCATCAACAACGATTCAATTGTTAATGGAGCTGTTGATAATGGCACAACCATTGCATGGATGTACGGCATCGCCAAAGGGTTTACTGCATTAAAAGAAAAACCAAAACGCTCTATTCTTTTCCTTGCCCCAACGGCTGAAGAGCATGGGTTGTTAGGCACGCATTTCTATTGTGCTAACCCTGTGTTTAAAATGGAGAATACCGTTGCTAACTTTAACAACGATTTAATGATTCCAATGGGAAGAATGAAAGATGTAATGATTACAGGTTTCGGATATTCCGATTTAGATACATACGTTGAAAATGCTGCCAAGGAACAGGATCGTTATATATGTGATGATACGCACCCTGAGCGCGGTATGTTTTTCCGTTCCGACCATTTAGCCTTTGCCATGAAAGGAGTACCTGTAATGTATGGTAGAGGTAATGTTGATAGCCGTCAGTATGGTAAGCAGTGGGCCGATAGCGTTGAACTGAAGTATGTTAACGAGATATACCATCATCCTGCCGATAATTACGATGAAAAGACTTGGAATGTTGAGGGTTTAATGGAGGATACCAAGCTATTCTTTAAGGTAGCCTATAAGCTTAGCAACGAATCAACCTTTCCGCAATGGAATGATGGTATTGAGTATAAGGCGATAAGACAAAAACAGGGTAGGTAAGAAACCAATGAACGATTACTATACAACGTTATAATAATCGAAAATCTATCCATAAGGGAGATCATAGTATCTCCTTTGTTTTTTTATGTAAAAAATCAAATAGTCAGCAACTTATTGATAACTCACGGGTTAGCCCGTGAGCTGATGAGAATAAATACTTTTCATTAATTTCTATAAATTGTTAACCAAATTCACTTTATACAATCTTTCTTTCAGTATTTCTCTGTGTCCCTGTGCCCCTGCCTGCCGGCAGGCAAGTCTGTGTTTAAAAAGATACTAATTGTAGATCAAGTTCACTTTAAACTATTTTGCACTTATCGAATCAAAAATAATATCCTAAAAAATATATCTATGAAAAAAATTAAAACAGCTATCAAAGCATTAAGCCTAATGATTTTGGTATTTGCAGGTACTACTGCATTTGCTCAAAATCCGATGATGCAATACCCCGATATTTACGAAAACACCATCGTATTTGTTAGCGGAGGTGATATTTGGAAAACATCAGCCGATGGCGGAGAAGCAAACCGATTAACCTTTAGCGATGGGCACGAAAATTTTCCGAAATTTTCTCCAAATGGCAAATTAATCGCCTTTACCGGTGAGTACGATGGTAATTCCGACGTTTACACTATGGATGTTAATGGTGGAAATATTACCCGGTTAACCTATCATCCCGGCACCGATGAGGTAATTGGTTGGAATCGGATCAAGAATAAGATTATGTTTACCTCAGGCAGGAACAGTTCATCAAGGTACACTAAAATGTATCTTATATCCCCCGATGGTACTGGTCTTGAGGAGATGATTATGTACGATGCTGCCCGCGGGAGTTTTTCTCCCGATGGATCGAAGATTGCCTTCAATAAGGATGCGCAGGATAATGCTACATGGAAACGCTACAAGGGCGGAAGGGCTCAAGAGATTTATATCTATGATTTAAAAACTAATGAGGAGACTAACATTAGCAATTACGATGGTGCAGATCAATTTCCAATCTGGATTGGCGATAAAATTTATTTCAACTCCGATAGGGACAGAGTACTGAATATCTACGTTTATGATACAAATACAAAGAAAATTGAACAGGTAACCAAGCATACCGAGTACGATGTTCGCCATCCGAACGATGGAGGAAACAGTATTGTTTACGAGGTGGGTGGCGATATCTGGAAGCTCGATATTGCAACCAAGGAAACAAAGAAGGTACCCATTCAAATCTTGACCGACATGGAGGAGACCCGTCCGTTCATGAAGGATTTCAGCCAGAATATTCAAGGGATTGATATTTCCCCATCGGGGAAAAGGGCGTTGCTGGTTGCTCGCGGCGAGGTGTTTACAGTACCTCAAACCGATGGGCCAACTCGTAATATTTCCAATAATTGCGGTGCAAGGGATAAGGATGCAGTTTGGTCGCCTGATGGCAAATGGATTGCTTATCTATCCGATAAAACGGGTGAATACGAAATCTATGTAGTGAACCCAAATGGTAAGGAGGAAGCCATTAAGCTAACCACCCATACCGATGGTTATCGGCATACCCTTAAATGGTCGCCCGATAGCAAAAAAATTGCTTATACCGATCAAACCCTTACCCTTTACTATATCGACGTTGCAACAAAAGCCATAACCAAAGTTGACAAAGAGGAATTTGAGAATGTTGATGTTTCGCAGGATATAAAATCTATTTACGACTACTCTTGGTCGCCCGATAGCCGCTTTATCTCCTACTCCAAGATGAATAAGGATTTCATGTATCAACTTTACGTTTACTCGCTCGAAACAAAGGCTATAAATTGCCTTAGCAATGGTTTATTCGGCGATTCTAACCCTGTTTTCACCAAGGATGGCGATTATATCATCTTCATATCAAATCGCCGATTTGAGCCAACCTATTGCGATATTGAGTGGGAGTTGGTCTATCAAAAGGTTGCAGGAATTTACGCCATTGCGCTAAGAAAAGATGTTAAATCAATCCTTCCATACAAGAGCGATGAGGAGCTTGCTGCCGAAGCAACAATCAAAACGACTCCATCAACACAGGTTCGGTTCGACTTTGATGGCATCACCAATCGTGTTGAGGCTTTACCATTAAAGAAAGGAAACTACAGGAATCTGTCGCTGAATGGCTCTTCGCTATTCTACTTGAATGCCAACGAGGGGAGTTTCAACCGTTTTGAGGTGGGTAGTCATGGACCAATGAATCTTTACGTCTATTCATTCAATAAAAGGAAGGAGAGTACCATCGTTGAGGAGATTAACAGCTATAGGCTATCGTTCGATGGCGAGAGCATTATCTATCAAAATGATAATGGCGTTTCAGTTATTCCATCGAGCGGTGGGAGTGGTGTCCCGCTAAAACTTACCGCAGTCAAAATCTGGTATGAGCCCGTTAAGGAGTGGAAGCAAATTTTCGATGATGCGTGGCGTATGGAGCGCGATTACTACTATGAGCCCAATATGCATGGTCAGGATTGGAATTTATTGAAGGGGAAGTATGGTAAACTGGTCGAAAGGGCATCCTCTCGTCAGGATTTGACTTTCATTATTGGTGAGCTGATCGGCGAGCTGAATACATCACACACCTACGTATATGGCGGCGATAGCAAGCGCAAGGCTGATAGGGTAAACGTTGGAATGCTTGGTGCCGATTATCGGGTCGATTTAACCAGTAATCTTTACCAGTTCAGCAAGATATACAAGGAGAGGGACTGGTCGCGCGAAACCTGGCCACCTTTGGCTAAACCGGGTATCAATATCAATGAGGGCGAGTATCTTCTCAAGGTTAATAATGTTGATGTTAAGGCGAATAAGGAGGTTTACAACTACTTCGTCGGATTAGCTGGGAAGCAGGTTACCCTAACGGTTAACTCAAAACCAACGCTCATTGGAGCACGTGAAGTGGTTGTTGAGCCAGTGAGCAGCGAAAGTAATATTCGCTATATGGATTGGCTTGAATCCAACCGTTTAGCGGTTGATAAAGCATCCAACGGTAAAATCGGATATATCTACATGCCCGATACCTGGAATGGTTCGGCTACCGATTTTCCAAAGTACTTCTACTCGCAAACCAAGAAAGAAGGGATAATCCTCGATGGTCGTTTTAACGGTGGGGGGCTAGATCCTGAGGTATTCCTACAAAGATTATTGAAAAAACCTCACGGTTTTTGGACTCGCCGTAACTCCGTTGACCAAACCATACCATTCCTAGCCGTTCAGGCCAATATGGCGATGATTACCAATCGTTATGCCGGTTCTGGTGGCGATGAGCTGCCTTACGAATTCCAGTGGAATAGGATGGGCCCTGTAATTGGAACTCGTACGTGGGGAGGACTGGTTGGCGTATCGATGTTTATCAGCCTTATCGATGGTGGTGGTCTTACCGCCCCCGATTACCGAATTTACAACGAGAAGGGCGATTGGGTGGTTGAGAACACGGGCGTTACCCCCGATATTATAATTGATGTTGACTCTAAGAAATACTCCGAGGGTTATGATACCCAGCTGATGAAAGCTGTGGATGAGGTAATGAAAAAAATCAACGAGAACCCCCGTAAATGGCCTATTCACAAACCATTTCCTGTGGATAAATAGTTTCAAACTGATAAAAGCAATAAACCCCATTGAGTTTGGCTGCTTCATTGGGGTTTATTTGCAATTGAACAACCGTAAACAAAAACCAAACCAATGAAAAAGATTGCTCGAATCACTTTTTTATTAATGGGAATCACATTTCTTGAACTATTTTCAGGTTATGCCTGTACAAATTTTATAGTAACTAAGGGTGCGTCATCAACAGGCTCTGCCTACCTATTTTATAGCTGCGATGGTGAATTCCTCTATAAATTGCGTTTAAAACCTGCGAAAACTTTTGGTGCTGACGAATACATCACCTTTGGAAGTAACAAGATAAAACAGGTTCAGCAGACCTACAGTGTTGTGGGTAACCATATCAACGAATACCAATTGGCTATCGGCGAGACTACTTTTACTGGCCGTGAAGAGCTGATTTCAACTAAAAATTTCCTCGATTACTGGGATTTAATTGGGCTCACTCTTCAGCGGTCAAAAACAGCCCGCGAGGCCATTAAGGTTATGACAGACCTTGTTGAGGAGTACGGCTATGCCAGTGAAGGTGAATCATTCTCAATTGTTGACCCCAATGAGGCGTGGATACTTGAAATGATTGGTAATGGAAGTAATGGTAAAGGGGCTAATTGGGTGGCAATAAGGATACCCGATGGAATGGTAGCCGCTCATGCAAACCACGCTCGTATCGGAACATTTCCATTGAACGACCCCGAAAACTGCCTATACTCCAAAGGTGTTATCAATTTTGCCATCGAGAAAGGGTACTACAACCCAAAATTGGGTAAGCCGTTTGAGTTTAACAATGCGTACGATCCTGCTAATGCGGAGAAACTTAAATACTCCGAAACTCGGGTTTGGTCATTGTTTCGAAGGGTTGCCCCATCGTTAAATTTGTCATTCGATTTTCATCGTGGCTTAACCGATATACCTTACCCGCTCTACATTAAGCCCGATAAGACGTTAAGTACATTGGATGTATTCGGATTAGTTCGCGATCATTACGAAGGGACTCCATTCGATATGACCCAAGGCTTAGCTGCAGGACCCTACAACACTCCACAACGTAACCGTCCTTTGCCATTTTATGTCGATAGCGTGAAGCACTCTTGGGAGCGACCAATTTCCACCTATAATGCTTCCTTCTCGTTTGTTGCACAGCTTAGGTCGGGTTTATCCCGCGAAGTTGGCGGTCTGCTCTGGTTTGGCTTCGATGATTCCTATTTTACCTGTTATACCCCGTTGTACTGCTCTATCAATAAACTTCCCGAAAGTTTTGGCAAAGGGGAGGAGAATAAATTCTCGCGCGAATCGGCATGGTGGGTCTTCAACTTCGTGTCGAACTATTCCAATCTAATCTATAGGGATATGGTGAAGGATATGCAAAACGTTCAGTTTGGCTTAGAGAATGGCTTTGTTCAGAGGCAGGATTCTGTTGAAAATATTGCGATTGACCTTTTGAAGAGCGATAAAGGTAAAGCCATTCAATTTTTAACAGAAACTAGCGTGGGTGCAGGAAACAAGGTTATTAAGCAATGGCAGGACCTTGGTGACCTCCTGATTGCTAAATATAACGATGGTTATATACGTGATTCAAAAGGCGATACAAAGAATAATGGCTACCCGAAGGAGTGGTACAGAAGGGTTGTAAATGACGAGCCTGAAAAATACAAAATTAAGGACGCTTCAAAGGAGAATCAGGTAAAGTCTTTGTAAACTAAAGGTTTGAATTGTAGGTAGAAATGGTGATCCTAATTTGAGTAGCCGTTTTTGTTTATGCTATTGAATCGAAAGATTTATTAACTTTAGGTATAATAGACAAAAATGGTCATTTTATTTAGACGATTCCTTTAAGGGATAAGCATGTTGGCTGACGAAAATGTCAAGCAATAGGTTGTCTTGGGCAGCCCATTGATATTTTCAGAAGCCCATTATGCCTTCAAAAGCTCATCTATGGATTTCATTAGTCTTTATGCAACGAATTTGGATTGAGTTTCGCTTGTTCTTACAATTAAAATATTACATGTATCTCTGTTTAAACTTGACTGGATAATGCTCTCAATTGCTTGTTTGATCGGCTCAATACTATTATTAATAAAGGCTATTACATTTCATAGCTGGAGTCATAATACGTTAAATGATACTATAAAATCTTTAAAGATCAAAAACAAGAAAATAAAGCCTAACGAAGTGAAACAGTAATAAGGGTTATAGTGGTATGCGAAGCTAACCCATTTCAGGTTCTTTAACGGATACAGATGAAGCCAGAGCTCTTCAACATTTCTTTGTGCGAAAAAGTTTTATTGTTTAAACAATTTCAATAAGTTTGTAAGTAATTGTATAAAAAAGTGATATGATAATTATTCTTAAAGCCATACTCGGCTTGATGACAACTTTCTTCGGTTTCTATTATATCAAAGACGCCTTAAATAAAAGAAAAACCTTTTCGAATAAACCCTGGTCGGGTCTATTCGGAACAGGTTTTATTACAAACTTCTTCGATACGCTTGGAATCGGGAGTTTTGCTCAGCAAACGGCAATATTTAAATTTTTTAAGCTGGTTGACGATAGGATTATCCCAGGCACAATGAATGTGGGTAATACCATTCCTACAGTTGCTCAGGCATTTATATTTATGACAGCTGTTGATGTTGATACCTTAACCCTAGTTTCAATGTCAATTGCAGCTCCGATTGGCGCAGTGCTGGGTGCAGGGGTTGTAGCCCGAATGCCTCGTCGTAGGATTCAGATGGGCATGGGAATTGGGTTAATGGTTGTTGCGCTTATCATACTTGCCGGTTTGCTTAAACTTCTGCCTTTAGGGGGCGAGGCAATAGGTCTAACAGGTTGGAAATTGGTGGTTGTTATCGCCATGACCTTTATTTTTGGTGCGCTCCAAACAATCGGCATTGGGTTTTATGCCCCCTGCATGGCCATGGTATTTGCGTTTGGGATGCATCCGCTAACCGCTTTCCCTATTATGATGACTGCTACCGCCATGCTTATGGCCGCTGGGGGTTCGAGGTTTGTTAAAGAGGATGCTTATGATCCTAAGACTGCCATTGCGCTTACCATTGCTGGTGTGGCAGGAGTATTCTTAGCTGCTTATGTTGTAAAATCGCTCCCGCTAATTATTCTGAAATGGGTGGTTTGCGTAGTTGTACTATACACTTCAATATGGATGTTCAGGTCAGCAGCTAAGCCTGATAAAGTTTTTATTGCGGTATAATTATTGTATCTGCTATTCAGGTTGTATAAGTTAAAAAAGAAAAATTGTGGATGTGAATCGATTTTTTCTTGCGCTACTAACCCTTACAATTTACAGCTGTAAGGACGCTACAAATGAATCAGATACTATTCAATTCGACCAACCGCTTAAAGTTGAGGTGATGGGTTACAGCGATGATATTATGGAGCCCTTCCTGTCGAGAGGAGGGGATACCCTTTTTTTTAATAATAGTAATGACCCATCTGTAAATACGAATCTACATTTTGCTGTAAAGGTTGACGATTTGAAATTCACCTATATAGGTGAGGTTCGGTTTGCTAACACCCCATATCTCGATGGAGTACCTTCGGTAGATAATTCCAATAGATTTTTCTTCGTTTCAACACGTAGCTATGGGCAATCCTTATCAACCATTTATTGTGGAATTTTTAGAAAGGATAGCTTAACGAACGTGGAATTGGTTCAGAGTATTTCAAAGAATATGAGCGGATGGGTTAACTTTGATGCGGAGATAAGTAGGGATGGTAACTACCTTTTCTTTGTTGATGGGCGGTTCGATGAAAATGGAGGTCCCTATGAAGCAGATTTTTATTTGGCTAAAAAGGAGAACGGAGCGTTGAAGAGAGTTCTGGATAACTCTACCTTCATAAATGTTAACACTTCAGCTCTTGAGTATGCTGCCTGCTTATCGTCCAATATGCTTGAGCTATACTTTACAAGGGTATCAGTGCCATTTTCGGCAACATCTGAACCACAAATTTTTGTAGCAATAAGAAGTTCGAATAACACCCCATTTGGTAAGCCTTACAAAATTAATAGTATTAGCGGTTTTGTTGAAGCACCTACCATTTCTCCCGATAATCGGATGATATACTATCATAAAAAGGAGGGTGGTAAATATGTCCTTTATATGGTTCGAAAGAGTGAATAAAGTTGAATTGCAATAAATTTAGTTTTTATAACATTGGTCAAGAGTGGCGAGTAGAACTTGATGTTTCTTTAGTGATTTAGTATCTTCATGGCTAAGAATTGATTTCCCTCAAAGCTTCAAGAAATCTCCAACGCATTTACAGCTCTTAGCTAAATAACGTGAGCTCGACGTAAGAAGCAACTTAACTACTTGTTTATTATCATTATATTCTTAATGATTAATTGGAATAGTGGAAAAATGGAACTGGAGCGATCCGGCAACTGCCGGATCGCTCCAGTTCCACTGTTCCCTGCCTACCCTGCCTACCGGCAGGCAGGCGGCAGGCAGGCATCATTCCAATTCCAAATCAAAAATTTGTAACAAATTACATATTAGAGCATTACCACTATTTCTTAGATCGAACTCACGTTAAACTAGAATTTTAGTACTATAAAGTTCATCAAGCATATGCTCCCATTTATGGATTCAATCTATTTTTTTGAATAGAGCAGATTTGATGAAAGTTGAAAAACTTTTATATTGCCCCAAATTGATTAGCAATGAAATCATTATGGGCAATAGTTTTTCTTCTATTTTTACTGCCATTTGCTAGTAATTCCCAAATTAATCATGACGGAATTCCTTTCTATGATTTCTATCCAATTGATGCCTATGGGTTGCCTCAGGAAACATGGTGCATTAGTGAGGATCACAGAGGATTTATCTATGTTGCATCCAATAAAGGGTTGCTAGAGTTCGATGGGAGCAGCTGGAGAACATACGCCACCGATAATAATAGCGGAGTTAGAACTGTTTGCGCTCAGCCATCGGGGCGAATATACGTTGGGGCGGTTCAGACTTTCGGCTATTTCGAGCCTGATCGTAAAGGCTTTCTTGAATATAAATCATTATGCCCACTACTGAAGGATCAAGAGCTCGATTTTAGCGATGTATGGCAGGTTAAGGAGTGTAATTCGTATATCTACTTTCATACCATGCTCAAACTTTTTAGGTATGACCCAAAGGATAACTCGTTGGTTACTATCGAATCAAAAACAGATTTTCAGCTAATGGGTTGCATCCAGAATGAGCTGTACGTCGGGCAGGGAAGCATTGGTTTGTGTAAGGTTGTTGATAATAGCGTGGTGCTTGTTCCTGGGGGCGATTTCTTTAAGGATAAGATCATCTACAATATCCTACAGTACGATAACGATAATATTTTGGTTTCCGATAAATTCCATTTCTATATCTTTAATTTAGCCAAGGGTTCTCTGAATAAGAAGCTCACCAATTTGTTTACCAAAAACTTACCATTTACAGATGAACGTTTCTATATTATTTTTAGAGTTAGAGGCGATAGGTTTGGCATTGCAACATTGAATAGAGGCGTTTATTTATTAAATAAGGATGGCTCTTTTCAAAAACAATTTAGTATCGATAATATCCTCCCTTCCAATGTTTCGTTTTATGGCATGGAATCAAGAAATGGGAATATTTGGATTGGTCTTGATAATGGTGTTCTGAAAATCGAAAACGCATCACCCTTTTCAAAGCTTGAGTACAATAGGAAGAACCTAATATCGATAAATTCCATTGCTAAATTTCGGAATTCTTTATTTTATAGCTCAAACATGGGGCTGTTTACCAATTCTATGGATGATAAACTGAAGAGGAAAGGTAATGATTTTACCCAAACTAGCAGGTTTAATTTCAGATACTTGGCCCTTTCATATTATCAGGATATTAAGAACAGTAGCGATTCATCGCTTCTTGTTTCCACCGAAGAGGGGATATTTATTGTGAAAGATAATGTATCGAAGCCGTTAACCAATAAGATAGTGTTTCTTAAGGCATTACAGTCGAAGCAAGATCCTAAAATTATTTTTTTAAGCAGTAATAAAGGGTTAGCGATTCTAAAGTACCCATCGTATAAGTTCTCCGACGTACTCTATATCCCTCAGGTAAAAAGTGTAGTATTAAATATTATTGAGGATAGTTCGGGTAATGTTTGGGTGAGCACAAGCACCGATGGGTTTTATTATCTTCAACGGAATAACGATAAGTTCAAAGTATTATACCACTTCAAGCAAACCGGGGAGAAGAGTAATATTGATTATGCCTATCTGCAAAACAATAGCATAAAATATATTTATAAAAACAGGTTATATTCCTTCAACCTGAAAAATTACCAAATAACTGATTGTCAAGGCATCCTGCCAGAGCTGCTTCAATGTAAGGCCTTATCATTATTGTATCAATACAACGATAGCACTTTGTGGTATTTTTACCTCAATGAGCAAACCCAAATCCCTTGTCAGATAATCGGAAACTATTACCCAAACTATAATTCAGTTTTTAGAAGGCTAAAAGGGCTTGGAATTCAGAATGTGTATCAGGAGTCAACCAATAAGGCGTGGTTTGGAACATCGAATGGGGTTATTTGCGCACAGAATTTTATCGAAAGCGAAGTGAATAAACGAAAACCTGTTGTCTTAATCCGAAAAATTAGCGTAAACAACGATTCAATTATATACAATGGTTCAGGAAATACCGGGGGGTATCAGTTTTTATTGGGAGATAGCATTGCCACCATTCGGCAAAACTTAACCTATTCTGGAAACGGAATAAGCATAACGGTAACATCACCTTTCTTAATTGCTGAAACCAATAATCAGTATAGCCATTTTTTGAAGGGATATCAAGAAAAATGGAGTGAATGGGGGAGTTCCAATAGCTTTGATTACAAGAATCTCCCTGATGGAAGTTACACATTCTATATTAAAACACGTAACGTATTTGGTGCTGAAAGCGATTCGGTTGTCGTTAATTTTATTATAACCCCTCCATGGTACAGAACCATATACACTCATCTTGCTGGAATTCTATTGCTTACCTTTATCATTATGTTCATTATCAGTAGGGTTCAGAAAAAGCATAAGGAGGAGACGTATAAGCTTGAGAATATTATCACTCAACGAACGTCTGAGATTAATAATCAGAAAACGAAGATAGAGTCGCAGACAAAGCTTTTAGACATCTCGAATAAGAGTATTCAGCAGCTTTCGGTTGTTGCGCAGGAAACCGATAACCCGGTAATAATAACAGATGTTAACGGTGAAATTGAATGGGTGAATAAAAGTTTTTATCGCTACTTCGATTACACAAGTGAGGATAGGGTGAAGTTCTCGCAGCTATGTTTCGATGTTGACATAGAAGAAAAAATATATTCAAGTATTCAGCAAAAGAATCCGATCTCATTCTCGGGTCAGTTTGTAACCAATATCAAAGATGACATTTGGTTTCAGATTACGATTAACCCGATTAAGGATGAGCATGATGACGTGGTTAATATTATTATTGTTTGCTCTGATATAACCGATGTGGTCGAGCTGAACAAAACCCGCGATTTAATTATCTCTGTAATAACCCACGATCTCAAATCTCCCCTGCTGGGCTTCAAGATGATGGCGAAGAGCCTATCGGATAATATTTCGAAGATTGAGAAGAGTAAACTACAGGAATGGGTTACCTCCATGCACGATAACTCATCGGACATTTATGAATTGGTCGAAAACCTGACCAAATGGTTTAAGTCGCAACGGGGTATGATCACATTTTTGCCCATTCATCTGGATTTGCAAATAACGGTCAACGAGGTTTTTTCAATTTTTGAACCACAGGCTACAACCAAAGGAATACGATTAGTTAATTTCATAAAGGATGGAAGTACCATTTTTGCCGATGAGAATATGCTTCGTACTATTCTTCGAAACCTTTTATCTAATGCGCTAAAATTTTCCGAAATGGGCATTGTTTGCATAACTTCTGAGGAGAATGAGAATGAGGTAATTATATCGGTCACCGATGAGGGGGATGGGTTTGATAATCAGACCAAAACTAAGATTCTCTCTAGCGATTATACCGAGGGCTTTGGTTTGTTGATATGTAAGGATTTTCTTCAGAAAAACGGTGGGCGATTAATGATCGAAAGTAACTCCGAGGGCTCCACCATCAGCTTTGCCCTACCTAATCTTATAAAGCAAAAAGATTTGTAAAATGGAAAAGATAAGAATTTGTATTACCGATGACTCTCAGATGTTTTGCTATGGGATTAGGAGCATCCTTGAAGTAAAAAAACGCTTTGAGATTGCCGAAGCATCTTCGAGCAGCGAGCTTTTCAGCTTACTGGAGAGCGGCACAGTGCTACCTCAGCTCATACTTCTCGATGTTAGGCTTAAAAGAACAGGTTCTTTGAATGGAATTCAGATTACGCACGAAGTAAAGAAAAACTATCCAAGCATAAAAATTATAATCCTCACGAGTTATGATGAAAGTGAAGTGCTAAAAGAGGCGGTTGAAGCTGGTGCCGATGGTTTCTTGCCCAAGGAGGCCGTGGCAGAGGAGCTCATTGAAGCCATCGATAGCGTTTTAAATGGTCAGAACTATATGGGCAAGACCATTCCGTTCCATGCTATTAGCTACGCCTTTAAGAAGCAAACCAAGAAATTAGACCTATTGACAAAGACAGAAAAAAGCGTGTTCTTCATGATTTGCAGAGGTCTAGTGAATAGCGAAATTGCGGATAACCTCCACATAAGCATACACACCGTTGAAACCCATCGGAGTAATATCAAGAGTAAACTATTGATAAAATCTGATATTGAGTACCTAAAAATTGCCATCGAGGAGAATGTGGAGGAGATAATGAAGCTGTATAAGATTCGGAAAAGTTAATCCTTGTTACCTTTTTATCTATCTTTCATAAAATCAATTGTTTAAAAAATAGTCAGGAGTTTTCACTACAAAAAATCATGTTTTCATCATGGTAAAATAGCAATTACTTTGAGGTCTAGGGATGATCATTTCATCAACTTTGTGGTGATTTTAAAACCTAACTAAATTTTATTACCTATGAAAACAAATTTTAAATGGTATGCCCTATTCATGGCAATCGGATTTGCAGTTGTATTCTTTGCTTGTCAAAAAGATGATGTATTGCTAGCTCCCGAAACCGATCCTCAAATAGCTCAAGACGAGGATTTCTCAAGATTTTTGGGTTGCGAACTCACTCCAGCAGATGAGTATGCAAAAATTGATTTAGCGAAAGATTTGCCAGAACCAACCGTAAAGGGTAGAGTAGTTCTTAGCACTCCTCCAATCGGAAATCAGGGCAATGAGGGTTCTTGCGTTGCTTGGGCATCAGCTTATGCTGTTAGAAGTATTCTAAAACATGCACAATCTGGCGGTTCTTATAGCACAAGCACAAACATCTTCAGCCCTGAGTACGTTTATAATCAGATTAAGCTTGGTTCTTGCTCAGCTGGTTCATATCCAACTACAGCACTAAACCTAATTAAAAGTCAAGGTGTTTCTACCTGGGCGGTAATGCCTTATAGCTCAACCAATGGTTGTAGTATACAACCCAATTCAACTCAGAAGGCAAATGCTGCTAACTACAAGATTTCTTCCTATTCTCGCATAACTATTAGCACAAGCAACCTTAAAGCGTATATCAATAGCGGTAAAGCAATTATGGTTGCTGGTCCAGTTGATAATGCATTTATGAATTTAAAGAACACAGTTCTTAAAACCTGCTCTGGTTCAGGTGGTGGACATGCTTATGCAGTTGTTGGTTATGACGATGCTTACAGCGCATTTATCGTTCAGAACAGCTGGGGAACAAGTTGGGGAGTTAGCGGTTTTGGCTATATCTCGACAAGTATTATTACTCGTTTGTGGACAGAAGCTTATATCATGAACTAGTTCAAAACCATATAGTTTAAAGAGGCGGATTATAACGATCCGCCTCTTTTTATTGCAGTTCAGCAATCTAAATCCTTATTCTATTTGAAACAACTATACAGTAGATTTTTTTTTGCTTTCTAAACCAGCTAAGTCAATATTGTAATTCATTATTAACCGAGAAAAAAAATCTAAATTCAATAGGTAGCAGCGATGCTGCTTCTAGTTAAAATATAATCATCTATTCTACAAATAGTTCGCAGCAATGCTGCTTTTTAAAGTCGCAGAGCGATGACCTATTTGTAGTAATTCTTATTATAACGAAAATCAAGCCCCGTTAGGCCTGCCTGCCGGTAGGCAGGGGTGACCTATACATTGAATGTAGTAATATCAAGTATTTCATAAATTAGTAATATTTTAGTCGGTCAATAGTGATTGTAATTGTTTTCTAAAATTAAGGATGCAATGTCGTTTAATTAAGGATTTTTATAATTGACGCTTTCAGGTCTTCCGACTCTGAAAGGTCAATCAAGTTGGTTAACCTGTCAGCGTTTTATCAACCTAAAGTAAACGACATTGAATAAGGATGAGCCCAATCACTAAAATTCTTATTGCGGCTTCGTTGGATTTGAATATCTTTGCTGTCAACTGTTATTGCGATGGAGAATAGCTCAGAGGAAAGAAAACCTATAATACTGGTTACCAACGATGATGGATTTCGTGCCAAAGGGATTGAAGCGTTAATCGAAATGGTTAAGCCTTTCGGGAGGGTTATTGCTGTTGCCCCCGATGAGGGCAATTCAGGGATGTCGCATGCTATTACCATTAAAACGCCATTAAGGCTTAAACGGCGAAAACGTACCGATGATGTTGAACTCTACTCGGTGAATGGTACTCCCGTTGATTGCGTAAAGCTAGCCATGAATCAGCTTTTCCATATACCACCCGATTTAATAGTATCGGGGGTTAACCATGGGTCTAACTCATCGGTAAGCATCTTCTACTCGGGTACAATGGCAGCAACCATCGAGGGTTGCCTTTACAATATTCCATCCATTGGCTTTTCGTTACTCGATTATACTAGCAACCCCGATTTCAACGCTGCTGTCCATTTTGGCCAAAGCATTGTTCAAAACGTTTTAGAAAAAGGGTTAATGACAGGTACATGCCTTAACGTTAACATTCCTGTTCTGAGAATTGATGAAATCAAGGGGGTTAAGGTTTGCAGGCAGAACAGCGGGATTTGGAAGGAGGAGTTCGATAAACGCTCCGACCCACGTGGGCAGGAATATTTTTGGCTAACTGGCTATTTCCATAATAATGAGCCCGATGCAACCGATACCGATGAATGGGCTTTGGCAAATGGGTACATATCGATTGTGCCCATAACCATCGATCTTACTAGATATCAGGAATTAGAAAGGTTGAGAACATGGAATTTTACTATAAACGATAAAAAATATGCTACAAAAAATCGATAAGTTTTGGATCGGACTTGTACTCGGATTAATTGTACCCACCATTACGCTATTAGTATTCTATTTTGTTGCCTACTCAAAGAATAGTAATATTACGTACTACGAAATGATTATGGTAAAGAGTCTTTTCTCCAAGGTGTTGAGCCTAGCAGTTATTCCAAGCGCAGGGGTATTCTTCCTATTCGTTTGGGCTAACAGGCTAAATGCCGCAAAGGGTGTTTTAACCGCCACTTTTATTATCGCTTTGTTTGTTTTTGGTATAAAAATCTTTGGTTAGGTTTAACCTCAATTTACTGATTGATTAGATGAAGTATTATATTGTTGCAGGTGAAGCATCTGGCGATTTACACGCATCGAATCTAATGCGTGGGATCAAAAAAAAGGATTCGAACGCTGAGTTTCGTTTTTTTGGTGGCGATTTGATGAAAGCCCAAGGGGGTACTCTCGTTAAGCACTACCGTGAGATGGCTTTTATGGGTTTTATCGAGGTATTGATGAATATTAGGTCAATTGCCCAGAACCTAAAAGCCTGCAAGGAGGATATTATTACCTACAAACCCGATGTAGTTATTCTGGTTGACTATCCTGGTTTTAATCTTCGCATTGCCCGATTCTCAAAGGAGTCGGGGTTTAAGGTATTCTACTACATAGCTCCGAAGGTTTGGGCATGGAAGGAATCAAGGGTTAAGATTATCAAGAGGTATGTCGATCAACTTTTTATCATCTTTCCATTCGAGATAGAGTATTTCCGAAATCATTCCATCGAGCCAATTTTTGAGGGTAATCCATCCATCGATGCTATAGCTTTTAAGTTGAATAAGGATCAAACGTTCAACGATTTTGTAAAGCAGAATAGCCTGCCCGAAAAGCCAATTATTGCTCTAGTTGCGGGTAGCCGAAAGCAGGAGATTAAGTATAACCTACCCCAAATGCTGAAGATGGTTGAAAAGTTTCCCGATTACCAATTTGTTATTGCTGGTGCGCCATCGCTTAACCTTAGCGTTTACCAGCAGTATATAAACGATACCCCTGTTTCAATTGTATATAATCAAACCTATCAGCTATTTAAGCATAGCACGTTAGCATTGGTAACCTCTGGGACGGCTACATTGGAATCGGCTTTACTCGATACCCCTGAGGTAGTTTGCTATAAGGGAGGCTTGTTATCCATGCTTATCGCATGGATTGTCATTAAGGTTAAGTATATTTCGCTGGTAAACCTCATTATGAATCGCGAGGTGGTTACCGAACTTAAACAGTATGATCTGAATCCCTCCCGATTGTATAAGGAGACGTCAACCCTGCTACCGGGTAACCCTAAACGTAATGAGATGCTTAACGATTTTTCAAAGTTAAAAGAGGTCTTAGGTGGTGAGGGTGCATCGGAGCGAGTTGGCGCAAGGGTTGTGAGTATTTTAATGAACTAATCTTGAATTTGCAATGAATAGGATTATCTTATCGGTTTTAGGTTTTTTGCTTAGCACTAATATTTATTCACAGAAAGTTGGCATTAGCCTTTTTAACGATTTAAACTTAAATACTGTTCTTATTACTCCAACCGAGGGTAGCTATAAATTGATAACCGCTAAGGGTGAAATTAAACTTTTAACCGATCAGATTATTTACCTGAGCAAAATTGGCGATTCTATACTTGTTCGGGATGCAAACTCTAACCTTGGAACATGGGCAAGGGTATCCATAGTTGGTCAAACCGAGGAGGATGTTATCAGGGTTAAACCCATTCTTCCATCCTTTCCTGCTAGGAAGTATAACGATAATCTCAGCTTTTATGTGGAGTTCAATCGGTTGATGACCATTAACATGATTGACCGTGAGAAGTACATTGCCTGCGTTGTTGAAGCCGAGGCGGGTCCAAATCGGGAGGAGGAGTTTTACAAAGCACAATCGTTGATTGCAAGGACTTTTGCTATGGGTCATCTGGAGAAGCACAAAGGCGAGGGCTTTAATCTTTGCGATGGAACGCATTGCCAAGCATATAAGGGAATTATTGGATTTGATAGGAGTATTTACGAAGCTACACTTGCAACTGAAGGTGAGGTTATTGTTGATACATCAAAGCAGTTTATAACCGCTGCGTTCCACTCCAATTGTGGAGGTTTTACAGCCAATTCGCAGGATGTGTGGCTAACCTCAAAACCTTATCTCGTGTCGGTTGAGGATAAGTATTGTACGAGTTCCCGAAATGCCAGTTGGGAGGTTACCATTACGCTTAGGAACTGGAAAATATTTCTTCAATCCAAAGGGGTAGATACTACGCTAATTGCTGATGTTAAGCAATATAGTTATAAACCGAAGTTTCGTCCTGCTTATTATCCGATATTAAATCAGAAAATTCCGATGACTCAATTCCGAAGCTACTTCGGGCTTCGTTCTGCGTATTTCTCTGTTCAGGTTCATAAAAACGAGGTGAGGCTAAACGGTCGTGGTTACGGTCATGGTGTGGGTTTATGCCAAGAGGGTGCAATGCAAATGGCTATGAGGGGTTGGAAATACGATAAAATAATATACTATTACTATAAAGGGGTAAGAATTGTGAATATTGCTGAAGTTGCCCTATCAACGCCAATTATTGATGGCGATTTTGATAAAAAAGACACAGTAAAGGTTGACGCAGTAAAGATTATTCAGTAGTATTTTTCATTTTTAATTAATAATCGATGTTTGCAATATTTGTAAAAGAGGTTAGTGGTTTTTTTTCATCGTTAAGCGGTTACATTGCAGCAGCATTATTCCTTGTTATTAACGGGCTTGCTATTTGGGTGTTCCCTGGTGCAATGAATATTCTAGATAGCGGTTACTCAACACTTGAGACCCTTTTTGTTATTGCCCCTTGGGTATTCCTATTCCTCGTTCCTGCAATTACCATGAAAACCTTTGCCGAGGAGAAGAAGAACGGTACAATTGAGCTACTGCTTACCCGTCCAATCAGCGATTTAAATTTAGTGCTTGGGAAGTATTTCGCATCGGTATTACTTGTTCTGCTTATATTGATTCCTTCTCTAACATTTTTTCTATCCATATACCTTTTAGGTAGCCCTGTTGGCAATATCGATACTGGGGGTACTTGGGGATCGTTTATCGGCCTGTTTTTTCTTGCCGCAGGTTATGCTGCCATTGGAGTTTTTTCGTCGAGTTTTACCGATAATCAGATTGTTTCGTTTTTGCTAGCCATTGTTATCTCGTTATTCTTCTTTAGCGGATTCGAATCCATTGCCTCGCTTGGAGCTTTTTCCGAATTTAAATATTTTCTTGTTCAGCTGGGTATTAACGAGCACTATAGCTCGATGAGCCGTGGCGTTATCGATACCCGCGATGTTATCTATTTTGCTTGTCTCTCAACATTTTTTATCATTGCAGCTCGCATCAAAATTCAAAGCAGAAAATGGTAAATCTAATTTGCTTTTAACATGCCACATCAAGAAAAGAAAAGAAATATAGTTCAGCTAATAGTATCAATTACAGCGATAATCTTCATCAGCTACATCTCAAGCATTATTTATTGGCGAATCGATTTAACCTCTGAAAAACGATACACCCTATCAACGGTTACAAAGAATACCCTAAAGGGGTTAAAGGATGCTGCTTACATCAAGGTATTCTTGGATGGTGATATGCCCATTGGCTTTCAGCGAATGCAAAAGTCGCTAAAGGAAACCCTCGATGAGTTCAGGGTTTATGCTGGTGAAGATATTCAATATGAGTTCATTAACCCTTCAGAGAGTACAGACCCCAAGGTTCGGGATGAGCTATTTAAAGACTTAATCGATAAGGGCCTACAACCAACCAATGTTCAGGTTAACGAAAAGGATGGTGGTAAGGCTCAGAAACTGCTCTACCCTGGTTGTATTATCTCATATTTGGGTAAAGAGATTGCGATCAATCTGCTTAATAATAACCCTGCCCTTTCGGGCGATGAGAATATCAACTTATCCATTCAGAACTTTGAGTTCTACTTAGTTGATGCCATTATAAAGTTAAGTACCGAAGAGCTGCCCAAACTTGCTTTTCTCCTTGGGCACGGTGAATTAGATCAATACGAATCGGGCGATATCGATAAAAATTTATCGGAATACTACGATACGTATAGGGTAGAGATGAATGGCGATATCGCTGCGCTTGATCCTTATAAAATTGTAATCATTGCGGGGCCAATCAGCCCTGTTCCCGAGGCCGATAAACTAGTAATCGATCAGTACATTATGAAAGGGGGTCTAGTGCTTTGGTTGGTCGATCCTGTTTCAGTAAGCGTCGATAGCCTTTCGCAGGGAGCAACCACATTGGCTAATATTAATCAGCACAACCTCGACGATCAGCTATTCCGTTATGGGGTTAGGTTAAACCCATCGTTAATTCAGGATTTACAATGCGCTTTCATACCTGTCAACACTTCTCTGCCAGGTCAGGAGCCAAAATTTGTTGCTTCTCCTTGGGTTTACTACCCGCTTTTATCAGCATCGGGGGGTAACCCGATTACACGAAACCTGAATATGATCAAAGCGCAATTCATTAGCCCAATCGATACGGTAGGTGGAAGTGATGATGTGAAGAAAACCATATTTTTAACCACATCGCCGAGCTCACGAACCCTGAATGTGCCGCTATTCGTGAACTTGGGCGAGATAAATAGAAGCCCTCTGGAACGAGAGTTCAGGCATTCCAATATTCCTGTTGCCCTTCTGCTTGAGGGAACTTTTAAATCGGTATTTCAGAATAGGCCCTTATCAAAGCTGAATCATGGAAAACCCTTTGATTTCAAGCCAATAAGTGAACCTACTAGGATGATTGTTGTTTCTGATGCAGATATCATCAAAAACGATGTTCGCCATCGACCCGATGGTGCTTTTATATCACCTTTGGGGTACGACCGCTATACCAAGAAAACATTTGGTAATAAGGATTTGGTCATGAACATGGTTAAGTACCTTGATGACGATCGCGGCTTGATGAGCCTGAGAACTCGCGATTTTAAACTTAGGATGCTCGATAGGAAGAAGATTACCGAATCGAGGATTGCATGGCAGCTATTTAACCTTATAACACCTTCGGTAATTCTTATTATTGCTGGATTGGTATGGCTTTACATCAGAAAGAGAAAATTTACACGATAATTATTAAGGCATCGTTGACTTGAAAATATCTTCAACCTCAATCGATTTCTGCCGAATTTTAAATTTGTAGTTAGTTAAGTTTTTGCTAACTTGGCTTTCATTCAGCGTTGTATGGCTATGGGAGATTATCTTCCTGTGTGGTTCTGCTGCATAGCTGTTTGCACAAGGATATTTGATAGCAATTATCGCCAAACGACTTAACTGCCAATGAAGTAATGATAAAGAAAGAACGACTAAGCTCAAATACGCTTTTTAATTTTACATCCGAAGCAAAGTATTTTTATTTGAAACTACAAAATGGATTTATTCCAAGATTCTATTTAGAAGACCTTTCAATCTTATTCAACAAATCAGGAGCTGAATTTAAAAACGCATTTCCAATGGTTTGCTTTTGCGATATTCCTATCTCCCAGTTAAAGGATCATATGTGGATTTATGGTAAGTTTGGTATTGGATTAACGAAAGAATGGGGAATAAAAAACAAATTGAACCCAGTATTGTATTTACCATCCTCCGAGTCTCAAATTATTGAACAGCTCACTTTGCTGCTTTCCAAGCTTAAAAAAATTGAAAAAACAGCAACTCCTGAAACAAAAGGTAGTTTGGTTGATTTGGAGTTTCATTTGTATCATATTCTGAGATACTGTAAACTTTATCAAGGGAAGCAGGGTGATGACTTTTTAACTTTTTACGATGAGAAGGAGTGGCGCTACCTACCAGTAGTATCTGAATCGGATGATTACTTTTATCTTGCTGAAAAAGATTACAATAACTTACATGAAAGAGATATAGCGAATTCAACGATGCTTACTAAAAAGATAGATTTTCAGACAGAGGATATTAAGTATTTGGTAGTTCCCGCAAAAAAAGATGTTGATGGTTTAGTTAATTTTTTAACTAGCGAAACTAAATTTAATGCAAATCCGTTAGAGCTAGTAAGACGTATAATTACAGTAGAAGAGATTGAAAATGATTTCTGAAATTGTAACTATTCACCACGGAGACACTGACCTGCCCGCCGAGCCTTGGCAGGCGGGGATCACAGAGTTTTCTTTTAGCAATTGTTTTACAAGTAACAGAAAAGAATCGGGACATAACTTGGCAAACTGGTTTATGGCATGCAATACCAATATTTTTTTGAATAATCATCTCTGTTTGTTTCTGTGTTCTCTGTGTCTCCGTGGTTTTCTTGTTTTTTATTTCTTCTAAAGCTGAATAGTTACCTGAAATTAAATTGATAAGATTAGTTGGAAATTATCCCAAATGGTATTACATTTGCTTACTGTTTTTGTAAACGAGATTAAAGTAATTTAAAATCAATTAGTTATAATGAAGGTCGCTGTCCTTACGCATGAAGTTGTTGACAATAAGCTAGTTTTCAATGTTGAAAGGCAGGTTGAAGAAAAATCGTTTGATGAACTTGATGCACAAGGAAAATTCAGTGAAAATTTAAAAACTTTAAATATCCAACGATTTATTATTAGAAAAAGTAAGGAAATTGATAAAGTGTCATTGAATAAAGAGTTTAGAAGATAATCCTAGCACTATAAATTTAAAAAAAAGAGCCCCATTTTTGGGGTTTTTTTTTGAGAAATACTGTTCCCTAAATGTCGAGTACGAATAAAAACAAGTTTGAAGTTTTTCCAGTAGAGAATGACGAAGAGTTTGCAAAATACTTAGCAGAGTGCTTGACCTACCCTAACGTTAAGGTTGAAGAAAAAATAGAAAACAGATTCCACTTTAAATACTTTCTAAACTACTTGTGGAAAGATGCTGACGGATTGAAAGCTCAAACAATCTTACTTGAAAAGGATTATACAAGCGCATCCTATCTGGGCGATTATATAAACTACTATGCACATTGCTATAGGCCTTATTTGAAGAAGTGTAGGAGGGTTCACTTTTTCAGAGAGAAGTTCGATGACAATACATTTGTTAGAATGCTAACAGATAGCAAATGCGAGTATGATAAAAATTGGAAATCTTACTTGGGATATATTGTCGTGAAGCCTTTGCCTAAGGGAGTAATTGGTGCAACGCTTATAAAGCCGTACGATAAAAAAGATAAACGATTCTACACTGCAAAACGAGACTATTCTGTAAATTTATTCGGTAAAACGCTAAATATCGAATCTCTTCCATATCAGGAACAGGATGGAATAGTAGGATCTTGTGCCAGTTCAGCGTTATGGTTTGCGTTTCAAAAAACGAGAGAATTATTTCACACTTCCGTTCCCAATCCAAGCGATATAACAATCTCAGCAGGTTACGACTCCTTTCACACAGGTAAAAGTTTTCCAAGTAATGGGTTAGAAATTTCTCAAATCTGCATGGCTGTTCATGCAATCGGTTTGATTTCTGAGCTGAGAGTATCATCGGAATACATATCTGACAACAAATGGCTAAAATCATTTGTATATGCTTATTCCCGAATGGGTATCCCTATTCTTATGGGTATGGATATTGAAAAAAGAGGAGAACACCTGATTACAATAAACGGATATAGGTTTTCTCATACCAAAAAGAAAACAAAGAGGATTAGTAAAATTGATCTTGAACTTCAGAGTAATGAGATTATCAAGTTCTATGCCCATGATGACCAAACAGGACCATTTTCAAGAGTTGAATTTGTAAGTAAAGGATATCAATTTAATACCTCATGGTGGGATAATATAAATTCAGAAATTGGGTTAGGTGCAAATGCTATTTGTATTATAGTTCCGCTTGTTAATACAATTAAAGTAACTTTTGAGAATATTCTAGAGGAGGCTACAATCTTAGATTTTGTTTTTGATATGCACATTGAACTAAAATTTACTTGGGATATTTATCTTATCGAAAGCAATAAATACAAAGAAGAAATAAGATCAGAGTTAATTAAGAATGATAAACAATACAATAGCTGTGCAGCTGAAATACTATTTGAATCCTTACCTAAATATGTTTGGGTTGCAAAAGCATATATAAGAAATGGGGATAAGGATTATCTTATTTTTGATTTGCTTTACGATGCAATAGATGTAAATTATAAAAAAACACCCTTTTTTACAAATATTTACAATTCATCATTCAAAGAAACACTTGATAGATTATCTATTCGGGACGAATTCTCAATATTTAAAAAAACCATAACATCAGAGGATAAAAGGGCTGACTTATACACCATTTTGACCGAAGAGCAAACGGTCTTAAATTCAATAGAATCAGTTCAGGAAGAACTTCAGAAGAATTCATTACCTACAAATACGACTGCTATCATTGCAGAGATTAATAAAGATGGTGTTTCAAAGGCTAAGGTTGAAGAGGCAATTGTAGAAGAAATCAGCAAGATAAAGAACAAGTTGACCGACTTTAATAAAGATATTGACGAAAGAATTTAATGGAAATGAATTTACCTCCTATTTATCTTTGCTTGTCAAACCTACAAGAATTGCAATTAAAATCATAATAAACCGAAAATTAGATAGTGGAACAGTGCAGACAGTAATATCTAAAAAAGATTACAGCAATCTGAATCGACACCAAATTTCAATGAACATTAGAAACTTACATAACAAGGTCTTGATAGAAATGATCGATGAATACCTCTTGAACCGAAGGATAGTATCATTGTCGTTTCGTAAGTTTGGACCGATTTAAGGAGTTTAAGCAATGACGTTTACTCATCTCATTCGAAAATACATTTGGCTTATAGCTCTTTTAGCTATTGCATCCTATTTGTATTTCTTTCGGTTCTGTTCAGCTTCAATAAGTCCATCTAACAAGGAATTTGCAGTTACCGATACATCTAGCATTACCAATATTACCATTGGCAACGATTCAACTTTAATAAAGTTAAACCGAACCAACAAGGGTTGGATACTAAACGATAATTATAAAACTAGGAGTGAGGCGATTAAGGCGCTTATGAACGTTATTGTTCGTATTGATGCTAAATCTCCAATTCCTAAAACGGTGAACGATAGCCTAACATCAGCTCTTGAATCAAATGGGATAAAGGTTAATATTTATAATGGTGAAAGTTTCTTAAAAGGGTACTCCATCCTTGCAACTCAAACCTATAAATTGGGTACAATAGGGAAATTGAATAGCTCTGAAATAGCATTCGCTCTTCAGCTCGTTGGTTTTAAAGGAGATGTTGCTTCTCTTTTCGTTCTCGACCCTGACTATTGGAAAAGCAATAGGCTTTTCATAGCCGACCTAAGCCAAATTGCTCGTATTGATGTTGAGATACCTAACGCTCCTGAAAAATCGTTCGCCGTTTCGCTCGACAATGAGGGGATTCATCTAAAAGCCACATATTTCGATAGAAGCATTGAAAAGTTCGATACCACAGGTCTTGCTCGATTTATATTTAGTCTTACCGATCTTTCGTTCGAAAAATTGTTAAGTAAGTCGTCAGCCGAGGAGCGGGCTGCGATTGTAATGTCTCAACCCGAGCAAATTTTTACAATAACCCTGGCCAGTGGCATAAAGTTAGTCCTTAAAACCTACCCAATCCCTGTTGATGAGTACAGGGATGAGTTTGGTCGAACCGTTAAGTTCGACCTAAATCGATTGTACATCTCATTTAACAACGATGCAATTATTGCCATAGCGAATTACACCGTGTTTGACCCTGTGCTCAAGGACTTATCATCTTTTCGATTGAAAAACTAAATTTACCTTTGTCCTTATGGGTAAAATTTGTATTATTGGTACTTGAAATTAATTAAGCAATATCTTTGGTTTTCAAGGATAAAGAGTTAGGTAGTTGTTTTTTTAGATGATCGACGTTCATACTATTTGCTTGATATAGGAGAAAAGGAATTGTATCTTTGCACAA
Organism: Bacteroidales bacterium; assembly: GCA_003818205.1. Classification (GTDB taxonomy): domain Bacteria; phylum Bacteroidota; class Bacteroidia; order Bacteroidales; family Tenuifilaceae; genus UBA8529. Next base: position 118,176 of record RPRQ01000001.1, read on the forward strand.
TAAAAGTTTGAATATGCCTACGCTATCGATGTTTTTTGGGATAATCGTTAGAATGTACTATGCTCCAAGCGAACATAATCCGCCGCATATTCATGTTTATTACCAAGATAGTACTGCCGTAATTGGAATAAATAATGGTGATACGATTCAGGGAGATATACCTCCAAAACAATTAAAATTAGTTTTAGCGTGGATTGAAATACATAAGGATGAGTTAATGGCTAATTGGAAGCTATGCCAGAATGGTGAGAAACCTTTTGCTATTGAACCACTTAAATAATAGAAAATGTATTTAGCAGTTAAAGCAGTTGAACCAATTAATAATTTTAAGCTTTTACTTACATTTGAGAATGGAGAGAGGCGACAATTTGATATGAATCCATTCTTAAACAAAGGCATATTTAAGGAACTTAGTGAGGTGGAGTTATTCAATACTGTTCATTTGAGTTTTGATACCATAGAGTGGGATAACGAAGCAGATATTGATCCTGAAACTCTTTATAAATTAAGCGAAAAGATATAATTTTCAGCAATAAAACTAAATAATCATTAAAAAATATAACAGATGAAATTCGTTGTTTCAAGTACCGAACTGTTAAGTCATCTTAGCATTGTAAGCAGGGTAATTAGCAATAAGAATACCTTACCAATTCTCGATAATTTTCTTTTCAAGCTCGAAGGGAACGAGCTTGAGATAACCGCATCGGATTTGGAAACCACGCTATCCACCCGACTTCACCTTGAGAATGTTCAGGAGGATGGAGCAGTTGCTATCCCTTTCCGTATTTTGGTCGATACCCTTAAAGAGTTCTCCGAGCAGCCTTTAACCTTCGATATCAATCAATCAAACTTGGGTATTGTCGTACATTCCGAGAACGGTCAGTTTAATATTGTTGGTCAGCCCGCTGAGGATTTTCCTGTTCGTGCAGAGCTAAAACCAGAACGTAAGGTAACCGTTAAGGTTCCTACCGAGGTTCTGCTGAATGGCATCTCAAAAACCATATTCGCAACTGCCGATGATGAGCTTCGCCCTGTAATGAACGGTATTCTATTGGAGTTGGCTCAGAATAGCCTCACCTTCGTTGCCTCCGATGCTCACAAATTGGTTAGGTATCGCCGTAAGGATGTTCAGTCGGATTCCGATTCATCATTCATCCTCCCTAAGAAACCCGCATCGTTGCTAAAGAATATCCTTGGTAAGGAGAGCGGAGCGATTTCACTTGAGTTCGATGATAAGAATGCCCTTTTCACTATGTCGAACTACACTATGGTTTGCCGTTTGGTTGAGGGTTCATATCCAAACTACAACTCAGTAATCCCTGCCGATAATCCAAATAAATTATCTGTTGATAGGGTCGAACTTTACAATGCGCTACGCCGTGTTGCCGTATACTCAAATCAAGCAAGTAACCTGATTAAGCTTACATTAGGAGGTAATCAGCTAACCGTTTCGGCTCAGGATCTCGATTTCTCGATTTCCGCATACGAAAGGCTTAAATCGCAATACGATGGCGATGAGATGGAGATTGGGTTTAAATCGGTTTTCTTAATAGAAATTCTTGCCAATATTTCAACATCCGATGTAGTGCTTTCGCTTTCCGATCCTTCAAGAGCTGGTTTAATCTTCCCATTGGTTAACGAGAATCCCGATGAGGAGATTCTTATGCTCTTGATGCCAATGATGATTAGCGCATAATTATTATAAATAACGTCAGTTCGATGTAAGAAACAATTTAAGTGCTATGTTATCAGTATTTTACTTTGATGGGAGAAATGGAATAATGCCTGCCTGTCGGCAGACAGGGAAGAAAAAAGTTAGAAGAAACCCCATTATTCCACTATTCCCTGCCTACCGGCAGGCAGGCATCATTCCAATACCATATGATAAACTTGTAACAAATTACAATTTAGAGTATTAATATCATTTTTTAAATCGAACACACGTTAAATAGATAATTTAAAGGCTGTTTCAGAATAACAGATTTTTGTCAGTAAAAATGAATTTGAAGATTTGCTACTTGAAAGTATCGTTTTTACTGAAAAATGGATTTTGAATCAGCCTTTTATCATTCACTTAATTTAAGTTTTAACAAACCCATCAGATGAAGCTGAACATAAAGAATCCCATTGTTTTTGTTGACCTTGAAACAACAGGTATTGATATTATCAAAGACCGAATTGTTGAGATTGCTGTGCTAAAGATTCATGTTGATGGCAAGGAGGAGATGAAGGTTCGAAGGGTAAACCCCGGAATGCCAATTCCACCCGAAACTACAGCAATTCACGGAATTAGCGATGAAGATGTTAAGAACGAACCTACATTTAAGGAGATTGCGAAGTCGTTGGTTCAGTTCATTGAGGGGTGCGACTTTGCAGGATTTAACTCCAATAAATTCGATTTCCCGTTATTAGCGGAAGAGTTTCTTCGGGCGGATATCGATTTCGACCTTAAAAAGCGCAAGTTTATTGATGTTCAAACTATCTTTCATAAAATGGAGAAGAGAACACTCGCAGCGGCTCTTAAATTTTATTGTGAGAAGGAATTGGAGAATGCGCATAGCGCAGGTGCTGATTCAATGGCAACCTATGATGTTCTTAAAGCTCAGCTCGATCGATACCCCGATCTGAAAAATGATGTTGACTACCTCGCCGATTACAGCGCTCAAACCCGTAATGTTGACTTTATCGGAAGAATCATTCTCGATGAGAATGGGGTAGAGGTATTCAACTTTGGCAAGCACAAGGGTAAATCGGTTGTTGGGGTATTGGAAAAGGAATCGAGTTACTATGCTTGGATGATGAACGGTGAATTTCCGCTATATACCAAGCGGGTTCTTACAGGGATATACCTAAAAATGAAGCAGAAGTAGATTTTTTGTAATAAAAGTATTTAACTCTTTGATTACCTCTGTTTTCGGTGATCCTCTGTGTAATAATATTAGGGAAGAATAACCTTTAATCCTTTAGGAACAATTTTAATTTTAATCTTCTTACCCATCTCACAGGGCTCACCATCGTAATGGACAACCCCTGCTTTTTTCCTTTTAAGTACAATCTGCTGAGCCTGTTCGGTGTGCATTAGCGAACTTTTATCAATTTTCTTTGCAAATAATCGAATTCCAATACCAGGAGCCCTATATAGGCGGAAAGGGGATAGAATGCAAATATCTAATCTCCCATCTTGAATATCAGCTTTTGGTGAAATATAGGCGTTGTTCCCATACTGTGAAGCATTTGCTACTGTAATAAGGAATGCTCTTGTTTTAAGTTTACCAATTTTATCAATTTTTAGCTTATACTTCTTAGGCTTATAGTTGAAGAAGTCGGAAATGGTTACTTTAATATAAGTGAGAAAACCCCTGCCTTTATTTTTTGCAAACTCATTCCCAATGTGAGCATCGAAGCCTACACCGCAGGTACAGAAGAAAGGTGAGCCGTTAATCCTACCATAGTCAATTGCCTCAACATTCCCACGGTTTATCAGCTTCATGGCCTTCTCTATGTTGATAGGAATTCTCAGATGGCGGGCAAGTCCATTGCCTGAACCTATAGGGATTATTCCAAGAATACCCTCTGAATCAACCAATGCTTTAGCAATCTCATTAACCGTTCCATCCCCACCAACGGCAACGAATTTGTTATACCCTTCTGCCATCTTAATCGGAACAATTCCTGTTGCATCACCCCTAAAACGGGTAACGTGTATTTCAGCCTCATACCTCGAATGGTCTAACAGTTTAAGGATTTGTTCCGCTAAATTATCCTTCTTCTTCGTCCCTGATATTGGGTTGATTAGGAATAATATTTTTTCTTTCGGCATCGTATTTTGTACGCTCATTTTCGATGATCATTAAAACGCCCCAAAGATACACATCTACTTTGAGTTGTAAAATAGCAGATATTAGGTAAAATGAATATGAAGCCCTATAATTCTGTAACCTTCTCCTTCACCATCTTCTTGCTAGAGTGGATAAAGGGTTATATATTTGTTAATTCTAAAATATTGTGAAAGCATTCAAGTGTTTATATATCAATAGATTATTCGAATGTTGCAATGTTTAGTCTAAAAATTTAACCTATATAATACCTATGAAATTAGGATTGAACAACCGATTTGGAGGTATTCTCCTTTTGTATTTTATTTTTATCATCGTTTCGTTTATAAGTAGAACAGTACTTTTAAGCATGTCATTTCACGATGTTAATCTTGGAATCGGAGGCATATTCTGGGCTTATGGGGTTGGCCTGTTTTTCGATACCGTTGCGTTTTCATATTTTATGATTCCTTATGTGCTGTTCACAACCTTTATTTCATATAAACTATATAGTTCAAGATTATACAAGTGGCTAACATTTGTTTTTTACTTTATTACATTCTATATTTTCCTTTTCAATGGTGTTTCGGAGTATTTCTTTTGGGAGGAGTTTGGGGTTCGTTACAATTTTATAGCTGTTGACTATTTGATTTATACTACTGAGGTTATTGGTAATATTCAAGAATCATATCCAATGCCTGCCATATTAATGGTGTTAACAATTTCATCCTTGGCTTTAACCTATTTTGTTTATAGGAAAGATATAATAAAACAATTTTTACTGGTAAAAACCACTTTACGCAATAGAATAGCAATCGGTGCGATTTTGCTCATATTACCTGTGGTGTCATTTATATTCGTAAGCTATTCTTGGGCTGAAAAAACGAATAATCGATACAATAATGAGTTAGCCAAGAATGGTGTATATTCCATTTTTGCTGCGTTCCTTAACAATGAACTCGATTATAATATGTTCTACAAAACACAGCCTAACGAGGCGAGTTTTGCTCAATTACGCTCAATACTAAAAACCGAAAATAGTGAATATCAATCTGCTGATTTGTATGATATTTCTAGGGTAGTTAAAGGAGGTGAAGGGGAGGAGAAGAGGTTCAATGTTATAATGATTACCGTTGAAAGCCTAAGCGGAGAGTTCCTTGAATATCTGGGTAGTAAACGTGGTAAAATTACACCTTACCTCGATTCGCTTTCAAACAGCTCGTTATTTTTCACTAATATGTATGCCACCGGAACACGGACAATATGGGGGCTTGAGGCTGTTGCGCTATCTGCACCTCCAAAACCTGGTCAAAGTGTAATAAAAAGACCCAATAGCGAGAACATGTTTTCTCTAGGTCAACTATTTAAAGCCCGTGGTTATGAGCTTAAGTTTGTTTATGGGGGCAATGGATATTTTGATAATATGAACTATTTCTTTGAGAATAATGGTTACCAAATTATGGATAAACGTTCGATGGAGGATAGTGAAATTACCTTTGCTAATGCTTGGGGTGTATGCGATCAGGATCTTTTCACAAGAGTGATTAAAGAGGCAGATATGTCCTATGCTGAAGGTAAACCATTTCTAAACCTTGCGATGACTACCTCGAACCATCGTCCATTTACTTACCCCGATGGGTTTATCGATATTAAATCACCTGGTGGTAGGGTAGGTGCTGTTAAGTATTGCGATTATGCTATTGGAGAATTAATCCAAAAAGCGAAAACCAAACCTTGGTTTAACAATACAATTTTTGTAATAGTTGCAGACCATTGTGCTGGTAGCGCTGGACAAACTGAACTCCCTGTTCTCGAATATCAAATTCCCTGTTTAATTTATAACCCAAACCTAATTCCACCTCAAAGGGTTGATAAATTGGTTAGCCAAATCGATTTGGGACCAACCCTGCTTGGGCTTATGAACTGGACCTATAAAAGTAAGTTTTTTGGGAAAGACATTCTGAAGATGACCCCTGCCGATGAGCGTGCGTTTATAGCGAACTACCAGAAACTCGGATTTATTAAAGATGATCGGCTTACCATTCTAAGCCCTCAGCAAAAGGCGAGTTTTTACAAATTTAACCGTTTAACAGGCGAAATGATTGAACAATCGGGTGACGATGAGCTATTGAAAGAAGCAGTTATATTCTATCAATCCGCTAGTTATGTTCAGAAGATGAAATTGAATAAATGGGAGGCGGGATGGAAATAAATATGAAATCTGCTTACATCCCTCAATTTTTCTGTATTGTATTCATACTATTTCTATTACTGATTGTTAATCAAAGCAATGCGAGTGAAAGAAGGGATACGCTTGTTTATAGACCGTACCGAGATACGGTTAAACTGGCTAGGGCTCAGGTTTATGAGTTAAATAATTCTACCTCTTTACTATATTACAAACCAAGGGCTTTTGAGTTTGCACGGAATGTACCATCCGATTTTGTTAGGTTTTTCAAAATCAGCTTTCGAAAGAATAACTTACCTAAATTAGGAATCATCCTAGGTGGAACGGCTATTTTAATTGCATACGATCAGCAGATTTTAGATGCTACACAACAATTTGGAAGGTATTTGAATATCGATCCCGAAAGAAAATCAAAGAACGTATTAGACCTGAAATTGGGCGGCTTTAGGGTGCCGCTGCTGGATATTCCCCAAAACCTAAACTCCACGATCTACTTTATTGGTGAGGGTTGGCCGAGTATAGTCATCGCAGGTAGTTTCTATGGGTATGGGGCTATTGCTAAGGACTACCGAGCCCTTCAAACATCATCGCAATTGGCCGAGATGTTTATTACGCTTGCCGTTACCACGCAATTTATTAAACGCATAACTGGTCGTGAAAGCCCTTTTCAAGCAACCGAGAGAGGAGGGAGATGGCGACCATTCCCTAATCCTGGGGAATATCAAAAGAATGTGTCGCACTTCGATGCATTCCCTTCGGGGCACTTGGCAACGGTAATGGCTACAATAACAATTCTATCAGGTAATTACCCTGATAACCGGTACATTAAACCTGTTGGATACTCCATTATGGGCTTGGTGGGCTTTTCGATGATGAACAACGGTGTTCACTGGATTAGCGATTACCCCCTTGCGTTAGCCATTGGTTATACATACGGGAAAATTGCAGTTTCCCGAGGGCATATGGTTTTACCCAAAAGGCTTTCGGGTTTTGCAAACTCCTCTACCATAATGCCTATTCTTATTGGAAAGGATGGTTTTGGGCTGAGCTATAGATATACTTTTTAATCAAATTGTTATATTTGTTCAATAAATGGATACGCTATGAAAATCATCTGTATTGGTCTGAATTACATGGATCATATCCGGGAGATGAACAATCCTATCCCCGAGGTTCCTGTTTTCTTTCTTAAACCTGATTCGAGCATAATTCGGAATAATAAACCCTTTTTCTATCCAGAATTCACCAACGATTTGCACTACGAGCTGGAGGTGGTACTGAAAATTAATCGGCTGGGGCGTAATATCAGCGAAAAATTTGCTCATCGCTACTTCAGCGAAATTGGTCTAGGTATTGATTTTACGGCTCGTGATCTTCAACGATTATGCAAGGAGAAAGGAATGCCCTGGGAGATGTCGAAGGCATTTGATGGAGCTGCCCCAATCAGCGAGTTTGTGTCAAAGGGAAAGTTCAACGACTTAGGCAATATCCGATTCAGGCTCGAAAAGAATGATGCGATTGTTCAGAAGGGCACGACAAGCGATTTGGTTTTCAAATTTGATAGTATAATATCCTATGTATCAAGGTTTATAACACTTCGAACGGGTGATCTTATTTTCACAGGTACCCCTGTGGGCGTTGGTCCTGTTCAAATTGGTGATAGGTTAAAGGCTTATTTAGAGGATGAGCTGATGCTCGATTTCTTCATCAAATAGATTCAAGCACCTGTTTTGCCGAGGATTCGCCTGCTAACCATCCTGTTGAGAAGGCAATTTGAAGATTATAGCCACCCGTATTCCCATCAACATCGATAACCTCCCCTGCAAAGTAGAGGTTTTTAACAATTTTCGATTCCATCGTTTTGGGGTTGATCTCTTTTATAGGTATTCCTCCCGCTGTAATAATCGCCTCTCCCCAACCCCTATAACCAGTTACCTCAAACCGTAAATCTTTCAAATGGTTAATAATTCCCTTTTTTTCTGTGCCATTAAGTTGATTAACAGGTTTAATGGGATTAATTCGTAAAATATCAATGAAAATTTCAATAAGCAATGAGGGTAGGAGTAGCTTAAGTAACGATTTTACATCTTTCTTCCCAAGATCGGTAATATCCCTTTGAAGCCGTGCTTCAAGTTTCTGATCATTTAACGCAGGTTTAAGATCAAGGGCGATCTCAATCCTTTTTTTAGCAATTATTGAATCAACAATAAGCCTACTCAATCGTAGTATAATAGGACCATCTAAACCATAATCGGTAAGCACAGCCTCACCAAAATCACATGCGCTTTTCTTCCCATCAATCCATAGGGTTGCAGAGATATTACGGAGTTCAAGTCCGATTCCCGACTTAAAGACCTGCTTTGTTTCAACCCCAACTAGCGATGGGCGTAACTTCACAACAGTATGCCCTGCTGATTCTGCAAATTTATATCCATCACCCGTGGAACCTGTTGCAGGGTACGATTTACCCCCTGTGGCAACAATAATACGTTTACAGCTAATGGGCTCAGATAATCCTGTTTTTGTATTACATACTTTAATTCCAACCGCAATGCCATTTTCAACAATTAGTGCATTAACCTGTGAATGGTTGTAAATTTCAGCCCCATTCTTCTTTGTCCAATTTATCAAGGCTTCAGCAACATCCCATGCTTTATCACTCGATGGAAAAACTCGCTCACCGCGTTCAACCTTTGTGGCAACCCCATTCTCATCGAGAAGATTAATAATGTCCTGATTGAAGAATGCGCCGAATGCTTGCCGTAAGAACCTTGGTTCGGGCGAAATTTCCTTTAGATAATCCTCCAAAGGTTTCATGTTCGTGATGTTACATCTTCCCTTACCTGTTATTCTTAGTTTACGAGCAGGTTTCTCCATCTTCTCAAGCAGAACAACCTTAACTCCAAGCATTGCAGCTCTTCCAGCTGCTATTAATCCTGCAGGCCCTGCACCGATTACAGCAATATCGTATGATTTATTCAAAGTAACCGTTTAGTGGTGTGAAATAATAATTATTCGAGGAGCAATGCAGAGGTAACCTCAAGTTCATTACGAAGCTTACTAAAATAACCAAGTTCATATGCTTTTGAGCTTTTGCGTAACGTTTCCTCGATGGTTTCGTTTATGCCTAAATGCTTTACAACTAGGCACTCTTTTAAAGTTTTAAAAACAGCGAGTTGGCTATCTTCAATAATCGAATCCTGATAGAATAGCGAGTCGAGTTCGGTGAAGAAGTCATAGGTTTCTTTATACCTAAACTTTTCCTTTTCAGAGTACTTATGAAGCCCTGAGTATGTGTTTAAGAAGTTTGAGAATCTATTACGGAGGTTAACGGTTACCTTTTTGGGGATTTCTCGTTCGGGTATTCCTCTTTTTAGGTAAATCTCCAAATACCTAAATACTCCAATGTAGCCCAATGCATCAAGATCGTCAGCCGCAGAAACAAGCCGGAGAATTGTTTTCATGGTGTAATGGGTCGAAGCGGTGGAAACCCTTTTTGATTTATCGTCGTGCATTTCAATGGCTTCTAGCACCTCTACCATATCAGAAATTTTTAGTTTTGGGTTCTGATTGAAGTACTCTTCACAAAGTTTTCGTCCTAAAAGTCCATGCCTCTCGCTCATATCTAAGGTTAAACCTGTATCATGAAAAAAGCATGCTACAATGGCATTATCAATGGTATCATGTGTGGTTTTGATACCTGCCTTGTGGAGCTCAATGAGCAACCCTCTACAATGCAACCACACCCTAAGGTGGTGCTCAGCATCGTGAGAGGGAAGATGCGTTTTCTCGAACAGCGTTTTTGTATGCTTGTAAAGCGGTTTGAGCCATTTCTGCTCTGAGTTGCTGATTCTTTCGAGTAGTAATTCCATTGATCTGAAACGATTAATTCGATGCCCCAATTTCGTAAAAAATAAAAAGCAGGACAATCTTTTATCCTGCTTTTTTATCTCATTGATAGAAAGTTTTCTACACCAATTCCCCCGACTTTGTAATCATCTCAGTTGCTAGATCGAGAATTGTAGTATCATCTAACGTAACAACACCCCCATCAGGACCTTGTTCAACGTGAAAGCCAACAGCACCACCCTTTTCGTAATTTGTCCCTCCAAAATAATTTCGTACAGTTTCCACATTCACGTTCAATTTATCGGCGATATGCTGCATACTCCCGGTAGGAAGATTGTCTTTTATCCTCCTGAGCTCATTAAATGTTATTAGTTTGGTCATATTTATTAAGATTTTTAAGATGGCATTTGAGGTTTAAATATATAAAATGCTATTTGGAATTAAAAATTATTTAACATGAACTTAACGTTAAAGTTATTAACCATTTCTGTATTAACCGTTCATGCTCAAAATATAGGTCAAAAGCAATAACTTATCATTTATATTAAACGTTTTTTTTAAGGTTAATGTTTGAAAAAGCGCTTTATTTTCGATATTAAAAGATGTTAATTTTCTAAATGTCTATCTTTGTTGTTATTGCCAATGATGAGTTTTTATGTTGAGAATGGTTGTTACTGATCTTGATGGTACATTATTGAATAGCGTTGGAGCAGCTAGCAACCCCAATATCGATATCTTAAATAGGTTAGGCGAAGATGACATAGTAAGAGTTATTGCAACTGGGCGCTCTCTGTATTCGATAAACAAGGCTCTATGCGATGACTTCCCTGTCGATTATATTATCTTCTCTTCGGGCGCAGGGGTTATTCGTTGGTGCGATAAGCAGATTATTCATCAGCGGCATTTATCTCAAATTGAAACGCAAAGCGTTATAGATGAATTTATTTTGCTTGACTTAGATTTTATGGTTCACGATACCATTCCGCATAACCACTTTTTCTACTACCACGCCATCAGTAATGATAATCCTGATTTCTTTCGACGAATAGAGGTTTATAAAGCGTTTTGCCGACCTTACATTCCAGGTATTGAATTCCCGAATGGTGCAACCCAGCTGTTGGCAGTTCTACCCAATAACCCCTGTCTATTCAACTCATTAAGTGGCAAATTCCCCGATTTAAAGATTATTCGTACAACATCGCCGCTCGATGGGGATTCGATTTGGATGGAGGTTTTCCCTCCCGATGTTTCTAAGGCCTATGGTATTACGTGGCTGTGCTCTAACGAGATTTTCTGCGAGATGAAAGATGTTGTTTCCATTGGAAACGATTTTAACGATTTGGATATGCTCGAGCTAACCGCAAATTCATATGTTGTTGCAAATGCTCCTTCTGAGCTAAAGGAGCGCTATAAGGTTGTTGCGTCGAATGATGACAATGGATTCTCAGCGGCGGTAAACGATGCGTTAGCTAACCCTCAATTATTCCTAAATCCCTAATAATATAAACATCATAATCGCCAAGGTAGGCGAATCCTAATTTTCTATATAGCTCAATGGCTGCATAATTGTCCTTATGAACTTCAAGTTTTACCTGGTAGCCTTTCTGCTTAACAAATTTCAAAGACTCTATTGCAAGCATTTGTCCAATGCCTTTGCGTTGGTAATCGGGGTGAATTCCGAAATGATGTAGGTGAATCCTCCTCCCGTCGAATGTCATCCATGAGGTGCCTACGATTTTTCCATTCGAATTCTTTACCATCAGCATCTTACCACCCATGCTAATGCTCTGCTCAATGATTTCTAGATTATCGCCGCGCTGTGCGCTGCCAAGACCTGTTAATAGCCATAGGTCTATAAGGCCTTCAAAATCTACGGATTCAAAATCTCTGATAGAAATACTATCCATTGCTGTGCTATTGAATTAGGTTATACTAACGTCAGTTCGATGTAATAAATAATTTAAATGCCATATTATCAGTATTTTACTTTTTGGGTTAAAATGGAATGATGCCTGCCTGCCGCCTGCCTGCCGGTAGGCAGGGTAGGCAGGGAAAAATGGAACTGGAGCGATCCGGCAACTGCCGGACGGCGGAGCCAATATTGGATGAAGTAAGTTAGAAGTAACTCCATTATTCCATTATTCCAGTCTTCCAAAAACATAATATTTGTATTAAAGCACTAATAAATAATGATATAATAAGCATTCTTTTATCGAACTCACGTTATACTAAGCTTGCAAGGCTCCAAAAAAGTTTTAGCGATTCGTGCTTCTCCTTGTTGAAATCGAAGGAGATGTTATTACGAAGATAATGCTCCGCTTCTACCTTTGTGAGTTTGCTAGGTGGGTAATAATTAATTGACTCGGTTATATTCTCAACACCTTTCCGAAGGGCATTGTTAAATGCGTCAATAAAAACGCCATCAATTTTTTTGTTTGCAGCCCAAGCTGCAAAAACGAAAGGAAGTCCTGTCAGCCGTATCCATTCCTCGGCAAGATCGTATTTATACTTAAAAAATGATTCGTGCTCAAACACCTTATCGCCGATGATCACCAACCCATCGTAGGGGTCTATATCATTTACAGTATGATCGCTGGTAAACGGAGTCCACTCAGGATTGATATTCCATAAATTTTGCGATAAAACCTTTACAAGTATCACCGATGTTCTTGATTGATAATCAAGATATACCCTTTCGAGTGATTCAATGGGGGAATTGCTCATGAGTACTACGGTTCGAACAGGACCTTCGGCTCCTATACAAAAATCCGATACTATATTATATAAAGGTATAGATGGGATTGCTGCCACCGGAACTAATCCCAAATCGGCTTCACCGCTGATGACTTTTCTCGCACATTCAGCGGGGTAATCGAGCATTAGATTGATAAAATCCTTAATGCCTGTATGCTGTAAACCGAATACAAATGGGATAGTATTAAGGTAAGAAACTGCTGAAACGCTTATTTTTTCATTCATTACTTAATCTTTTGGGAACTAAACAAATCCAAATGGGGTTAGTTTAATCAATCACCCACGAAATTACTAAAATCAGGGAAATAGTTTTTTAACATCAATAAATAACTTCATTTTCTTATAAATTATTAACTAAATCCCTAATATTAGGGATTTTCAAGGGTTGTTTATTAACTTTGTAATTGATTTAAAATATTACCTATGAATCTTACACAATTAACTGCCATTTCGCCTATCGATGGTAGATATCGTAGTAAAGTAGAGGAGTTAGCCTCCTATTTCTCGGAGTTTGCCCTTATAAAATATCGAGTTTACGTTGAGGTTGAGTACTTTATTGCGCTAAGCCAAATCCCTATAGAACAGCTCAAAGGGGTTGATAAATCAGTATTTGAAAGCATTCGACAAGTATATTTAGACTTCTCTATTGAGGATGCAATGCGTATTAAGGAAATTGAGAATACTACAAATCATGATGTAAAGGCGGTGGAGTATTTTCTAAAGGAGAAATTAGATATTCTTAATCTTAGCAGCTATAAAGAGTTCATCCATTTCGGGCTAACCTCTCAGGATATCAATAATACGGCGTTCCCTTTAATGATGAGGGATACATTGAATGAGGTTTACTATTCTAGTATAAACCAAATAATCGATAAGCTGAAGCAACAATCGAATGAATGGCTAGGTATTCCAATGCTAGCCCGAACACATGGGCAGCCTGCTTCGCCTACGTCATTGGGTAAGGAGATTAGAGTATTCGTTGAGCGCCTTGAAATTCAGCTGATGCAACTTAAAGCGATACCTTACTCTGCAAAGTTCGGTGGAGCAACGGGGAATTTTAATGCGCACCATATCGCATACCCAATGGTTGATTGGGTTAAGTTTGCTAATGGTTTTGTAAATCAAACACTTGGTCTTGAACGATCGCAAACTACTACCCAAATTGAGCATTATGACAACCTTGCCGCTCAGCTGGATTGTTTGAAAAGGATAAACAACATCCTTATCGATTTTAGTAGGGATATGTGGACTTATATATCAATGGAGTATTTTAAACAGAAGATTAAGCAAAGGGAAGTAGGATCATCTGCAATGCCCCATAAGGTGAATCCAATCGATTTCGAGAATGCCGAAGGTAATTTTGGGGTAGCCAATGCCTTGTTTGAGCATCTTTCGGCAAAGCTTCCTATCTCACGCCTTCAGCGTGATTTAACCGATAGCACCGTTTTGCGAAACCTTGGCACTCCTATGGCTCATACCATTATATCTTTCAAATCATTGCTAAAGGGGATTGATAAGCTATTGCTTAATGTCGATGCCATCAATGCTGATTTGGAAAGGAATTGGAGCGTTGTTGCGGAGGCCATTCAAACCGTATTGAGGAGTGAGGGTTACCCTAACCCTTATGAGGCTCTAAGGGATTTAACAAGAACAAATAAGGTTTTAACCCATCAGGACATTACTCAATTTATTGATAGTTTGGATGTTAAGCCCGATGTAAAGGAGAGATTGAAACGTATAACCCCCTTTAGCTATACAGGAATTCATTAGCTTTCTTTGTGAATTGTTCAATAAACATTGCTTATCCAATAGTAAGATTAATTTCTATCTTTGTTAGAATTTGAATAAGTAACAAACCCATACGCTAATTAAATGAAGAGATTTTTTAAGGTATTTCGTTTTGTTTATCCTTATAAGTGGTATGCCATTGCAAATATTATTTGTAATATTCTTGGTTCAATCTTTGGGCTATTTTCCTTAGTTGCAATGATCCCTTTTTTACAGATACTATTCAAAACTGCTGATTTTGTTTCAACTCAACCTGATTTATCCACTTCGTTCATAAGCAATATTAAGCATTCTTTTAATTCGTTAATTACCTCCATTATTACGGATTATGGTGCTACTTACGCCTTGATGTTTATTATCACTCTTGTAATTGTTGGGTCTTTATTAAAGAACCTTTTCATATACTTCTCATTATGGTTTCTCTCTCCGGTTAGAACTGGAGTGGTAATGGATATTCGGAATGAGCTGTTCCGAAAAATTATGATTCTTCCATTAAGCTATTTTTCCGATGAGAAGAAAGGTGATATCATTAGTAAGATGACAAATGATGTCAACGAAGTAGAGGTATCTATTGTCCGATCGCTAGAAATGTTCTTTCGGGATCCAATTACGATAATTGTATATCTGGTCTCTCTTATTCTTATGAGTCCAGGGTTAACGCTTTTTGTTTTTATTCTTTTGCCAATATCAGGGTTTATTATAGGTCGAATAGGAAGAAATCTTCGAAAATCATCCTTTAAAGGGCAGAAGCGGATGGGAAACCTCCTTTCTATATTAGAAGAAGCTCTCGGGGGGTTAAGAATCATTAAAGCATTTAACGCAGAGGAAAAAGTTACAAGGAAGTTTGAGAGTACAAACAGCTTCTATTCGCTTTTAATGATAAAAATGTCTCGAAGGCGTGACTTGGCTTCACCTGTAAGCGAATTCTTAGGTACTATTGTGGTTGCACTAGTGCTTTGGTACGGAGGAACAATGATTATTAATGGAACAGGTTCATTGAATGGTGCTGGTTTAATTGTATATGTTGGAATGTTTTATATGATAATCAATCCAGCAAAATCTTTCTCAACAGCTTATTTTAATATTATAAAAGGGTTGGCCTCGGCAGATAGAATCGAAACCATTCTTGGCGCCGAGACCATGATTAGTAATAAGGTTGATGCTAAAGCTATTTCTATATTTAATTCATCAATTGAGTACAGAAACGTTAGTTTTAAGTACGAAAACGACTATGTTCTTAAAAACATAAACCTTAAAATTGAGAAAGGTAAAACCATAGCTTTAGTGGGTCAATCGGGTTCGGGTAAGAGTACTTTCGTTGATTTACTTCCAAGATTCTACGACCTTGAAGAGGGCGAGATTTTGATAGATGGTTTGAATATAAAAGACTTTACCCTCGAAAGCTTAAGGGCAATGATGGGTAATGTAAATCAGGAACCCATACTTTTCAATGATACATTCTACAATAATATTGCATTCGGATTAGAATCAGCCACGATGGATGATGTAATCAGCGCTGCAAAGATTGCCAATGCTCATGATTTTATAGCTGCAAGTACGAATGGTTACTATACCAATATTGGCGATAGGGGAAACAAGATGTCGGGTGGACAAAGGCAGCGGGTGAGCATTGCGAGAGCAATGGTAAAAAACCCTCCCATCATGATACTCGATGAGGCGACAAGCGCATTGGATACAGAATCTGAAAAGTTGGTTCAGGATGCAATCGAGAATTTAATGCTGCACCGTACCTCGGTAGTAATAGCTCACCGATTATCAACCGTTCGTAATGCTGATTTAATTTGTGTGTTTCATGAGGGTGAGATTGTTGAACGGGGTAAGCACGAGGAGTTGATCGCTTTGAATGGAATTTATACAAAGCTATACAACCTACAAACCTTATGATATGGTATAAATAGTGTATAAAAAAACGAAAGTCGGTTTGACTTTCGTTTTTTTGTTTGCAGTGAGAGGGATTACCTTTCAATGTTTCATTGAAGGGGTGATTGCAGAAGAATTCCCATTCATTGCTACGCTCATTTTTTTACCATCTGTCCTCGTTCAAGCGTTGCTTGCTCAGCCATCTTGTAAATAAAAAACCCGCTTTACAGCGGGTTGGGTGTTCTTTTGGCGGAGAGAGAGGGATTCGAACCCTCGGATCCGGTTACCCAGATCAACGGTTTTCGAGACCGCCCCATTCGACCGCTCTGGCATCTCTCCTTTTTGGTCGATGTATATATATAAGGTGTGCAAAAGTAGGTACTTTCCTTCGATTATACAATACAATAACGTGAGTTCAATCTAAAAGTTATCTATTTATTTGCCTAACAGAATTTTATGATATACGATAGAATGGAATGATGGGAAAATGTAACAATGCCTGCCTGGTAGACAGGGAAGAGAAATGTGGTAAGATATCTCAAAATTCCATTATTCCAATATTCCAAAACAAAGCCATAAATCTATAATATATTGTAAATACGCATTATACAATGCTTGCTTATATCGAACTGACGTTATTATACCTTTCTCTTTTTCCAATTGAATGGGTATTATATCTAAAATTTGTTTACATTTGTATGTAATAATATAAATATATAAATATATGGATAATAATTGTGAAATGCAGAATAAACCTAAAGGTTTAAAGGGTTTACTGAAATCTTGGATATTTTGGAGACCTGCTCTTGGGGTAATGGTTGGAGGAATTTTAGGTTTCTTATACTACTTTTTTATTGGCTGTTCATCTGGAACATGTGCAATTACAAGTAGCCCTTATAGCAGTATTGTTATGGGAGGGTTATTCGGTTTGCTAATTACCAATAGCCCTTGCTCGCAAAATAGCTGTAGCCGATAAAATAGAAAAAACCTGTTTTATATTTTATTTTGTTAAGTGTGCAGGTGATAATTAGCCTTTTTTAATGGGCTTGACCATTAAATTCGGATAATGTTTCAGAGAATAATAAAGTACAAATAAAAAACGAAGGTTAATCAACCTTCGTTTTTTGTTGCGGAGAAAGAGGGATTCGAACCCCCGGACCCCTCGCGAGGTCAACGGTTTTCAAGACCGCCGCATTCGACCGCTCTGCCATTTCTCCGGGCGCAAAGGTAGTGGCTTTTTTAAATTTTCAAAATTCTTTCCAAGAAAAAATATTTAATAAATATTGCAAAACCCTTGCTTTATTTAGAAATTTTTCAATAATTTAGCGTTAACAATATTGGCGAATGTTATAGAAGGCAAAAAAAACGCCATGTTTAGAATATTTTTCTTTGAAATAATTTGGAAAACCCAATAAATACGCTATCTTTGTAATGTGATGGTCAACTAACTATTATTAACCCTAAAAAAAAGAACAATTATGAACAAAGCACAACTTATCGATGCAATTGCTGCTGAAGCTAATCTAACTAAAGCAGATGCTAAGAAAGCTCTTGACGCTTTTGTAAAAACTACTGGCACCGCTCTTAAAAAAGGCGATAGAGTTGCTCTCGTAGGATTTGGTTCATTCTCAGTTAATAAGAGAAGCGCAAGAACTGGTCGTAACCCACAAACTGGCAAACCTATTACCATTAAGGCTAAAAAGGTTGTTAAATTCAAACCAGGTAGTGATCTAAGCGGACACGTACAATAGTTGCTTTTCAAACAAAAAAAGGAGAACCTATGGTTCTCCTTTTTTTTTATTCGTGAAACCAAATTATTATATACGGTAACGAATAACATTTTAATGTTCAATGAACCCCGATAGTTTAGCGAATCGGGATAATGAGTTTAGTGTTTTGTCTCTAGGCGAATAAATATTAAAATAACGTGAGTTCGATGTAAATACTTAGTTAATTACATGTTATTTAGGATTTTACATTTTTTGATGGATTGGAGTGACGGAATAGTGGAATGATGCCTACCGCCTGCCGGCAGGGAAGAAGAATGTAGCAAGAAATCCCAGTATTCCCTGCCTACCGGCAGGCAGGCATCAATCCAATATCAAAAGATAAATATTGCAGTACAGATAGCTAGTATTTTAGCACATTTTTTATATCGAACTGACGTTAAAATATATTAATGATACCCCATTACAGCGGGTGATTCATGTTTTCTCAAAAGGTATCTCATGCATAGTAAACGCTATATTGATGACCCAATAATAAGGCGAGAATTAATCGATTTCTTATCAGGCTTTATCCTTGAGCGAAGGGTATCTCAAATTCAGAATGTTTTAAAAGAACGAACACGATATGTCACGGTTGTTCTCGAGGATATTTACCAATCGCAGAATGCAAGTGCAGTTCTTCGTTCTTGTGAGTGCTTAGGGATTCAGGATATTCATTACATTGAGGGCGTACATAGCTTTCATATCAACCCTCAGGTGGTGATTGGTTCCAGTAAGTGGCTAACCATCAGGAACTATAAAGGCACCGATAATAATTCTATCAAGGCAATTGAATCCTTAAAGTCTAATGGGTATCGAATTGTGGCAACATCGCCTCATGTTAACGAGGGAAGTATCAATGACTTTGATCTTGATAAAGGTAAAGTTGCCGTTTTTTTTGGCACAGAGAAGTCAGGATTATCCCAAACAGTAATGAAAAATGCCGATGAGTTTATATCAATTCCAATGTTTGGTTTTACCGAAAGCTATAATATTTCGGTTTCGGCTGCTATTGTAATGTACACTTTAATAAAAAAGTTAAGAGATTCAGGTGTTGATTATAAATTACAACAGGAGGAAAGCGAAATCCTCCTACTTTCGTGGCTTAAAGCAACATCAAAGAATTGGGAAATGATGGAGAAACGCTTTTTTCAGGAAAAGAATATAGCGTGCTCTGAAAAATACTAGTCATTCAATTTGATGGATTAGCTTATTTTTTCTTAAATTCGGTCAAAATATTGTTTCATATGAATTGCATAATTATTGACGACGACGAAATGTCGAGAAGGGTGGTTGAAGAGTTTATTGATAGGACTGATTTTTTGAACCTAACACGCTCATTCACAAATGCTGTAGAGGCAGTCAACTACCTTAAGCAAGGAGAAGAGGTGCAATTAATTTTTCTTGATGTTGAAATGCCTGAGATGAGCGGTATTGAATTCATGAATTCATTGAGCCTTCCACCACAGGTAATCATTATTTCATCCAAGGAGAAATATGCCATTCAAGCATTTGATTATAGCGTTACCGATTATTTGCTAAAACCCATAACCTACGCTCGCTTCTTTAAAGCTGTTAGCAAAGCTTATGAGACCTTTAATAAAGGACGTTCTTTAGCCGATACTGATAAAGAGATTTTTATTAAGAAGAACAGCTCGTTGGTTCGGATAAAATACAACGATATTCTTTGGGTTGAAGCATTGGAGAACTATGTTGTAATTAATACCACAACAGAGAAATTCACAATCCATTTTACGATGAAATCCATTGAGAATCAGCTGCCAATGGTTAAGTTTAAGAGAGTGCACCGTTCGTTCATTGTCAATGTTAGCAGAATAACAAGCATTGAGGATAATTCGGTTGTAATAAAAATGCCTGATAGCAAAAAGGTTATCCCCATCGGGAAATCTTATAGGGATAAGCTATTGAATGAGATAAACTTAATGAATAAGTAATTTAGGAAAATCTATATAAATGCTAAGCATTCGGCAACTATTCTTAAAGCACGTTGCCCAAACATCAGAATCGCCTCTTCTGCTCGAAGTTGAACGAGCCGAAGGGGTTTATTTATTTGGGATGGATGGAAAACGGTTTATCGATCTGATTTCGGGGGTATCGGTTAGTAACGTTGGGCATTGTCATCCAAGGGTTATTGATGCAGTTAACGATCAGGTATCAAAGTATATGCACCTTATGGTTTATGGGGAGTATGTTCAGTACCCTCAAGTACGGTTGGCACAAAGGTTAGCAGAGATATTACCTAGAAACCTCGATAACGTCTATTTCGTAAATTCAGGAAGCGAGGCGGTTGAGGGGGCATTAAAGCTGGCCAAGCGATATACTGGTCGTTCAGAAATTATTTCATTCATTAATGCATACCATGGAAGCACTCATGGTGCGTTGAGCGTAATGGGGAACGAGGAGTTCAAGCGAGCTTTTAGGCCTTTGCTGCCAGATATAAAGCATATCTTTTTTAATTCACATCCTAACCTTGATCGGATTACCTCGAAAACCGCTTGTGTAATAGTGGAACCAGTGCAGGGTGAGGCTGGGATAATATCGCCGTTGAATGGATATTTAGAGCGATTAAGAGAAAGGTGTTCGCAAACGGGTACGCTTTTGATATTTGATGAGATTCAAACGGGGTTGGGGCGAACAGGTAGAATGTTTGCTTTTGAGAAATATCAGGTAACTCCCGATATTCTTCTGCTAGCCAAAGCAATGGGGGGGGGTATGCCCCTTGGTGCGTTTATCTCATCGAAAGAGATTATGGGCAGCTTGAGCGTCGATCCACCATTGGGGCACATTACTACCTTTGGTGGGCATCCAGTTTCATGCGCAGCAGCGTTAACCTCACTTGAAATTCTAATTGACCAAAAGCTGGTGGAAGAGGTTGAGCAAAAGGCTCAAATCTTTGTTGAAAAATTGAGTAAACACAAGGCGGTTAAAGCCATAAGGTATAATGGTTTATTTATGGCTGTTGAAATAGGCTCGTTCGAAAATATAATGAAATTGATGAAAGTAGCTTTGGGCAATGGTGTTATTTTGGATTGGTTCTTGTTCTGTAATACTGCTTTTAGGATTGCACCACCGCTTACTATTTCAGTTGATGAGTGTAATTTAGCGGCTGATTTACTTTTAAAATCATTAGACGAAATATAATTAACGGCATGAATAGTTTTTGCGGTCGAATCGGCATATTTCTCTTTATCATCTCTCCATTAGCAGTTAAATCACAGGAGGGTGCTAAATCATTGTCATTTATAGCGATTGAGGATAGCCTATCATCATTGATGAAACAAATCTATAGCGATGCTCCCATTTCGGGAAAGGAGGTTGCAAACAGCAATTTTACCGATTTATTTAGGAAAACACTAGCGAATAAAGAAACATTCAATTATCCATTCGACTCGTTAAAGCATTTGGGTAAAATTACATCGGAGGATAAGAGGGTAAGGGTTTTTACGTGGAATTTCCCTCAACCGGGTGGATATCAGAAATACTTTGGGTATATTCTCCTAAAGAAAGATAATAGGGATGTTCAATTAATTGAGCTGAATGATAGCCGTAAGGTGGTTTCCGATCCTATAAACAGTATTCTTGGTGCAAATAGCTGGATGGGGGCACTTTACTACTCAATAGTTGATGTATCGTACAAAGGAAAAGCATATTACATTTTACTTGGTTTAGACTTTAACAACCTTTTTTCATCGAAAAAGATTATTGAGATTTTATCTTTTGGGAAAGATGCTAAGCCAGTTTTTGGATTTAGCGTTTTTCAGGTCGATGATGTTGCATTAAGCCGAGTCGTTTTTGAATATTCAGCGAGGGTGAATATGACGTTAAGGTATATCCCTGAATCAAATTCAATAGTTTTTGATCATCTTTCGCCTATGCGACCCGATCTTGCCGATAATTTTCAATTCTATGGACCTGATTTTACCTATGATGGATTTAAATTCGAAAAAGGGAAATGGATTTATGTTAGAAATCTTGATTTAAGAAATCCGAAAAGGGGATCTTTAAAACCAAGGGAGAGCCCTGAGAGGTTTCCTGATCCAGGTTTTCTATATAAGAGTAAAGGTGGGATACCTTATCAGATGGTTAAATAGACTCTAAACATCAAGAATATGCTGAAAGCTAAAATCGATACGAATATCTTTCTTGTTGACCATAATTTGGAGCTGACCCGAGCTATCAGCAATAGTATTGATAACCCTGATAGGTACAACATCGAATCGTTTACATCGGGCGAGAAGTTCATTTCACATCTATCTAATTATAAGTTTAGCAGAAATGAAATTTATATCGTTTTTTTAGGTTACAAGTACTTCGATGAGGGTAATAACACCCTAATGAATGGGGTAGAAATACTTGAGTCAACCAAAGCAATTAATAAGGATATTGAAGTGGTAATGCTTACGGGTGAAGATGAGGGATCTTATGGCTCGTATGTGATGAAAAGCGGTGCATTTGCGTTTATACCGAAGAATGAGAATATTCATTTGAGAATTAATAATATAATAATGGGCATTATTAGCCAGAAACGGCTAATTCAAAGGCGATATAGCTATAACATCTCTCTAAAAATACTGATTGGCTACATACTGCTTGTTACCGCTATTTGGGCAATCTATCGATTTTTCTACTACGACTTTTAATATCATTGGTCAACTTTGCATTAACAATGACTATTTGTCATTTATAGTAGCGTGGCACTGCATTTGAAATTGCTGAACCTGAAAATAATTTGTTTAACCCAATAATCGATTTTGATATGCATAAAGGTAAAATTGGTGTAACCACCGAGAACATATTCCCGATAATCAAAAAGTTTCTTTACTCCGATCACGAAATATTTCTTCGTGAGCTTATATCCAATGCAGTTGATGCCACTCAGAAGTTGAAAACCCTTGCCTCTGTTGGGGATTTCAGCGATGAGCTAGGTGATTTGAACATCATGGTTAGTGTTGACAAGAGTGCAGGTACTATCACTATTTCAGATAAAGGGGTTGGGATGACCGCTGATGAGATCGAAAAGTATATTAACCAAATCGCTTTCTCGGGTGCTGAGGAGTTTTTGGAGAAGTACAAGAACCAAACGAACGCTATAATCGGACATTTTGGCTTGGGTTTTTACTCATCCTTTATGGTGAGCGACAAGGTGGAGATTATTACCAAATCGTTTAAGGAGGGTACAAAGGCGGTACATTGGACCTGCGATGGTACACCCGATTATGATATCGAAGAGGTTGAGCGTGCAGAGCGTGGAACAGACATTATTCTCCATATCAACGAGGACTCGAAGGAGTTTCTTGATGATTTCAAGGTAGAAGGACTTCTTAAAAAATATTGTCGCTATCTACCCATTCCAATTGCTTTTGGAACTGAGAAAGAGTGGAAGGATGGCAAGGAGATAGATACTCAAAAGGCAAAAATTATTAATGATGTTAATCCGCTATGGACTCGTAAACCTGTTGATTTAAAGGATGAGGATTATCAAAAGTTCTACCACGATTTATACCCCGCTGCCGAGGAACCGCTATTTAACATTCATCTAAATGTTGACTATCCATTCAATCTTACAGGTGTGTTGTACTTCCCACGTATCAAAACTAACTTTGACATTCAGAAGAATAAGATTCAGCTCTACTGCAATCAGGTTTACGTTACCGATTCGGTAGAAGGGATTGTACCTGAGTTTTTAACTCTTTTACATGGTGTAATAGATTCGCCGGATATTCCGCTTAACGTGTCGCGTAGCTATTTGCAAAGCGATTCGAATGTAAAGAAGATATCGAGCCATATCTCTAAGAAAGTGGCCGATCGATTGCAGGAGATTTTCAAGAACGATAGGGCGCAGTTTGAGAAGAAATGGGATGATCTAAAGCTTTTCATCACTTATGGTATGATAACCGATGAGAAATTCTACGAGAGAGCCGAGAAATTTTCACTTTTCAAAAATGTTGATGATAAGTACTTCACCTTCGAGGAGTACGAGAAGTTGATAAAGGAGAATCAGACCGATAAGAATAAAACGCTAATATACTTATATACGAATAATAAGGAGGAGCAGCATAGCTATATCGAAACCGCTCAGAACAAGGGTTACGATGTGCTCATGATGGATGGTCAGCTCGATCCGCACCTAATCAATAGCCTCGAATCGAAGCTAAAGGATTCACGCTTTGTTCGGGTTGACTCCGATGTGGTTGAGAAGTTGATCGTGAAGGAGGATCGAAAGGAGGTGAGCTTGCCCCTTGAGGAGCAGAACGATATTCGTTCGGTGTTTGAGGGTTCACTACCAGAGAAATCTCATTACTGGGTATCATTTGAGGAGCTTGGTGAAACATCCAATCCGGTAATAATAACTCAATCGGAGTTTATGCGCCGTATGAAGGATATGGCAGCCATGAACCCCGCAGCAGGTTTCTATGGCAGTATGCCCGATAGTTTGAATCTTGTTGTAAACGTATCGCACCCTTTGGTTAAATCGATTATTGAGAAAAAAGATAAGAAACTAGGTTCTAAACTCGAAGGGTTTAATAATCAGATTAAGCCTGCCCAGGCTAAATCTGAGAAGTTGAAGAAAACAACAAAGGATAAAAAGGCGGAGGAGATACCTCAAGCCGATAAGGATGCGCTTGCAGAGGTTGAAAAGGAGATCAATAAGCTAAACGATGAGAAAAAAGCTCTGCTAAAGGAATATGGTAAGGATAATAAGCTGGTAAAACAGCTAATCGACTTAGCACTGCTCTCCAACAATATGCTTAAAGGTGAAGAGCTAAGTAGGTTTGTAAAGCGAAGCGTTGAGCTGATTAAACCGTAGGTTTAAACTTTTGCGTTGCAAATTGTTGTTAACTCAAAGTTAACGTTAGGTATAGGCACTTTAGCTATCTTGTTTTATTTAATTGATATTTAATTAGCTATTTGTATTTTTTTTATATGTTTAGAACTATTTTTAATAAGTGACAGCAAAGCACCTATACCTATATTTTATTTTGAACATTTAGCAATCATCTCCTCTGCATAAGGTCTTCCCCAATTGGGGTGTATATCGCTTTTGGGTTTAAACGAATCAAACTTTTCTATAGATTTTTTCAGCAGTGGTAGGGCTTCATCTTTACCCCCTCCAAAAAATTTTGGAGTATTGAGTAGGTTTACTCCATGCCAAAGATAGCTTCTAGGGTTCTCTGGATCAAGCTCTTTAGCTTTTTGAAACATTGATAGGCAATCGCTATTGTACTTGAACCCCCTAGTCATAGGGTCAACTTTCATTCTTGCTTGAAGGATAAACCCTTTCATGACAAAAATCTCAGAGTTGTTTGGATCTATCTGCTCTGCAATAAATATTAAATCAGTGGCTTTATCGATGTACAAGTCTTTTTCATCATCATCTTTTACCATGTAATTTATTTTAACGTAGCAGTAAGCGCAGTAGTAAAAAGGTAACCACTCGCTTTTTATTGTGTTACCAATTCTTTCGAAAGTGTTTGCAGAGTAATGTAAACCATACTTTGTTGATGAAGTATCCATAGTGCTTATAGTTTTTTTCATTATTTCTGTGAAAATAGAGTCTTGTGCAGCTACAAATGCTGGAATACAATAAAGGATTAGAGTAAGCAGTTTTTTCATACGGTTTTGCTTTACATTATTAAAAGGAATAAAAGTTTTGTTAATAAGTCGAAATAAAAACTCCTATAAAGAAAGTACGACTGCTAAGAGGTTTTATAGGAATTCTAGTAATTCCATCGGGTAGATACCGATATCCAAAGATTGTGTTATAGCCGAGTAGGTTATGTACAGAAGCATAAATGACAGTTCGTCTTTTAAAAATATTGGTCATCTTGCTGATGTTAATGTCTAGGCATTTGTAGTCCTTTGTGTGGTCGGTGTTAAACTGGCTACTCGGTTTTTCGGGGTTATAGTATGGCCTACCTGACGAGTACTGATAGCTGAACCCAACCATTGATCCAATTAATGCAACCCAATGTTTATAAACGATTGACAAATTATGGGTGGATGCAAAGTTTGGGGTTGCAGCTATAGGGAAATCCTGATAGTTGCGTTTAGTATCTAAGTATGTATATGAAACCCAGTAATCAACATTTGGTATCGTTTTCTGATCTCTCCAGAAAATATCAAAACCTCTGGCATACCCATTCCCTGAGCTGTTAAACTGATTAGATGAACTTTCCACATCTTTCACAAGATTACTATACTCTTTATCATAAAATTCAATACGGAAATTCCTTTTTGAATCAATCCATTGGTAGTTTAGGATGTAATGCTTTGAGTTTTCGGATTTGAATTTATTGTCAGAATAGTATAGATACTTTTTATTCGGTGACTGGTAGAAATCTCCATACGCAAAGGATATCATATTCTTCTTGCTCATTGAGTAATTAATAGAAACTCGGGGAGCTAAATTATTCTCGTTAAGGAAATTCGAGTGTTCATGCCTTAGCCCTAACCGTACTGATATTTTAGGTAAGACCTGCCAGTCAGATTCTACAAAATCGGCATAGAGCTGTTCCTTGATCGTTCCTTTGTTATTACCAAGGATTCCGTTAATGCCTAAATCATTGAGTTCGCCACCAAACTTGAAAATTATTTTTGAAATTGAGCTATTGGTAATAATTACTTTTGCTTGTGTGAGCGTTTCGTCCTCGTTCATGTTTATGCTATCCATAAAGGCATCGTCTTTATTAAACGAGTACGACACCCCTGTAAATATTGACCATTGCTCATTTTTAGAGAATTCCTTGTAGGTTGCGTTGATATATACATTATCATTTGTAAGGCTGAACGGGAGTTTAACATCTAGATTTTCAGTATTTTCAACTTCTAAACCCAGCTTGGTTTTGGATATGTCCGTGTATAGCTTAAACATCCCAGTTTCTGAGGTTTTTTGACGGAATACTATCCTCCCATTTAGGTTTTCAGGTGATTTAATCCATTGATTTATATTAAATAGATTATTGTAAGGCTGAAGGTTATTATAAATCAATTCGCTTTTTAAGGAGGTATTCTTCCATCGTTGAACGTGAAAGATATTTGATCCATAGAGATGGATACCACCACCTGTGTTGGTTGAATCTGCTAACCCTTTGCTTTTTAGTGCTAGTACAGCGGATAACGCTTGACCATAAAGCGCCGAATACCCGCCAGAAGAGAAGGTTGTTCCAGAAAACATGAAGGGGTCAAATCTTCCTCGCTGCTTTACATCCGGTACTGGGCTGAAATACGGGTTTTGAACAACCATTTCGTCAATGATCACTTTGGTTTCATCGCCAGAACCTCCTCTAACAAATAGTCCATCTGATTCACCAACCTTTTGAGAACCTGGGAGTGTTTCTATTGCTGCGCTGATATCCCCTAGCGCTGACGCCGTAGTTCCAATATCAGATGACTTCATGTTAACTTTTTTCTTCTCATCGCTTGCCACGAAAGCACCTGCATAAACTGTAACTTCCTCAATCTTGGAATCCGCTGGGTTTAGGGTAAAGTCAACGTTAATAGTAGATCCATTCAACACTATTGTTTTTTCGCATTGTTGGTATCCGATGCACGTGGCAGCAATTATTTTTTCACCCTTTACGTTAGTGGAGAAGTTAAACTCACCATTAATATTGCTTGATGTACCCTGAAAACTGCCTTTTAAAGCAATGCTAGCATAGGCTATTGGTTCTCCAGTGCTCGAAATCACCTTACCTTTTATCGTTGTTTGTCCAAAGGTTGTAAATGAAATAATTTCGAGAATGATTGCGATTATTATTTTTACCATTTTTAAAATTGTTTAGTAATAAAGCAAAAGTAAAATGGATGGGTGCCAGAAAATAATAAAAGGGAATGAAGTGAGAGATTGGCAGAATGGACTTAGATAAAATGGGAATGTGTATAAGAATTATTACAGGTGTATAATTAGTGTCTGCCCATAATGTTTGGTGAAATTAAAAAAGAAACAAATAATTAGCTACAGATTATTCGCTTCGCTCATGAGATCACTTCGTTAAGTTCACTGATTATTAAAGATATCACTAGTGTTCGATTAAATAGTAATAATGTTTGTTGAGAAATGCCAAAGTATTCAATTTCAGTGGTTTGTATTTGTTGGGCTGAAGCCCAAAATCGGAATTTTATATCCAACCACGCCCTTAAGGGCGTGGTTAGTGAATACTATACATTTACTGGGCTTTAGCCCAATACTATATATTTTTACTCGTTAAGTAGTGATATAAAATATAAAATCTGTGAATCTGAGGCAATTTTATAGACAGGCACAAATTATAATTGGGCTTAATACTAACGGTTTAACCAATTGTATAGCTTTCCAGTACTTCTGTAGTTTATTATTAAATCATCATCGGTTGGGGGATTAAGCTTTAGCTTCCGTCGTCCTTTTGAAAAGGTAATCATCTCATCAATGGATTTGAAATTGATTATATACTTTCTAGAGATTCTAAAAAAAATATCTGGATCAAGGGTTGATGATAGTTTCTCAAGGGTATAATCAATATCGTAGTTTTTATTATTGAAAGTCCGTATATATACCCCTTTATCTAAAGCATAGAAATAAGCAATTTCGTTAGCTTCGATTATTCTCGATTTAACACCGACATTAACTATAAAACTCTTTTTATAAGGTTCATTCTTAACGCTAAATAAACTCAGTAGGGATTCAAACTTAGCATTATTATCCTGTAGTTGATTGATTTCTTTGAATTTGTCAATGCTTTGCTTTAGCTCCTCTTTATTGATTGGTTTTAACAGGTAGTCGATACCATTATTCTTAAATGCCTTGATTGCATATTGATCGTAAGCAGTAGTAAATATAATTGGCATATGAACTTTAATCTTTTCAAAAATGTTAAAACATACACCATCCGATAGCTGAATATCAAGGAAAATTAGATTGGGGTTATTTAGGTGTAAAAAATTAATAGCATCTCTCACTGTACTAATTATCCCAATTACTTGTATAGAATCATCAACCTCTGAAACCATACGTTTCAAATTCTCAGCAAGGGGTTTTTCATCTTCAATAATTAATGCTTGATATGTTTTCATAGAGCATTAGATAAAGGGAATTTTTGCAATAAAATTTCCATTTTCATTAATAAATAAAGGCTCTTTACGGTTAAAAAACCTATATCGATTGGCTAAATTGGTTAAACCTATAGGTTTAGAGTTTGATTCAATATTTTTGGGTTGAATTTTATTGATAACAACAAGATAATCTAACTCCTCTATGATATGGATGGTTATTGGGTTCTGATCGGATATTTCATTGTGCTTAATAACATTCTCAACGAGCAATTGAAGCGATAAGGGTAGTATCCGTTTATTCGTTGTTTCTTCGGTTAATAATAAATCAATTTTTAAATTATTCTCGAATCGGATTTGAAGTAGATAGATGAATGAATCAATAAATTCTAATTCTTCCTTAACCAATACTATATCCCTATCACCTACATCCAGAATATACCTGTAAGTTCTCGATAGCTGATCGACATATTTAATTGCATTTTCTGAATTGGACGCAATCAATGAGGATAGCGTGCCAAGGCTGTTGAATAGAAAATGGGGATTAACTTGATTTATAAGAGATTGATAGTTAGCTATAGCATTCTCTTTTTCTAATCTTTCTGACGTTACCAAGGATTCCTTCCAACGAAAAAAAAGATATATTCCCTCATGTAACGTTATCATAAAAAAGGTTATCAGGAATATTATTACATGTATTCCATTCCTGTTCTTCCAGTAGTTTTCTGAAGAAGCTCCAAAAAAGAAGTTGATTAAGAAAATAATGAATATAGTTGTTAACGAAAGTACGGTAAAAAAGGCTAGTATTGCTACAACATGTTTTATTGGTTGTCTATTTATTGGATACTTTTTGATGATATAATCCGAAGTCCTATTTCCAACTACCCAGAATAAAGTTGTAAGTATAACTGATATAGTAATCCATTTGATTAAATTGTCTGAATCTCCCTTTTCATTGAAGAGGATAGGCATAATTATTCCGATCAAAGGGATACTGGTGTATTTTAGACATTTGAATATTTTGCTTTGGGAGTTCACTTTAATGGAATTGTTTTTGAAAACCTTATTCATAGGATTATCATATAAAAGTTAAAAAACTCACCAACCTCTTTCTTGAGCTTATCGATAGCAATGCTCGTTGGGTGCTGCTCCAGCGTCGACCATCAGCTCAAGGATTTTTTGGCTAAAAACGATGGATGGGGCTTCGGGGTCAATCCTATCGGCGCAGATGTTAATCAGCTTAATCATATTCCCCTTCGCATTGTGGGTCAGCTCCCATGCCTCGTTGCTTACGTATAGCTGCTGCGAAGGATTATGCTCCCACTCAGCACGGATGGTGCTGAGTAAGGCCGATTGTAGGTTTTGGGCGGTCATACTAGGTTGGTTAACCCTAACAATCATCGATTCGGGCGAAATACGTTCGAGGAAAAGCACCAATCTTTCGTATGCTTGCAATCGGATGGGGGTTGAGATGCGTTGGTTGGCAAGCATTATTTCACCCTTTCGGCGGTCGGCATCATTGCGGAGCAGCCTTGCCATTGCAAGGTAACCCGCTAGAAAAACAAGAAGTGCAGGTAGTACAATTTTAAGGATATCAGCTAGTAACATATTTTTATAGTTCAAATGTTTTAAGATGCTCAATAAAGTGTAATTTTAACGTTTTAAATTTACAAAAAGAAATATATCAATTAACTGTTAACCTAAAGCTTATCGTAATGGAAAGAGTATCTGATCGTATAGTCGCTCTTGAAGAATCGCAAACGTTGGCTATGTCTCAAAAATCGAGAGAACTCTCGTGCTAGGGTATTGATGTTATAAACCTTAGCGTTGGAGAGCCCGACTTTTTTACTCCCGATTTTGTGAAGGATGCTGCTTAAAAAAGCGATTGACGATAACTTCTCCTTTTATTGACCAGTACCGGGTTACAAGGATTTGCTTGATGCTATCTGTGGTAAACTTAAAAGGGAAAATAACCTTGTATATACTCCAGACCAAATAGTTGTTTCTGGAGGAGCAAAGCACAGCCTTTCCAACATATTGCTTTGTGTTGTCGATAAGGACGATGAGGTAATTGTTCCTGCACCTTACTGGGTCAGCTATGTGGAGCTTGTTAAATTAGCAGAAGGGAAAAGTGTAGTTATTGAGACTGGGCTTGCTAGCGATTTTAAGATTACTCCAAAGCAGCTGGAAGCGGTAATTACCCCAAAATCTAGAGTTTTAATGCTCTGCTCGCCTTCAAATCCTACAGGCAGTTTACACCTATGATGAGCTCAAATCCATTGCCGATAATGTTGCTAAATATCCAAACCTACTCGTACTATCTGATGAGATATACGAGCATATCAATTTTACAGGTAAGCACGAGAGCATTGCTCAGTTCGAAAGTATCCGCGATAGGGTGATTATCATCAATGGCGTTTCGAAGGGGTATGCTATGACCGGGTGGCGAATTGATTTCTCCTCATCGGCCAAGTGGATTGCTAAAGCAAGCGTAAAGTTACAGGGTCAGCAAACATCAGGTGTTTGTTCAATAGCGTAAAAGGCTACCACAGCAGCCTTTAACTCAGATGGTTCAATAACTAAAGTAATGCTTGAGGCATTCCAACGCCGTCGTAATCTGATTGTTGATGCCATATCAAAGATTAAAGGATTTAGATTAAACATGCCGGGTGGTGCATTTTACATTTTCCCTGAGGTTTCGTATTTCTTTGGGAAGCAGTATAATGGAACAACGATTAAGAATTCCGACGATTTGTCGATGTTCCTTCTGAATGTTGCCCATGTAGCGCTAGTCCCTGGAAGTGCATTTGGTGCTCCAAATTATATCCGTTTTTCATATGCTGCTTCGGATGAAAAGCTGAAAGAAGCATGCGCAAGAATTGCCAAAGCCGTTGAACTTTTGAAGTAAAGATTTCTCTTATCGAGTGATATGTAACGATTGATAGCATGATTCAGCTATTCTCAAAACCAAATAGAAGGTACTTAATTGGCGTAATTACTTTAGTCGTAATTACGCTTTTAATATTTGGATTGAAATACTACAATAGGATGTACATGTCAAATGTTGAATTGGAAAAGGATAAATTTCTTTTTATCCCAACTGGTTCCGATTTCAATGCTGTAGTTGATAGTATTAAGAAGAATAATCTGGTGATTAACCTCCAATCATTCACCGAAACGGCAAACGTATTAGGTTATAGCAAAAGGGTTAAGCCCGGTTGCTATCGAATAAAGAGAGGAATGAGCGATAGGACCTTGGTTCGAATGCTAATTACTGCAACGCAGTCGCCTATTAAAGTTACCTTTAATAATATAAGAACTTCAGAGCAACTTGCTGGGAAAATATCAAAACAGATAGAGGCAGACTCTTTATCAATCATTAAATTGTTCTAGAATTCAGAAACTGCTGTTGGTTATGGTTTTGATGAAAAGGCTTTGATATCGATGTTTATTCCTAACACCTATGAATTCTATTGGAATACTGATGCCAAGTCATTTTTTGATAGGATGAAGAAGGAGCACAAACAGTTTTGGAGCAAGGCGAGGGATGAAAAAGCGAATACACTTGGCTTAAATCATGAGGAAATTTCAACTCTTGCATCCATTGTTGAGGAGGAATCGAATAAATGCGATGAACGACCAAGAATTGCTGGAGTTTATATTAACAGGTTAAAGAGAAATATGCCGTTACAGGCATATCCAACCATTAAGTTTGCCCTTGGTGATTTTGGTATTAAACGAATTTTAACAAAAGACCTTGTGATTAAATCGCCTTACAATACTTACAAGAATTACGGATTACCTCCATGACCAATATGCAGTTCTTCAATATCATCAATTGAACTATGAAACACACCAATACCTTTATTTCTGTGCAAAGGATGATTTTTCAGGCTATCATGTTTTTGCAAAAACTTTAACAGAGCATAATCGGAATGCGAATGCTTACCAGAGGGCGTTGAATAAGGAGAGAATTTATAGGTAATTCAATAATTCAATAATTCAATAATTTGAAAATTTGGCAATGGGGCAATATGACAATGAAATAATAAAACGTTCTTCTAAATTTCCTAAACTATTCAGCACGAGTTGAAATGAATGGTTAAGAAATTTAAAATCTGCATCTCTGGGTTTGGCATTTCTGCCTAATATTCTATAATCCAATCAGAACTTTATCCAACGAATTTCCCTCATAAAGCATCGTCTCGGGTTGTTCAATCATCTGTTTTACCTTTACAAGAAATCCTACAGAGTCTTTACCGTCAATGATACGATGATCGTAGCTTAAAGCCACGTACATTATTGGTCTAATTTCAACCTTACCGTTGATGGCAATTGGTCTATCAACAATGTTATGCATACCTAAAATGCCAGATTGAGGGGTATTCAGAATTGGTGTGGAGAGCATCGACCCAAAAATTCCACCATTGGTAATGGTAAACGTTCCACCTGTCAGCTCATCGATGCTGATTCTTCCTGCCCGACCTTTATTGGCGAGCGCTGCAATACCCTTTTCAACTTCTGCGAAACTTAGCTTATCAGCATCCCTAAGCACAGGAACCATAAGTCCTTTTGGGGTTTGAACAGCAATACCAATATCAATATAGTTGGGGGTTACAATATCTTCACCATCTATAAATGAATTGGTTAATGGGTGCTGCTTTAAGGCTTCAACAACTGCCTTGGTGAAGAACGACATCAAACCGAGCTTAACCCCGTATTTATCTTGAAATGCTTGCTGATAGGCTTTTCGTATCTCCATTACCCGGCTCATATCAACCTCATTAAAGGTGGTAAGCATGGCCGTTTGATTCTTTGCTGATACCAATCGTTCGCTCAATCTCTTTCGGAGCTGCGACATCTTAATGCGTTCTTCAGTTCTTTCGCCTGTTAGTTGCGAGTTTATATTTTTTGTGTTACCCTTAACCAAATCAACCTCATGGGTTGATATGCGTTTCAATCCATTGATAATATCATCGACCGAAAGGTTTTCCTCCTCCATTTTTGCTGATGCCAATGGGGTAACCTTGATTCCTTTATCCGTTTCAACTTTTTTTTCAGCTATTTTAGGCTCCTCAACCTTTTGTTTCACTTCAACAGGCTTCGGCTTTACTTCTTGCTGAATATCTTTTTTAGGTGCAATGTTTTTTGGCTTACTCGCTGATGTATCAATGGTACAGGCAATTTCATTTACCTTTATTGAAGTACCTCCCGATATTTTGATTGAAACGATACCGCTTTCGGCGGCAATCAGCGGGAGAGTGGCCTTCTCCGATTCAACCTCGGCAATTTCTTGGTCTTTCTCCACCCAGGAGTTATTCTCTACTAGCCAACGTGCTAGTTCAACTTCAGATATTGATTCCCCTGGGCTTGGTATGCGTATCTCGATTATCATATATTCTTTGTAAGTTCTTGTTTGTAATTCGGTTTTATAATTGCTTTATGTGCGAAGTGCCTAAAGTGCCTAAAATACTTGGAGTACTTAAAGTTATCCTAGATCATTTTTTTAACTCTAGGCACTTGAAGTACTCTAGGCACTCTAAGTACTTTTATTCTAAGTACTCATGTTCCGGTTTTCTAGTAAATTTCCTAGAGCCAACCATACACTGTAATCCGCAGTAAACGTTTTTCAGCTCACAATCGCATTTGCGGAATACCTTACCAATAATCTCCTCCTGCTCAATGGCATGGATTTTACTTAACCCAACGGCAGGGCTTCCGCTAGCAGCACGACAAACTGGCTCAAGTTTCACCTCATTTATTTGATCGCGGATAAAGTTCCAAGTACCCATGTTCTGTGGTTCTTCCTGTACCCATAGCCATTTTATTGTATTCTGATACTTTGCAATTATATCAAGTACCTGTTTCTTTGGAAATGGGTAAAGCTGTTCAATTCTAACCAAGGCAATATCTTTCGCTTTGTACTCCTCCTTTTGCTTTAGCAAATCGTAGTAGATTTTTCCGGTACAGAAAACAACACGTTTTACCTCCATTACATCGATGTCATTATCATCTATAACCTCTTTAAAGCCACCATGGGTTAGCTCATCTAGGTCCGAAACGCACTTTGGGTGTCGAAGTAAACTTTTAGGGGTAAACTCAATTAATGGCACTCTAAAATCGCGTTTCTGCTGACGACGCAGTAAATGGAATAGATTTGCTGGGGTTGTGCAATTGGTTATCTGCATATTGTTATGAGCCGCAAGGGTAAGGAAACGCTCAATCCTTGCGCTAGAATGCTCGGGCCCTTGTCCTTCGAAGCCATGGGGTAGGAGTAGCACTAAGCCCGAACGTAAACCCCATTTATCCTCAGCCGAGCTGATATATTGGTCGATAATAACCTGAGCAACATTAAAAAAATCGCCAAATTGGGCCTCCCAAATGGTTAATCCTTTAGGAAGGGTAATTGAATAACCATACTCAAAACCCATCACCCCATACTCCGAAAGGAGGCTGTTGTAAATGTTAAAAGGGGCTTGATCCTTGGATATATTTTTTAATGGGTAATACTTTTCTTCGGAGTTCTCGACATTGTATGCTGAGTGACGGTGTGAGAAAGTACCACGCTCAGAGTCCTGTCCGCTAATTCGAACCTGATAACCTTCGGAAAGAAGTGAACCGTAGGCAAATAGCTCTGCCATAGCCCAATCAACCCGATTGTTATTAACCATTTCGGCTCTATCCTCAACCAATTTTATTAACTTTTTAAAGAAAGGTTTGTCTGTTGGCAGTGCATTAATTCGTTTTGCTATTTCAACTAGCTTATCCATTTCCACTCCTGTTTCAGGAGACTGAATAAAATCATCGGTTTTAGAATACCTTAATCCTTCCCACGATTCAGCCATAAATCGTTGAACCTTTACACCTTTTTTCGTTTTAGCCTCTTGAAGTTTACTATCGAGTAGATTTTCAAACTCTTTCTCTAATTGAATCACTTCTTCTGAGGTCATAATTCCTTGCTCTGTGAGCATTTTAGAATATATATCACGAACATTTGGGTGATTTGCTATAATTTCGTAAAGAGTTGGCTGTGTAAAACGGGGTTCATCGCCTTCATTATGCCCATATCTGCGGTAGCAGAGTAGGTCGATAAATACATCGGTGTGGAATTTTTGACGGTATTCAACAGCAATTTTAATGGTGTGGATTAATGCTTCTGGGTCATCGCCATTTAGATGGAAAACAGGCGAAAGGGTTACCTTTCCAATATCGGTGGAGTATGTGCTGCTGCGCGCATCGAGGTAGTTAGTGGTGAACCCAACCTGATTATTTATTACAATATGAATTGTTCCTCCCGTTTTATAACCTGCTAGCTGTGACATTTGTAAGGTTTCGTACACAACTCCCTGTGCGGCAATAGCGGCATCGCCATGTATTACGATTGGTGCAAGTTTATCGAAGTTGTTATTATATGCACTTTCAATTCTTGCTCGAGCAATTCCTTGCACCACAGGTGCAACGGTTTCGAGATGCGATGGATTCGGTACAAGGCTTATTTTAACAGCATGTCCATTATCAGTATGGATTGTATTATTGAAGCTTAGATGATACTTAACATCGCCAAGCGCAACATCCGATTCCTCATACTTCTCGCCGATAAATTCACCAAAAATATCCTCGTAGGGTTTTTCCATAATATTCGATAGCACATTTAGTCTTCCACGATGAGCCATTCCAACAACAAACTCTTCGATGCCGAGCAAAGCACCGTGTTCAATCACTGAATCGAGCGCAGGGACTAGCGATTCAGCACCCTCAAGCGAGAATCGTTTCTGACCAACAAACTTTTTATGGATAAACTGCTCAAACCCAACTGCAAGTTTAAGGTGATGCAGAATATGCTTTCGCTGTTCATTGGTGAAATTGGTTTTGTTTCGGGTAGTTTCAATCTTATCCTCGAACCATTTTACAACCTCAGGATTTCGGATATACATAAACTCTACCCCTATGCTATGACAGTATGTTTCTTCAAGAAAATCAATAATGCCCTTAAGAGTCGTTGGGCCAATGCCAATACTTTTTCCTGCTTGAAAAACGGTATTGAGGTCTGATTCTGTTAGTCCAAAGTTCTCGATAGAAAGATTTGGTGAGTATTTTCTTCGTGCACGAACAGGATTAGTCTTAGTAAATAGGTGACCGCTTTTTCGGTATCCTTCAATGAGTTTAAAAACCTTAAACTCTGCATCCAACAGCTCTGAACCTGAATTACTATAATTTGCTCGGGCAAGTTCAAAACCCTCGAAAAATCGTTGCCATTCGTTCGATACTGAATCGGGATTCGTTTGCCAATCCTTAAACATCGCTTCAATGGCTTGAGGGTCTATATTGCTTAGGTACTTGTTCATTTATTAATTCTTTGTTTAGACTTATCTTACTATCAAACAACTTTTTGTAAAAAAGGTTGAACAGAGCTATTAATAATCTGGTTTTTAGGTAATAAAAAAAGCGCATACTTTGTTTGCGCTTTTAAAACTCATTAATGAATTTGTAGCTATTCACCACGGAGACACGCCTGCCTACCGGTAGGCAGGTCAGTGTCTCGGTGATTATTCTTCATTCCGTTTACTGCTGAATAGTTACATGAATTTTAAATATCTACTGAATTATTTTTTCAATATCTTCAATTTCCTTGGGTATTACAATGGAAAGATTTCGATTACCTTCTTTAGTTATTAGAATATCATCCTCAATTCTAACCCCAATATTTATATACTTCTTATAATTTGCTCCAATTTTTTGAGTAAACAAATTGAATTCTTCCTCGGTAACCTTTCCTTTCAATCTCTCAGGGATTGATTTTATCATATCCTCTGGGAAGTATAGCCCTGGTTCCATGGTGTAAACCATTCCCATAATAAATTTCTTGTTTGGCTGGTTTTTGAAATAGGAGTATATATCATGAACATCTAAACCAATACCATGTGAAAAGCCGTGCTGTATGTAGAATTCCTTTTGCCACATGGAGGTTGAGTCTGTCATCAAACCAAGTTCAAATAGACCTTTTATAAGTTCATCCGTTACCTTTTTTTCGGCATTATCATAGCTTGCATTAGGGTTCATTAAGCTGATTCCTACTTTTTGAGCTTTAAGGACAACGCTATAGATTTGTTTTTGCTCCTTCGTAAACTTGCCATCAACAGGGAATGTTCTGCTAATATCTGAAGTGTAGTTCTTATAGTACACACCCAAATCAAACACAATGGTTTCCTTCGATTTCATTGCTCGTTCCGAATGACCAAAGTGAACATTCGTTGAGTTAGGCCCCGATGCTGTTTGAGAGAATGAGGTTTTTACCTGTTTCTTTGCTGCTTGATACTCTGTTAGCGCGAATATATCGAGCTCTGTTGAACCTGTTTTACATTGCTTAAAAGCTTCTGTTAATGCCGTTCCAGTTATTTTTATTGCATTTTCAATCAGTTCAACCTCCTCTTCAGATTTGCCTAATCTTTGATTATAAATTGTTGGAGTAATATTTGAGATATTTTCAATGTCCTTGAAAATATTAATACTACCAAGCAAATCGTTAATTTCATTAATTCTATTAATAGGTAAATAAATTTTAGTCCAATTTTTTAAGAAATCAGCTAATTTACTTAAAGGTTGAGTTTCGAGCGAGCAATCCTTGGGAATACTTCTTTTTGCATTATCATTAATGAAAAGTATCACATTTTTATCTCCGTTAGGAATTAAGGCTAAAATACATCCCGATGCATTAAAGCCCGCTAAATAGAGGAAATTCTTGTCGCTACCCCAGTTATTCAAATCTTTTGTGGAGGGTATTAGGATTACTCCATCAGTAACCTGGTTCATAAGCCGTTGACGATTTGTTTTATGGAGTTCTTCAAATGCTTTAACGCTTATAGCTGAAATACAGATGAGTAATATGAATGGTAGTGATTTATTCATTTTGGTTGAGGTTTACTGTTTCTTTGATATGATAGCTATTGATTTCAGGTCTATTGTTGATGCAACAAAATCAAGGTTATATAATGATTAATATAATTATTGTTACCACAACACCAGCTCCTGTGAGATAAATACCTCTTCGAAATAATTCTGTTTTAGGTTTAAACATCCACAACGATGATATTGCTAAAAATAGTAACATAATTCCTATTGTTAGTGTAAACCAATGGGTTATGTTCTTGCTTTTGGATTTATGCAAACCATTAATTTTGCTAAAGAACGAAGGAAG
Source organism: Bacteroidales bacterium (assembly GCA_003818205.1). Classification (GTDB taxonomy): domain Bacteria; phylum Bacteroidota; class Bacteroidia; order Bacteroidales; family Tenuifilaceae; genus UBA8529. The sequence goes on from RPRQ01000001.1 coordinate 157,458, forward strand.
TTCTTTAACAGTAAACCTTGCAACGCCAGTAGTTATATTGTAAGTGCCTTTCTGAAAGTAAAGTGAATCGCCTTCCACCTTTTGAATCTTAAAATCTTTAATGTTAAGCATTTTCCCTAATTCAGCTTCATCTAAGTTAGGCTCAAATGTTTCTTCAATAACAGTGTCGTATTTCAAGAAATTGGTGTCTCGGTAAATAAGAACAATACCGCTAATGCAGGATATAATTGTAAACCCGATTAGAAAAAATCCAATATCACGATGCAATGACCGCATGTAATGGTTTAAGTTTTTTTCCATAATCATTTTAAATTAGATAATCGCTTGATTAGATGAAGTTATATATCGAAAAGTTTAATACAAATTAGATTATTTTTGAAGAAGAAGAGCAGTAATTTATTCTGCTCTTCAAATGATAATAGTTGTTAAACTTAAGAGTTCATATCTCTTCAAGAGAGAGAGAGATGCACTCTATGAATTACTCATCCGCTAACCCATCAAACAGCGCCAAGCCACCCATTGAGGTTTCACGATAAAGGCTTGGAATATCTTTTCCGGTCTTTTTCATGGTTTCAACCACTTTGTCGAAGCTGATACGGTGTCTGCCATCCGATAGGATTGCAAATACGTGATGATTCAATGCTCTGCCAGCGGCGAATGCATTACGTTCAATGCAAGGGATTTGCACTAATCCTGCAACGGGATCGCAGGTTAGACCAAGGTGATGCTCAAGCCCCATTTCTGCTGAGTATTCAATTTGGAATATTGTTCCGCCGAAAAGTTGGGTTGTTGCCGCTGATGCCATTGCGCAAGCAACCCCAATCTCTGCCTGACAGCCACATTCAGCACCAGAGATGGAAGCATTTTTTTTAACGACATTTCCGATAAGCCCCGCAGTGGCCAATGCTTTTATGATTTTTGATTCTGAAAAATTATGTTCAGTATTTTGGTAGTAAAGAACAGCAGGTAGTGCACCGCAAGAACCGCAGGTTGGTGCCGTTACAATTTTACCCCCTGATGCATTCTCCTCGCTTACTGCTAATGCATAAGAGAATAGCAATGCTCTTTTTCGAAGAGTCCCAGTCAAACTAGATGCTCTAACATGATAGCTGGAGGCTTTTCGGGGTAGGTTTAGAATCCCTGGCAATACCCCTTCGTTTTCAAGCCCACGGTGAATGGACTCTTTCATTACCTTCCATACCTCGTTAAGATAATCCCAGATATCCTTTTCCTCATGCTCCTGAACGAACTCCCAGTAGCTACGACCATTCTTATTGCACCATTTAATGATATCGTTCAAATTCGAAAAAGGATAGACCTCAACGCTTTCGGTTTTGGTACTATCATCCACAACAGCTCCTCCACCAATGCTATAGGCTGTCCAGTCTCCGAGAAGTGTATCCTTATTGTAGGCTTCAAATTTAACACCATTGGGGTGACGTGGCAAAATAATTTCGGGTTTCCAAACAATTTGCAATTTCCTCCCTGTGAAAACTTCTTTAATCGCTTTATCCGTTAAATGCCCTTTACCTGTAGCCGCAAGGCTTCCGTACAGGGTAACCTGATAGTTCGATGCATCATTGAATCGTTTCAAGAATGTTTCCGCTGCAGTTCTAGGCCCCATAGTATGACTGCTTGAAGGGCCGTATCCAATACGGTAAATGTTACGAATACTTTCCATTGATTTAGCTCAAAAAATTTAAACGCAAAGTCTCTAAGGCGCAAAGTTATTGTTTATTCTTTAGCACCTTCGCACCTTAGCATTTAGTTTTATATCTTTTTAGTCTTTTCTTTTAACCACTCTCTATGAGTTTTGTTGAGAGAGAGTGAAAGTCTTTCGTAAACTTTTTTATGATAGTCATTCAACCATTCTTTTTCTTCTTGCAAAAGCATATCGACCTTAATCGGTTTAGTATCAATAGGGCAGAGGGTTAGGGTTTCAAATTTTAGAAATTCTCCAAACTTATTTTCAGTATCAGGTACACAGGTAATTAGGTTTTCAGTTCTAATTCCGTGTTTTCCTGAGCGGTATAGTCCTGGTTCGTTGGATAAAACTTGGCCAACTTCGATTGGCAGATGGTTATCGGGTCTAATTTGCATTGGTCCCTCATGAACATTAAGAAAACTCCCAACCCCATGTCCTGTGCCGTGTCCATAGTTTATATTTTTACTCCACATCGCCATACGGGCAAGCGTATCGAGCTGCGAACCCCTTGTCCCTATGGGAAACCTAGCCATTGCCAATTGAATCATCCCTTTTAGAACTAGCGTGTAATCAACTTTCTCTTCCTCTGTTGGTTCGCTTAAATGGATTGTACGAGTGATATCGGTAGTTCCATTATGATATTGTCCCCCAGAGTCAATTAGCAAAAACCCTTTAGGTTTTATCTCATATTCGGTTTCCTTTGTTGCGCTAAAGTGCACAATCGCACCATGGTCGGCATAGCCAACAATAGGAGAGAACGATTCGCTGACAAATTCATTCCTCTTACTCCTAAATTTCGTCAGTTTTTCGGCTATTAGGGTTTCTGTAATCTTTGTTTTTTCTAGATTATCCTCCAGCCAGTAGAAAAACTCAACCAAAGCTGTACCATCTTCAACCATAGCATTTCTAAAACCTTCTAGTTCAATGCTGTTCTTATGAGCTTTTAGCTCAGTAACAATACCCGTTTTCTCAACCATTTGTACATTGTTGGGTATAGAAGTATATAGCCCATAATTGGTTCGTGTAGGGTCTATTAGTATGATTTCTTTTTTATCAATTTTGCTAATAAACTTTTTAACCTTTTCATATGGTTTAATGGTAACCCCCTGCTCATTCAGTTGATTAGCAATGTTTTCATCTATTTTCTTTGTATCGATGAATAGAGTGGCTTTATCATTATCGATAAATCCATAGCTGAGCACAACAGGATTATAGCTAATATCGTTTCCTCTGATATTAAAGAGCCAATTAACGTCATCAAGTGCACAAATGAGGTATGAAGTGATACCATTTGATTTCATCCTATTCCTTACCTCTCTTATCTTCTCACCCACACTTTCCCCTGCATATTTTAAATCATGAGTAAATGCTTTGCTGATAGGTAGTTTTGGTCGTTTATTCCATATAGGTGAGATAAGGTCAGCATTCGATTTGCATTCGATGCCCCATTTATGCAAATGCTCAATGATGTTTTTAGCCATGGATACCTGAAAAACCCTACCATCAATTCCAGCAACATCGCCTTTCCTGAGTTGCATTGTAACCCAGCTTTCTAGCGAAGGGGTTTCGGGTAATCCTTGCTTGCAAAGCTCAATACCTGAGTTGGCTAGCTCCTTTTCTGCTTGTAGGAAGTATCGTGAGTCTGTAAATAGAACGGCTTTTTCTTGGGTAATGGCAAAGATTCCTGCAGAACCCGTAAATCCTGAAATCCAACCACGTGATTTCCAATAATCGGGCAAATACTCGCTGATGTGGGGGTCGCTGCTCGGAACGATATATAAATCAACTTTATTTTTTTCCATTAAATCTCTTAGCAGTACTAACTTCTCTTTTGTTTTCATTTTCAGTAGAGTCTTAAATAGATGCACAAATATAGCTCTAATACAATATTTCGCTTGATATAATTGGATGTTGATTTAGCATTATCTAACCTTTATCCAATTCATAAGGCAAATAATCAAAATTTATGTAAATTCATGAAAAATGATTAAACCTAAATGCGCTTAAATCGTTTTATCGTTTAAATTTGCTTGCTGATATTAAGTAAATCCCTTTTTTACTAATCGTCTAATTATGAAGAGCATTCAAATATCAAAGAATCGGGTAAAGGAGTACCTTGCTGAGAAGTTAGCAAAAAACGTACTTCAATCCGAAATAAGTGATCTCGTTCTTGTTCTTCGTTTTAACGCATTGGGAGGATTTGAGTTTTTATCGGACGAGGATCTTTTCGAAAACCTCATTGCAGCTATTCCAGAATTGGAGCTTGTTCAAATGGTGAAAAGCGATGATAATTTCCTTTACTTAGGCGTAAAACCCCAAAATAAAGAGGAAGAGGATGAAATTATCGTCGATATTCAGAAAATACTTCATATCATCTTCTAGCTATCCGCTAATTTTTTTTGATATTTTTGTATAAGTAAAACAATTACAGGTTTTGTAATTTGTTATTTCTTTTCGATTCGATAATCAAATTGTTAAACGTATTCGATATGAACAGCTTCGATTTCTATAACCCTGTTAAGATTCTTTTTGGCGAAGGTAAGATTGACCAATTAGCTCAGGAGGTTCCTGTCAATGCTATCGTATTAATGACATATGGCGGTGGCAGTATTAAGAAGAATGGGATTTACGATAAAGTCCTTTCCGCTTTAAAAGGCTATAAAGTAGTTGAATTTGGTGGTATTGAGCCAAATCCTCGCTTTGAAACGCTGATGAACGCGGTGACGGTTGTAAATGCTGAAAAGATTACATTCCTACTAGCTGTTGGAGGCGGCTCGGTACTCGATGGAACAAAGTTTATTGCTGCTGCATCGCTTTTTAAAGGCGATCCTTGGGATATTCTTAAAAGAGGGGCAAAAGTTGAAAAAGCATTGCCGATTGGGACGATACTAACCCTTCCAGCTACGGGCTCGGAGATGAACTCAGGTGGCGTAATTACTCGTGAATCGACTAAGGAGAAGCTAGTTTTTGGAAGCCCTTTGCTATTTCCGAAATTTTCAATCCTCGATCCTACAACAACCTACTCATTACCCAAAAATCAGCTTGCCAATGGCATAGTTGATGCTTTTATACATACAACGGAACAATACCTTACCTATCCATCGAATTCCCCGATTCAGGATAGGTATGCCGAAAGCATACTGAAAACTTTAATAGAAATAGCACCTCATGTGCTTGCCGATACTGACGATTACCAAGCACGGGCAAATTTTATGTGGAGCTGTACTATGGCACTTAACGGGCTAATCGGTGCAGGTGTACCCACCGATTGGGCTACCCACATGATAGGGCATGTGCTGACCGCTTTCTTTGGGCTCGATCATGGTGTAACATTGGCCATTGTACTACCTGCGCTACTGCGCGAGATGAAGGACGATAAGCGTGAGAAGCTCCTTCAGTATGGACGGAATGTTTGGGGAATTGAGAATGGCACTGAGGATAATAGAATAGATGAGGCGATAATTCGCACCGCATCGTTCTTTAACTCATTAGGGGTTAAAACGAAGCTTTCGGCATATGGCATTACATCAGATCAGCTAGCACCAATCTTTGAGCGATTCCAAACCCGCCAATGGAAACTTGGTGAACGAAAGAATATCACGGCCAATCGGATTGAGTTAATACTCAGAAGTGCTCTTTAGATTGCAAACAAAACAAAATAGGCTGCAAACGTGCAGCCTATTTTCATTTTTTTTCGTTTAATGGGTTAATACTTCCTGAAATAAACTTGAAAATCTTTCAGGTTAAAATTCTTCGAAAACCCCTCGTCAAGGCTGAATACCCTGTAGTACGAGGCGTTGTCTTTCACCGGTGGGATATAATCGAATTCGTAATAGCTATTAATCTTGAATTCATGATTAATCTCAGCCGATTCAGGCGTTTTAACACATTTACACTTATTCATAGGTTTGGTTTAGGATGCGTCTAATCAAAAATTTTGGACCACTCTTTAAAGTTTCTTTTCTTCCAATCTCCCTTGTGGTAAAGGTAGCTGGCTATTAGCGGAAGTACGCTGGTTGCTTCGGCATAGACCATCTGCTCGAATGTTGTATCAACCTTGCCCCACGATGAAGCCTCTTTCAACGTTGAACTTGAGCAAGCACCATCACGTACATCAGCAACGGTGATTTGTACAGCGTATTTGTGCATTGGAACATCATGTCCTAAAATTTCAGCGCAAACAACTGTATCCTGAGCAAAGTTTTTAGGAACACCACCACCAATCATAAATAGACCGGTAACGTTTGCCTTGATCTTAATCATGGTCAATTCACGGAAATCCTTTACTGAATCGATAGATACGTGTGCGTTTGGGTTTTCTACCTGATGTACAACCAAGCCGAAACCTGCGCTGCTATCGCTGAAAGCAGGACAGAAGATAGGTACATTATGCTCGTAGCAAACCTGAATCAAAGAATCCTTTTTAACGGAATGCTTCGTTAAGTAACGACCCATCTCTTTGATGAATTCACGTGAGCTGTATGCACCTGGCTTTAGGCCATCAGCAATTTTTTTAATAGTACTATCGCAATTCTGGAGCTCCTCCTCATCGATGAATGTGTCATAAATCCTATCGATATATAGGTCGCGTAGGTGGTTATCGTCTATGGTTTGGCTCCCTTTGTAATGCTTAAATCCCAGTGCCTCAAAGAAATCCATATCAACTATCGATGCACCTGTTGCCACGATACAGTCAATCATCTTGTTCTTCACCATTTCAACGTAAACCTGCATACATCCACCAGCGCTTGTACTACCGGCTAGGGTAAGAATATTGGTACACTCAACATCCTTGATCATACGATCAAATATGTCGGCTGCAACAGCGGTATCTCTCGAAGTGAAAGACATCTCACGCATGGAGTCGATAATTGGTGTAGCATCAAATGATTTGATATCAATGTGCTTAATGGTATCCTTCAGAAGATCTTTTTTCTCCATTTTTAGAAATTTAATTTGGTGCAAAAGTAGTTAAATTGTTTCGATTATCTATTTCACCAAACTACCGAACTTATACGAGAGAAGCTTATAAATAAGTTTCGTTGCAAGGAAGTCTGATGAGCGCTCTTTTGGGTTAGGGCATAGCTCAACCACATCAAACCCCACAAGATTCCTACGTTCGATCAATTTCTTCAAGAATTGTAAAGTTGGATACCATTGTAGCCCTCCTGGCTCAGGTGTACCTGTTGATGGCATAATCGATGGGTCGAAACCATCAAGATCGATGGTTAAGTAAACGTTTTCGGTCAAAAGATCGATCGCTTTATCCATCCATTTCTCGTTATCAACAATATCTTGAGCCCAAAAAACTCTTTTAGGGTCGAGGTTTACCTTTTCCCCAATATCCATGCTACGGATACCTACCTGTACAATAGGGCAAAGCTCCTTTGCTCGTGCCATTATACAAGCATGGTTGTTCTTACTCCCCTCGTAGCTATCGCGTAGGTCGGTGTGCGCATCGATTTGGATAACGCTCATATTCTTGAATTTCTTGGCATGCGCCTGAATTACTCCAATACTGATGGAGTGCTCACCGCCAAGGGTAACCAAGAATTTATCCTTGTTTAGAAGTGCTTCGGATTTTTTTCGAACGGCTTCAACCATTGCTTCAGGGCTTTTGTTAACCCTTACTGCAGGGGCAGTATAGATACCCATTTTATAAACCTCGGTATCGGTTTCGATATCGTAAAGTTCCATGTTTGCCGATGCCTCTAGCAACGCCTCAGGGCCTTTATCGGCTCCCTTAATCCAAGTACTCGTTCCATCGTAAGGAACGGGCAGGATTGCAACCTTTGCGGCTGCTTCTGCGGTATATTTTTTTGGTAAATCGCCGTAGCTATACATTAATGTTTGTTTTGAGTTGATAAATTGAAACAGAATAACTTTGTTAATAAATTGATATATAGATGTTTGATGAATTAATCTTTCGCCTCCAATTTTGCTGCAAGTATAGAAAAAAAATAGATTTTTTCATAGCCTACAGAACAACCAAACAGTGATTTGTTGGAAAATGTTTAGAATGATAAATCGAAGATAGATTTTGAATACGGGCGTTTTAATTACTAAATTTCACACCTACGGTGTTTTTAATAATTGTTTGATAAGATTATTACCGATATGCCACGCCTAACGGCGTTCGCATTTGTAAAATAATTGAAATGCTGGTAAGTATAAAAAACTTCAACAAATCGAACCCCATGTGGGGTGAAATTAAGCCAATACGTTTTTATATCAAAAAAGGCCTTTGCAAGCAAAGACCCTTTTCACCCTAACCCTAAATTGTTAATTACTTGATTGGACAGTTTGGATTTGGGCGGTTATTGCCTCTGTTACCATTACCCATTCCGTTTCCTCTTCCGTAACCCATGCCATGACCTCTTCTCCCGTTTTTCATTTTCCCTCGTTGCGAGTTGAAGAATACCTTTTGCTCATCGTTAAGATTTGATGCGACCTCGATTCTATGGCTAGCGTTCGATTTCATAATCTTTGTTTGTAAAGCCGAAATCTCATCGATAGTTTTGTTAATAGCATTGATATCAGGTTTTTCAACCGAATTAAGGGTATGTAAGTGAGCCTTTTTCTCGACCAGCTCGTTTCTTAATGGCGTAACCTCTTTTTGATGTTTTACCCTAAGTGCCTGAATCTTTGTTTTTTGCTCAGCGGTTAGGTTTGGAATACCCCTCTCAAACCTTGCCGAATCTCTCATGGGTCGGTTTCCACGCTGTGCGTATGCGTTGTTAATCGATGTTGCTATTAAGGCTGAAACCATCAGCACCAATAAGCTCCTTGATAGTAATCTTTTCATTTTTTTAATGTTTTAGTGAATTACTTAATCTCTTCTACTTTCTTTCTCTTTCTTCTGTATTTTGGCGCCTTTCTCTATACATTCTGTCGTGATTTTCGATACGGCGTAGCACTTTCTTAAAGTTTGCTTGCTGCGATGGCGAGCATTTGCTACGTACTTCAAGTAGATGCTTAATCATCATTTCCTTTTGTACCTTTTGAGTCTCTCCAAATTTTGCGGAAAGCGATTTTAATCTACTCGTATCGGGCTTTTCGGATGTAATCTCCTCCATTATATCTTTCGATATTTGCTTTGATTCGTCCATTAGCTCATTAATATCTTTATGAAATTTATCGCGGATATTATCAAACTCTTTCATCTGCTCTGGGGTGAATTGTAGCTGTTTTGCCATGAATCGTCCACGCTCGGATTTTTCCTTCTCGTTTTGAAGTTGATGGGCCTCTCGGTTTTCTTTGTTCGATCTACTCTGCCTATTGTTATAACGGTATTTGTTGTACCCCATTGTTGCAAACATGGCAACAATAATTGCCGAAAGGATTATGATAACCGCTAATAGAAATCGTGTTCTAGTAAAGAAGTTCATGGCTTTGTGGGTGTTTCGTTTGTACTTGTTGTTACAACCATATTGTAAGGGTTATTATCAACCTCGGGCATGTACTCATCGGCAAGTTGCTCCCATTCCTGAGCGTTTGCAATGCTTTCAGATGTTGTGCTAATCGACGAAAAGAGTGTCCCGATAATAATACCTATTGTAACTCCTGCGGCGGCTAGACTTGAAACGGTAAGATAACGAAGCATTACGCTTTTTTGTGGTGTTGATGCGTTACTTTTGCTAAGTTTTACCATTACCCTAGCTGACATGAATGGGTTTGGCTTGTACTCTGTTTTTTCATCATCTATGATATTGTAAGCCATTCGTAAACGTTCAATTTCGTTTTGGCAATGGCTACAACCCTTAATATGCTTCTCGAAATGGATAGCCATCTCCCCGTGGAGTTCCTCATCGAGGTACGATAAAATTTGCTTTTGTATTGTTTTGCAGTTCATATCCTGGCTATTTATTAGTTTGACATTGAAGTTCTTAAAAACTTGCGCTCAGCTAGAAATATTTTTATAAAATACCGATAAAGATTTCTGAAGATTCCCTTTAGCCCTGAAAAGCAGCGATTCAACGGACGATAAAGAGATGTTCATTACCTCAGCAACCTCTTTATAGGATAATTCTTGATATTTATTTAGGATAAAGGCAATTCGCTGATTCTCAGGAAGAGCGTTTATTGCTCGTTTTAGTTCGATGCGAAGTTCCTTCGATTTAATGTTGCTATCAGCTTCGTTCGATGAAAAATCAATACCAGAATCACCATTTTTACCTTCCGATGAACCAAAGAATGAAGTAAAACTGTCGAAAAGGGTTTCCCTTTTGCGCTTTCTGACAAAGTTTAACGATTTGTTTACCGCAATACGGTATATCCAAGTGGAAAGCTTTGATTCGTGCCTAAAGTTTGGGAGCGATTCGAATAGCTCAATGAAAACATCCTGCGCTAAATCTTCCGCATCGGCATAGCTATTTACAAAACCTCTACAAGTGTTAACAACCAGTTTTTGATATTTGTCAACCAGTAGGGCGAATGCGCTATGATCGTCGTTTTGTAAAACCTTAATTATTAGCTCATGATCATCCATCGTATCTCAAACCTAATTACTTTGCTATGACACTTGATAATGATTTTACTTGCGGATTGCGATAATGTTTTTGTTTCAGCGTTTCATTGACCCATCTTAGTTTTATCCCTTCTTTCAAGCCTCCTGATAAGTAAATAGTTTAATACCCCGATTACAACCATGGCTAGCAAGAAAAGAGGGTAGCTAATTCTCCAATTTGATGGGTCGGTAATCATCGACCATTCAGACATCCCCCCGATACTGGCCAGTAAGGTAAGAGGCATAAAAATAGTCGAAATTAGAGTTAGCCTTCGAACGGATAAATTGGTTTCATTAGCTGTTTTGGTCATTTGGTTGTTTAGCATCGAAATATTCATTTCCAAGAGGCTCGATACAATCTCACGGTAGGTTTCAGTTAGCTCAAAGAACTTGGAAAGGTGATCGTATATATCCCTGAAGTGGTAAATCGCTTTATCGGTAACGAACTGGCAATCCTTTCGGCATATCTTCACAAGAATCTCTCGTTCATGGAATAGCCCTTTACGCAAGGTTAATAAATTACGACGCAAACGGATAAGCTCGGAGGGATTAAACTTTGAAGTGTCGTTAATAAGTAGCTCTTCGGCGTTATCCAGCTCATCCTCCAATGCCTCAATGGCAATAAACTTATTATCAACAACATAATCCATAATAATATGTAGCAGAAAATCAGGCCCTTGCTTGGCTTGCTCAATCTCCTTTTCAACTACTTTTAAAATATCGCTTAAAGGCTTTCGCCCATCGGAAAAGTAACCGCTTACTGTGATCAGATAGTTCTTACCGATAATAAAATCAACCTCATCGGTTGAGAGTACATTATCGGCGTAGGTAAAGGCATTAAAGATAATAAATGTATTGTTTGGGTATTCCTCTATTTTGGGTACAAGGTTTTCGTCGGTGCAATCTTCAACCATAAGAGGGTGAAGGCCAAGTGGCTCAATTAATGCCGATAATTCTTCATGGGTTGGTTGGTAAAAGTCGAGCCAGATGTATCCACCGTTATTATTGTTCGCAAGCGCTTCATCTGCGGTAATATGGCTCAATATCGTTCCCTTTGCGCTGATTGAGTAAAAGTGATTTTCGGACATAATTTTGATATTTAAGAAAATCTAAAATATAGGTTGCAATATACAAAAGATAAGGGGATTGGTAGGGGAAGGTATTAAAAGTTAATTTATAATTAGGTATTTAACGTGTCTATCCCTTACCTGAATTTATACTTTTTTGATTAATATGACACTTGCTTTTTTCATAATATACAGAGTATCTTTTGTAGTAAACTGTTTTAGAATTGATTGATAATTATCTGAAACTGTTTACATTTTAATACAAAAAAAGTTAGCTAACTAAAAGTTGTTTAGGTTTTAAAATACGATAACTAACCACTGATTTAAAAAAGTAAAAAACACGAAATTATATGTAGAAGAATTGGTTAAAAGCCATTTCTCTCTTTTGTGTTTCTGGATATCGCATCTATATTCTGAAAACTATAAGTCGATGATTCTTTACTTCAAAACATTTTAATTACTTTTAACTACCATTTTTAACTACTTTGAAGACCGAGCAGCAAACCCGAAAAGAGATCATTGATAACCGCTTAAAACAGGCTGGTTGGAATGTTGGCGACCTTACTCAAGTAATAGAAGAGTTTGATATTATAGTAGATGCCGATCGAGTTCAAGAAGCAGTAACCAAATACGCTGGCCATCAATACAGCGATTATGTTCTTTTAGGAAAAGATGGAAAACCTTTAGCAGTTGTTGAAGCGAAAAAAACCGCTGTTGATGCAGCCATTGGGCGAGAACAGGCAAAGCAATACTGCCATAATATTCTAAATACTTTAGGAGGGGAACTTCCTTTCTGCTTTTACACTAATGGACACGATATTTTCTTCTGGGATTTAGACAACTACCCACCTAAAAAGGTTCATGGTTTTCCGAGTAGGGATGATCTGGAACGCTACCACTACATTCGGAAATCGAGAAAAGCATTAGAAGGAGAGCTCATTAATACCAAAATTGCAGGGCGAGATTACCAAATTCGTTCTATTCGTGCAGTAATGGAGGCTATTGAGAAAAAGAAAAAGAAGTTCTTACTGGTGATGGCAACCGGTACTGGTAAAACAAGAGTTTGCATTGCGCTGGTTGATGCACTGATGAGGGCAGGTTGGGCTGAAAGGGTGTTATTCCTTGTTGATAGAATTGCTTTACAGAATCAAACCCTTGATGCATTCAAAGAATATCTTCCCAATGAACCAAGGTGGCCAAAACCATTCGAGAAGGAGATTGCAACCGATAGGCGAATTTACGTGTCAACATACCCAAGCATGTTGAACATCATTCGTGATGAAAAGAAAACGCTATCACCTCACTTCTTCGATTTGATAGTGGTGGACGAAAGCCACCGAAGCATTTACAACACCTATCAGGAAATACTAGAATACTTCAATACAATTACATTAGGGTTAACTGCAACTCCCACCGATGTGATTGACCACAATACGTTCCAACTGTTTGAGTGCGAAGAAGGGGTTCCAACATACGCATATTCCTATGATGAAGCGATAAATCATATTCCACCATACCTAAGCGATTTTCGGGTAATGAAAATCAAAACAAAGTTTCAGGAGGAAGGGATAAACAAGCGGACAATCTCGCTGGAGGATCAACAGCATTTGATATTAGAGGGAAAAGAGATTGAGGAGATTAACTACGAAGGAACTGAGATTGAAAAGAAGGTAATCAATCGAGGAACAAACGCTTTGATCGTTCGGGAGTTCATGGAGGAGTGTATCAAAGATGCAAACGGAGTTTTACCAGGTAAGACAATTTTCTTTTGCATGACCAAAGCGCATGCAAGGCGCATGGAAGAAATATTTGATTCACTATACCCCGAATACAAGGGTGAATTGGCTAAGGTAATTGTAAGCGAAGATCCTCGTGTATATGGAAAAGGTGGGTTACTTCACCAATTCACCAACAACGATATGCCTCGTGTTGCATTGAGCGTAGATATGCTCGATACTGGAATTGATATAAGAGAGATCACCAACCTTGTTTTTGCAAAGCCCGTTTACAGCTATACCAAGTTTTGGCAGATGATTGGCAGAGGAACCCGTTTACTCGAACCCCAAAAAATAAAACCTTGGTGTACCCAAAAGGATTCATTTCTCATTCTTGATTGCTGGGACAATTTTGAGTACTTCAAGCTAAACCCAAGGGGTAAAGAGTTAAAACCTCAAATTCCATTGCCAGTTCGATTGTTTGGCGTTCGATTGGATAAAATTGAAAAGGCAATAGAAATCAATAACTCAGGAATTACAGAAAAGGAGATACAGAAACTTATGGTTCAGATTGCATCATTGCCACAAAATTCAGTTGTAATCCTTGATGCCAAGAATGATTTACAACGTATCGATGATGCTAACTTTTGGAATAACCTTACTGCAGACAAGATAGAGTTCCTTAGAACTGTTGTAAAACCGTTATTCAGAACTGTTTCGGAGGTTGATTTTAAAGCAATGCGTTTTGAAAAGGATATTGTCGAAGTATCCTTGGCGCAACTAAATCAGGAAAAAGAGAAATTTGAAACGCTAAAGGATAGTATTATTGAGGAGATTGGAGAATTGCCATTGACAATAAATATTGTAGCAAGGGAAGAGCAGCTAATCAGGCAAAGCCAAACAAATCATTACTGGTCCACCATAAATGAAGATCGTTTTGATGAGCTGATTAGCAAAATTGCCACTTTGATGAAGTATCGCGAAGCGATTATTCCACTTGGTCCAGCTAAATTCAACCTGAAAGATATTGTTAGCGAAAAGGAGTACGTTGAATTTGGTCCACAACACGAAGCATTAAGCATAGCTAAGTATAGGGAGTTGGTGGAGCAAAAAATCAATGAGATGGTTTCTGCCAATCCTATTTTGCAAAAGTTGAAACATGGATTGGAGATTACAGCAAGCGAAGCCGAACAGCTGGCTGAAGAGCTCCACAACGAACATCCTCATATTACTGTTGAACTGCTTCGCAGGGTTTATAACCATCGAAAAGCACAATACTTGGAGTTCATTAAGCATATCCTTGGGATTGCAATTCTTGAATCTTTCCCCGAAACAGTGACAAAGCAGTTTGATGATTTTATATCTAAACACAGCTACCTAACAAGCAGACAACTTCAGTTTCTTGATTTGCTTCGAAACTTTATAATGGAGAGGGGTGAAATCACCAAAAAGAACCTGATTGAATCTCCATTCACAATGATTCATCCCGAAGGGATAAGAGGAGTTTTTAATCCAAAAGAGATTGAAGAGATTATTAACTTTACTCAAAAATTAGTCGCGTAAATTTTACACCATGACCAAAGAGGAATTATCTCTCATACTGCAAGAAGGAGAAAACTATAAGATTGAATTCAAGGAGAACGTTAATACCGACTTCTCAAAAGAGATAGTTGCGTTTACCAATTCATCTGGAGGTAGAATCTTTATCGGCATAAATGATGATTGTAAGGTTATCGGAGTAAGTAACCACAACTCTGTAAAATCGAAAATTCAGGATGCTGCAAAAAACTGTGATCCTGCCATTTATGTTGACATCGAATCGTTTGATACTATCCTTGTTGTTAATGTTCCTGAAGGTCCAAATAAACCCTATCGAAATGCTAATGGATTTTACATTCGGAATGGTGCAAACTCACAAAAGTTAACTACTGCCGAAATAGTCGAATTTCTTAAAGATGAAGGTCGTCTTCGTTTCGATGAAATAGTTCGAAACGATATACCATTTAAGGATGTTCTCGATACCGAACTTTACAATAAATATCTTGAATTATCAGGTATCTCAAAAGTTCTGGACACTAATTCAATCCTAGCCAATTTAAACGTTTTAATCAATCACGATAAAAAGTACTTTTTGAATAATGCAGGGATTCTTACTTTTAGCAACAACCCTACTCGTTATCTCTTTCATTGTTCAGTAGTTTGTGCGCTGTATAAGGGTGTCGATAAAGTAACTGTCCTTGATAGAAAAGAGCTTTCGGGTTCGATAATCCAAAATATCGATGATGCCATAATCTTTCTCAAAAAGCATCTTAAACTTCGATACGAAATAAAGGCAACACGAAGAGATGAGATACTTGAGATTCCTGAAGTAGCACTTCGTGAAGCTGTAATCAATGCTATTTGCCATCGCGATTATTACGAGAAGGGTGCAAACGTGATGATCGAAATTTTCGATAATCGAGTCGATATTACTAACCCAGGTGGCCTTCCCAAATCGTTAAACCCAAAGGACTTTGGAACTCGAAGTGTTGCTCGAAACCCAATAATAGCATCGCTTTTACAGCGTGCTAATTTTATTGAGAAGATGGGGACTGGTATCAATCGCATCAGGAAAGCTATGGAAAAGGCAAAACTTCCAGAGCCTAAATTCGATTTCGGTGGTTTCTTTTCTGTATCATTTAATAGATTTGGTTATTTAAAAAATGATACAGCAAGTGATACAGCAAATGATACAGTACAAGTCACCCAGCAAGTCACCCAGCAAGATACTATGCAAGTTACCATGCAAGATACCATGCAAGTTACCATGCAAGTTACCATGCAAGTTGAACGATTGATTGAATGTCTGAATGGTGAGATGACAAGGGATGAATTACAAAGAACAACAGGAATTAGCAATCGTGATTATTTTCGTATTGCTTATATTAACGATTCTCTGAAGAATAATTTGATTGAAATGATCTTCCCCGATAAACACAGTAAAAACCAAAAATATCGTCTTACCGAAAAAGGTAAAATCTTAAAGGCAAAACTTAATATGAAAAATTTAAATGCTTCAAAATAATTCTACCCTAAAATCATTAATCGACAAGCTTTGGAATAACTTCTGGAGTGGTGGTATAAGCAACCCGCTTACAGCCATTGAGCAGATATCCTATCTCATATTCATGAAACGTTTGGACGATTTAGAGGCCAAACGAGAGCGTGATGCTGAATTTACTGGCGAGAAGTACACTTCACGGTTTAGTGGCAAATTTAAGGTACCAGGAAGCAGCGACGAGGTTAACAAGAGCGAACTACGCTGGAGCAATTTCAAACGCCGCCCAGCCGATGAGATGTTGCTTCATGTGCAAACCAAGGTTTTCCCTTTCCTAAAGGAACTTAATGGAGGTACTTCTCCTTTCACAAAGCATATGGCTAACTCAGTATTTATAATGCCTAAAGCATCCCTGCTTGTTGAAGCCATTAATATTATTGAGGATATTTTTAAGGAGATTGAGAAGGATGCCAGTGAGGGAGGGCATGCCTTTCAGGATATTCAGGGTGATGTTTACGAAATGCTGCTTAGCGAAATTGCCACCTCAGGTAAAAACGGGCAGTTCCGTACTCCACGCCATATCATTAAGCTGATGGCAGAACTGGTTGCTCCACAGCTAGGGCAACGGGTAGCCGACCCTGCTTGCGGTACAGGCGGGTTCTTGCTCGGTGCTTACCAGTACATCCTTACCGATCTAGTAAGAAAAACCACCCTCCTTAACAAGGAGGGTCGCCCGAAGGGCGGGGAGGTACTGCTGGAAAAAGACGAGGATGGCTTTGAACGAGCCACCATGAGCTCAGCCTTGAACGAATATGTAAAGGATATTCTTGAGGATAGCTTTTACGGTTTTGATATTGACACCACCATGGTACGCCTAGGTTTAATGAACCTGATGATGCATGGCATTGATGAACCTCACATCGACTACAAGGACACCCTAAGCAAGAAATTTAACGAGGATAGCCAGTACGATGTTATTATGGCAAACCCACCCTTTACAGGCAATATCGACAAGGGTGATATTAACGAATCCCTAAAACTACCAACAACAAAAACCGAATTACTTTTTGTAGAGCGCATCTTTAACATGCTTAAAATGGGTGGAACGGCTGCTGTAGTTGTACCACAAGGTGTTCTGTTTGGAAGTGGCAAAGCCTTTACAATGGCTAGAAAAAAGTTAGTTGATGAAGCGGAGTTAAAAGCTGTAATTACCTTACCAAGTGGAGTATTTAAACCCTATGCAGGGGTAAGCACTAGTATTCTAATCTTTACCAAAGGAGGCCAAACCGAGAATATCTGGTTTTACGATATGCAAGCCGATGGTTACAGCCTCGATGATAAACGCAACAAGATTGATAAAAGCGATATCCCCGATATTATTGTGCAATACAATAACCGCCGCACCCTGAGCCCAGTCGAAGGGTGCGAAGTTGAAATGCCCCGCACCAGCAAGTTCTTCTTTGTCCCCAAATCCGAAATAGTTGAAAATGAATATGATTTAAGTATTAGTAAATACAAGGAAGAGGTTTACGAAGAGGTTAATTATGAAAAATCAGAAGTGATTTTAAAGAAATTAAATGTTCTAGAATTAAGTATTATTAATGGATTAAAAGAAATTGAAGGATTAACAACAATATGAAAGAGGTTGCTTTTAATGAAATATTAGGTAAAGATGGAATTTTCATTGATGGAGATTGGGTTGAAAGCAAAGACCAAGATATTAATGGAGATGTTCGTTTAGTGCAATTAGCCGATATTGGCGATGGTTATTTTATCGATAAGTCTAATAGATTTTTAACGCAACAAAAAGCAAAAGAATTAAAATGTACTTTCTTAAAGGAAGGGGATATTTTAATTGCAAGAATGCCAGATCCATTAGGACGGGCATGTATTTTCCCTAAACTTAATATCCCCTGTGTCACAGTTGTGGATGTATGCATAATTCGTCCAGACAAAGATTTAGTTTTTGCACAATGGCTTAAGTTTTTAATCAATAGTTATGAATTTAGAAATAGGATTAATAAATACATTACAGGAACAACCCGTCAAAGAATATCCAGAGGAAATTTTTCAAAACTAACATTTAAACTTCCATCACGGTCAACTCAAATCCACATTGCCAATATCCTTACCAAAGCCAAAAACCAAATCACCCAGCGCAAGGAGAGCATTCGCTTGCTGGATGAGTACTTGAAAAGTACGTTTTTGGAGATGTTTGGGGATCCTGCACTAAATATAAAAAAATGGGAAAAGAAGACTTTAAAAAAAATCTCTATAAGGTTCTCAGATGGACCATTTGGTTCAAATCTTAAAACTGAACATTACTCTGAAAAAGGTATTCAAGTTATCAGATTGCAAAATATAGGGATTAATCATTTTATTGAGGATGATATAAGTTTTGTGAAAGAATTACATTATGAGAATGTATTGAAGAAATATACTTGTTACCCAGATGATATAGTAATTGCGACAATGGGCTCACCAAATGTTAGAGCAAGCATTGTTCCTAAACATTTGAAAGTCTCAATAAACAAGGCTGATTGTGTTTTATGCCGAGTAAATACCGATCTAGCGAATCCTTATTATGTTTCTTTCCTCCTAAATCAAAATGGTTTTCTGCATTTAGCATCATCATTTATGCATGGGCAAACTAGAACAAGAATCTCTTCAGGTCAATTAGCTAATATTCTTATTCCAATACCTCCAATCGAACTCCAAACCCAATTTGCTCAAATAGTAGAAAAAACAGAAGCACTAAAAGGTCAATGTCAGAATAGTTTGCAGGAGTTAGAGAATTTGTATGGGAGTTTAAGCCAGAGGGCGTTTAGAGGGGAGTTGGAGATAAATAATGAAGAAAATTTGAGGATAGCAGCAGAACCTATTAGTCAATATAGAATTAAAGCAAGTTCAACTATTCCAAGTAACAAAAGAGGATTCGCAAAACAAGTTTTAGGTGGTAAAATTGTGTCACTTTATAAGGACGATAAAAACTTTACAAGAATCAAGTTTCAAAAGATACAATACCTGGCCGAACATATCATTGAAGAGGATTTGCAATGGAATTATTATCGACAAACTGCCGGTCCTTACGATAATAAGTTTATGCACAGTGTTGCCTTAAAGTTAAAACATAACAAATGGTTTGAGGAACGCAACTACAAGTATTATCCATTAGAAAAATCAGGAGATATAGAATATTATTTCCATAACTACTTTGGAACTAAATCAGAAAAGTTGAACAACCTTTTTCATTTGTTTAAAAATTCTACTGAAAAATTCAGTGAAGCTGTTGCAACAATATATGCAGTTTGGAATAATCACATAATACTTTGTCAAGAATTTAATAAAGAGAACATTAAAAGAGATTTTTTTGAATGGAGTGATCGTAAAGAAGACCTTTTTACTGAGGATGAATATGAGAAGGCTCTTCTTTGGATGCAAAAGCACAATATTATTCCAACAGGATTTGGAGAGTTAATAAAAGAAAGAAAATAAGTTTTTAAAGAAAATCTCAACCACTCTCTGAATGAGTATACCAGAAAAAGGTTTGACTATGAAACTGCAATGTTATTAATGCCCTAATCGCTTTTACTTTGAGTCTTTTGCGTCACATTTGCACACTTTGCAGTTAAAGCAAGCAGGAAAGTATAAAAACGAAAAAGCCCCAGATTTCTCTGAGGCTTTTTGCGGTCCGGACGGGACTCGAACCCGCGACCTCCGCCGTGACAGGGCGGCATTCTAACCAACTGAACTACCGAACCAATATTTTTTCAAGAACTAATTTTTTTTTTTTACTCTAAAAGGGCGGCATTCTAACCTTGCCTACCGGCAGGCAGGCAACTGAACTACCGAACCAGTTTTTTAAAGCAATGCAAAAGTAATCGAATATTTTGAAATTCCAATGTATCTGTAATTAAAAATTTCAAAATAGTTTGTCTCTGTTCTTGTACTTTTGATAAGTATCTAGGTCGTCAATGAGTTGCATATACTGGGAATGATTGATGCTGAATATATTTTTAAAACTTTATCCCAAGCCCCAATTATTCTGATTCCTTTTCCTCGGCTTTACGTTGAAAAATAGAGAAATGTACGCTACCATAGTGCCGTTCCTGGTAAAAAAGCGGGTGAGTTTCGAATTTGTAATTTCCGGAATGCTCTAGTATTAACCAACCTTCGGGTTTAAGTATATCTTTGTCGAATATCAAATCGGGGATGGTGTCAATCCCATCGAGTTCGAATGGGGGATCGGCGAATATTATATCGTACTTATAGCAACAGGCCTTAATATACTGAAAGGCATTCCCTTTAATGGTATGTATCTGCTTTAACCCGAGTTCACGGATTACAACTGATATAAACTTAAGGTGATTAAAGTTAAGCTCAACCAGATCTATTCGGTTTGTGCCCCTCGAGGCAAACTCAAAGCTGATACTACCCGTTCCGGCGAATAGGTCGAGCACCTCAATCTCTTCAAAGTCAAAATAATTCAAAAGTATGTTGAATAAACCCTCTTTCGCAAAATCGGTAGTCGGACGTGCATTAAAGTTTTTTGGGGTGAACGTTTTTCCCTTGAATTTTCCGCTTACTATTCGCATAGTAGAAGGTTAAAAAGATTCCAATGGCTATTCTTATACTTTGCGATTGAATAGGCGTAATTGTGATAATCATGGTTGGGGCTATCGAGCACATTACTAAAATACTGCGAGAGGAGTAAAACCAGATTGTTTACATCTTCGACCGAACCTAATATCGAAATTTCAGATTTGCTAGGTTCTGCACCAGCCAATTTGCAGGTGTTAATCAGATGATATGCAGTATCGTTGGTATTGTGGTAAGGAATCGAATTACAGCATTGGAGTTGGTTGTTCTTCGTTATTACATTGATTAAGAACTGCTTGTTGAATTGCGTAAACACCATTGGCTCATCCAAGGCTGTTTTAACTATGCTCGAATAGGTTATTTGGGCTGAGGGGTAACCATAAAAATGGGTTTGTGGCTGTTGGGTTAGCCAGCGTGCTGTTAGCGATGATGGGATGGCGAATATAACCGTAGATTTCGACTCAGCCAAATGGTTAAACCTGATTTCGTGAAGATTGGGTAGGGGGTGTACCAATTCGAAAAGCTCTTTAGCCCTTTCGGGCTTGAATAATTCAGTTGGAACTATTGTATATAGTGTAGATTCAAAGCAAAGGAGTACTTTTTTGTATTTAAGCGAAAGTATATCGAATTGTGAGATGTATTGACTTACCGTATTCGCCCAATCATTCGATTCGGATAATGGGCTACTGAATGGGCTTGATATCAATGATATATACATTCCACGCACGATATCGTTAATGCAGAATGAAATTCCTTCCATAGAAACTTGAACGGTTAGTATGTACGACTCGCTTCGGTTGACATCAAAAGTTTCATCGAATATCTCTTTATTCTCCATTTTATGCTGTTTTGTTTTGTGTTTTTTCTAGGATGCGATTAACAAAGATAATATTAAAATCAAAGTTTGAGAAATAGTTGGTTAGAAGTCAGAAGTCAGAAGTCAGAAGCCAGAAGTCAGAAGCCAGAAGTCAGAAGCCAGAAGTCAGAAGCCAGAAGTCAGAAGCCAGAAGTCAGGAGTCAGAAGCCAGACATAGCGAATATTCCAAAACCGACAACCAACAACTCACAACAAATAACCGCCCATAAGGGAACAACTCTACCCGAATTAGCGTAAGTTTGCCAACGTTTTTAAGTTTATTGTAGATGTTAGGGAATCGAATAAAGGATGTTATCGTTTCGAATATTGGGTTTAAACCTACGGCAGGTCAGGATGAGGCCATTGAGTTACTATCGCAGTTTGTAATTAACCCGAATAGTAATCAGTGCTTCTTGCTAAAAGGATATGCCGGAACAGGGAAAACATCGCTTATCGCAAGCTTTGTAAAAGCGCTATCAGCCTTTAAGGTTCCTTATGTACTGTTGGCTCCAACGGGTCGGGCGGCAAAGGTATTATCGTCATACTGCGGATTCCCTGCATACACCATTCACAAGTGGATATACCGCCAGAAGGGGATGAAGGATGGCGAGGGACGATTCGATCTGAATATTAACATGCTTAGGAATGCCATTTTTATTGTCGATGAGGCCTCGATGTTATCCAACTCATCGTATGACGACAGCATTTTTGGTTCGGGAAAGCTTCTGAACGATTTAATCGCTTTTGTAAATCGAGGGGTTGCATGTAGATTGATAATTGTTGGGGATGTTGCTCAGCTCCCTCCGGTTGGGTTAAGCATTAGCCCTGCCTTGGATGCAGCTGTACTCGAAACTTTCGATTTGAATGTAATTCAGGCAGAACTGGTTGAGGTTGTTCGGCAGGAGGAGGGATCGGGGATACTCCACAATGCAACCATTTTCAGGGAGATGCTCGATTCTGATATTATTGAGATACCAACCTTTGAGCTGAACGGTTTTAAGGATATTCAACGGTTACCCGGGGCTGAACTGATTGAAACGCTTACCTCTGAATACGATAAATTTGGTAGAGAGGGAAATGTTGTATTATCGTACTCCAATAAAAGGGCTAATAAATACAACGAGGGGATAAGGAGTAGAATCCTTTGGAAGGACGAGGAGCTATCGGTGGGCGATTTCCTAATGGTGGTTCGGAATAGCTATTTCTGGGTTGAGGATAAACCCGAAATCGGGTTCATTGCCAATGGCGATATTGTTGAGGTTACTCGCATTCGGAAGCATTCGGATCTTTATGGTTTTCGGTTTGCCGATGTTACCATTAAGCTAATCGACTATCAGAATCAGGAAATAGATGTTAAGATTCTGCTCGATACATTAACCCTTGAAGGGCCATCGCTTACATCTGCACAAAATAAGGAGCTGTACACCAAAATAGCGGAGGATTACCATGACGTAAAGACACGACCTGCAAGGCTGAAAAAGATTAAGGAGGATCCTTACTTTAATGCCATGCAGGTAAAATTTGCTTACGCTGTTACCTGCCATAAAGCGCAGGGGGGACAGTGGCGAAATGTATTTATTGATCAGGGTTTTTTTAAGGAGGATATGATTTCGCGCGAATACCTTCGATGGCTGTACACCGCGCTTACCAGAGCTACGGAAAAGGTTTACCTTGTCAATTTTGATGACAAGTTTTTTTAAAGATCATTGCCACAAAGGGACCAAGTCACTAAGGGGACAATTTTTTTGTACTTATTCTTTGTTTCTGAGCACCTTCGTGGCAAAGATTCAATAGTTCTATTTGTAATTCTTTCTTTTTTTGACAATTAATCCTTTTTTTGGTAGTTTTATGGTTATTCGACAAAAGGTGTGGGAGATATTTTAGTATCCGACAAGTTACTCGTAGAAAGGCTATAAATACTAGGTATATGCAAAGAAAAATCTTTTAAACGATAGTAAAAACGAGATTATTCGACAAAAGTGTGGAATAGAAGAGAGATAATTTGGTTTTGCTCCAATATTGACCCCAGAGGGGTCGGATGTTTATAGAAAAAATGCCCATTTATGGTGCGACCCCGGCTGGGGTCGAATGTTCCTAGGGATAGATATTTTCTATAGACATATAATCCCTCTGGGATTAAGAAAGCCAATGAATAAAAAAAGTGTGTAAGGTTTTCGGGACATCTCCGATAAAATCCTACAATTGTAGAGTTACAACTATCCACTATTTTTGTCGAATAACCAATTTATACATTAACTGGATTCGCTATGAATAAATCGATACCGATACTTTTGGTTGCTCTGATAACTCTAACCACATGTGGTCCAGATATTAAGTTCGCTGAGCCGCAACCTAAAGGAGTTTCTTCCTTGAAAAAAATTCCATCCTTGTATTTTGGTCGTTTCAAGGGTTTGGCGGATAGTACGTACATCATCATCGATTCGGTTTCGGTAAAAAAGGAGTGGAGAACCACGGAGCTGATACCGCTTGATAGCCTTGAAAAAGAGCTGAAAATATCAATAAAAAGTGATACAACCATACTAGTAAAAGACAACCTATTGCTTGATAAAACATCCGAGTCATTACTGCTAACCATAAACCTTTGCAACGATTCTGCAAAGGTTAGGGTTAAAGGCTATGAAACACTATTTGCTATATCCGATAGTCAGCAGGTAAGGCATTATCATAAGTTTTGTTTCCTAAACTATAAAACCAGGGATGGTTATTGGCTAGTTAAGTCGCTCAACCTGAAAGGGGATTTGCTTAGCTATTCCGATTTAATAGATTCAAAGGAGATTGAAAATATTTATAGTATCACAAAAGTAATCACGGTAAAGGATACATCAAATAGGGTAGTTGAATATCGCATAAATCCAACCCGCAAGGAGCTTCGAAGGATTATACGTAAGAAAAAAATAGAAAACGGCTATAAACGAATTTAATTGGTAATTCTAATGCTTTACATTGTATTTTCTTTATTTTCGTTCAATATACATTATATAGATTAAGCAGTTTTGAGCTTCGTTAAAATCTCATAATATGATAGTTACGGTATTTTTTAAACCAAAAATCAATAACTCCGCCTTTTAAGGCGGAGTCAGGATAAAGAAGAATCCTCGGCTTTAGCCAAAAGCGTAGTGTACGGTTTTAAGGGTAGAATTGTTTCTACGTTGATTAATAGAAAGTATATAGCAGCTGGCGTAGAAAGTCAAGGGTTGAAGCCCACAAATCGTTAGATCATTATCTCCGCCTTCAAAGGCGGAGTTATTAGAACAATCCTCTTTCCGAGGGCTATAACGCTTTGGGTAAGCAGTATAGATACAACAGCTGATGCTTAATCTGTATAATATCCAATAAATAAACCGATTATGAAAACACCTCGATTAATGACATTGATTCTTGCGCTTTCAGCCAGCGTTTTGTTGTTTGTTCAGTGCAAAAAGGATAGTGCCGATGATAATCTCATTGTAACGTTGGATGGTTCTATTGTTTCGGGGCCATATATCGCCGATTATACAGTAGCCAAGGAGGATATTCTTCGATCGATTCCTCAGGCATATATCGATTCTGCACGAAACCTCCTGCATGTAGCATATCAGCATACATCGCATGGAACTCATATTACCCGGGGTTTATTTGGGTTGCAGGATTATAAAGCAGGTGATAATATTCGATTTGGAATTACCGATTTCAATCCAACGCCGAATAGGTTAGATTTTAACGATAATGCGATGGCTAGCTATGCTGATGGAGATGATGATGCCTCTGACCTGAGCCGTAATGAAAGAGCGTTTATAAAGGCAACACAAAATTTTTTGGACGATCCCGATAACGCCCTAATAAATGTAATTGTTTGGTCGTGGTGTAGCATTGAAGGGCATGCAGTTGCAGCTAACTATTTACCAGGTATGCAGCAGTTAATCAATGAGTATGGTAAAAATGGAAGTAAAATAGGGATAGGTACAGGAAAACGCTCAACACCTGTTTACTTTGTTTTTTTAACAGGTCATGCCGAAGGGAATAATACAGGAGCTGGTAAGCCAAAAAATCAGGCTGATTTGATAATTAACTTCTGCAACCAGAACCATCAGCTATGTTTAGATTACTATAGTATCGATACCCATGATATGAGCGATATGTATTGGGATGATACTAATGATAATGGTAGTTCAACCAAGTATGGTGGGAATTTTTATAGTAGTTGGCAGAATTCGCACGATAAGGGTGTGCATTGGTACGATAATAAAACCCCTCAGGGTGGCGTTGCCTGTGGAGAGCACAATACTCAACATATTACTGCTAACCGAAAGGCCTATGCTATGTGGTGGATTATGGCAAGAATTGTGGGGTGGGATGGAGGAGAGAAATGAAAAATGAGGAGTCAAAACACAAAACCTTGCCGACTACTCACCAATAATTTTAACGAGTACTCGTTTTTTACGCTTCCCGTCGAATTCCCCGTAGAAAATTTGTTCCCAAGGCCCAAAGTCTAGCTCGCCTTCGGTTAAAGCAACCACAACCTCACGGCCCATGATGGTTCGCTTTAGGTGAGCATCGGCGTTATACTCATAGCCATTGTGCTTGTATTGCGAATAGGGCTTTTCTGGTGCTAACTTTTCTAGCCAAACCTCGTAGTCGTGATGCAGACCGCTCTCATCGTCGTTAATGAAAACGCTAGAGGTTATGTGCATCGCATTAACCAAAACGGTAATGATGCCAAAAATAGTTGGTGAATTTAATGAAAATAGAGATTAACTTTAGTCAGTAAGGTTAAGAGGACGTAGGCTCTGCTGGAGAGCAACCTGCTAGCAATAAACCTTATGGATATA
>RPRQ01000002.1 GCA_003818205.1 Bacteroidales bacterium
CCGAATTATTGACTTCGTTGCCTGACAACTGCTGGACCGCTAAGTCAATAAGGCGGGTTAATCAAAATTCCTACAAATAGGTCGTCGCTATGCGACTTAAAAAAAGCAGCATTGCTGCGAACTATTTGTAGAATAGATGATTATATTTTAGCTAGAAGCAGCATCGCTGCGACCTATTGAATTTAGATTTTTTTCTCGGTTAATAATGATTTATTTACAGAGAGTTTATCGTTTGTCTAATTTTAACCAATCGTTCGATTAACCCTTCGAGCAGATCGAGTTTAAGCATATTCGCCCCATCCGATAACGCTTTTGATGGATTGGGGTGGGTTTCCATGAAAAGCCCATCCGCTCCAACGGCAATGGCGGCTCTCGCAATGGTTTCAATCAGTTCGGGCTGCCCGCCCGTTACCCCTGATGATTGATTGGGCTGCTGCAACGAATGGGTAACATCAACAACAACAGGAAAACCAAAACTCCTCATGGTTGGGATACCCCTAAAATCGACTATTAAATCCTGATACCCAAATGTTGTTCCCCTTTCTGTAAGAAAGACCTTTGAATTACCCGCTTCAACTACCTTTTGGGCAGCGTATTTCATGGCATCGGGTGCAAGGAATTGCCCTTTCTTAATATTTACAACCCGATTGGTTTTTGCCGCAGCAACCAGAAGTTCAGTTTGTCGGCAAAGAAATGCGGGGATCTGTAATACATCCACGTATTCTGCTGCTAAATTTGCCTCTTCAATGGTATGAATATCGGTAACCAAGGGTAACTGGTATCGTTTTTTAACCTCTGCAAGTATTTTAAGGGCTTTAATATCACCAATACCCGAAAACGAGTCGAGCTTAGAGCGATTAGCCTTTTTGTACGATGCTTTAAAAATAAACGGGACGCTATACTTATCGGCTATTCTTTTAATCGTTTCAGCGGTTTGAAAAGTTATCTCCTCGTTCTCAACTACGCAAGGTCCAGCCAATAAAAAGAAATTCCCTGAATCGATGTGGTTTAGAAATGGGATTGTTTTTAGTATGCTCATAATTATATGATTAACGAAGTTTACTTATAGTTGTATTTTGAACCCCAAAGGGCTAATAGTTTAGCAGCAATCTCCTTCTCTTTGCTATTTGCTTGTGGTGTGTAAAGCGTAGTTCCAGCTAATGCCTCAGGAAGAAAATCTTGAACCACAAAATTCCCCTCATAGCTGTGAGCATACTTGTAATCGGCTCCATAGCCAACCTCTTTCATCAGCTTTGTTGGTGCATTTCTAAGATGAAGGGGTACGGGTTGATCTCCTGTTCTCTTGACCAAGTCTAACGCTAAGCCTATCGCTTCATACGATGAATTACTTTTAGGTGAGGTTGCAAGGTATATAGCCGTTTGTGAAAGTATTATCCTCGATTCTGGAAAGCCTATTAAATTCACTGCTTGAAAGCAGCTGGTTGCCAGAAGAAGGGCGTTTGGATTTGCCAAACCAATGTCCTCCGAGGCCAAAATGACCAATCTCCTTGCAATAAATTTAGGGTCTTCGCCACCCTCTATCAATCGGGCTAACCAGTAAACGGCAGCATTGGGATCGCTTCCTCGAATCGATTTAATGAATGCTGAAATAATATCGTAGTGCTGCTCACCGTTCTTATCGTAAAAGGCAACATTCTCCTGCAATACATCAACAACTATTTTATTATTGATTACTATCTCTTGGCTATTGCTTTGAGTATTATATAGTAGCTCAATAATATTCAGCAGTTTTCGAGCATCACCGCCAGAGAATCGAAAAAGGGCATCGGTTTGCTCCAGCTTAAATGAGTACTTTTTAAGAACAATATCTTTCTCAAATACTTTTGTAAGCAATTCATTAAGTTCAGGTTCTCCTAAAGATCTAAGTATATAAACCTGACAGCGAGATAGGAGAGGTGAAATAACCTCAAATGAGGGATTCTCGGTAGTTGCTCCAATCAGCACTACAATACCCTGCTCGACAGCTCCAAGCAACGAATCCTGTTGCGACTTGCTAAAGCGATGAATCTCATCAATAAAAAGTATGGGAGCAGGCGAATCGAAGTATTTCTGCGATTTTGCCTTTTCGATAACATCCCGAACATCCTTGACCCCTGAATTAATGGCGCTTAGGATAAAAAATGACCTTTTGAACTGATTGGCGATAATCTTCGCCAACGTTGTTTTGCCTACCCCCGGAGGGCCCCAAAGTATGAATGAGGAGACGCTACCAGTGCTTATCATCTCCCTAAGTATGCTCTTTTCACCCACAAGATGCTTCTGCCCGATATAGTCATCGAGAACTTTTGGGCGCATACGTTCGGCTAGGGGAATACTGCTCATTATCCTTTTTTTGCAAAAATAAGTACTTTTATTAAAGGTATTTGGTAAATTTGCGCTAAGATACCAACAAAACAACTTTTTTCGGTATTGGTTGTTTTAACTAAATTATTATTTTGCTCGACATTTGAAACTAACCTAAATTCGAATAATATGAAAATTCTAAAAAAGTTATTATTCTCCTTTGCTATGCTTCTTATGCTATCGCTTACCTCTAAAGCACAAGAGAATGTTACCGATCTATTAAGCGGGAGTTTAATTGATGCCAATACTTTAGCAAAGGCCTACCTCGAACCATTCGGTAAAGGTTTTGGTGCGAGTTTGAATAGCGGATGGTATAATACCGCTAAACCTCATAAGCTAGGTGGGTTTGATATAACGTTTACCATAGCAACAGCCGTACCACCTTCAAGCGCAAAAACATTTGATGTTTCGAAGTTGAACCTTAACTATTGGGAATTACAAACTCCTGCAAATAACCTCTCTCCAACAGTTTCAGGTGCCAAAGAGGATGGTTCAATATTAATTCCACAAACTACCGTTCCGGGTATTACTCCTCAGCTCACACTTCCTCAAGGTGCAAATTTAAAATTTATTCCAGCTCCAATGATTCAGGCAGGTATTGGTCTTCCCTTTAATACTGAGGTTGATTTCCGCATTCTACCTAAAATAAAAATTCCTGATACTGGTGAGTTTAGCCTATGGGGGTTTGGCATTAAGAATGAGTTTAAGGAGTTTATTCCAGGTCTAAAGGCAGTTCCTATTAACATATCTGCATTTTTTGGCTACACAAAGTTTAAATCGAGCTTTGATGCAGAACAATCTGGAAATGCAAATAGCAACCAGAAGTTGAACTTTGATGCATCAGGCTATACAACTAGGTTGTTAATTTCAAAATCTATCCCTGTTCTTACTATTTATGCTGGTGTTGGCTATAGCAAAACAACAACCAATGTTGATTTAAAAGGAAACTACAACCTGCCCATCAATGGAGTAAATACTACTGTAACAGACCCAATCGCTCTAGATTTTATTAATAAGGGAATGAGCGCAAACTTAGGTCTAAGAATTAAGTTAGCTATAATTGCATTCCATTTCGACTATACCTTTGGACAATACAAAATATACAATGCCGGTTTTGGAATCAACTTTAGGTAAACCGCGTTATATAAACCATAAATATAGAGAAAGCCCAGTTCGTTTTGAACTGGGCTTTCTCTATTATAGAATTCGATAATACTATTTCTCTTTCTCCTTTTTATCAGCAATAAAATCTGTGATGTTATGTGCAATCTTTAAAATCTTAATTACTTCGTGGGTTTCATTAAAAATAGGGGAGTAGGTTTCAATAAAGGTGTAGGTTTTACCCGAGAGCTTGACCTTATTGGTTTCTTTACGAATATTGCCATTCTTTAGGGCGTTCCATAATTCTTGATATTCCCGTTTTTGTTTTTCGGTCATCTGAATATTATCGCTATGATGCGCACCGATAATATCCTTCATTTTTTGTCCTGTAAGCTCAAGGTATGATTGGTTGACATAGATAACCCTACCATTCAAATCGTATTCAAGAACATAGCTGGAAGCATTGAGGGCATTCACCAGGCTATCGGTTTCAAATGATTTACGCGTTGACTCCTCCTGAGTTGCTTGAAGCTCCTCCATATTCTGTCGCATCTCCTCTTCCTGCGAGGACAATTCCTCCGATTTAATGCGAGATTCTTCGAGCAGCTTAACGGTTCTTATATTGATTTTTACATTTGATACTGTGGTAGCAATGCTTTCGCCAATCTTCTCAATAAACTCGATAACATGTTTTTCGATTGGGTTAAACGATGCGATTTCAACAACTCCATATACCTCATCGTTACGTTTTAAAGGAACAATAAGTAGGCTCGATGGTGTTTCGTTTCCTAAGCCTGAAACGATATGGATATATTCCTTCGGGATTTCGGTCAAATAAATTGTTTCACCCTCCTTAGCGCATCTTCCCACTAAGCCTTCCCCAAGTTCAACTTTTTTCTGTAGAAATTTGCGTCTATCGTAAGCATAGCAAGAGGCTAGTTCAAAGAATATATCGCTCTTATTATCATCGTTTATAAGGAATAGCCCACCAATGTTAGCATCAACGTATTTAATAATATTGCTGATGATTTGATAGGAGAATTCGCTCATATCATCGTTATTCTGACGAAGAATTTCGGCAAATTTTGCTACACCTTGTGTAGCCCAGTTCATCTTTTCATCCTCAATCTTACGTTTATCCTCTTGTTCCTTGGCATTCTCTAAGCTTTTACGCATGTTGAGTAACGATTCACCAAGTAAATCCCCATCGCTTAACTTGCTAAAGGCAACATTCAAATTACCTTTCCCTATCTCATTGGCAAAGTTAACAGTTTTCGAGAGACCATCGATTAGCGTATTTACAGAGTTACCTATATCCTCAATCTCATCGCCAATTTTTACAGAAATTTTATTATTCGCATCAATCTGCCCTTTAGCAAGGTTGCCTAAAACTTTTGTTGTTCGCACCAACGGATTGGTAATGCTGTATGCAATAATCCAAATAACGATTAAGAGAATAAGAAGCCCTATGATTATTACTAGGTATGAGTTATAGGTAACAGCATTAGCCTCTTTCAATAGGATATTGGTTGGTACAAACAGCGCAAGCGTCCAAGGGTTATCACTTTTTTCTATAGGAAAGCTTGCAAAAGTAGCGTAGTATTCAATATTCGTCTTAGAATCAATAAATCTTGCAGAGAAGCTCTTCCCTTCAAATACATTTTTAAGTACTCCAAACCTTTTATTCTCAGCTGGATGTATGCTATCAAAACTTAGGCCTACTAGTTTTTCGTTGGTATGAGCAACAATTGAAGCATTCTGCGAGAGTAGCATCGCAAAACTTCCTTCGAAAGGTTTTATTTTTTTAACTAAGTTTTGGTAGTACCCAAGTTCGAAATCGAACCCCATTACTCCTACAAACTTATCACCTTCTAGAAATGGAACACAAACACTTGTTTCAAGAACCGTAAGGTTTGAACCAGGGTAGGTGTAGTAGTATGGATCATTTACGGCCTCTTTCTTCAATGTTTTTAATGAATGATAGTTACTACCAATAATATCACCATCCATATTTTTATACTCTGATGTTTTTTTCAACGCCCCATTCTCCCTGTAATATGTCAGAGAAATTCTTCCGTAAGATTCCTTATACTTGGAGTCCAAATAGCCCAACTCCCAGCTACACCAAACCGACAGGTAGTCAGGATTCTGAGTAGCAACATTCTTCATAATCCGGAATGAATTGTCAACCCGTTCCTTTTCTGATAGCTCCCTGAAATCGGCAAGGCTAGTAGCCATAGTCCTTGCCATACCCATATCGGAGGCTAACGATGCTTTGATAAGATTTGCATTTTCACCAGCAATGGCATCAGCCAAGCTGAACGAGCTTTTTAACGATATGGTGTTGAGCTTTTGGGTTAGGTAGCCAATAGATGCAATAAATACTACCGATGCAATAACTATTACTGATAGAAGCAGTTTGCTTCTAATTTTCATTCTGATTTTCATTGCATTGAGTTTAATAAAGTGAGATACTATAGACAGGTGAAAATAAACTATATTTCGGGTAATGCAAAAATAATATATGTGAAATTCACATTAAATGTTAAAGATCATTTTTATATCCTAAAAAACTATGGTTAACGAATACTCTATTATTTCTATTTTATTTTATATTGTTTTTCTTACTTTTGTCTAGTTAAACATCAAATCTTATAATATGAAGTTACTTGAAGGAAAAACAGGACTTATAACTGGCGCTGCTCGTGGAATTGGAAGAGCAATTGCAATTGCTTACGCAAAGGAGGGTGCAAATATTGCTTTTACGGATATGGTCGATGATGATAACTTTAAAAGTTTAGAAAAAGAACTTCTGGCATTGGGTGTAAAAGCTAAAGGGTATGTCTCGGATGCTAGCAATTTTGAGTCTTCTCAGAAAATGGTGGATGATATTAATACGGAATTTGGCAGGATAGATATTCTTGTAAATAATGCGGGTATTACCCGTGATAGCCTTCTTATGAGAATGACCGAGGAGCAATGGGATCTCGTGATTAGGGTTAATTTAAAATCTGTTTTTAACCTAACCAAAGCCGTTCAGAAATATATGCTAAAACAAAGGAATGGCTCTATCATTAACATGAGTTCGGTTGTTGGCGTATCAGGCAATGCCGGGCAGGCTAACTACTCTGCATCCAAAGCGGGGATTATTGGCTTTACAAAATCAGTCGCACGTGAATTAGGTTCACGAAATATTCGTTGCAATGCTATTGCCCCAGGTTTTATTATCACTGAAATGACTCACAAACTTCCTGATGACATTCGCGATGAGTGGGTAAAGAAAATACCTTTACAACGTGGTGGAACCCCCGATGATGTTGCTAATGCCTGCATATTCCTTGGATCTGAACTTTCATCATACGTTAGCGGTCAGGTATTGAATGTTTGCGGTGCTATGAATACATAGAACTTTCTAAAGCTACTATACAATAAACCATCCAACTGGATGGTTTTTGTTTTATTTACGCTACTTTTCCTTTTCCCTATGAAAATATTCAAAATAATCGCATGTCTCTTTGTCCTAGGATTTACTTCATGCATCCCTTATAAGGAGATTGATATACAATATCTTAATAAACCTGAGATAAGTATTCCTAGCGATTTTAATAAACCGCTAATCCTCGTTAATCTTTATGAAAGTAAAAAAGGGGACAGAAAAGTTCGGTTTGATTACGCAATAGATAGCCTTGCGGCAGAAGAAGCAGCTATTGCATTGAAAGAAACCCTTAATAACTCTCCTTGGTTTGAGGGATTAGAGCTACCAATACGAAAATATTTCCGTAATGATAGTTCAAAGTATATCAAACCGATACCTTGGAAAACTATTAAGAATATTGTTAAACAGGATACTGCGGATCTCGTTATATCGTTAGAGTATATAAAAGTTATTGAAATAACCGACTCATACAAAACACAAGTCGATGGAATAGATTACTATTACGGTAGTATAAGTGTACCTATATACTGCTATTGGAGGGTTTATGATATTGCAAAAGGCCAAATTCCCAATGGGTATCTTTATAGGGACACTTTGCTATGGGATTCGAAGGATTTTATACCTGTAAAGGTAGGTCTTCAACTACCTGGTTTCTTTTCTGCATCAGCATATGCAGGTAATGAATGCGGTGAGAAATATGCTAACAGAATTGCACCAGTATGGCAAAATGATAAAAGGCTAATATTTCATAATGGATCGAAAGAAATGGAAGTAGCTTCAATATTAGTAGTTAACGGTCAATGGATTGAAGCTGCAGCAGAGTGGCAGAAGGTTTTTGCTCTAAATAAACGAAAATTAAGCGCTAAAGCAGCCTATAATCTTGCATTAGCAAACGAAATGCTAGGTAAGTTTGATATTGCCTTAGAATGGCTTCGAAAAGCCAAAAAGCTCTACCCATTGCCTGAAATCGATAGCTATACTGCAACAATTGAGGGTAGAATTTATAACTCATTAAAATAACCCCTAAATGATCACTGCTCTTTTTTATTTAATACTAGGTATAATGGTATTTAACTTTTCATTCTCAATCATTTTTGAAAGGTTAAATTACAATAATAAACCAGATGTATTACCTGATTTAATCTCTGATGTTTATGATATCGAAAATTACCGTAAACAGCAGCACTATGAGAAAGAAAAAACGCATTTATCGATAATTGAATCATTCATAAGTTCAATTCTCATCATCATATTTTTTGCTTTAAGCGGATTTGGCTTATTACAGGAACTTGTTTCAGGTATCTCACAAAATCAAATCCTTCAAACCTTAATTTTTTTTGGTACCCTAGGAGTTGTATCGTTAATTCTTTCATTACCATTCAGCTATTACGATAAATTTGTAGTAGAGGAGAAGTACGGATTCAATAAATCAACCCGAAAACTTTTTATTCTGGATACCCTTAAGGGCTTAATCCTTTCAGCCGTTTTGGGAGGTATCATATTAGGTATAATTACATGGTTATATCTGCTGAATCCCAATATTTTTTGGATTACAGCACTCGTTATCATGCTGACTTTCTCCCTTATAATGAATGCGTTGTATTCAACAATCATTTTGCCTCTCTTCAACCGTAAAACGCCATTACCTGAAGGAACACTCAAGAATAAGGTTGTTCAATTTGCAAACTCATTGGGGTTTTCAATCAACAATATATACGTAATCGATGGTTCAAAGCGATCAACCAAGGCAAATGCCTTTTTTACTGGCTTTGGAAAGAAGAAGAGAATCTTTCTATACGATACCTTAACTAGTAATCTTTCGGATGATGAGATAGTTGCCGTATTGGCTCATGAACTAGGGCATTACAAAAAACATCACATCTGGATAAACCTTACAACGGGGTTAATACAAACAGCCTTATTCCTTTTCTTCTTTGGGTTGATTTCACAAAGTGTAATACTTACAAAGGTTATGGGGGGTACTGGTGACACATCAGTATTCTATCTAAATGCCCTGTGCTTTGTCCTCTTGGTTGATCCTATACAAACTCTTTTAGGTTTGATAATGAACGTTCTCAGCCGTAAAATGGAATATTCGGCTGATAAATTTGCAGCCATTCATGGAGTTGGATTAAATTTAATGAACGCATTGAAAAAGATATCATCATTGAACTATTCAAATTTAACCCCACATCCACTATACGTCTTAATAAATTATTCCCACCCAACGCTTTACAAAAGGTTGTTGTCCATTAAATCATGGATTGATACCAATGGAGGTAGTACATCCATTAAATAAACATTTGGTAACAAAGTTTAAATAGCTATTTTTGCAGCCTTAATTGCCTCTTTAGCTCAGCTGGTAGAGCAGCGGTTTCGTAAACCGCAGGTCGGGGGTTCAAGTCCCCTGAGAGGCTCAAACAAAAGTAGCCAGCAAAGGCTACTTTTATTTTATACCCATGATTGCAGAACTGATTACCATTGGTGATGAAATCTTGATCGGACAGATTGTCGATACTAATTCAGCATGGATTGCCGAGAATCTCAACCTTATCGGAATACCTGTAAATAGAATAGTCTCAATTTCCGATTCAAAATCAGCTATTCAGAAATCAATAGATGAGGCTTTTATAAATTCTGATATTGTAATTATTACAGGTGGACTTGGTCCAACAAATGATGATATAACTAAATCGACATTGAATGAGTATTTTAAGGGGAATTTAGCTATTCATCAACCTACCTTAGAGCATGTTTCAACCATATTTAAAAGTAGAGGGTTAGGATTGACTGAGCTGAACCGAAAGCAGGCAGAGGTGCCCGATTGCTGTGTTGTCCTTCAGAATAAACTGGGAACTGCTCCTGGAATGTGGTTCGAAAACGAGGGTAAAATACTAATCTCTTTGCCTGGAGTCCCATTTGAAATGGCAGGCTTGATGAAGAATGAAGTTTTGCCTAGGTTATCCAAACTGATAACCAATCAAGTTGTTGTCCATCGAACCATCCAAACCTTTGGATTGCCTGAATCATATCTTGCTGAAAAGTTAACCAACTGGGAAAACCAGCTACCAAAGCAAGTCAAACTAGCGTATTTACCTAGCCCAACATCGATTCGACTACGATTATCAGCTTATGGTGCAAAAGGTGCTAATTTATTTGATTTAGTTGAAGGTGAAGTAAAAAAACTCTATCAGGTAATACCGAGCTATATATACGGTGAGGGAGAGGTTTCATTACAAGAAGTTATTGGACGGTTGCTTAAACTGAACAATGCATCACTCTCTACAGCAGAGAGTTGTACTGGTGGTGCAATTGCTCATTTAATAACGCAAGTACCTGGTTCATCCGAATATTTCAAGGGGAGTGTTGTAGCGTACTCGAATACAGTAAAAGAGGAATTGCTTGGGGTCAATCCGGATATCATCAAAAAAAACGGAGCTGTAAGTAAATCCGTTGTCGAAGCAATGGCAAAAGGGGTAAAAGAGAAGCTGAAGACCGATTATGCAATTGCTGTTTCAGGGATTGCTGGACCCGATGGGGGAACGGTAGAGAAGCCTGTCGGTACTGTTTGGATTGCCATTGCATCAAATAAATCGCTATTTAGCAAGGAGATAAGGTTTACAAGTGATCGTACCCAAAATATTATCCGATCAACAGCAACAGCCCTGAACATGTTACGATTGATATTAATTGATGAAAATATTTGAGTTCTTGTGAAAATATTTGAGTAAAAATTTGAATATTTAAATATTTATAGCGTATTTTGCGACCTGTTTTGAAAAAACCTGTTTGAAAAACATTATATAAGATGTCAAGAATTTGTCAGATTACCGGGAAGAAAATGATGGTTGGGAACAACGTTTCCCATTCAAAGAGGAGAACCAAGAGAAGGTTTTATCCTAATCTTCTAACAAAAAGATTCTTTTTAGAAGAAGAAAACCGTTGGGTTACTCTAAAAGTTACCGCAGCTGGTGTACGTACCATCAACAAAAAAGGGCTGCAAGCAGTTCTTAAAGAATCACAAGAAAAAGGGTTGATTAACATTTATTAAAGAATTTAGAAATGGCTAAGAAAGGTAACAGGGTGCAGGTTATTATGGAATGTACTGAGCATAAGGAAAGCGGTATGCCAGGAACATCTAGGTATATAACTACTAAAAATAAGAAGAACACCCCAGAACGACTAGAGTTTCGTAAGTACAACCCTGTGTTAAAGAGGGTAACCCTTCATCGTGAAACAAAATAATTATTAAGACATGGCAAAGAAAGTAGTTGCTTCAATGCAGAAAGGTACCGGAAGGGTACGTACTAAATGCATCAAAATGGTAAGATCACCTAAAACAGGTGCTTACATGTTTAAAGAGGAAATGATTAACAACGCTGAGATACAAGATTTTTTCAAAGCAAAATAGTTTGCATTGTATTCCTTAGCTTGAGACATATCTGATAAAGCTTTCTTGTAAAGGAAAGCTTTTCTTTTTTTTGTATATTCGACTATTATTAATTTTAGGTGTTTATGGGCGTTTTAGGTTTTTTCTCAAAAGAAAGTAAGGAGTCATTGAATAAAGGGCTTGAGAAGACCAAGGAGAGCTTATTGAAGAAGATTTCAAGGGCTGTAATTGGTAAATCGCGAGTTGATGATGAAGTACTGGATAATCTTGAAGAGGTTCTCATCTCATCAGATGTTGGGGTAGAAACTACCCTTCGAATTATTGAGCGTATTCAAAAAAGAGCTTTAATCGAGAAGATTCTGAATACCGCTGAGCTTAATCAACTCCTTAAGTCTGAAATTGCTGAACTTTTAGCCGAAAATAAATCTGTTGATTCTAAGTTACTTCCTGAAAAAAATGATGGTAACCCTTACGTAATAATGGTTGTGGGTGTAAATGGCGTTGGCAAAACAACAACCATAGGTAAACTTGCATATCTATATAAAAGTGCAGGTAAATCAGTTGTAATTGGAGCGGCAGATACATTTAGAGCTGCGGCAGTTGATCAAATATCGATTTGGGCTGAAAGGGTTGGAGTGCCAATCGTAAAGCAGCAAATGGGAGCGGACCCCGCTTCGGTTGCTTTCGATACGCTGACTTCTGCCAAAGCAAATAATGCTGATGTTGTTATTATCGATACGGCAGGACGGTTGCATAATAAGATCAACCTGATGAATGAGCTATCAAAGATCAAGAAAGTGATGCAAAAGGTTATTCCCGATGCACCGCATGAAGTTCTTCTTGTTTTGGATGGTTCTGTTGGGCAGAATGCCTTTGAGCAGGCAAAAGAGTTTACAAAATCAACAGAAGTAACCGCTTTAGCACTCACAAAGCTCGATGGTACTGCAAAGGGAGGCGTAGTCATAGGTATTTCCGATCAATTTAAGATACCTGTTAAATACATAGGTGTTGGAGAAAAGGTAACTGATCTACAGATATTCAATCGGTTTGAATTTGTCGATTCTCTATTTAGCTAGAATTTAGCTATTTAATTCATTAACCCGGGTTAATCCCCCGGGTTTTTATATATTGCCATGAGTAAGAAAAGAAAAATTAACATCGTTACCCTTGGTTGCTCGAAGAATGTTGTGGATTCGGAATTTTTGATGAAGCAGCTCGATTTTGATGGCTGGGAGGTGATTCACGATTCCGATGATACATCGGCAAAGGTTGTGGTTATCAATACATGCGGATTTATCGCTGACGCAAAGGAGGAATCTACGGATACCATTTTAAGGTTTGTGAATGCCAAGAATCAAGGGGTAATCGATAGGGTTTACGTAATGGGTTGCTTATCACAAAGGTACAGGAGTGAATTGCAGCAAGAAATACCTGAGGTTGATGGCTTTTATGGCGTTAACGATCTCCCCGAAATTCTTAAAGATTTAAAATCAAAATATTCTCTTGAGGTTGCAAATCGACGAATTCTCACAACCCCAAAACACTACGCTTACCTAAAAATATCAGAGGGCTGTAATTGGGGCTGTGCCTATTGTGCTATTCCTTTGATTAGGGGCAAGTATATCTCTAGAACCATTGAATCGCTTGTTGATGAAGCAACACAACTTGCTAAGGATGGAGTTAAGGAATTATTGATAATTGCGCAGGATTCAACTTACTATGGGTTAGATATTTATGGAAAGCGAATGCTTCCTGATCTAATTCAAAAACTTAGTGAAATAAACGGTATTGAATGGATTCGAATCCATTACGCTTACCCGAGTAATTTCCCTTTAGAATTGATACATGTAATTAAGAACAATCCCAAGGTTTGCAAGTACATTGATATCCCTTTTCAGCATATAAGCGATAATATGCTGAAAATCATGCGGAGAGGTATTGATAAACGGGAGACGATTGAACTTGTAAATAAACTTAGGGACCAGATACCAAACATTGCAATCCGAACAACCTTTTTAGTTGGACATCCAGGCGAATCAGAGCAGGATTTCAACGAATTGCTAGATTTTATAAAAACTTCAAAATTTGAAAGGGTAGGCGTTTTCACCTATTCTGAGGAGGAGGGGACCTATGCCGCAAATAATCACCCTGATGCTATTTCTGAAGAGATAAAGAATAGTCGCCTTGAGGCTTTAATGGAATTACAGCAAGATGTATCGTTGAAAAACAATGCTAACAAGGTAGGTCAAACGCTTAAAGTCATTGTCGATAGGTTTGAGAACCAGTATATTGTTGGGCGCACTGAATTCGATTCGCCTGAAGTTGACCAAGAAGTTCTTATCAGGAATGATAAGAAAATGAGAATTCTAATCGGTGATTTTATTAATGTTAGAATAACCTCCTGTGAAGATTATGATTTGCTGGGAGAAATTCAATGCTAACAAAAAAGCCCCGAGACTTTTCTCGGAGCTTTTTGTTCTAAAGTAATGTTTTTAGCGCTTTTAACGCATTATCGTAGTTCGGTTCATGACCAACATTAGGAACAACCTCTACATATCGTATAACGTCATCTTTATCGATAACAACAACCCCTCTAGCCAATAGCCTTAAATCTTTGATTAGAAACCCATATTTGCTTCCGAAATCAGCATCACGATGATCCGATAGTGTTGTTAAATTATTGATACCCTCTGCACCGCAAAATCTCTTCAATGCAAAAGGTAGATCTATTGAGATAGCAAGGAATGCAACCTTATCACCGTAAGTTCCTGATTCGCTGTTGAATTTATGGTTCTGGATTGAGCAAATGCTTGTATCTATTGATGGGAAGATTGAAATTAGTTTAACCTTTCCTTTAAAATCAGATAGTTTAACTGGTTTTAATCCATTATCAATAGCTGTAAACTCAGGTGCTTTATCACCAACCTTAACGCTATTCCCCGAAAGGGCTACAGGATTTCCTCCGAATAGTACTGTACGATTTTCCATTCTTGTAATAGTATTTAATTTCTCAGTATAACAGTAAGGCTGCTATTTTGTTTAATAGAAACTAACTATTCTTCATCAGAAGGTAACTCAACAGGTTCTTCTCCTTTTGAGGTTATCTTAATTGCAATCTCTTCTTTCTTCTTATTGAATCCAACCGAAATGATATCCCCTGATTTCATTGTGCAGTTGATAATTGTCTCAGCCATAGGGTCTTCCAAATACTTCTGAATTGCTCTTTTTAAAGGGCGAGCACCATACTGAATATCGAAACCTTTTTCTGTTATAAAATCTTTAGCGGCAGGGGATAGCTTTATTGAATACCCAAGGCTAATAATTCTATCGTAAAGACCCTTGAGTTCAATATCGATAATCTTGTGGATATCAGGTTTTGTAAGGGTATTAAACATTACGATATCGTCAATACGATTCAAAAACTCAGGTGCAAAAGCTTTCTTTAATGCCTTTTGCAAAACGTTTTTAGAATAATCATTTGATGATGCCTCTTTAGCAGCCGTGTTAAAACCAACACCTTGACCAAAATCTTTAAGCTCTCTGGAGCCAATATTTGAGGTCATTATCACAATAGTATTCTTAAAATCAACTCTACGACCTAGGCTATCAGTTAGAATACCTTCATCTAGTACCTGTAAAAGTATATGGAAAACATCGGGGTGCGCCTTTTCAACTTCATCTAAAAGCACTACTGAATAAGGCTTTCTACGGACCTTCTCGGTAAGTTGCCCACCTTCTTCATATCCGATATAGCCTGGAGGTGCTCCAACAAGGCGCGACACTGAAAATTTCTCCATATACTCGCTCATATCGATACGAATAAGGTTATCGTACGAATCGAATAGATATTTTGAAAGTACTTTTGCCAGCTGTGTTTTACCAACACCGGTAGGTCCTAGGAAAATAAAAGTTCCAATAGGTTTACTTGGATCCTTTAAACCAGCTCGGTTTCTTTGAATGGCTTTAACAACCTTGCCAATCGCTTCATCCTGACCAATCACTGAGCCCTTGAGCTCATCAGCCATTTTCACTAAACGTGCACCCTCAGCCTGCGCAATTCTTTGAACCGGAACACCGGTCATCATGGCAACCACTTCTGCAACTTTTTCAGCATCAACAGTTTCGCGATGCTTTGCAAGTTCACGTTCCCAGCGTTTTTGCTCCTGATCGAGTAGTTCAATAAACTGTTTTTCCTTATCGCGGAAACTTGCTGCTGACTCAAAATCCTGATTTTTTACTGATTTTATTTTTTCTCGCTTAGCCTCTTCTACCTGTTTTTCGAGCATAATCATCTTCTCAGGTACTTTAATATTCGAAATATGCACCCTAGAACCCGATTCATCAAGCGCATCAATCGCCTTATCGGGGAGATGCCTATCACTAATATAGCGCATAGTAAGTTTCACGCAAGCTTCAATGGCCTCAGGGGTATAGGTAACATTATGATGATCTTCGTATCTATCCTTGATGTTATTAAGAATTTCAACGGTCTCTTCAGGGGTTGTTGGATCAACCATTACTTTTTGGAAACGACGCTCAAGTGCGCCATCCTTCTCAATATGCTCGCGATACTCATCAAGGGTTGTAGCACCAATGCATTGCAGTTCTCCACGGGCCAAAGAGGGTTTTAGCATGTTTGCAGCATCCAATGAGCCAGTAGCGCCTCCAGCACCAACTATGGTGTGAATCTCATCAATAAAAAGGATTACATCGTTTGTCTTAGAAAGCTCATTTAGAATGGCTTTCATTCTCTCCTCGAATTGTCCTCTATATTTTGTTCCTGCAACGATTGAGGCCAAATCTAGGGTAACAACTCTTTTATTGAATAGTACTCTTGATACTTTTCTTTTTATAATTCTTAACGCCAAACCTTCTGCAATGGCTGATTTACCAACGCCAGGTTCACCGATAAGTATAGGATTATTCTTTTTCCTTCTGCTTAAAATCTGGGCAATGCGCTCAATTTCACGCTCACGACCAACGATTGGGTCTAAACGACCCTCTTCGGCAGCTTTTGTTAGATCGATACCAAAATTATCGAGAACTGGAGTATCCGATGCTGGTTTGCCCGGAGTTTGCTGTGGTCCTCCTCTAGGTGTTCCGAATTGACTACGTTCATCATCATCATCAGAAAAATCGGCTTTCGACCTTATTTCATCAACTCCAAGCTCAGAGCGAATTAAAGGATAGTCAATCTTCTTTTCAGCTAAAAGTTGAGTAATGTAGTTATTCTCATCCTTCAGAATAGCCAGTAGAAGGTGAGCGGTGTTAACATTGTCTGTTTTTAATGATCTGGCCTCAAGAAAAACGAGCTTTAATGCTCTTTCTGCTGATTTGTAGAGGCTGATATCCTCTGAATCGGTAGGGTTAATAAACTGATTTGCGTTGATGAGCTTCTTCTCAACCAACTTCTTTGTTTCTGCTAGGTCAAGCCCTAATGAATTTAACACATCAATTGCTACGCTTTCTCCATCACGAAGAATCCCTAAGAACAGGTGTTCAGGGCTTATTGAGCTGTTTCCTAGCCTTATAGCCTCCTCGCGGCTATAGGTTAACACATCTTTTATTTTTTGTGAAAATTTAGAATCCATAATCACTTTATGCTTTAAAAATTCGATTACTAAAGTAATACAGATTAACGTAAAAACAAGAAGAAAGTTTAAATTACTTTTTAACCCAACAGGAAACCTTTTAAGAATGAATAAATGCCGATAAATGTTAATAAATCATTAAAAAAAGTTAGCTGTTTATTAATTAGAATTGACTACTTTAGCGGGTTCAAAAATGTAACGTAATTATCAACAATTTAAGATATTTTATATAATTATATGGCTGAAGGAGAAAGAATTATACGGATTAACATCGAGGAGGAGATGAAATCGGCCTACATTGACTATTCAATGTCGGTTATCGTTTCAAGAGCCTTACCTGATGTAAGAGATGGATTAAAACCGGTTCACCGAAGAGTGCTATTCGGCATGTCTGAGTTGGGAGTATTATCCGGTAAGGCCTATAAAAAATCTGCTCGTATTGTAGGAGAGGTGTTAGGTAAATATCACCCTCATGGCGATACATCGGTATATGACGCTATGGTGAGAATGGCCCAAGAATGGTCGCTGAGATACCCTTTGGTTGACGGACAGGGTAACTTTGGTTCAGTAGATGGCGATAGCCCTGCAGCTATGCGTTATACAGAAGCACGATTAACTAAGATCGCTGAAGATACTCTTGCCGATCTTGATAAGAATACCGTTGACTTCAGATTAAACTTCGATGATACGCTCGAAGAGCCTACCGTTTTACCAACAAAAATTCCAATTTTACTCGTTAACGGTTCATCGGGTATAGCAGTGGGAATGGCGACAAATATGGCACCTCACAACCTTTGCGAGGTGGTTGATGCTATCTGCGCAACCATTGATAACCCTGAAATAACTATCGACGAACTTTTATTATACGTGAAAGGTCCTGACTTCCCAACAGGTGCAATTATTTACGGTTCACAGGGATTCAAAGAAGCCTATCATACAGGTAAGGGAAGAGTAGTTATTCGCTCTAAAACAGAAATTGAGCAGACCCAATCGGGTAGGGCTAAAATCATTGTCTCAGAGATACCCTATATGGTCAACAAGGCTGAGATGATACGTAAAATAGCCGATTTAATCAATGAGAAAAAACTTGAAGGGATTAGCTATATTAATGATGAGTCTGACAGGCA
The DNA here is from genome assembly GCA_003818205.1 of Bacteroidales bacterium. Lineage (GTDB taxonomy): Bacteria > Bacteroidota > Bacteroidia > Bacteroidales > Tenuifilaceae > UBA8529. The sequence goes on from RPRQ01000002.1 coordinate 18,010, forward strand.
GGGTACAAGGGTTGTAATGATTTTGAAAAAGGAAGCGGTTGCCAATGTTGTTTTAAACAATCTTTACAAACATTCTCAGCTACAATCTTCATTTCCAATAAATAACATAGCATTAGTCGATGGTCGCCCTAAGATTCTGAATTTAAAAGATTTAGTCACTCTTTTCATCAAGCATCGTCATAATGTTATCCTAAGAAGAACCCAATATGAGCTGGATCAAGCTGAAAAAAGAGCTCATATCCTCGAGGGTTTATTGATAGCAATCGATCATATAGATGAGGTAATCGCTCTTATTCGTGCTGCAGATACTCCGGATCATGCCCGTGAAAGCCTAATGAGCAAGTTTGGACTCTCTGATATTCAGTCGCGTGCAATTATCGATATGCGTTTAAGAAGCCTTACAGGCTTAGAACGTGATAAGGTAAAAGAGGAGTATAACGAACTTTTAAAACAGATCGACCATTATAGACTAATACTTAGTGATCATGGATTGCAGATGAAAATCATCAAGGATGAAATGATTTATGTTAAAGAAAGGTATGGTGATGAGCGACGTACTGAGATAGTTCCTAATGCAGAGGAATTTAACCCTGAGGATTTTTATGCCGATGAAGAGGTTGTAATCACCATTTCAAGGTTAGGGTACATAAAGAGAACACCTTTATCGGAGTATAGAACTCAAGCACGCGGGGGAGTAGGAGCGAAGGGCAGCAATACAAGGGATGAAGATTTTATTGAACATCTCTACATTGCTAGCATGCACAATACAATGCTCTTCTTCACTGAGAAAGGAAAATGCTTCTGGCTCAAAGTTTATGATATCCCCGAAGGAACAAAAACTTCAAAGGGAAGAGCAATCCAGAACATGCTAAATATCGAGAGCGATGACAACGTAAAGGCATACCTGAACGTCAAGAAATTAACTGATAATGAATATATTACAAACAATTATATAATCCTTTGCACTAAGAAAGGAACAATTAAAAAGACATCGCTTGAAGCCTATAGCAGACCAAGACAAAATGGTGTTAACGCAATAACCATCAAAGATGGAGATCAATTGCTTGAAGCTTGCTTAACCAGTGGAACCTGTCATGTTATTATAGCCGCCAAAGAGGGTAAAGCGATTAGATTCCCCGAAAACCTTGTCCGACCCATAGGTAGAACGGGAAGCGGTGTAAGGGGCATTTCTATCAAACAAACCGATGAGGTTATTGGCATGGTATGTGTGAACGATAATGAGCAGAAAGAAATTCTAGTGGTATCTGAAATGGGATATGGCAAGCGCTCAAACCTTGAAGATTATAGAATAACCAATAGGGGGGGTAAAGGAGTAAAGACTTTAAATATAACTCCAAAAACCGGCAATTTAATAGCCATTAAAGCCGTTACTGATAACGATGACTTAATGATTATTAATAGAAGTGGAATAACAATTAGATTATCAGTATCTAAAATGAGGGTAACGGGACGCGCTACACAAGGAGTAAGGCTTATCAATCTCAAAAACAATGATGCCATTGCAGCAGTAGCCAAGGTTGAAGCCTCCGATGAGAAGATGGAAAATGAAATAGATATTATTTCAGAAAATATCAGCTCAGAAGTTGAATAATTAATTATTTACCAATATTTTTGCGGAAATTAAACAAGAACTTAAACGTCAAATAACAATGAAAAAACTAACAATTATTTTATTACTGATCTTCGGGTTTAATCTTGCTAATGCTCAAACCGGTGTTCAAATAGACTTTGATCAGCTGAAGAAAAAGGTTGAAAAAAGTAATGCCGATATTGAGAACCCAAAGAAAAACATCAAGGAAGGAACCTGGATGGATAGAGCTGAGTTAATGATGGATATTTTTGACTCACAAATGTTAAAAACTCGTATTGGCATGGGTCTGCAGGAATTTATGATAATTGCTGGGCAACCTAAAAACAGGGTAACAGAGGAGGTAGAAGGAACTGTTGTTGAAAAACTTATCATGGATAGAGCTGTTTTCTATTTTGTAAATAGCATGCTTGAAAAATATGAAGTTCTTAACCCTGTAGTTGAAAAACCTCTTGATATTGCGCAGGAAAGTTTAAAAAAAGCCACAGAAATTGATGTGGCAGGTAAGAAATCAAAGAAGATAAAGGAATTATATAATCAGTTGAAAGGCTTATATATTTCGGAAGGTTCAAATTTTTATGCTTTTAAGAATTACACTGGTGCTTTTAATTGCTTTAATAGTGTAATTATTATTGGACAACTTCCGTTAATGAATCAAAAAGACACAGCAATTTACTATTACTCTGCACTTTCAGCTCAATTTGCGGGAAAAAATCAAGAAGCGATTGAGCAGTATAAAAAAGCGATTGAATTAGGTTTTACATCTGAAGGCAATGCGTATTCAAATATAGATCAGGCATATAGAGCGCTTGGAGATAATGAGTCTGGCCTAAAATACCTTGAAGAGGGGTTTACAAAATTTCCAAAAAATCAAAGCCTACTTATTGCTTTAATTAACTATTACCTTAATAAAAATGAAGACCCAAGCAAAGTAATTACTTATATTGATAAGGCAATTGCTGATGATCCAACCAATGCCTCTTTATATCATGCAAAAGGAACAATCTATGATAAGCTTAAAGAATTTGAACAAGCAATTGAAGCATATAAAAAAGCAATTGAAGTAAACCCTAAATATTTCGATCCATATTTTAATATCGGAGTTATATACTACAATGCTGCAATAAAATGTCTAGAAGATGCAAACAAAGTTCCAGCTAAAGAGTTAGAAAAATATGATGCGTTAATCGCAAAAGCAAATGAAGAGTTTAAGAAAGCTTTACCTTATATGGAAAAGGCTAATGAATTGACACCAAATGATAAATACACATTAGAAAGTTTGAAGAATATTTATTTCCGCTATAGGAGAGATAATGACGAGATGCAGAAAAAATATGATGCTGTTATCGAGAATTTAAAGAATTTATAGTAATTCAACAAAAAATAACCTCAAATGTTTGAGGTTATTTTTTCAATATATTACTTAACATAATATTAATTATAGGACATTAAATATATTTTTTAAAAAAATTAGATTTTTAGTGATGGTATCAATGATATTTCAATTTTTAATGTATTTTGCAGAAAAAAATTGAAGGGACAATATGGAAAAGAAAAGACTGGTTATCAGCTATAACAACTTATCGCCAGAAGTGTTGGAGCTAGTCAAGAAGAAGTATCCTACTGGTTATTTAAACAGTGTTATTAAGGTTACCAAACCGAATAATGATTTCTTCTATGCAATTACATTGGATACCGATGATACAAGTTATCTTATCAAGGTAAATGTAAAGATTGACAGCAAACCGAAGGATGAGGATGAGGAAAAAGATTTCTTCTCAGAAAGCGATGATATTGGAACGAACGAGGATTCATTCCCAGAAGACGAGGTTGCTGATGAGCCTGCAGAAGAATATAGTGATGATTAAATCTTAATAAAGGTCGATTTCTAGCTGAGGTCGGCCTTTTCTAAATCCAATAACTTTACATTTTACCTTAGTTTGATTCTCCTTTTTCATCCGTTGCTCTTGCTCTGCACTTAATACAACCCCACACTTGTTTTTGGTTTTATCTAATACAATAGCACCTTGAACCTCTTCTCCTTCTAAATTGATGAAGTTTTCAACGCTATTTATCTTAAATATATAGCTCTCACCTATCTTATACCATGGATTTTCAGGTTCTACAAGCATCAATCCATTGTGGTTAAAGCCATTAATCCTGCACTGGTAATAATGACCAATTTTTAACCCATAATGACTATAATGCTTTACTTTTAGCCTTGAGGCTATCCTTCCATTGCTATCCGCTAAAGAAAAGTATTCTTCCGAGTTCACAGCTACCAAGGCTATTACTTTTAAGGTAATGATGTCAGAATGTTTTGAATTGTAAAAAAATTCTTTAGCATTTGGCAATGTTAAAATTGGACAACCCTTTTTTATCTTTTCAACTTTTAATGAAACAATCTCATCATCAGTTAATTCATAAGGTTGTGATAAATAAACCTCAATTTCATTTTCAAAAGTATCTTTAACCAACAAGCTGAGCGATTTATCTATATTTTTCTTAATACCAAGTTGCATAAAATGATATATTGAGCCTTCACAGTACATTGGATGCCTTGGCTCAAGAAAAACTTGACCTGTACAGCTTACCTTATCAACCCTACACTCAATGGTTTGGCCAATAACAAAATTGTATTTAACATAATATATAGCATTTAAAAGCATCTTTCTGCCCGATTCATGTTTCAATATATAATGCTCTCCCTTCTCAGGGAACTTCAATATATTCTCAATTGTAAAAAAATACCATTCCCCTACCTGAAACTTCATGATAGAAATCTAATAATATTTATAATACTCCCCCGCCCTTCAAAACAATAGTCGGTGAACAAAAAACACACAAGTTTGCGGGTGATTAACATACGTAGATAACTTTCCTTTCCAGCAATTTATCCATTACTCAATCCAACTCTAACTATTCTTGTTACAAGTGGGAGAAAATTGAGTTTTTAGCCCCAGAATGATTCACTATACCCTTAAATATCAGAACTATACAAACAAGTTACATGTGACATAGATGTCATAGATATTTATTTTGTCCTAGCAATTAACGCTTTATTTATCTGTTTCACTAACATCGGGCCTGAATAAATAAACCCTGTGTAAACCTGTATTAGAGATGCACCTGCATTTAACTTCTCAATAGCATCTTCAGGTGTCAAAATACCTCCAACCCCAATGATTGGCTTAGTTCCTGATGTTTTAGCATGAATGTATCGGATAACTTCGGTGGAACGGTTGGTAAGTGGTGCACCACTTAATCCACCATTCCCTATGGATTTAACCTTTTCGGAGTCGGTGGTTAGATTCTCCCTTGATGTAGTTGTATTTGTTGCAATAAACCCATCGATACCCGATTCAACAGCCTTTGTAATGGTCTCATCAAGCTGTTCGTTGTTAAGGTCTGGGGATACTTTTAGTAGAATTGGTTTATAGACTTTTCTTTGCTTACGCTCTGCTATTAATGTATCAAGAATTAAACCAAGCTGCTCACCGTCCTGCAGATGGCGGAGGTTTGCTACATTTGGGCAGCTAATGTTAACTACAAGGTAATCAACATAGTCATATAGCTCCTTAAAGCAGAAAAGGTAATCGTTAACAGCTGATTCATTTGGTGTTATGGTATTCTTCCCGATGTTGCCACCAATTATGATATTCCCTTTCCTCTTCTTTAGTTTATGTGTAGCATATTGAACCCCTTTATTATTGAAACCCATTCTATTGATAAGTGCCTTATCAGCCTTTAGCCTAAAAGAACGAGGTTTAGGGTTTCCTGCTTGAGGTTTAGGTGTAACCGTTCCAATTTCGATGAAAGAGAATCCAAAAGCACCAAAATCTTCAAAGACTTCAGCGTTTTTATCAAAACCTGCAGCAAAGCCAACGGGATTCTTGAAGTTTAGGCCAAATACACTCCTCTGAAGCGAAGGATGGTCGATTTGCGCTACTTTTTTGATTAGCCACTTAATTCCTGGTATTCTAAAACCAACTTTGATGCCATTAACAACAAGGCTATGGATTTTCTCAGGAGAAAGGAGGAATAGGATTGGGCGAACTATTTTTGAGTACATATAGAATTTTTGCAAAATTACTATAAAGTAGAAAAATAGCAAGCACAATTATTTTTCGGGGAAGTATTCTTTAAAGCTCTTATCTCTGTAAAATATGATGATACGTTCAATAGTACTCTCGTTTATTTGAATCTCAGGCTCTTTAGAAGCTGAAGTATTTATTGTATTTTCTTGAATTACAGCGGCTTTGATTTCGATTTTAGGCTCTGGTGGTACTGTAGGTTTCATATCAGTATCAAATAATCGTTGCTGAATGGTGGTCTTATAAATTTCACCTCGCCCCATTAGCAGCCATTCAGAGCTAACACGTGGAAATTTGGTTAATATTTTCTGTATTAAATCGAAACTGGGCTTATTCCTACCCGATAAGATATGAGATATAGCGCTGCGTTGAACGCCAATAATATCAGCAAACTTAGTAGGCGAAAGGTTTTCAGAGCCTATTAATCGTTGAATTCTAGCTTCCATAATAATACTTTTTACAAATGTAATTAAATAAATGATACATACGTAACATAATAAGGTTACATATGTACCTTTTATGTGTTTACATATGTATTATTGCAGTATTTGTTTGGAGTGGATAAGATTGATGTGAGCAAGAATAAATACGACTTCAAATTAAATAGATTTTATAGGTAATGTTCTGAGGTTAATTACAGAATGTAAGTATAAATTATCAATAATATGTGGCTAAATGGCACGTATTAGTTTTTAATATATGACTTTGGATAATGCTAGATGGCGGAATATTACCATATTTTAGAAATGGTAATAACGTAGTGCCGGAGTTAAACTAATAATAGTCTAGGAAAGTGCCTATTTTAAGACTTGTAAACATGTATTTACTACTCCCATTCCATGATTTGCTAATAATTGCTTTATATCAATAGAGAATCCTAAAATGTATGCTATAATAACGATACGGCGATGAACGGGTTTAATATTAGTTGTTTATAAAACCTATTAAGAAACAGTAATTCTAACCGATTTACTAATATAGATATGCTAGCCAGAGGCAAAGACGCAAAAGACCTCTAAATCATTCCAAATCAAAGCATAAAGCGAGTATTTATAAGTTATATCAACTATATAGTTATATTAATTTGCATGGATTATTCTGTAATCTTCTCAATATGATTTTAAATAAGACACCTATTTATTAAATTAGAAGTATCAATAACCTAATTATGTCACTGGTTATTAATAGGGTAATACTTAAAATAGTAATGATTCAATAATAAACAATGAAAATTTATCAAAAAACATTGAATAATAAATTCATATATAGTATATAAATGACTGATATATAGTATATTAAAATTACTTATCATCATTTAATGATATATCAACTTAAATCACAAATACATGTGTAAACTTTATGTGGTGATGGGTAATAATTTTCTTGATTACACCTGTAATATTACAGTGAAATATGTTAACTATTCGCTTTTGTAAGCAAATAACTAACTTAACATAATTAAATCTCTTAGGATTTGGAGGAATTATTTGAAAAAGCAGTAAACCTATAAGCCGGGTTCTGTTTGGCAAACAAAGTTTACCAACTCTACCATTTATCTGGGATTACAGTCACCTGTAACCTCTAGCGACCTACCCCTTACGACTTCCGATTGCTCAGAAACAGCGCGGGCAGCACTGCTCCCTCAGCCGAAGCTGAATGAATCGTAATATACATGGTCTTACAACCCATAAGGTGTACGGCATTCCATATTGCTACAGAACCCGGTGGGCTTTTACCCCACCTTTTCACCCATGCCTTAACCGAAATTAGGGCGGTTATTTTCTGTTACACTACTATACCCTCACGAATATCTTCCCGTTAGGAAGTATGGTGCCCTGAGTTGCCCGGACTTTCCTCCCCTATATTTCAAGAGGCGATAGAGCGGTTTACTGATTTTCAAATAACTTTATGAAAGGACTAGCGAATATAAACAAGCGTTGCACCATACCCATACTCCTTGAATGATGCATCTTGGTATTTTAATTTCGAATACTTAGTATCAAGAATCTTTTTAACTTCAAATTTGAGCTTTCCATTGCCCAAACCATGAATGAATATCATCTTCTTAGTGCTATTGCTGCGAATACCGCCCTCTAAAGCGGTCTCAAAACGTGCAATTTGTAGCTGAATAATCTCTCCATTGCTAAGATTCTGATGATTATCAACGAGTTCTTCTATATGTAAATCAATCTCTTCGGTATCAAGCTTTAACTCCTTTTGAACTTTAGGCTTAGGAGCAGTATCTTTTTGCTTTATAGAGTTGCTAATGGCCTCATTGGTAATTTGCTTAAGCAATTCCTCCTGCTTTGAGTCTGCAATTGAGATTATGTAAGCATTCTGCTCAAAGAAATCGTTTTCAATAAAGGAACTATCCTTACAAAGTTTTATTGGATTAATAGTGATATCAGAATACTCAGGTTGTTGAACCACATACTGAGTATTTTTCAAGAAGATGGATTGAAAATTAATTACAAACTGATTATTCAACTGGTTATTCCCATAAACCTTTACAAGTTCCTTTGAATCAGGAAGTAGTATTCCACTTTTTAACGGTGTAACATTGCCCGAATTCCAAATCGCTAATGCATAAAAAACTCTATAATCGCTATCGTTAATGATATACAAAGTCTGATTTCCTGCACCAAGTTTCGATGGAGCTTCAGGTACAAAAGCTAGGTATAAACCGATAGCATTTCCCTGAGGGTCGGTTTCCTCTTTTCGTGATACTACTAGTTGAACGGGCTCAGAATGCTTCTTGATATCTGCATTTGCAGCACTTATAGGCTTTTTACTTACTGTTTTTGTTCCGGTAGTCTCTTTATCAGGTATTATCGATTTAAGCTTTTCATCGCCCTGTCCAATTATAACCAATTCGGAATCAAGCGCAGGAATCTCAAAACCATCATCGGTTTGAACAGCAACGGTAGTCTTATTAATAATCTTTGTAACAGTACCTCCACCAACGTCGTTAAGGAATCGTACCTTATCTCCTATCCCACACTTCATAATATCAATATATTGATAATCAATTATATAATCAAATAGAATATTAATGCAAAAATAGTTAATTTTGTCGAGTTTTATTGATTTAATAATATTCGCGTGACAAATAGGCAATTCGAAAATATACTTATATCTGATTTTGACTATCCTTTACCCGATGATAGAATCGCCAAACATCCTTTGGATGAAAGGGATAAGTCGAAACTTTTGCTGTACAGAGATTCTTCAATTGCTCAGGATATTTTTAATAATATCTCTGATTATCTTCCCGAAAACAGCTTGATTTTATTCAATAATACTAAGGTAGTTCAAGCTCGGTTACTATTTAAAAGAGCCACAGGTGCTCAGATAGAGATATTTCTACTTGAACCAATTTCCCCATCTGATTACGGTTTATCGTTTTCTAGCAATACAAATGTTTTATGGAAGTGTATTGTTGGTAACCTTAAGAAATGGAAAGAGGAAGAATTGCAAATGCCTATTCCTGCTACTTTAGCAACCCTATATGCCAAAAGGATTAATAATCTATCTGAAGGTGTTGAAATAGAGCTATCATGGGATGATACATCGCTTAGCTTTGCTAGGATTGTTGAGCTTTGCGGTAATATCCCCATTCCTCCATACCTTAATAGAGATGCAGAATCGGAGGATAAAGAGCGATATCAGACCATTTACGCAAAGCCCGAAGGTTCAGTTGCTGCCCCGACGGCAGGTCTACATTTTACTGATAAAGTATTTAAATCACTGAAAGATAAAAATATTGATATTGAGTACGTTACCCTACATGTTGGAGCAGGAACGTTTAAGCCTGTAAAAGCAGATATCAGTGAACATGAAATGCATAATGAGCATTTCATTGTTAAGAAAAGCACCATCGAAAAACTACTTAATCACAAGGGGACAAGAGTTGTAGTAGGGACAACATCTCTGAGGACCCTTGAAAGCATTTACTGGCTTGGTGTTAAAGCGATTGAGAGTAAACTAATTGAGCAATTAGTTGTTTCACAATGGGAACCCTATGAATTATCTCAGAACATAAGTATTGATGATTCTTTAAAGGCTTTAGAGGCTTTTATGATTAATAGAAACATCGAATATCTCTCTGCATCAACACAGATACTGATTGTTCCTGGGTATAAGATAAGAATGGCAGATGCTCTAATTACTAACTATCATCAGCCAAAATCAACGCTATTATTATTGGTTGCGGCATTTATTGGGGATGATTGGAAAAAGGTGTATAATTATGCTTTAACGCACGATTTCAGATTTTTAAGCTATGGGGATAGCTCGTTGCTAATGAAAAATGAGTAATTAGTTCAAGTTGAAGGCTAACAAAAAAATTGATTTAAGAACAAGGAATAACGAATTATGATTTCTGAAGTTTATGATGTTAACTATTATAATATCAATATAATACATCCATTCACTTCTAAAATCTAACATCGTTAATCGACATTCGTTATTCGATTTTTAAAAGAATTATTATTTGTAACAATGATGATACAGAAAAAAGATAACCATAGTAAGTTCTTGCCCACCTCAAAGAAAGAGATGGAGGCTTTGGGCTGGGAACAGGCTGATGTTATTTTGTTTTCTGGCGATGCGTATATCGACCATCCATCATTTGGGGCTGCTGTAATTGGCAGAGTGCTTGAAAACATTGGATTAAGGGTGGCAATTGTGCCTCAGCCCAACTGGCGTGACGATTTGCGTGACTTTAAGAAACTTGGAGCACCAAGACTATTCTTTGGGGTAACATCTGGCTCAATGGACTCGATGGTAAACCATTATACTGCAAATAAAAGGCTTAGAAGTGATGATGCGTATACCCCTGATGATAAGTCAGGTTATCGACCTGATTACGCTGTAACCGTTTATTCAAATATCATTAAAAAGAATTACCCTGATATCCCTTTAATAATAGGTGGTATTGAAGCTTCGCTCCGCAGACTAACCCATTACGATTACTGGTCTGATAGCCTTAAACCAAGCGTTCTTATTGATTCGGGGGCAGATATTCTTGTTTATGGTATGGGCGAAAAACCTATCCTTGAGATTGCACGGCGATTGGCAGATGGACAATCAGTTTTTGAACTTTACGATATCCCTCAAATTTCATTCATCGATTCAGATATCAGTATATATAAATCTGAAAAAGAAACGATTATACTAAACTCGTTTGAAGATTGTTTACAATCTAAGGAGAAATTTGGTGATAATTTTAAAGTAATTGAAACAGAATCGAATCGGGTAAGCCCTCAAAGGATTGTTGAGCCAATTAAGGATAAAGTAGTAGTTGTCAATCCCCCTTATCCACTACCTACAACTGAGGAGATTGATAGCTGGTACGATTTACCATATACCCGATTACCACACCCTCGCTATAAATCGAAGGTTATACCCGCCTGGGAGATGATTAAATTCTCGGTAAACATTCATCGAGGATGCTTTGGTGGATGCAGCTTCTGCACCATATCGGCTCATCAGGGAAAATTTATTTCCTCTCGTTCAGAAAAATCAATACTCAACGAGGTTGATAAAGTGGTTGGAATGGAAGGTTTTAAGGGATATCTGAGCGATATCGGTGGTCCATCGGCAAATATGTATACCATGAAGGGTCGTGATTTGAAAAAATGTGATGCCTGTAAACGACCATCGTGCATTTTCCCTAACATCTGTAACAATCTGAATACTAGTCATGAGAATCTATTATCGTTGTATAGAGCGGTTAGAAAGAGGGATGGTGTTAAGAAAGCTTTTGTGGGAAGCGGCGTTCGTTACGATTTATCGATGAATGACAATGATGAGTACATTACAGAGCTTATCCGCCATCATGTTTCAGGCAGGTTAAAAGTTGCCCCTGAACATACATCGGATGAGGTGCTTAGAAATATGCGAAAACCTCCGTTTGAATCATTCAAAAAGTTTAACCAAAAGTTTAATGAAATCAACGCTAAGTATTCATTAAATCAACAGCTTATACCCTATTTTATTTCGAGTCATCCTGGTTCCAAAGAGGTTGATATGCAGAATCTGGCAAATGAAACCAAGAAGTTAGACTTTAAACTTGAGCAGATTCAAGATTTTACGCCAACTCCAATGACCTTGGCATCAACCATATACTATACAGGTATTGACCCTTATACCAAGAAACCTTTATTTGTGGCAAGAACTCAAGAGCAGAAGTTGAAACAACGGAACTATTTCTTTTGGTATCAGGATAAAGAAAAAAGGTCAAAAGACAAATATCAAAATTCAAATTTTAAAAAGAAGAGTTGAGATATTAGGCTTTTAAGTTTGTTTTAACATGAGTTCTCTAGAAATTTTTAACACGGAGATTTAATTATTAGCGTTATATAAGGTTCAACTTAATAAAAATTTAGATTGTCTTTAATCATGCTTATTGAGGTTGAGAAACACAGAGGAACACAGAGGTTTTCTTATTTTGCATAAATGCAAAATAAGAAAATGGTTTCTAAACAAGTTATAAGAGTATTCCTTACTTCGAACAAGCCTTATTTAATAGCATCTAGAGCATTTCCAATTACCGTTATCAACTCCTTTTGGTCCTCAATGCCAACTGAAAGTCTTATCATTCCTGGGAATGGATATCTATCGCCCCAAACGGGTTCAACAGGCATTAGGATAGTATCGGCATCGCCGAGGGTTGGAATAAGATGAATATAATCAGCTACTTGATGAATAAATAGGTTACATCGCTGAGCCTTTTCCTCTCTGCTATAGCCTTTTATATCAAAGGTAACCATACCTCCAAACCCTTTCCCTTTGAAGAGTTTATAAGCCTCAATATGAGTTGGGTGTGATTCAAGACCTGGATATAAGACCTTTTCTATAAGTGGATGACTATTCAGATAATTAGCAATGGCAAAGGCATTCTGGCAATGCCTTGAAAAGCGCATCTCAAAGGTTTTAAGCATATCAACCAAACGATAGGCGTCATCAGGAGAAAGCATATGTCCAACCCATTTTCGATACTCAATTGCTGATTTAAGTAATTCAGGGTCATTGCCCAACACTGCTCCGGCAGATAGGTTTCCATGGCCGGCAAGATATTTTGTTACGCTTTGATAAACCAAATTGGCACCCGATTCTAAGGGTTTCCAAAGCATTGCTGTAGCAAAAGTATTATCGACAATCACTTTAGCACCATGCTTTTTAGCAATCCGAATTACTGCATCGCCATCAAGGGCAATAAGCATAGGATTTGAGAGTGCCTCGAAGAATACAATTTCAGGCTTTTTTTCCTCCATGAAATTATCGAAATCATCGAGAGAGTATGAATCGCCTTTAGGGGCAAATCGAAGTACTTCAATTCCACGTCTTGCAACAAGAACCTTATCAATGAATGAGTTTGTCCCCCCATATATCTCTGTAAAAAAGAGCCATCTATTGGGTTTATCTTTCTGCTGAAAGATTGATAGAGCAACATCTAGGGCTGCTTGACCCGATTGGGTTAGTAAAGCCCACTTTGCTCCCTCTATCTTCATCAGTTGCTCCTCGGCTTCCACAACATTTGGGTTGCGATACCTTGAATAAATGTAGTGCTCAGGGCTATGGGGATGGTTTATCTCATCGGTAAAAGCCTTTTGGATGGTAGGGATATCTTCAAAAAGAAAACCTGAATCTTTGTAAATGGGTGTTCTAGTGCTTTTTACATTCTTGGATTTCATTGCATTTCAATTTAAAATTTCTATAAAGATAGGTAAGTATTCACCACGGAGACACGGAGATCACAGAGACATATTAAATTGGCTACAGAATTATAATCTTGATACGTTTTTAAATAATGTACAAAAACTAATACCTTAATTTTGGCAATTATCTAGACCAAAAACGAATATTCTAATTTATTCTTCTCTACTATTCTCGGTGCCCTCAGTGTCTCCGTGGTTTTGTTGATTTTCGATTACTCCTGAATAGTTACAAAAATAGTTTTTATTCAGCCTAAGTGAAAATTAATAACGTGTATTCTTTGACTAAAGCCAGCCATCATTATTATTTGATTAACATAATACTTTGCAGTATAACAGTATAATTATTTTATTAGTTTTAACATTTAATAATTCATTATGAACATTGATATTATCCGAGGTCGCGATTTTTATTCAGAGTTTACCTTTAGCGCATCAAGGAGCGGAGGACCTGGGGGGCAAAACGTGAACAAGGTTAGCTCTAAGATAGAGCTTCGTTTTAATGTTTCAGAGTCAATCCTTCTTAGTATTGAGGAAAAAGAGATTATTCATGTTAAGTTAGCGAATAAGATCAATAATGAGGGTGAACTTGTTCTTGTGTGTCAAACTGAGCGCTCGCAGCTGGCCAATAAGGAGAAAGTTATTGAGAAATTCTATTCATTAATTAGTAAAGCGTTAACTACGCAGAAAAAGCGTAAGCCCACGAAAGTACCCTTTAAGGCAAAAGCCAAGCGTTTAGAGGAGAAGCGTCAAAAATCAGAGAAAAAGACTTTGCGAAAGACCCTAGAGAACTAAAAGACTATCTTATACTCCAATTTTGCCAAGCGTTTTCTATATTTATGCTATAATTAAGCTGCGGTGTTTGGGTTTTGCCAATCAAGGTAGTTTCCTTAGTCACTATCTCAATAACAAAATCGGATAAATCCTTATAGGTAATATCACCCTTGGTTTCCTGCAACTTTTTTAGCAGATAATAGGTCATGTATCCATGATGTTTCTCCCTGTAAACCCCCGATGATTCAACTCCTGTACTTGAAGCAAACACAACCATATTTCCTGTTATTGACCCTTCCTTGGGTTTAACTTTAACCCCTTTCATTGCCACTAATCCCTGATTCCTAGCACCACCGCTAAAACAGGCATCAAGGAATACAGAAACCTTTTTGGCCGGAAACTCATTCAATTTGCTGTATACATCGGTCAGTTTTATCGCAAGCGAAACATTGTTTCCGCTGATATCAACAGGTATCAGATAAGGCTCCTTGGTTTCTTCATCGGGTAAACCGTGGCCAGAGTAGTAAAAAATCAACTCGGCCTTTCCATTATCAACCTTAGCAAGGCTGTTCAACCATGCTATACCCTGAATCATTTGACCTGTAGTTGCGTTGGTAATTAGTTTAACTTGTTTCTCCGGAATACCAAGTGTTTTAGTGCAATAATCTTTAAATACCTTGGCATCGTTTATGGCATAATCTACATTTACCTCTGAACTAAGTCCTGTTTGGAAGGAGCTGTAATCCTCGTTTCCGATAATTAGTGCATAGGTATTGGGCTTGATTTCTTTACTTATCGGGATATCGATATCTACATCCGAAAGTGCAAAGACTACCTGATTGTTAACAATAACATTAGTTGTTTTTTCAAGGTTTGTTGCAAGATTTTTATCTTTCTTTTCTATCGCTTGCTGAAGCATACTAATAATAAGCGTTGAACCATTCTCCTCAGCAAGTTTTAATGGGGTTCCACCATGCGGGCAAGTTGCGTAAATATCTGCCCCTCTATCAATTAATAGCTTTACAACCTCCAAATTCCCCTTCTTAGCTGCAATATGAATTGGATTCCAACCATTTGACATACCTTCATTTATATTAGCACCCTTATCAAGCAGTAAGCGTGCTGCTTCATAGCTATTCTTATATGCTGCCCAGTACAGAGGGGTCGCTCCTACCGATTTTTTATTCACATCAGCACCAGCAGCGATGAGTTTTTCCATCTCTTTAATATCTCCCTTTTTTATGGCTTTAACAAGTTGTGCGGGGCTACTAATGGATAGGAATATGGACAAAAGACTAGTGATTGCAATAAATGAAAGTTTTTTCATCTTTTCGTTATTTTATGATAACTCTAGAGTGTTTATCTTTAAAGGCGATAAAAAATAAGGTTGTACACCATTGATTTATTAAAATATTCTTACTGTAAATGTAAATTATTTTCGCTGGTTTTCAATGGTATAATCAATAACCCATATGGATTTAATAGAACTAACCGTATCAAAAGATAATATATACTAATTTTACAAGTCAATAAATCAAAACACCTCATTCTATGTATCTAATTCAAGTTACTTATACCAAACCTATTGGAGATATTGATAAACACCTAGTCGATCACAGATCATTTCTCGACAAATTCTATGCGTCGGGTAATCTAATCTGCTCCGGACCACGTAACCCTCGAATCGGTGGAATTATCCTCTGCAATTTCGCAAGTATTGATGATGTCTGGAGTTTTATTCATCAGGATCCATTCTACATCAATGAAATAGCAAGTTACGAAGTCATTGATTTTAACCCTGTTAAGTACGCTAAGGATTTTGCACCATTTATAAAATAATTTAAGAATTATACAATTTGAGAATTTGAAGATAAATTGTAAAGCAGTCTTCATTCCTTTTCAGATTTTACTATTTTCAAATTAACATATTTTCAAATCGAGTCAAATTAATTAATCCAATTTTAAACAATGAGCACTCTCTTCTCAACCTATAAAATCAAATCCCACACTATAAAAAACAGGGTGGTCTTCCCTCCTTTCGTGAATTTTGGTTGGAGCGATGATAATGGAAATGTATCTGAAAAGCATCTCGCACAATACGAAGCCATTGCTAAGGGAGGTGCAGGCCTTATTATTGTTGAAGCAACCTGTATCCTCAAAGATGGAAGAATTTTCAGCTATCAACCTGGTATTTGGAGCGATGAGCATATTGAGAATTTTAGACCGATTACTAAGGCATGCCATAAGCATAATGCAGTTGTTTTACTTCAAATTCATCATGCCGGGTTGGCTACAAGA
The DNA here is from genome assembly GCA_003818205.1 of Bacteroidales bacterium. Taxonomy (GTDB): domain Bacteria; phylum Bacteroidota; class Bacteroidia; order Bacteroidales; family Tenuifilaceae; genus UBA8529. The sequence continues at coordinate 34,503 of RPRQ01000002.1, forward strand.
AAAGGGCTATCAGAAAAAGTCGTTGGACCTTCAGCCCCCGAAGAAATTGAACGTTCTCATGCCTTAACTGTTAACGAAATTAATCAACTTAAAAATGATTTTATTGCTGCCGCAATAAGAGCCGAAAATGCGGGATTTGATGGTATTGAACTCCATGGTGCACATGGTTATTTGCTTAGCCAATTCGCTAATTCGGTTGTAAATAATCGTACCGATGAATACGGTGGATCGCACGAAAATCGCCTCAGATTTGCTAAAGAAATCATTAAAGGAATCAAACAAGCAACGAAAAGCAATTTCATTATTGGATATAGAATGAGCGGCAACTCTCCTACTCTTGCCGATGGCATTGAGGTTGCAAAGATTCTTGATAAAGAAAATATCGATTTACTTCACGTTTCGCATGGTGGCGAAAAAGGGATAATCCCCGAAGTTCCATCTGACTTTCCAAACAACTGGATTGTTTACTGCGGTACTGAAATTAAAAAGCATGTTTATACTCCCATTATAGTTGTCAATGAGATTAGCACACCTGAAAGGGCATCTTGGTTAATCGATAATGGATATGCCAATTTTACTGCTATTGGTAGAGATATTCTATGCGATTATGAGTGGGTAAATAAGGCTCAACGCAACGAAAAGATTGATTTTTGCATATCATGTAAACCTAAATGCAAAAGGTATGTAAAACCTGAATCGTGCCCAATTATCATTGGGAAGAGTAGAAAAGAGGCTCTATAGACCAATTTAATTAATCTATAAGTTGATCAAGGGTTGTTTTCTTTAAGACAGAAACTGTATTATCCCTAATCTCTTTAAATACATTACGGATTTTACAGTTTTCCTCCTTTTTACAGAACTCACAGGGTTGATATGATTTCTCCGAAATGCAATAGAGCATTGCAATAGAGCCCTCAAAATGCCTTATAATATCATCTAAACTAACTTCATCAGGTTTTTTAATTAGATAGTATCCTCCTGTTTTCCCTAATTTACTTCCGAGCACACCTATTTTCTTAAGTTCTAGGAGGATTGTCTCTAAAAACCGTTGAGGAATTTGCTCACTTATTGAAATGTCGCTAATAAGTATAGGTCCTTTCCCATAATCCTTTGCAAGCCTTGTTAATGCGAGCAATGCATATCTAGATTTTTTAGATAAAGTGAGCATTATACCATTCGATTATATTAATTATAAATAAATATTTTTGAATTCTTGAAAAATGATTAAAATCTTTCACAAATGTACACTAATTCGATGGACATAATGTATATATTTGTAAGAAAATTGTAAAATCGTAGTTGTGAACAATCACATTATTAAATATCTAATAGGTCTAACAATAGTAGTTATATCGATAAGACCAATTGTTGCACAAAATAGTCTAGAGGGAGAGATAAGTATTTCAGGAGCATTTGCTCTCTACCCAATTACAGTTAAATGGGCTGATGAGTTTAGAAAAATTCATCCTGATGTGCGGATTGATATTTCAGCTGGTGGTGCGGGGAAAGGTATTTCTGATGCTTTAAACGAAATGGTTGATTTAGGAATGGTATCACGCGAAATATACCCTGAAGAATTAGGAAAGGGAGCATTCACAATTTCTGTTACAAAGGATGCTGTTGTTCCTATAATAAGCAATAATAATCCTTTGTTAAATAGCATACTAATTATAGGAATAAAGCAAAGTGTCGCAAATGATATCTGGATTACTGGTAAATACAAAACATGGGCTCAAGCCTTTGGATTAAAAAGCACATTACCATTACATATCTATTCACGCTCCGATGCTTGTGGTGCCGCTGAGATGTGGGCGAAATACCTAGGGAAAAAGCAGGAGGATTTGAATGGGGTGGGTGTTTTTGGTGATCCTGGTTTAGCACAAGCCGTTAAAAGGGATGCACTTGGCATTGGCTTCAATAATATTGGTTACGCATATGATGCAACAACAAAAAAGCAGACTAAAGGTATAAAAGTGTTGCCTATCGACCTAAATAACAATGGTAAAATTGATGTAGACGAGAATTTTTACGAGTCTTTAAATGATTTAATCAATGCTATCGCGACCAACAAATATCCATCGCCTCCTGCACGAGAGCTTTACTTTGTTTCAAAAGGAAAACCAAAGAACAAAGCGGTTGTTGAGTTTGTTAATTGGGTATTGACTGATGGGCAAAAATTTGTGAACGAGGCAGGTTATATTACATTATCTAAAGAAAAACTGATTATTGAGCGGAATAAGTTAAAATAAGAATGATAAGATTTAGATTATTTAAAGATAAAACAGCCCGGCTATCCATGCTGGGCATTACCATTTTATCGCTAGGCTTTCTCCTGTTAATTGGGATTGGTCTATTTTACATGTCGTTACCGATTCTACGAGAAAAAGAAACATGGAAATTGCTTACATCATCGAACTGGAAACCCTTTAAAGGTGAATTCGGTTTTCTCCCTTATATCATAAGCACCCTTCATGTTACATTCATTGCGATAGTTATAGCTCTCCCCTTCTCATTGCTTACTAGCATTTATCTTACCGAATACGCATCAGAAAAAATCAGAAACTTTTTTGCCCCCATTATCGATCTATTATCGGGGATTCCACCTGTTATTTATGGGGTATGGGGGACATTAACGATTGTTCCATTCATTTCTGAAGATATTGCACCCCATTTTGTCGAGTTTTCATCAGGATATAGCGTACTAGCCGGAGGCATTGTTCTTTCAGTAATGATTACTCCTTTACTCATAAGCATATTTAGCGAAGTTTTTGGGTCAATTCCCAAGGAAATGCGCGAGGCTTCGCTTTCGTTGGGTGCCACAAAATGGCAAACCGTTAAGCAAATCGTTTTACGAAAATCATTGCCTGGAATAGTTGCAGCTATCGCCCTTGCAGTATCCCGTGCTTTCGGTGAGACAATAGCTGTTCTTATGGTTTGTGGGAATATACCCATAATTCCCTCTTCCATTTTTGATGCTTGCTATCCTCTACCCGCTCTGATTGCCAATAACTATGGTGAAATGCTATCGATACCTAGCTATGAATCGGCGTTGATGATGGCTGCATTTCTCCTATTTATTATCATCGTAATATTTAATGCTAGCTCAAGGCTAATCCTAAACCGTATTGAAAGGAGATACCACGTATGAAGCTGCTAGAGGAGAAAATATTTAAAGCATTAATGCTTATCTCGGCATTCGTTATCATTGCAGTTATTGGATATATTCTTTTTACAATTGTGTCAAAAGGTATAGGTTCTCTTACCTGGGATATGATAAGCAAAGGACCTGGAGGTGGTTTCTACCTTGGAAAAGAGGGTGGAGTTTTAAATGCAATTGTAGGTTCTTTTTATCTTGTTATTGGTGCAGTAGTAATTGCGTTATTCTTAAGCATTCCGGTTACGATGTATATTAACTTTTATCTTACAAAAACATCTTTTTTTGCAAAAACTGTAAGGTTTTCGTTTGATATCCTTTTTGGAATACCATCTATCGTTTATGGTGCATTTGGGTTTGCAGTGATGATCTACTTCGGATTAAAAGCTTCGCTTTTTGGCGGTATCGTTGTAGTTGGTATGCTAATAACACCCATAATTATGCGATCGTTGGATGAAGTGGCAAGGTTTATTCCTCGAGATCTTATCGAAGCGCCTCTATCTCTAGGTGCTACCAAATACGAGATGATTAAAATTCTTCTTCGTCAGCTAATGCCGGGCATTACAACAGCTGTACTCTTAGCTATTGGTCGTGGTATTGGCGATGCAGCAACGGTTCTTTTTACAGCAGGCTATACCGACAATATACCAACATCATTAAGCCACCCAACAGCTACTCTACCTCTGGCTATCTTTTTTCAATTAGGAAGCCCAATAGAAGAGGTTCAGAATCGAGCCTACGCATCTGCACTGATTCTTACCATTATCATTTTAATTCTAAGCTTATCAGCACGATATTTTTCAAGAAAACTTTCAAAAAACAAAGTTTAGCAATGAAAACAGATAATTTGGAACAAGTAGAGACCATTTCAGAAAATAGTATTATAGATATTATGACACATAGCGATATTATTAATCCGCACATCAGGGTTGAAGGGTTAAACCTAAATATTGGTGAAAATCATATTCTTAAAGACGTTAACCTGAGTATCCCATCAAAAAAAATAACTTGTATTATTGGCCCATCGGGCTGTGGAAAAACTACTCTGCTCCGCTCCTTCAATCGTATGCATGACGATTCGCCAAATGTTAAGATTACAGGAAAGATTTTTGTCGATGATGAAAATATTTATGATGAAAAGGCTCAGGTAATATCCATTCGGAAAAAAATGGGTTTGCTTGCACAGCGTCCCTGCCCACTTCCAATGTCAATTCTCGATAACATTACCTATGGACCAAGAATACACGGTGCCTGGAATCGTAGAAAACTTTATGCTACTGCTAAACATTACTTAACCGAAGTTGGGCTATGGGATGAGGTTAAAGAAAGGCTAAGATCATCCCCTGGACATCTATCCATCGGACAGCAGCAGAGGTTATGCCTTGCGCGTGGGCTTGCTGTTGAACCTGAAATTATTCTTGGCGATGAGGCAACCTCTGCCCTCGACCCAATCTCAACCAAAAAAATTGAGGAACTCTTTGTTACCCTTAAAAAGGATTATACTATAGTCTTGGTAACTCATACCTTACGCCAAGCTAAGAGAATCGCAGATTATATTGCTTTCATGTACATGGGTAAGCTGATAGAGTTTGGGACTACCGATCAGATTTTTAATCATCCACAAAAGCAGCTGACCAAGGATTATATTAGCGGGTATTTTAGCTAACTTAGGGCAAAACTGAAAATTCGTAACTATTAATAATGCAAGACATTCCCACACCAGCGAGCAACCCTAGCCTCCTACTCGATTTAGTTTCGATGAAAATGCCATACGGTAAGTACAAGGGTTATACGCTTTGCGATATACCCGAATACTATCTTGTTTGGATGCATAGCAAAGGTTTTCCCGAAGGGAAATTGGGTATGCTGCTCTCAACTATGTATGAGATAAAACTGAATGGGCTTGAATATCTATTAACTAAACTCAAATCAAGTAAATAAAATCCTATTTTTCAAATTCCCTAAACCACTTTTTAGCCTCCTCGGGGGTATTAAACATCTTAAATGGCATTCCAAACTTCTTCGCCGATTGGAATACATTATTTATATAGTATTGCTTAAAAACATTTACTGTAGCAACACCAACAATGCGCTTTAGTCCAGCTTTAGCAGCTTCAGGTAAGGCTTTTTCTTGTAACCATTTTCTAAATTCGGGCGATACAATTCCTTGGTTTCGTATATCTGATATATAATTGATAACCGGTTTCTTCGACATGAATTCTAGAGCTACATTAAAAGGCTTCTGATAATCCTCAATGGTCATTTTATTATTTGACCAAGTAATCGTAAGTGCTTTAATATCTAGTTCATAGGTTATCTTAGCAAACTCATTCTCGAATACGGTTTCCATAATCTTTTTTTGTTAAATTAAACAACTGTTCAAAATTAACATTACGTTTAAAAGTATTAAAAGGTTATCGCTTAAAGAGTAAATATGAATTTATGCCTATTGATTCGGAGATGTATCTAAAATCGTCCCTTATGATCAGTTTCTTCTGTTTTATATTACAACAATAAGTCTCAATTATCTAACAAAATAGGATAAGAATTGTTATACTTAATTGTTTGGTTAGTAATTCCAATTATTTTAGTATAAAGAGTAAACTGCAAATGCAACATTATCAACAGTTCAATACAAATCAGAGTCCGAATTCAGAAGTCGAAGAGATTACTTTCCTGCAATTGTTAGATAATTTCAAAGCTAGCATGAAGCGTGCTTTTTACGAAGAGGATAAAATCGATAGGTTTTGCAGTACTCGTGGAATCCCTCCATCGGTATTAATGGAGTTGATGTCTGAAAACCCTCTTGCACTTTGTATTCCTAGAGATTACGGTGGATTCGGAGGGAGTGTTAAAGAAAATATTGCTTTTATATCAGCAGCTTCATACGAATCGCTAGCGCTATCATTAACTTTGGGAATCAACAACGGTTTGTTTATTCAACCCGTTGCCAAATACGGACAAGAAGCAGTAAAACAGAAAATTTTCGATCAGTTCCTGAATAACAGTTCAATGGGTGGTTTGATGATAACAGAACCTGATTTTGGAAGCGATGCGCTGAACATGCGCACTTCATTTTCCGAGAAGGATGGTTTTTTTCATCTATCTGGTAAGAAGCATTGGGCGGGACTTACAGGGATGGCCAATTTCTGGGTGCTTACAGCACGTAAACGGACTGAATCGGGAGAATTAATGCGTGATATTGATATGTTTATATGCGATGTGAATGCACCTCGACAAAAGATAGTTGTAGAAGAGTATTTCGAGAACCTTGGGCTTTATCAAATTCCTTATGGTAGAAATCATATCGATGTACATATTCCAAAAGCACAAAAACTTATACCACATACCTCTGGTATCCAAATGTTACTCGACCTTCTTCATCGAAGTAGGTATCAGTTTCCTGGAATGGGGCTTGGTTTTATTAAGCGAATCCTTGACGAGGCCATTAGCCATACAAAATCACGATTGGTTAGCAGTAAACGGCTATTCGATTACGATCAGGTACAACAACGCCTATCACGCCTACAAGCCAACTTCACAATTTGCTCCGCATTCTGCTTAAAATCAGGTGAAGTTGCTGATCTGGAAAATAATCTTTCATCAAATGGGCTTGAGGCAAACGTTATCAAGAGTGTAACCTCTGATATAATGCAAGAATCTGCTCAATCATTACTTCAATTGGTTGGTGCAAAAGGCTATAAATTGAACCATATTGCAGGAAGATCGGTTGTTGATAGTCGCCCTTTCCAGATATTTGAAGGCTCTAACGATATTCTTTACCATCAGATTGCAGAATCGGTGCTAAAGATGATGAAATCAACGAAGGAGAATAGTCTTTACAAATTTTTAAACGGTTTCACCATACATGCTGCCGACCGTATTAAAAGTTTTGTAAACTTTGAGCTGAACACCAAACTTCCACAGCGAAAACTCATAGAACTCGGACAGGTAATTAGCCGAATAGTATCAATGGATCTGGTTCTGCACCTTGAGGAGAAAGGCTTCCGCAAAGACCTAATAGAAAATGCCCTGATTATTCTTAAACAGGAGATATCCACTCTATTGAACACCTTCCATGTTGAGAACAACACTATGGTGGTGGTTGATTATAATGAAGGGGGATATTGGTTGGATTTGGTGTAGAAATTAATCTTGATTTTAATCTGAATGAATGAGAAATAACCCAAATATTAGGTGTTAATGATTTTTCAATTCATATCGTTGTTAAGAAATAGTCTGAAAGAATAAAAAGTTGATGATAAAACACAGAATAGATGAGTTTCTGCACGAATGATTACATGAAATTATCATGTAGGCTCAAGGGCAAAAACTCATTAAAAGACTATCAATTCTGCTTTAGGGAATACCTAATTATTGGCAAAATTCAAAAAAAAATTAAGCCACTTTCCCAATCCTTGCTTTAACTGGTATATTATGTGTATTTAAACTTGGCGTTTGATTGTGAAAATCAAATTCAATATTTACGCCGGGTCGAAAAATCAAACAATGCGTGGAGCCTCCAAAGTGGAATGTACCAATCGGGTCACCTTTTTTTACTTTCTGCCCTACTTTCACAGTAATTTCACAGCTGGAAACCTCTGCCATTCCAATAGCAACAAAACACATAAGGCCAATTTTTGCATTATCAGACTGGATAAATATTAAGGCACGGGTAGCTATCTCGGCAATATATCCCTGAGAATCGTTAGGTCCGGCAGGGTCATAGCCCTCAACAGGCGATTCGGCATAATAGGTACCGGGAATGTTTTTAATTCCTTTTATTGTACCGTCAACAGGACTATTCCATCTATGATAAGTTTTTGCGCATAAAAATGCCTGATATACTGTGCACCCATCGCCAAACTCCGAAGCCAAAGGGTTGTCTGCCATAATATCTAATACTGAATAAGGCTGACCCTTCATCCAAAATTTATCTTTCATTTTGGCATTGGTAACACAATTGTAAGGAGCCGACTCACAGGCATTCACAATCACATCAGAGTCACTATCGTTAGGGCTAACTTCTCTAACACCTGGATTAAATTCACGTGTAAAAAAGTTATCCCAACTTTTGTAGCCAAAATAGGGCTTTGATGGTTCACACTTATAGTTGTAAATAAAATTAGCCTTAGCTTCTTTAGGACTTTTTCCCTGTCCTCTTAAAGGATCCATTGCTGCAATGGCCTCTAGAGCTTTAGGTGAGAACCATCCAATTGGATTGGTATAATCAGGTTGCTTTTGAGCAATAGGACCATCGACCAAAACGTATTTAGAAGCACTAGATTCCAGAAAGGTTTTCCACTTATTTAAAATGGCTCTTAACTTTTCGTTGACAAAAGGGTTTGTGAATGCTAGATAACCACCGCTAGTTCCCATTGCCCAATCTAAAATAGCATTGATTGGAAATCCAATAAGACCCATTTGATCTTCAACAACACTATAGCAGGGCGCTTCGGTTAGAATTTGATTCATTATTAAAAGCATAGTATCATAATTCTTCACGGGTTCGTTAAACCCCTGCGGAATTTCATCATACATACTTGTAAAACTCATATACAAAATAGGGTCGGTGAAAATGGCTTTGGCTAAATCATCAATTGTAGGATCTAAAGGAAGGCTATTATCTTTTGTCAACCTGATTTTGTTCTCAATCCAGCTGTTTAAAAAATCTCTATCAGATGGCAACCATTTCCCAATTCTGTATTTTACTGATTTCATAGTTGACTTTATTTATTTCTTCTTACTCTTATGGCTTTTCAGTACTGCCCCGTTTTTTTAAGTGATCGCTGGTCTTCACTATTAATTTTTATTTGTAACGAAAGAGTTGAGTTCAATTGCTCACGCAAACAATTCCCGCTCAACATTCTTTATATCATTCTTATCGAAGTACCGCTCAACCCATTTTCCAGTGTTGTCAAGTGTTAAGGGTTGTACTATTTGGCCCTTTGCTTTATCCTTTTCAGTTTGGTCGCTTAACGATCTGAAGTTGTAATGGTCGGTTAAGCGCAATGCTTCAATTGCAAAAACGGTGGCAACATCAGTATCTTTGATGCAAAGCAGGTTATCGCCATTTTGCGTTTCACCGCCTAGCGCAAGGTTGGATGAACCACAGTAAACCCTTGCTGTAGGTTTGTTGAAATTGGTAACCACAAACTTATGGTGTATGGCATGGGCGCTACCCAAACTATGCTCTTCTCTAAATGGTGGAGGCAATTCGCGGCTTGCATTCTTAGCATTTATAAGCAATCCATTTTTCTGACCCGGTTTGTAGAGTGAAATTTCGCCGCTGCTATTGTCCGTTACTCCATAGGTGTATATAGAATCATCTTTATGCAGTGCTCTAAGGGCTGGAATCAGGCTGCCAGTACTTGATTTTCCCATCTCCATTACCGAGAATAGAACCGAATTCGTTTTACTATCCTTTACATTAGCGGTAATTGAATCAATAAGTTGTTCTGCATAATCAGCAGTGTGAGGTGATACATTTATTTCAGTAGTTGGTATATCGACACCTGAAAATGGTTGGGCCTTGGTTGCAAATTCTGTCATTCGAAATGATGTTGCTCTACCATCCTTCCAACAGGCATTAAATACTTCAGCATAAAACTTGGTAACCTTTGTGTCCTCAAAAACCAATATATGATTTGCATTGATGTAAAGGCCTGTGTAAGAAAAATTGGTTGAACCCGTAAGAACTTTATAGGCAATACCATTTTTCTTGAGGATTATCTCTTTGCAATGTGAATATCGACCAAACTTGCAACGGAACATTTCCGCACCGAGTTTTGCCTTTTTATTGAACATCTCCTCGAATTGATCCTCCTTCGGGGTTTTTCCATCCTCATCGGCATCATGGTGCAAATCGGCATTATCCAAAATAATTCTTATTCTTCCTTTTGTGGCTAGGTCAAGGCACATCGTAGCTATTACTGGATCATTAAAATCATAAGCAAACATATCAACCGTTACGGAATTGTCTTTTAATGCCTCCTCAAGAAACTCGTTAATTATACTTCGTGCATTGAAGCCTAACCAAGCATACATATCCTCATAGGTAAAATCGCCATACTTTTTATTGGTTCCGGCCTTCTGCTTTGTATCAAAGATCCAATTCCCTGATGGTAGTAACTTTTGATTCGCACCAAATCGGTTTGCAAAAGCTTGTGATTTAAGAAATGCTCTTGTAAAACCTACTCGAAATTTCCCCTCGTTAAAATCGCTCACATCAATCTTAACCTTTGAGGTTTTCGAACTATCAAGCGGCAATAGGTTTTTATCTTTATCAAAAAAGCGTGGGGTTGCCTCATAGGTATAATTTCCCGATAGCATTCCAGTTTGCTGATAAGAACCTGGAAAGTGAACCCATTTAAATAACTGTATTGGTGATATATCGGACCCTGTTACTTTGTCATTACCATCAAAGTTGAGAAGGTTTTGAATAGGATACCTATTGCCTAGTGGGTTGGTATAGTAAATTGTAAATCCAGCAAAAGTACCATCATCAGGTTTTTCGTCGAGGTTCATAGCTAGCATGGTCATTAGTGAACCTTTATAGGCTTTTAAGGAAAAGCCATTGTTCGAATCATCTTGGAACATACTATTTTATATTATATAGTTTAGACTAAATTGTTATGTTTAAAATCAATTTACAGAACCTATAACGATTCATATTCATATATAAATGCATACAGTAATTAATCATATCATAAATTTATGAATTGTATTTTAATATATTTGATTTATTATCCTATTTATTTGCATTATTTACATTAACTATATAAATCCATTTAGCAAATTAAGTTAATTATTGACCAATCAAAGGTTTAGCGTTTTTACTTACAACCCTCTTTTATGTTAATTCTTTTTCATTTGATATTACTTCGGAAAAAAACATTTGTATTTCATGAAATATTCCTTATGTTTGTAACCACAATCGCAGAAAATGAAATCAAATAGTATAAATATTACATGTTGGTGGCACAGCTTAACCTTCCAAAACTGGGGGCGTTAACCTAATTTGCTACTATCATTAAGCATCTAAGGCCGCAGGTAACCCCTGCGGTCTTCTTTTTTAATACCAATTTTATGATAAGCGTTATTCATTTCAATTCTATAATTTGGGTATGGCTCTGGCGGGGCTACCCCGCACATTAGTCTTTTGCGCCCTACGTGGGTGCTTGTGATTATTCGTAATCACTCCTTCATTAAATAGAATTCAAACAAAAACATTTCACCCAATAAGATCAGAGAATACAAAAGTTAACCAAGATCAAATTAATGGAACTGCGCACTCTGTGTCTCTACGGTGTAAAACAAAAAAATCAGAAATAATGGAAACAACAACCTTAAAACAAAACGTAGAAGTATCGCCCCTGTCAGAAATGCTTAATCATAATGGTCAATATGGAGACTATGGCGGATCGTATGTGCCTCCAGTATTAGCCAAACCATTGGAACGTTTAGCCGATACATTCAACTCATTGGTTCAAGATTCCTCATTTATCAAAGAGTACATTTACTTACTAAAGCAGTACGTTGGTCGCCCCTCCCCTCTATACTACGCAAAGAGGCTTTCTGAGCATATTGGCTCAACTATCTATCTAAAACGTGAAGACCTTAACCACACAGGTTCTCATAAGATTAACAACACCATCGGACAGATTCTCGTTGCAAAACGGATGGGTGCAAAAGAGATAATTGCCGAAACAGGTGCAGGTCAGCACGGCGTTGCAACAGCAACGGCAGCTGCATTGATGGGAATTCCTTGCAAAATATTTATGGGCGCTAAGGATATTAAACGGCAATCGTTAAACGTTAGTCGGATTAAGCTTCTTGGAGCAGAGCTAATTCCCACAGAATCAGGTACCGCTACATTGAAAGATGCTGTTGATATTGCTTTAGGATATTACATTGAACATCCTGATTCCTTTTATTTACTAGGTTCTCAGGTTGGTCCTCACCCATACCCGAAAATGGTCGGTTACTTCCAAAGTGTAATTGGACAAGAAGCACGGCAGCAAATTCTTAATGCCGAAGGACGATTACCTCAAGCAATATTTGCCTGTATTGGTGGTGGTTCGAATGCCATTGGACTATTCTCTGGATTTCTAAACGATAAAGAGGTTGAGATTTATGGTGCTGAAGGTGGCGGAGAAGCCCATGAGGGGAATACCGCAGCGACCATCTCATTCGGCAAACCCGCTGTTTTTCAAGGAACATACTCTTACTGCTTGGTCGATAAGGATGGAAATCCGGTTGAATCCCATTCAATAGCCGCAGGTTTAGATTACCCAGGAATTAGCCCTCAGCACGCTTATCTTAACGATACAAAGAGAGCAAGTTATTACCCTGTAACCGATGAGGCAGCGATTGTGGGTTTCAAACTATTATCTCAGCTTGAAGGAATAACACCTGCCATTGAATCATCGCATGCAATTGCCTTAGCAGCGAAAATACTTAAAAACAAGGAGATGCTAGCCATCATTAACCTTTCTGGTCGAGGCGATAAGGATGTGGATAGAGATTTGAACGAGTAATGTTTACTATTGATGATCTACCCCAACTCAACGTGACAAGGGGTAGTTCATTTTAAAAGCACTAATAACTAAATAGCAAATTCTAAAATATTCATATATATTTATGACTTGTATTTTTCTACATAAATATAATGAATGCTTATTTGTTTCTTGCTAATGAATAACTAGTTATAGATGATAAAAAGAATATCTGAAAAGACATTTCTTTTAGAAATTGCTAAGATAACCGGAGTTCTACTATGGTTTTTACTATCCTCAATTAGCTGGATTATCACCCCAAAAGATGGTTCATCCAACAATCAAATTCTATTAATTCGGCTTGTGCAAACCCTATCTGGCTATATTGTAATAAGCTTGTATTATGGCGTTTTCAACATTTTAGATCGAAAATCAATTCTATCTAAAAGAGTTTTTATATATCTATTGTTTCCTATTTGCTTTATCATTTCAATGTTTTGGAATATTTTGGGAGATACTTTGGGGTGGCTACTTAAATTAAACGGTCTGGCATTTTCCAATTATCTTTACCTTTTTTTAAGTGCCCTATTCTATTTCATTCCTACTCTTGCTTTTACTGGATTATATTATGCAATAATTCATTGGCTTAACTATAAACGACAAAAGGAAAAAACTTTGATAGCCACAAACCTCGCCAACGAGACTCAGCTCCAAATGCTCAGATATCAAATAAACCCTCATTTCCTCTTCAATGCGTTAAATACAATTCGAGCGATGGTTGAAGCGGACAAAACGATTGCCCGTAAGATGATTACAGAATTATCTGATTTCTTCCGCTATTCGTTATCAAATAATGGCACTACGGAAACCCTAGAGAATGAGATTAATGCAATAAAAAACTACCTTGAGATTCAGAAGACTCGTTTCGAAGAAAAGTTGATAATTGAATATGATATTGATGAAAGGCTAAATAATATGAGAATCCCCTTCTTTATTATTCTGCCACTAGTTGAAAATGCTATTAAATTTGGTTTGCAAACAAGCAGTATTCCCTTAAACATTAGAATCTTTGCTAGGATTAATCAGCACATTGAAATTCGTGTTAGCAATACCGGGAGTTTAGTCGAAAACACTGAAAATAGTGATTGTACAAAGACAGGAATTGCAAACACTAAGAAAAGGTTGGAACTTTATTTCCCCAATAATCATTCGTTTAAGCTATTTGAGGAAGATAATTGGGTAATATCAAAAATTATAATTACTGACATCAAAAAACATTTACCAATTTAAGGATGAACAAGAAAAGGGTAGTAATTATTGATGATGAACGACCTGCAAGAATTGAATTAGCATTCTTACTAACCGCTTTTCCTGAGATTTCGATTGTAGGTGAAGCCGATAGTATTGAAAGTGCAGTTGCGGTTATTGCAAAAACCAAACCCGATATTGTATTCCTAGATATCCAACTAACTGGTGAAAATGGATTTGATCTTCTTCCAAGAATAGCAGTTGATTATAAAATAATTTTTGTAACAGCATTCAACCAATACGCAATAAAAGCTTTTGATGTAAATGCAGCCGACTACCTGCTGAAACCTGTTAATCCTGCTCGTCTATCCATATCATTAAGAAGGTTATTAGAACAAGCTGAAACTGAACGCACGGAGGTTAAACGGTTTGATTTTAGCGATTCAATTTATGTAAAACTTAACAATCATACATCAAAATTCATTGAGATAAGCACAATTTCGGCTATTACATCCGTTGGCAACTACTCAAAATTGGTTACCGTTGATGGGAATAAATACCATGTATTAAAAACATTGAAGCAGTGGGAAGAAGAGTTACCTACCGGTTACTTCGCTAGAATCCATCGTTCAACAATAGTAAATATAAAACATGTTGTAAAAATCGAAAACTATTCAAAAACCTATAATAGGGCTTACCTTAAAAATTCAGAAACCCCTCTTGAAATCAGCAGGAGCTGTTTTAAAAACCTTAAAAAGGCAAATCTGTAGAAATACAACTTTATCCTCTTTCGCTACTGCTTATCCTTAAATTCTACCGTTTATCACATTCTCCTATATCGGAATGGCATTATTACGTCAATTTGTACTATTCGAATGGAGTATTTAGTTGATATCCATTTCTTTCTGAACAGTATAAACTATTAATGAAACCCTAAATTATTATGAAAACTTACAATTTCTTGTTTCTATCCGTATTCATTATGGTTTTATCTTTTACTAATTGCAAGAAAAGTAAAACAGAACCGGAAAGCAGTATGGAAATTCGTTTCAATGGTACTGGAGCCAGCAGTATAGTCGACTCTGTAAGAGTCGATAATATGTTGCAATGCACGAGCGTTACTCTAAAAGGAAGCGACATACTCGTATTACATGAATCAATTGGTGATGCAAGTACAAAATCCTACTCAAACGGCTTAATGGAAATGTCATATATAACAGGTGACATGTTTAAATTGGTAGGATATTCGAGGGGGAAATATGTTACCATAAGTATTCTAAAGCCAACAAAATCTGAAACAATTTCATTTAGCTTTACTTCATGCGAGGATGCTGATGGAAATAACTACCCTATTGTACAAATAGGAACACAACTATGGATGGCAGAAAACTTAAAAACCGCTAAATATCGTAATGGAGATATTATTCAGAATATATCTGATGGATGGACTGTGCTATCAACAGGGGCATACTGTAATTATAATAACAATCAAAGCAATTCAGTACTATATGGTAAACTATACAATTGGTATGCAATAAACGATAGCAGAAATATTGCTCCTGTTGGTTGGCACGTCCCATCTACCAGTGAATGGAATATATTATCAAATTATCTTGGAGGTGCAAGCGTATCGGGGGGCAAACTCAAATCAAAATGCACCACGCTTTGGAATAGCCCAAATACTGGAGGGACAAACGAAAGTGGGTTTAGTAGTTTACCCGGCGGATTTCGGGATGAGAATGGTACTTTTATGGAAGTTGGAACATGGGCAGCATACTGGTATTCTACACCTATAGATCAAACTACGGCTAATATTTTAGTTTTATGGCATGATGACGCTGATTTTGGTTCTCACTATGCTAATAAAGTATGCGGATTATCTGTTAGATGTTTAAAAGATTAAAATAACGTGAGTTATATCTAAGAAGTAATAGTAATTATCTAATTTGTTACATATCTTCATTTTGTATCGGAATGATGCCTGCCTGCCGGTAGGCAGGGAATATTGGAATGATGGGATTTCTTCTAACATTTTTCTTCCCTGTCTTCCCTGCCTACTGGCAGACAGGCATTCTTTCAAGTAATCCATAACGATATGATCAGAATAAACTAACAATTAAGTTAATTCTTATATCGAACTGACATTATATTAGTTAAATTAACAACTTGAAAAACATAATGAAAACTAAATGGAAAAGATACTATTTCTATTACTGCTAGGGTTAAACAATCTTATTTATGCACAAGAAAATCAAGAATTTCCAGTGCTAAAAGGAGAATATCTAGGGCAAAAACCACCGGGCATTATTCCTGAAGTATTTGCACCAGGAATAGTTTCAGATACAAGTTTGTGGGAACACTGTCAAGTTGCTGTTTCTCCAAGGGGAGATGAGATATACTGGTCAGCATGGACACCCAAATACCCACCTTTAGATCCTAAATACACTGAAACCGAACAGATATTTTATTCAAAATTAGAAAATGGAACGTGGACAAAACCAGCCCTGGCCGAATTTGTAAAAGATTTCTTGACAACATACAATGGCGGACCAGTGTTTTCCCTAGATGGAAACAAATTGTTTTTTTACTCACTCCGTCCCGATGGTTTAGGGGATTTAGATACTTATTATGTTGAAAAAACTGATGGTAAATGGAGTAAACCCATCAATGTAGGTAAACCTTACAATTCTGCTGGTACTGATTTGACACCGGCGTTTAATGCACAGGGGAGTGCATATAAGAACTTCCAGAATACAATAAAATATAAATATGAAAACGGAGTATTCTCTAATCCTGATACAATAGTTATTAATAAAGACTTTAGTCTTCGATTCCCCCCATATGTTTCACCCAATGAAAGCTATATTATTTTTTCGGCGAACAAAGCAGGAGGCTTTGGCTCTCTTGATTTATATATCAGCTTTAAAAATTCAAAAAATCAATGGGGATATCCAATAAATATGGGAGATAAAATAAATACATCAGAAGCAGAACGTTTCCCAGTTGTATCGCCAGATGGAAAATATTTGTTTTTCTTGAGGCATACTGAAACTCAGGACTTCTTTTGGTTATCGACAGCAATACTTGACGTGTTAAAGAAACAATCAATAGACAAATAGTTTATATACCATTCGGGAAATAGTAGAAAACCACAAATCTTAACACATTCTGGTTTTTAAATACTTACGCAAAGACTATTGAATAAAGAAATACATTAAAAGAAAAGAAGCCTTATGAAGACTATCAAATTACTAGTAATACTTTTACTCCTCTCTGGAGCCATTTACGCACAAAACAGCGATGATATTATCATTGCTAAAAGAATCAGATTAACCTCGGCAGTACTCGGTGAGGAGCGTACAATTTATGTTTCTACTCCATCCAGCTATTCCGATTCGACGACCTCATTCCCGGTGATGTATGTCCTTGATGGCGATCGATATGTAGTAACATTTTATTCAGGATTGATAGATAATTTATCCAGCTATGGTCTATGCCCTGAAATGATAGTTGTGGCTATAGAAAATACTTTTAGAATTCGGGATATGGCTCCATCAAAACCAAAGTACAATGAAAAAGGGGTTGAAATAAAGTACTTTGGGGATGAAAAAGTTGGGGAGGCCGACAAATTCTTCGATTTTATCGAAAATGAACTTTTTACCTATATTGAAAAAAACTATAGAACAATTCCTCACAGGATTTTCTCGGGTCATTCAGCAGCGGCAATGTGCGTAACACACGCTTTCCTTTCGCACACGAATATGTTCAACGCATACATCGCCATGAGCCCTTCACTAAACTGGGACTCCAATCTGCTTAATAAAGCGGCTGAAGAAAAAATTGGGAGTATGAATCTTAAAGGTAAACAGTACTATTTCAGTGTAGGTGGCAATGAAACACCCTCCACTATTGAAGATGCGCATGCTTTTGCGTTAACGCTAAAGACAAAATCACCGGCGGTGCTGAGATGGAAATTCGACTACCTTGCAAATGAAGACCATGGAAGTCAGACTACTATTGCTCTTTATAATGGACTGAGATTTATATACGATGGTTGGAATTATGATCAAGATAAAATGGTAGCCGGTGGACTGAACGCAATCGATAGTTTCTACAAGAATCTTACCGATCGGTTTGGATATGAGATTCTACCTGATGCCAATACAATGAATTCGATTGGCTGGGCAGTAAAACGTGCTGGAAGATTTCAAGATGCTATCCTAATACTCGAAGAAAACATTCGAAGACACCCTGCATTTCCAGAAGCCTATAGCTATCTAGCAGAAACATATTCAACTTCTGGGAATACAGAACTTGCTATAAAAAGCATTAATAAGGCGATACAATTAGCAACTGACCAAAAATATGAAAACGGCTTAAAGCGATATAATACATTACTTGAACGATACAAAAGCAAGTAAAAAGTAAAACTTTTCCTTTTAGATTGTTTCGCAAATGCCCGTTTCGCTTTGATTGCTATAATGTTCTATAATGCAACCTTCAATTGTAATTGAGATTAGTTATCATTATTAACCGAGAAAAAAATCTAAATTCAATAGGTCGCAGCGATGCTGCTTCCAGTTAAAATATAATCATCTATTCTACAAATAGTTCGCAGCGACGCTGCTTTTTAAAGTCGCATAGCGACGACCTATTTGTAGAAATTTTGATTAAGCAGAAAATCAAGCCCCGTTAGGCCTGCCTGCCGGTAGGCAGGGGTGACCTATGATATTATGTAGTAATATTAAGTGTTTCATGAATTATATAATATTTTAGTCGGTCAGTAGTGATTAGTTATCTAAAATTCGATGCCATGATTAAAAACTATCACAAAATAGTCTTTCGAAATATCAAAAAAAAGTGCCTCTTACATACATTCAATATTTTAGGGTTTTCTATTGGAATTGCTGTATGTCTGGCTGTTGCAAATTTTATTATTACAGAATATTCATTCGACCATTTCCATAAAAAATTAGATAATATTTATAATGTATTTTATCATATTCAAGCACCAACAGGAGAAGGCAAGAATGGCAGAACCAGTTCTGGTATTGGACCAGCAATGCTAAGAGAATTACCGGGAGTAGTCAATTTCACACGTTTGGTAAAAAGTGAGGTTACCATTGTTGCTAAAGAATCAGGATTTAAAGAAAACAATGTTTTCTGGGCTGATAGCACTTTTCTTGATATATTCAGTTTCCCGCTAATACAAGGTGATATAAAGTCAACTTTAAAAAATCCTTATACCTTGGTAATTTCAGAAACAACTGCAAGAAAATATTTTGGTGACGAAGATGCTTTAGGAAAGATTATTAAAGTCTACGATCCTTCTGAATCTCTTCCTAGGAATGACTTTGAGATCGTTGGAGTCTTTAAAGATATACCATATAATTCACAGTTACAATTCGATGTATTATTATCCTATCAGACTCTAATTGGAATTGATCCAGTATATAAGGAAGATCATGATGGGACTTTTTTATACACGTATGTAGAGTTGAAGAACAACACGGATATTGAGGCATTGAAGTCGAAAATGCAGGATTTAACCGATAAATACGAACCCAATGCCGATCCGACTAGGAAATATTCTTATAGGCTTTTGCCATATAGCGATTATCATAGAACACCCGCAATGATGTATATGTTAAATAGTATTTTTGATAAAGAACAGGCTTTTATCATGTCATTGCTAGCATTGATTGTGCTTGTAGTTGTATGGATGAACTACATTAATTTGTCGAATGTAATATCGATGGAAAGAGCCAAGGAGATTGGAATACGAAAACTTATGGGTGCAGAAAAATACGATTTAACCCTGTACTTTATCTTTGAAACTTTTATTGTAAACCTGATATCGGCACTTGTAGCAGTTCTAATAGTTATACTCCTAAAGGATCATATCAATAATATTCTTGACACAGGTGGGACTTTTTATATTTTTACTCTTCCATGGTTTTGGGGTTGTTTTATACTTTTTATTGCACTTAGCGCTCTACTTTCCGGCTTCTATCCTGCGTTTGTTTTGACATCATATAAACCTATAGCTGTTCTTAAAGGAAAGTTCACCGGTTCAAAAAAAGGGGTTGTTGTAAGAAGTGCATTAATCGTATCTCAGTTTGCCGTGGCAATAGCTTTAGGGATAGGTACCATTGTAATCCACAAGCAAATAGTATACGAAGAGAGTGCTAAAAAATATATTGATTTTGAAAAAGTTATAGCAATTGAATCGCCTCAGATTGCTTATGAGAACTTATTTGAAAAGTATAAAAATTTTAAAGACGATATTCTAAAACTTCCAGCTATCGAGTCCGTATCAACTTGTAATTATTTACCAGGAGAATTCCCGAACAGCAGAGTCAGAATTCAAACAATTTCGGACAAGGAAGGATATACTGGAGCCTGGAATCTATTTATTGGTAGTAATTTTTGTGAAACGTTTAAAGTTGACATTCTAGCTGGCAATATACTTTTCGATTATAATGGTGATCAGTATAAAGGAAAGGCAGTGTTGAACCGCCAAGCAGCAACAAAGCTTGGATACGCAACTCCCGAAGATGCAATTGGGAAATTAGTTTTTATAGAGGGAGATACCTGTAATGTTATTGGGGTTGTTGAGGGATATTATCAACTTAGAAATATGAAAGCTGAAGCAATTTCACTCCCCATTCTCTTTAGGTCAGGTAATGAGGTTTTCAGATGGATTTGTTTTCGCTTTAAGGGGAATAGTATTTCGGAAGTGAACAGTTTAGTTCAGAAAAAATTCAATGATTTTTTTCCAGTAACGCCGTATAGATATGAAGTTCTAACCGATTACTATAATTTGCAGTATAAGACACAAACCAAGTTTCTTTCAGTTTTCAATTTGCTTGCAATCCTTTCAGTTCTCCTTGGTCTTATGGGTGTAATAGGATTAATATCATACATCTTGGCACAAAAGTCAAAACAAATTGGCCTCAGAAAAGTGTTTGGCGCAAACATCATGCAGATAATAATTGTATTGTATAAAGAATTGGGGCGTCTAGTACTAATTGCCATACTAATTGCTTGGCCAGCTATTTATTATTTTATGAAACGATGGCTTCAGGATTTTCCAGATAGGATTGAACAAAATGTTCTATGGTATCTTCTTATTAGCATTTTTGTTCTTTTCTTAGTAATAATTTCTGTTTTATATCAGGTACTCAAAGTATCTTTATTAAATCCGGTTGAAGTACTTCGCGAGGAGTAAAAGGGTTTGAAAGAATATTTGATATTTAGAAAAATAAACCCAACAGGAAAAAGAAATCCTGTTGGGTTTGGCATACATTTAGATACCATTTTAATATCTTTACGTATTCAATAACTCTCGAACCATGAAAAAATTTGCTCTCCTATCTTTTGCAATCTTAGTTTCTTTATATAGTTCAGCGCAGGATACCAAGCATATAAAAGGGGCTAAAGGCAGCTATTCAATTAGCGGAAGTGTAAGCGAAGAGGATGCTAAAGTTAAGGCTTTGGCTGAGGCAAAGGTCAATGCCCTTAAAATGGCAGGTGTATCGGAGAATATTAAATCGTACGATATGCTTTTCAAGAGTGAGATTGGCTCTAAATACGAAGAGGTTTTCATGTCGGAGAAGCAATCAGAGATACGTGGTGCTATTAAGGATTATTCTGTAATTTTCAGAAAAGGCCTTGATGAGTATAATAATTTCACTGTCGAAGCAATCATAGATGCTACTGTAATACTCTACAAAACAAGCGCTGACCCTGCTTTCTCTGTGTCGATAGATGGAATTAAAAAAGGCTATCAAAGTGGAGAGAAATTAACATATACCATTACAGCCTCAATGAACTGTTTCCTTAACATTTTTAACATCTACGACAAGAATGCCGCTTTAACATACCCAAATTATTACGAAAAACAGATAATGCTCGAAGGAGGAAAACCATATACTTTTCCACTTAATAAAAATATCGATTACCCGCTCGAACGCACAACCGTTGAACCAGAAAGAAATAAATTGATATTCGTTTTCACTAAGGATTTAATACCATTCGTAAAATACAAAGGGGAAGATCAAGAGACTAATTTCGAGGATGTTTCATCGTGGCTGTACAGCATCTCCCCCGATAGAAGGACAAACCATTTTGTATCGTTTGTGATATATTAGGTTAATGGCAAATATATACCACGGAGACACGGAGAACACAGAGTTCTGATATTTATCGATTAGGTTCATCTATTATTTCATTATTCCATTTCATTAAATCACAGAACCATTCTATTAAATGCTTTAATTCCAAAAAGTAATTCCTAATATATTGAAAATTATCTCCGTGACTCTCTGTGTTCTTTGTGTCTCCGTGGTTTTTTTACATTTTGGGAAGTCCCTAATATTTGCTACCAACGTTGCCTCAATAAATATCCTATATATTAATGCTTTTCACACACCTTTTTACTCTATCTTTGCAACCATTGGTGGATTAATTCCTTTCAGGAATATCCTTAAAATGGGAATCCCGTCAGAATCGGGAGCTGTTCCCGCAGCTGTAATCCCGATGCTTATAAAATTAAGCATTGTATTTTAACAATAACCACTGCAGTAAACCTACAAAAAACTGTGGGAAGGTGTTAAAATCGGGAAAGCCAGAAGACCTGCCAATATGTTATCAATATATGACTTCGGGAAAAAAGTTAATTAGTTATCATGCTAATTCCCCTTAGTTTTATAATATTAAAACCCTCGTTTAATAGAGCGTTGGTAAATATTAAATAGATTATATAAGTGTGATGAAGGCAAAGCAATTTATTTTAATTTTCATTTTAACCGTTATTGGTTTTTCTTATTCCTATTCACAAACCTACAAACGAATTGTATCACTTTCGAGAGTGATAACGCAGGATATTTACCTTTTAGGAGCAAATGATAATCTTGTTGGTTGTACGAGCTACTGTGAGATGGCTATAAGCGATAAAAAGGAGGTTATCGCATCGGCAATAGATGTAAATGTCGAGAAGGTGATAATGCTAAAGCCCGATTTAGTAATTGCCACAACCATTACAAAACCCGAAACCATTGAAACACTGAGGAAAGTTGGAATTAAGGTGGTTACGTTTTCTACAACAAAATCATACCAAGATGTTTGTCAAAATTTTAAGCAAATAGCCGATTTTACAGGTAAAACAATTATTGCTGAAGCAATAATTAAACAACAAAATCATCGATTGGATAGTGTTAGAAAGACTATACCAAATGTGCCAAAACCTAGAGTTTTCTTTGAGATTGGTACAAAACCCATTTTTACCGTGATGGCCAATACCTTTATGGATGATTTCATCACATTTTCGGGAGGTGTAAATGTAGCATCAGACCTTGTAAGAGGCACTATTACTCGGGAAAGCGTGTTGCTCCGAAACCCTGATGTTATCATTATTATAACAATGGGGATTCTTGGAGAAGAGGAAAGAAATAATTGG
Organism: Bacteroidales bacterium; assembly: GCA_003818205.1. GTDB lineage: Bacteria > Bacteroidota > Bacteroidia > Bacteroidales > Tenuifilaceae > UBA8529. Next base: position 57,862 of record RPRQ01000002.1, read on the forward strand.
TTAGCTTGCAAGGAGCTTAATGCAACGAAGAATAATAAGATATTTTTTATTGACTCAAATAAGGCATGTAGCCCATCGCCTGTAACATTTATTGATGTTGTGGAGGAGATAATCAGGTTGATTTATTCTCCAAAATAAGATTTGCAGAATAATAACTATAAACAAACTCGAAAAGTACCATATAAGTACTTATATTTGTACTTGTTTAATTACTTAAAATTTACATATTATGATGGCAGCAAACTATACTGAGTTTAGAACTGACCTAAAAAAGTTCTTGGACAATGTTGAAAATAATAATGAAACGCTCATTATAAAAAGAGGTTCAGGAAAAGGAACAGTAATGATGTCATTGGACGAATACAATTCGTTAATGGAAACACTTCATTTATTGAATTCAAAGGCGAATGCAGATAGATTATATGAATCGATAAACCAAATGAGAGGAGGAAAAGTAGTTCGGAAAAATCTAATAGAAGAATAATGAGAATTACTTTTTCAACTAACTCATGGGAAGAATATACCTCTTGGCAAATAGACGATAAGCATATCCTTAAAAAAATCAATGAGCTAATTAAGGACATACAAAGACATCCATTTGAAGGTATAGGTAAACCCGAGCCACTTAAGCTTGACTTAGCAGGATTTTGGTCACGGCGTATTGATAGAGAGCATCGACTTGTATATCAAGTCATCGACAATGAAATATTGATTTATAGCTGTAGGTATCACTATGATAAATAATTAATGCAGAAAAAATATCTAAAATGGTTATTGCTAATTCTGCTATTCATAGTAGTTACGGGCATTATAATCATCCATTCATTAACTAGCGGAGACTTAAAAGTATCTCTAACCGATTTACCCCGATTACTGTTTGGACAAGGCGAAGGTGTTGAGTTTACCATTATTAAATCAATTAGATTACCTCGTATTATTCTTGGTTTAGCGGTAGGTGGAGCATTAAGTTTATCGGGAGTTATACTTCAAGGTGTATATCGAAACCCACTTGTTGAGCCATATACACTTGGGATATCAGGTGGAGCATCCATTGGTGTTGCATTAACCATAGTATTCGGATTACCTCAATTAATTGGTACTTACATGTTACCCCTTGCAGGTTTTATAGGTGCTTTGGTTACCTTATTCCTTGTTTACATGCTAAGCATCCGCAATGGAAAAATTAAAATTCAAACTATGCTTTTGGTTGGTGTAATGGTCAGTTTCATTGCATCATCAATCATGATGCTGCTACTTTCAACAACAACTTCAGAGAATATTCATAGTATAATCTTTTGGATAATGGGTTCGTTGGATGAACCGGACACAAAGCTAATTAGCCTTGCTGTCATAGTATCCTTATTAAGCTTATTCCTCTCCTACTTTTTTGTTCAACCACTCAATGCGCTTAGGCTTGGTGAAGAAAAAGCAAGATACCTAGGTATCAATACAGATGTATCCATTAAAATTCTGTTTGTTATCACATCACTACTAACAGGTGTATGCGTATCTATGGCAGGTGTTATTGGATTTGTTGGCTTAATAATACCGCATTTAATTAGGTTGATTACCGGCTCCGATTTTAGAATTCTTTTAATCAGCTCATTTATTGCAGGAGGTGGTTTCTTAGTTTTCTGCGATACTCTTGCACGCACTATCATTGCACCCAATGAGTTGCCAATTGGCGTTTTAACAGGAATGATTGGCGGAAGTATCTTTATAATAGTTCTCAATAGAATAAATAAAAAGTCATTAATCGATTAACCATGAGCGTTTTTTTTGATATTCAGCAGTTTTCATGTGGTTACTATAGAAAATTCTATATTAAGAATATCAATTTTGATGTAGCGAAAGGTAGTCTTACAGGCATTATTGGTCCCAATGGTTCAGGAAAAACAACACTTTTCAAAGGCATAACAAGCGAGTTAAAAGCAAAAGAAGGTAGGATTTTACTGAATGGTAGCGATATTTCGCTGATGAACTATCGTGAACGAGCACGAAACTTTGCCATTGTTACCCAAAATATCGAGGGTGCAGACATTCGAGTTGAGGATTACGTGATGATGGGACGAATTCCATATCATAGTAAATTTCAATTCTTCGAAACGAAGAAAGATATTGAGGTTGCTGAAAAGTATTTGAATCTTATCGATATTGTTCATCTACGACATAAGCTGATGAATGAGTTAAGCGGAGGAGAGCAACAATTGGTAAGCATTGCAAGGGCGCTTACCCAAGAACCCGAGATACTATTGTTAGATGAGCCTACCTCCCACCTCGATATTTCGCACCAAATTCAGCTGATGAATCTTATTCAAAGGCTAAATGCACAGCTTGGACTAACAGTTTTGATGATTATACATGACCTAAATTTAGCAGGCGAATACTGTGATTATCTAGTTCTTCTCAAAAATGGTGAGATATATAAAAAGGGTACTCCCGAAGAGGTTTTAACCTATCAGTTTATCGAGGATGTTTACGGAACGGTTGTCATTACTAAGACAAATCCTGTATCGGGTAAACCGGTTGTTTTCCCTGTATCAGAGAGGACTTTAAAACAGGTTCAAGATTCTAGATAAATATAACTCTTTCAACTATTTGAATGAAAGACAATGCCTACAAAAAAATGTCATTATTGACGGAGAAGAAATCTAAATTCAATAGGACGCAGCGATGCTGCTTATATCTAAAAAATAATCATCTATTCTACAAATAGTTCGCAGCGATGCTGCTTTGAAAAGTCGCATAGCGATGACCTATTTGTAGTATATCATATCAAACCGAAAATTAAGCCCCGTTAGGCCTGCCTGCCGGTAGGCAGGGGTGACCTATAAAAAAAATGGATGGAAATCAAATCAACATGAGATTAATCCTAGTCCGACACGGCGAAACCATTGAAAACATTAAAGGAATCTGTCAGGGACAGATGGATGGAACGCTCTCATCTGAAGGGATTGGACAAATAGAAAAATTAGCCGAAAGGCTAAAGACAGAGAAGATAGATGCAATCTATACAAGCGATTTAAAAAGAGCGATTGATACAGCATCGGCAATAATCAAGCATCATGCTCAAACACTTTTAAATACTGACAAAAGACTCAGAGAAAGATACTTCGGTAGCTATCAAGGAAAGGTTTTCCCCGAAAACAGAAAAGAGCTAATCGTTCCTATTGATGCTGAAAGTGACAAAGAACTTTTCGAACGAGTAACCGATTTTTATAAGGACATATCCTTAAAGCATAGAGAACAAGAGGTTTTAATAGTAAGTCATGGTGTAACTTTGCGAACTTTATTGGCAGTAATTCAAAATACATCAAACATTGAATCAGTTGAGCCATTAAAGAATGCCTCTATTTCTATCATCGATATCGATACTCAGACTCAATTCATTACCCTCAATTCAACGGCGCATCTTTAAAAATATTCTTACAGGCTCAATCCAATTTCAATAATATCCATATATTTGCATCAACAAATGGTTCTATTCCGAATCGCTTCGGAGTGGATTAAAAGGGAATCCCGTTCAATTCGGGAGCTGTCCCCGCAGCTGTAAGCTCTTTAAAAATCTTTTAATTACCTAGCCACTGTTTCAAATACTGAGATGGGAAGGCCTAAAAGATTGAGCAAGCCAGAAGACCTGCCATAATACGAATTTATCGTAGCTTTCGGGTGGAAAGGCGAAGTATAGAACAACTCATTTTTCAAGTTCTATTTTTCACTAACAATCCGACTGGTACGAATGATTGATACGCTTAATCATTTGTAACTATGTCATTTAAGTCTTTTACTATTTGTGTATTTACCTGTTTTCTTGTAATTCAATTACAGGCGCAGAAGAGCATTACTGATAGCATATATACTATAAAAGGTATTGATGTTTATAGTTCTCGTCTTGAAACGTTTGCAGTTGGTGCTACTGTTCAAAAGTTTGACACTACTCTACTCCGATTACATCGGACTGAATCAATCTCACAATTGCTAGGTGGTTCAGGTGCAAATATTAAATCCACAGGTGTTTCAGGATTAAGTACAATCAGCTTAAGAGGCGGCGGTTCAACGCATACAGCAATAGTATGGAATGGCTTGAGTATTCAAAGCCCGATGAGCGGAAGTACCGATTTCTCAATACTACCGGTTAGCATGTTTAGCTCTGTCCAATTGCAATATGGTGGCTCAGGCACCCTATTTGGCAGCGGAGCAGTGGCAGGAATTGTGCATCTCTCGAGTGGAAATATTTTAACTACACCCAATGGAATTTCAGCATCGATAGGCTATGGAAGTGCAAACAGTAAAAATGGATTTATAAATTTAAAGCAAGGAAACAAACGAATTGCCGCATCTATTAAGGCTTTTAGGTCAAGTTCTGATAATGATTTCTATTTCAATAATACATTTGACATAAAACACAATAAGGAGCAGATAACAAATGCCGAGGCTACTCAATTAGGCGTTGCAGGTGATGTTGCTATAAAATTAGTTAAATCAACTATATGGAGCGTTTCTAGTTGGTTTCAACAAAGCGATAAGAACTTACAAACACCAATGTCAAACCTAAACTCCGATAACTCAAACCAAAAAGATTATCAACTATTAGCATCATCTAATTTGCGTTTTACAAAGGAGAAACTCTCATTAAATCTAAAAAGCGGATTAGTAAATGGAAGGATTGATTATACAGACCCTGTAAATAAGACTTTCATCAATCAGTTCAATTCAATAATTAATGAGCTAGAGGGAAAGCTTAAACTTATTAAAAATGATGAGCTACTAATAGGTGTAAATCATGCAAAAGAGTTTGCCTATAGCGATAGCTATTTGGACAAAAGAGCAAACAGAACTCGGATATCTCTCTTCAGTTCCTATAAATTCTCATTACTCAACAACAAGCTAAAAACAGCTATCAGTATTAGAGATGAGTATTTCGATAGTCAATTTCTACCTTTTGTTTTCTCGTTTGGATTAGAATCAGCTTTAAATTATGGTCTAACGATTAAAGGTAACATCTCCAAAAACTATAAAATACCCTCGATGAACGATTTATATTGGGGGAAAACGACTTTTGCACAGGGAAATCCAAACCTAAATTCAGAATCGGGATGGTCAGGAGAAATAGGTTTATCACACAAATACTCAGCGAATAAAATAAAAGCAGAAAGTTCAATAACCATTTTCAGAACTTATATTAACCATTGGATTACATGGCAACCTAATGAATTGAATGTTTGGACACCTGAGAACGTTGATATTGGAAAAACATATGGGGTTGATTTTAAAGCATTAATTAATTTAAAGGTTGACAAAACCACTTTTACTGCAAATGGCTTTTACACCTATACAAATGCACGATTGCTTGCTGATGGTTCATCCGAAGAAAAGGTAATGCCATACACGCCTATGCATAAATTCAACGGTGCTTTAAGCATTAACCACAAAAGCTTTTTCGCTAGATATTCGCATACCTTTAATTATATACGATATATAAATTTGGCAAAAGATAAGTTACCCTACTATAATCTTGGAGATTTATCATCTGGCTATCAGTTTAAACTTAAAAAAACAAAAGCTGAATTAGTCTTCAATATCCATAACATTTGGAACACCGATTATCAGGTAACTGCGTCGTACGCAATGCCCCTACGATACTACTCATTAGCGCTAAATGTAGATATAAACACGAATCATTAACCCTTTAAACAAATTGTTATTATGAACAGATTAAAATCATTACTATCATTATTAATCATTACAACATTTCTTTTTAGCTCCTGCGAAAAGGACGAAAAAACCATTGGTAAATATGAAAATGGAGCATTTATAACCAACGAAGGAGCATACAACCACACAAATGCATCGGTTAGCTATTTCGATTTTTCGACCAATACGGTAACCAACGATATCTTTGCATCGACCAACGGACGACCAATTGGCGACGTTCTTCAATCGGCATACAGAGCAAATGGGAAAGTGTTTTTTGTACTCAATAATTCAAGTAAAGTTGAAATTGCTGATGAGAATGATATTACCGAAATTGATGTAATCGAAGGACTGAATAGCCCTCGTTACCTAACTGTAAACGGTGGTAAGGCATATATCTCCCAATGGGGCGACAATGGTAAAGTAAAGGTAGTTGATTTAAACACATTAGAAACTGTTAAAACCATTGAGGTTGGCGATGGCCCTGAGGGAGTTTTGGCCTTTAACAATCAGATATGGGTTGCGAATTCCGGAGGTTTTTCTAAAGATTCAACTATAACAATTATCAATCCAATAACCAATGAGGTTTTCAAAACCATTAAGCTTGATGGTCATTGCCCACAGCAAATGGTTGTTGATAAGAACAATGATGTTTGGGTGCTTTGCTCAGGCTATGTTGATTATTACTCAACTCCTAACACACATACACCATCTAAACTAATCAAAATATCCTCTACAACCTATGAGGTCACAAAGAGTTTGACAATCTCTTCAAATCAACATCCTATGAAGCTTGATATTAGCAGCAATGGAGAAACAGTTTATTTTGGAGCAGGTTTCGGTTATACTGGAATCTATACAGTAAGTATTACTGCAACATCAATACCAAGCAATCCTATTATAAATGACTCTTTCTATGGGTTCAATGTAAATCCAAAAAACAACGAAATCTTCTGTCTTAAAGCGCCATCATTCACCGATAATGGTTTGTTAAAGAGATACTCATCCACAGGACAATTTATCGATGAGCATACAGTTGGGATTGGACCAAATGGTATACTATTCTAATAATTAGTTATGAATAAAATTACATTGAGGTACTCAATTCTTATCGCGGCAATTCTAGGTATGGCAATGCTTCGATTAATTCCTCACTATCCAAACATCACGCCTATCGGAGCAATGGCATTATTTGGAGGTGCATATTTTTCGAAGAAATGGCAAGCATTTTTGATTCCGTTAGGAGCGCTATTCATTAGCGATATCGCAATAAATTTCATTGTATATCAGAAGTTTGTGCTATTCCATTCCATGTGGTTAGGGGTATATGGTTCATTTGCATTGATTGTTGGGCTTGGAGTAATTATTCTGAAGAAGATAAATGCTAAAAATGTAATATTTGCAAGTCTTTCAGCATCATTACTCTTTTACATAATATCAAATTTTGGGGTTTGGGTTGTTGACCCAATAAACATGTATCCAAATACAGGAACGGGATTGTTTGCTTGCTATATCGCTGGGCTGCCATATCTTTTAGGAACGATTTTCGGAGATTTTTTCTATTCAGCAGTTTTCTTTACAGCGTTTGAACTAGTGCAATCCCGTTTCTTAGTGCTAAAACCGATTAAAATATAGTATGGATATTGTTTTTAACTGGAGCGGAGGTAAAGACTCCGCTCTTGCTTTATATAAACTAAGAAAAGAGGATAACCATAACATATGTTATCTGCTAACCACGCTGAATGCTGAATTCAAAAGGATTTCGATGCATGGTGTTAGATTAGAACTCTTGCAACAACAGGCAAAAAGTATTGGGATACCACTTATCGAATGCTATTTGCCCGAGAAAGCCAACTGCGATGATTATAACAAAATGATGCGTGAAACCCTTATCCAACTAATGGTTGAAGGAATTCATTATTCCGCTTTCGGGGATATTTTTCTTGAGGATTTAAAGTTATATCGCGAGAATCAGCTAGAGAAGATTGGGATAAAAGCGATTTTCCCTCTTTGGAAAAGGGATACAAAAGAGGTAGCCATGGAATTTATTGGACTTGGATTTAAATCAATCATTACCTGCGTTAATAGTGCGTACCTCGACAAATCGTTTGTTGGTAGAACCTTTGACCATCAGTTTCTTGAGGACCTGCCCCTAAATGTTGATCCCTGTGGGGAGAATGGAGAATTTCATTCATTCGTTGTCGATGGACCTATCTTCAACTCCCCTATCCAATGCACTTTGGGCGATATTGTTTATAAGTCATATCCTTTAACTGAAAAGGAACAAAGTGAAAATGGATTTTGGTTTATCGATTTGGTAAAAAAAAATATTTTTTTCTACTTACCAATCAATGTCGTTTAGTTAAGAAATTTAACGCTAACTAAACGACATTGACTTACCAATTAGAATACTATTAATTCATGAAATACTTGATATTACTGCATTCAATGCATAGGTCACCCCTGCCTACCCTGCCTACCGGCAGGCAGGCGGCAGGCAGGCCTAAAGGGGCTTTGTTTTCATTTTGATATGAATTACTACAAATAGGTCATCGCTATACGACTTTAAGAAGCAGCATGGCTACGGACTATTTGTAGAATATATGAATAAATTATAGTTAAAAGCAGCATCGCTGCGACCTATTTAATTTAAATTTTTTCTTAATAAATGCTTTTCGATTAAAAAAAAATCTATATTTGCACCGAACAAAACGACAAAATGTACACTTCGATCAACACATTGCATCATCTTCATCATTCTCATAAACTGCGAATGGTGGATTTGCATTGGTGTAGCCTGAAGTAAACTAAAGATACTAGACCAATTACCCGCGAAAGGGATCTGCCAAAAAGCAGATCCCTTTCGCTTTTTTATTTAACCCTAACCCAATTTTAACCATATGAAAAGAAAAGTTACAAGCATTCATATTTCTTTAAGGACAAAGAGATTTGGAAGGATGGAAGAATGGAAAAATGGAATAAAAAAGTTCAAAGCAACACCATTATTCCATCATTCCACTATTCCATTAACAAGCAATAAACAACTCACCAATATCCTAATTATCAAACAATACTAGTAAAATAATGAAATCAGAAAAATTAACCCTAGCAATTCAAAAAAGTGGCAGACTAAGCGAAGGCACCATCGAACTGCTCAAACTATGTGGAATAAAAGTAAGCAATGGAGGTAACCACTTAAAAGCATTAGCCGAAGGCTTTCCCTTGGAAATACTACTACTTCGTGATGATGATATTCCCCAATACGTTTCGGATGGTGTTGCCGATATTGGAATCCTCGGTATGAATGAGGTTCTCGAAAAGAAGAAAGAGATAACAGTGGTCAAGAACCTCGGATTTTCAAAATGCAAACTCTCAATTGCCATACCTCGCGAGATTGCGTATACAGGTAGAAACTTTCTTGAGGGCAAAAGAATTGCAACATCTTACCCTGTTATCCTTGAAGATTTCCTTAAGGAGAATAGTATCAATGCTGAAATTCACACCATTAGCGGTTCTGTTGAAATAGCACCTGGAATAGGTATGGCCGATGCAATCTTCGAAATTGTAAGTAGCGGTGGAACCTTACTAAGTAATGGACTTAAGGAGGTTGAAGTAATCATGAAAAGCGAAGCAGTTCTTGTTTCTAACCCAAGCCTGTCAACGGAAAAACAGAAATTACTTAACAAACTGCTATTCCGAATTGAGGCTGTTATTAAAGCAAAGCGCAACAAATACATTTTGCTAAATGCGCCCGAGGAGAAACTAGATGAAATCATGAGCCTTATCCCTGGAATGAAGAGTCCTACAATTCTGCCTCTTGCACAGAAAGGTTGGTTCTCGCTTCACTCAGTAATCAGTGAGGATGATTTTTGGAATGTAATTGATAACCTCAAATGCGCAGGTGCCGAAGGAATTCTTGTGGTTCCCATTGAAAAAATGGTTTTGTAAGCAGATTTCAGACATTAGACATCAGACTTTAGATTTAAAAAATACGTCAACATGAAAATAATAAAAGATATTAAACCTGAAGATTACCAAGCTATTCTCAAACGTCCATTTGAGGCTGATAATAGCGTTGCAGAAATTGTAAAAGATATAATTTCAGAAGTAAAACTCAATGGTGACAAGGCTTTGATTAATATAACTAAGAGAATCGATAAAAAGGTTGTTAAGTCAATTGAGGTATCAAAAGATGAGATGATTTCACAATCAGCCTTAGTGAGCCAAGAGTTGAAAGAGGCTATTGCTGTTGCAATCGCAAATATTGAAAAATTCCACAAAGCCCAATTGCCCGATGATGTCGATATAGAAACACTTCAAGGGGTTAGGTGTATGCTTAAGTACCGACCACTTGAACGCGTAGGCCTTTACATTCCAGGGGGAACTGCTCCTCTAATCTCTACCCTACTGATGCTTGCCGTTCCGACCAAGGTTGCAGGATGCAAAGAGCTTATTGCATGCTCCCCTCCTGAACCATCGCCCGAGATTCTTTATGCATGCAACCTGCTTAGGGTAAGACTTTTCAGAATTGGAGGTGCGCAGGCAATTGCCGCAATGGCTTACGGAACCGAAACCATTCCAAAGGTTGATAAGCTATTTGGCCCCGGCAACAGGTATGTGACTGAAGCCAAAATTCAAGCATCATCAATGGGTGTTCCAATTGATATGCCTGCTGGTCCATCGGAAGTACTCATTATTGCCGATGATAATTCAAATTCCATCTATGTCGCTGCCGATCTTTTATCGCAGGCTGAGCACGGGGTTGATAGTCAGGTTATACTAGTCGCAACATCTCAAAGGATTATAGACCAAATCCTTATGGAGGTTGAAAAACAACTTAATCAGCTACCTCGAAAAGAAATTGCGAGTGCATGCCTAGAGAATAGCGTTGCAATTTTAGTTGATAACATTGAGAAAGCCATTGAGATAAGCAACTACTATGCACCTGAACACCTTATCCTCTCATTAAGTAATTCTGAAAAGTACATCAGTCAAATTGAAAATGCGGGCTCCGTTTTTCTGGGTGAATACTCCCCCGAGTCGGCAGGCGATTATTCAAGTGGAACAAACCACACTTTACCGACTGGAGAATCTGCAAAAAATTGGAGTGGCGTTACAGCGCTGTCGTTCATGAAAACGATAACCTTTCAGAAATTATCTAAAAATGGTTTAGAATCCATAGCAAAATCAATAGTTACACTTGCACGAGCCGAAGGTCTGGAGGCACACGCTAGAGCAGCTGAGCTAAGATTAATCAACTAGTAATGGAATAGAATTATTAAACAGCTTTAAACGCAATTAATTATGTTAAATATAAATGATCTGCTCAGGAAGAATATTCAAAACCTAAAACCATACTCATCGGCTCGAAATGAATTCAGTGGCGATGATGTAATTCTTCTCGATGCAAACGAAAATCCAAAAGTACTAAGCGGATTGCCAGTCGGAATTAATAGATATCCTGATCCTCTTCAAAAAAGAGTGAAAGAAAAACTATCAGGAATTAAAGGCGTTAACTCCGATAATATTTTTTTAGGGAATGGAAGCGATGAAGCAATTGATCTAGCACTGAGGTGCTTTTGCAATCCCGGGATTGACTCATTGGCCATCTTCCCTCCTACCTATGGAATGTATAAGGTTTGCGCAGCCATAAATGATGTTAATATATTCGAATACCCGCTAAACGCTAATTTTGAGATTGACAGTGATAAATTTTTGGGTGAAATAAAACCTGAAGTAAAAGTGGTTATTATCTGTAACCCCAATAATCCAACAGCAAACATTCAGAGTAAATCAAGTATCAAAAAAATCATCGAAAGATTTCAGGGCATTGTTATCCTTGACGAGGCGTACATCGATTTCTGTCCTGAGCAGAGTTTGGTTAATGAACTATCAAAATATCCAAACCTAATCATTCTTCAAACATTATCTAAGGCATGGGCTTTAGCCGGTGCAAGGGTTGGAATTGCAATGGCATCAAAGGAAATAATTGACGTATTCAATAAGGTCAAATTTCCTTATAATATCAGCAATCCATCTTTACTAATTGCTGAGCAAGCGCTTGATAAAGAGAATGAATCAAAACAAAGAATTGAAGAAATTTTTTACGAGAGGAATAGATTACTAAAAATCATAACAACCCTACCCCGTGTATTAAAGGTTTACCCATCATCAGCTAATTTTATTTTAGTAAAAACAAGTGATGCCAAAAGACTTTACACTTATCTAGTAAGTAATGGTATAATAGTCAGAAACCGTGATTCTGAGACAAGCTGCAAAGGGTGCTTGAGAGTAACTATTGGTCTAAAAGAGGAGAATGATAGGTTAGTTGAGTTATGGGAAAGGTTTGAGCAACAAGTCCAATCCGAATAAATTACAACATCACTGCAATACAGCAAAACAATTAAACAGTTTTATTTATGCAACCAATTCTTTTTATCGATAGAGACGGTACTTTAATAAAAGAACCTGATGATTTTCAGATAGATTCATTTGAAAAACTTGAATTTGTTCCTAGAGTAATTACATGGCTTAGCAGACTGGTAAAGGAATCCAACTACAGGTTAGTAATGGTTACCAATCAGGATGGACTTGGAACATCATCATTTCCGGAGGAGACCTTTTGGGGTCCACAGAATCTGCTAATCAAAACGCTTGCAGGAGAAGGAGTTGTATTTGATGATATACTGATAGACAAGTCATTTGAAAATGAGAATAGTCCAAATCGAAAACCGCGATTAGGGCTTGTGCAAAAATATCTCGATGGTAATTGGGATATTTCAAACTCTTGGGTGATTGGCGATAGATTAACTGATGTTCAATTTGCTAAAAACATAGGTTGTAAATCAGCATATATCTCAACAGAAAAAAATGCTGATGCAGATATATCAACATCAAGTTGGGAAATTATCTACAATGAGTTAAGACCCAAAAGGATAGCATTTATTTCAAGAAAAACCAATGAAACATCAATAGATGTTAACATCAATCTAGATGGTGTTGGTAAATCGAATATCGACTCGGGATTAGGTTTTATGAACCATATGCTCGACCAATTGGCAAAGCACTCAGGGTTCGATATCGACATAAAATGCAAAGGCGATTTAGAGGTTGATGAGCACCATACCGTTGAGGATATTGCAATTGCGCTTGGAGAAGCGTTAAAGATAGCTATTGGCGATAAGCGTGGCATTAATCGATTTGGTTTCTGCCTCCCGATGGACGAAAGCAGAGCTTTAGTCTCGCTCGATTTAAGCGGAAGAGCCTACTTGGTTTGGAATGCAACCTTTACCCGTGAAATGATTGGTGATACTCCAACAGAGCTTTTCAAACATTTTTTTCACTCAATTGCCTATGCAGCAGGGATTACATTAAATATCGAGGCACAAGGCGAAAACGAGCATCATAAGATTGAGGCAATCTTTAAAGCTTTTGCCAAATCGCTTAAGCAGGCTGCAATCAAAGACGGAGATGCATTACCAACAACAAAAGGATTGATTTAATGGAATGTTGGAATATTGGAATATTGGGTCACTTTTTTCCATCATTCCATCGTTCCAATCTTCCATCAACTAAAAATTTAAATTTCTTATACTATGAGAATCGGAATTATCAACTACGGTGCAGGAAATATAGCATCAGTAAAGAATGCCCTCGATAAACTAGGAGTTAATTCAATCGTTTCGAGCAACCCTATTGAACTGAATGATGTTGATAAAATCATATTTCCTGGGGTTGGTCATGCAAAGGAGGCAATGGCAAATCTTCAAAATAGTGGACTTGACCGGTTTATAAAAACTACCCAAAAACCATTATTAGGAATATGTTTGGGAATGCAACTGCTTGGTTCATATTCAGAAGAAGGAGGAACTAATGGGTTGGGGGTTTTCGATTTTGAAGTCAAAAAGTTCAACATCAACCTAAAATGTCCACACATGGGTTGGAACAGAATTACAAACAGCAAGTCACCCCTATTTAAAGGAATCAATGACAATGCTTGGCTATACTTTGTTCATAGCTACTATGTTCCAATTTCAGGTAATAGTATTGCTGCAGCAAACTATCAGGTTGATTTTTGCATAGCGGTGAATAGTCAAAACTTTTGGGGCGTACAGTTTCACCCCGAAAAAAGTGGCGATGATGGTTTACAAATCTTAAAAAACTTTATTGAGCTATGCTAATAATTCCTGCAATAGATATTATAGATGGTAAGTGTGTAAGGTTGCGAAAAGGCGACTATACCCAAACCATTTTTTACGATCTTTCACCAACCGATCAGGCTAAAAAATTTGAGCAAATGGGATATAAATATCTTCATTTAGTCGATTTGGATGGAGCCAAAAACGGCAAACCCCAGAACCTAAAAGTGCTTGAGAATATATGTCTGAATACCAACCTAATAGTTGATTTTGGAGGTGGAATAAGGGTTTGCGAAGATGTATCTCAGATAATAAACCTAGGTGCTTCGCAGGTTAATCTTGGAACCATTCTGCTCTCTAAGCCAGAGCTGGGTTCTGAGCTGATGGGAAAGTTTGGAAGCGAGAGACTGATCGCTGCAATCGACTGTGAAAAGCTAAAAGTAAAGACTCATGGTTGGACCGAAAACTCAAATCAGGATATTTTTTCAACCATTGAGGCGATTAAAAACTTGGGGTTTTTGAATTTCACTGTAACTGACATTTCAAAAGATGGTATGATGCTAGGACCTGCTTTTGAACTCTATCAAAATATTCTAAAGCAATTTCCAGATATTCGACTTAGGGCAAGCGGAGGAGTTTCATCCGAATATGATATTGAAATACTTAAAATTCTTAACCTTGAAAGTGTTATTGTTGGGAAGATGCTGTATGAGATGAAGACCGAAGTTATTCGGACTAAATCGGAATGAGTCAGAATAGAATAACTTAATAACTAATAACCTAATAACAAAAAAAGCAATCATGCTATCAAAACGCATAATCCCATGCCTTGATGTCAAGAATGGGAGAACGGTTAAAGGGGTTAATTTTAACAACCTTATGGATGCAGGAGATCCTGTCCAACTAGCCTATGAATACTATAAGCAGGGAGCCGATGAGCTTGTTCTACTCGATATTACAGCAACCCTTGAAGGCAGAGAAACATTTATTAACGTGGTTAAGGATGTTGCAAAAGCCATTTCAATTCCATTCACTGTTGGGGGTGGCATTAGTAAACCCGAACAGGTTGAAGCGCTTTTAAAGGCAGGAGCCGATAAGGTATCCATAAATTCTGCTGCCCTACAAAACCCTAATTTAATTACAACTCTTGCAAATGCATTTGGTTCTCAATGTGTTGTAGTTGCCATTGATGCAATTAATAATCAAGGTAATTGGGAGGTAGTTAGCCACTCAGGGACAAAAGAAACAATTTGGGATCCATTTGAATGGGCAAAAAAGGCTGAAAGCCTTGGGGCAGGAGAAATACTCCTTACCTCCTACTCCTCCGATGGAACCCAAATGGGGTATGCCATTGACTTAACTGCTAAAATCTCCGAATCATTAAAGATCCCTGTTATAGCATCGGGTGGTGCAGGGTGTAAGGAGCACTTCCTCGAAGTCCTAACACTCGGAAAAGCTGATGCCGCTTTAGCGGCAGGTGTATTCCACTTTGGAAAATTATCAATAAAAGAGGTTAAACAATATTTAAATGATAATGGAATAGTTATAAGATTATAGAAGTACAGTTATGTTTTTCCATTATTCCATTATTCCAACATTCCAAAATAAAACTATGACAACACTAAATTTCAATAAAATGAACGGGTTAATCCCAGCAATTATTCAGGATGCATCTACCAATAAGGTATTGATGCTTGGTTTCATGAATGAGGAATCGTTAGAGAAAACAAAACAAACAGGTCTCGTCACCTTTTATAGTCGCACCAAAAATAGGTTATGGACAAAAGGCGAAACTTCAGGAAACTATTTAAGGGTAAAAGAGATAATTCCCGACTGCGATAACGATACCCTTTTAATTAAGGTTTTGCCCGATGGGGTAGTTTGTCACACAGGTTCACAAACCTGTTTTGGGGAGGAGAATAAAACGGAGCTAGAGTTCTTGAATTATCTTACAAATCTTATTGAATCAAGAAAAAAGGCAAGCCAAGATGAAAGTTATACCTCAAAGCTATTTGCAGCAGGCTCAAAAAGAATAGCCAAAAAGGTTGGCGAAGAAGCCGTAGAACTAGCGTTAGAAGCAGAAAATGGTGAAATGGATAGATTCATCGATGAGGCCGCTGACCTTCTATTTCACACCATGGTGCTATTATCTTCAAGAAGTATTAACCTAAATACCATTGCAAACCGATTGAAGGAAAGGCATTCAAAATAGATTTCTAAAAAGGATTGCAATCAACTTTGCAAATTTCTTTAGGTAAGATAGAAGAAAAGTGAGATTTTTTTCTAATTTTGCGCCCCGATAGGCATTAAAAAAAGGCCAGTAGCTCAGTTGTCTGCCTGCCGCCTGCCTGTCGGCAGACAGGGTAGGCAGGGATAGAGCAACAGCCTTGTGGTAATTGTTTTTTTTGATTCAATTACTCAAAAAGTTTTGAATTTAATTCTTTTAATGGTCCAGTAGCTCAGTTGGATAGAGCAACAGCCTTCTAAGCTGTGGGTCACAGGTTCGACTCCTGTCTGGATCACTAGAAAAAAGCCTTACAACGCTGTAAGGCTTTTTTATTGCATTAAACTTCATTTTAAAATTTCTGAGTATATTTTGACCAAAGTTCTTCATACAACAACCAGTACCTCTCAACCGCGTTATTTGCAATATTGTTTGAATATTTTGTCAAAAAATCTTTTGCTGTATTCGGATCTTCCTTATAAAGAATAAGTGCTTGCTCTTCAATCTTCGATTGCTCATTAAACGCTTTGTTTTCTATCTCCTGCCAAACAGGGTTAATCTCTTTTATCATATCCTGCCACCTAAACATAGCCAGCTGAGAAACAACTCTGAAAGCCCACCAAGCTGATTCCTTATTGAACTTTGCTCTTCCATCAACCATGTATGAATTGGGCATTGTAGTATTTCCAATATAATATGGTATATGCGGTGTTGCAGTTGGGTTATCGTAACCAAACCATACAATGCCACCAATTTCATTAGGTAACCAACTCCTCGACTGGGTAACCTGAACATAGGTTGCACGAACACAGGCAATTGTCCTCTCGCTTGACACTTTGAATAAACTCTTTAAGTCATTATTCATAAATGGATTGGCAACAGGACTTATAATTGATTTACCCTCTTTATCAACAGTTAAGATTGTTTTAGTCATATCGAAAGGGGTATCCTGATAGTAATCGCGAAACATATTAACCACCTCCTGTGCAGAATACTTCTTTTCAGGTTTAACTGAAATAGGGTAATTCTCGGCGTTTGCATCTAATTTCAAGGATGGTGCAACTAGGCTAAGAACTCTCCATTCTCTTCTGCGACAACCTAAGCTATTCCTATTGGCATATACATAGCAAAATTCAAATGGCTGTCCACTCTTTGAATTCCAAAGACCCAATTCTTCTGCTTTTGAGAAAACATTATCGCTTGCTAAAAAGTTCTCCTTGTCTTTTAGGTTTAGGGTTCTGATTCGACTAGCGTTTGCATTAACGCTAATATGATCGTCGGGAACTCTGACAGCAGCCCATACTGCACCTATCTTCCCTTTCCCTGGTCCTACGATCTCAAAGTACCAAACCTCATTCGGATCAGCAAAGGTAAAGCATTCACCAACATCATTATAACCATACCTTTTCGTTAATTCATCAATAACTTTAATGGCCTCACGAGCAGTCTTGGCTCGCTCCAACGCCAAGCGGTAAAGTTCAGGACAATCAATTTTACCCGAATCGCTCTGCATAATATCCTTACCCCCAAAGGTCGATTCACCGATGGCTAGCTGATACTCATTCATAATTGGATATGCTGCATTAAAATACGCATAGGTCTCAGTAACCTGTGGGATTTCAACGGTTACTTTCCTGTTTGGTTGATCGGGCATTGTGGTCAACTTAGGTTCAAAGTAAACTTTAGCCATTGTGCCCTTAACATGCTTCATTCGGGGTACAATATTTACCCATGTTCTATCGGATCGGCTATCGCAGCTATGCGATGTGATGGTTGAACCGTCGGTTGATGCTTTCTTGCCCACCATGATTGATGTGCAATTATCGAACTCTGTGTCTATAACCTTTTCTACTGCTTGAGCAAAGCTTTGAACAGTAAGTATTAAAGGCAATGAGAGTAGAAACAATAGTTTTATTGGGTTACCAAATTCTGATGTAATTCTCATAATTATCCTCCAAAATAAATGATTAAATTATTTTGATTCAATTCAATCGTATTAGTTTAACCGATATATAAAACTACATAAATAACGTCAGTTCGACGTAAGAAATAATTTAAATACTATATTATCAGCATTTTACTTTATTGGGAGAAATGAAACCGAGCTTGCGAACCGAACGTAGTAAGCTCAGCGTAGCTAGTTCGGCGTAGCCAATGATGCCTGCCGGTAGGCAGGGTAAAGGTGCTTACATAAGAAAAATAAATAACGAATAATAGAACAACGAATTTCGAATTACGAAGTAAATCAACTACTTCGACATTCATTATTCCTTGTTCGGTGTTCAATATTCATTAAACTTATCCTTAAGTTAGCACCATTAGTAGGCAGGGAAGACAGAGAAGAAAAAGGTTAGAATAAACCCCCATCATTCCATTATTCCATTATTCCATCATTCCAGCCTTCTAGTCTTCCAAAAACATAATATTAGCATTAAAGTACTAATAAATAATGATATAATAAGCATTCTTAAATCGAACTCACGTTAAATAATAACTATTAGTATATCCGATTAAAGACACATTCCCATATTTCTTCAAAAAAACGTATGGTATTATTTACTTTTTAAAAAAATAAGTTAGATTTAAGTGAAATTTTCAATTCGTTAACCATGTTAAGAAAAACTGTTTTATCGTTTATTTTCACTGTACTAGCGTACAGTCTTCAAGCAAATCCTAATTCAAACTTATCTGCGAACAAGGGAGTTCTGAATCTTGGCATTAGCAATATGCTTGACAATACCAACCTGAAACTTCAAGGTGAATGGGAATTTTATTGGTATCAGCTGTACGAGCCCAACGATTTCATCGATTCAAAAAAAATCGAAAAACCTTTATATATTAACGTACCCAAATCGTGGTCATCGCAAAAGGTGAATGGGAATAAACTTCCGAGCACTGGGTATGCCACCTACCGATTGGTTGTTCATAAAAAGCCTGATACCCAGAAATCGATTTACGGGTTAAAAGTATCAACCGTTTTTTCAAACTATAAACTTTGGGTAAACGGCAAACAGGTTGCAAGCGTAGGCTCTGTTGCTAAAACCAAAGAGCAAAGTAACCCTGACTTCAGCTATCAGGATATTCCATTTGTTCTCGATCCAGCTGATGGCTCAACGGAGAATATTGAAATCGTTATTCAGGTCTCAAACTTTTCGCATCAGCGAGGCGGTTTGCACTTACCAATATACCTAGGAGTTTATAGCAATATAATTGCCGCAACACGATGGATGGATATTCTTAATATTTTGATAATTGGTATTATCCTGGTAATTGGTATCAACCATCTTGTTCTTTATTTTTTCCGTAAACAGGATCTATCAAACCTTTACTTTGGGGTTGTTTGCTTGGTAATGATACTCCGAAATATTTCAGCAGGTGATAGAATAATTACATACATATTTCCTAATATTAACTGGGAATTTCTGGTTAAACTCGATAACTTCTCAGGGTTTGGAACAATCCCACTCTTCGCATTGTACTTCTATATGCTTTTCAAGGATGACTTCCCCCGAGTAATTAAAAATACAATTATATACATAGGTATTGCCATAACTCTTTTGGTATTGGTTACTCCTGCCATTTTCTATGGAAAGTTTAGAACGTTTTTCGAACTGTACATTTTATTTGGAGGGTTGTACCTAACATTTGGAGTATTGTTAATGTCAACCATACGAAAAAGGCCTTACGCGTTACCTACTTTTCTTTCAATGTTTATTCTCTACGCAACAGCTATTAACGATGTTCTTAGCAGCATGAGTATAATACAAACTGCATATATAGCACCCTATGGGTTGGTTGGTTTTATGCTAATTCAATCGATTACAATTAACAAAAAATCAGCTGGTGCCATTAACGAGAATGAACTACTGAGCTTACAGCTTACCCACGAAAAGGAAAATCTTGAACACAAAATTGAAGAGAGAACCCGTGAGCTTAAGCAACAGCATGATGAGTTGCTGAAGCATCAGGAGAAAGAGCAACTACAAAATTGGGTTAATGCTGGTGTGGCTCAGGTAAACGAGGTGCTTTCGCAGAATAAGGACGATTTCAACGCCCTAAGCAAAAACGTACTAATATCATTATTAAAATATCTTGACGCTAAACTTGGAGCCGTTTACATTCTTAATGATGAGAATGATGATAACCCATACCTTGAACTGGTTACTGACTATGGCTTAAGCAAAGAGCATAAGAATCAACATGCTATGATCCCCACCAACAGCGGTTTGGTTGGTGCTACTTTTACGAACAACGAAACACAACTACTTACCGATATCCCAGATAATTACCTGGCCATTAGCTCGGGAATAGGAAGAGCTACTCCTAAAGCATTACTTCTTGTACCTCTTTGCTTTGAGGAGAAGGTTTTTGGGGTAATCGAAATCGCTTCGTTTAATGCAATTAACACCTATGAACTTGAATTTATTAGTAAAGTTGCGCAAAGTATTGCCAACAACTTGAATACTGTAAAGATGAATGAGCGAAACCTCAAGCTTATTCAGCAGTTCAAGGAGCAAACAAAAAATTTACTGGAAAGGGAGGAGGAAACTCGTCAGCAGTTAGAAGAATTACAAGCATTAGAAGAAAATTTACATGCTAGAAATGTTGAGATTGAGAACGCTAACGCTGA
Organism: Bacteroidales bacterium; assembly: GCA_003818205.1. Lineage (GTDB taxonomy): Bacteria > Bacteroidota > Bacteroidia > Bacteroidales > Tenuifilaceae > UBA8529. The sequence continues at coordinate 78,548 of RPRQ01000002.1, forward strand.
AATGGGCAAGAAAAATACTGAAATTGAAGAGTATAAGCAGATGATGCTAGACATTATGGATCAAATACCAGGTAAAATTTATGTCAAAGGACCTGATGGAAAGATAATAATTGTAAATAGCGAGGTTGCACGTTATTACCCGGGAAAAACTGTTAACGATTTGATTGGCACCACCGATTTTGACCATTTTGATCATGCTGAGGTTAGTAAATGGTGGGAGAAAGAGAAACAAATTATTGAATCAGGAAAACCTGAAATAATACCTGAAGATACTGTAACAGACAAGAATGGCATGGTTAAGGTGTTTAAATCCTATAAGGTTCCATTTTTTATTAAAACGTTGAATAAACTTGGTTTACTCGGCTTTCAAGTTGATATTACGAACCTGAAAGAGATGGAAATTGAAACAACAAAACATAAGAAAAACCTATCCAAATTAGAGAAAGATTTTAAAAATGATAAGCTATTCCTAAATGCTTTTATGACCGAAACGCCAATGATTATTTACTATAAAACTATCGATGGCAAGTATCAAAAAGCAAGTAAAAGCATGTTATCATTTTTTAACATTAACGATATTAATGACTTAATTGGGAAAACTGATTATGAGATATTTGCTAAAGAGATAGCTGAAAATAATCATAACGCTGAACAAGAAATTATTAGCTCCGGAAATCCTATTCTTGAGCAAATCGAAAAGCACACGATTGGCAAAAGAGCTGAATTGTTAATAAATTCCAGAATACCTATTAAGGATGAAAAAGATAAAATAGTAGGAATACTCGGCATTTCATGGCCGGTATCTATAGTAAAAGGGATCAAAGATAAAATTGAAACGAATAAAAACTAAGGGTAAACGCAACACATGTTAGTATAAAGAGCTAACCAGAGTTATTGACTTCATCGAGCTTGTTGGCTCAACGAAGTTAATAAAATGGGTTAATACCCTAAATACTTTTGCAGCATAGCAAGTAAGTCCTTACCATTGATTGGTTTTGTGATATAATCGTTACATCCTGCAGCCTCCGCTTTTTGACGATCTTCGCTAAAGGCATAAGCGGTTTGAGCAACAACAGGAAGTTTAGGGTTAATCTGACGAATTTCCATTGTTGCCGCATAGCCATTCATGATGGGCATCTTGATATCCATTAGCACCAAATCGATCTTTTTTATGGTTTTGGCAAGATCTACCGCTTGAACTCCATCCTTAGCCCATAATAAAGTTGCACCTGTTAAGTTAAGCAATTCTTGAATAAATATATAGTTAGCCTCCTCATCCTCTGCAACAAGGATAACCTTGTTGCGCCAATCAGGAAAACGTTCTTCTGATTCTATTATTAATATCTCCTTTTTAATATCCTTCTTCTCAAGTACCCTATAGGGTAGAGTGAAATAGAATGTAGAGCCTGCATTCATAATCGATTCAACCCAAATGGTTCCCCCCAATAGGTTTACAATGCCCTTTGAGATGGACAAACCTAAACCCGTTCCTCCGCTTTGTCGTCCTGTTTTATCCTCTACCTGACGGAAACGCTCAAAGATCAAGGTTTGCATTTGCGGATCAATTCCAACCCCTGTGTCCTTAACAAAAAATGTAACTTGCTGATTATCTATACTATACCCGAATCTAATGGTTCCTTTCACAGTAAACTTTAATGCGTTACTTATTAAATTTGTAAGAACCTGCTCAAGCCGACCCTCATCGGTTACCAGCTCAAGGAAATCTGTTCCATTTGGAATTTCGAGATCAATTTCAACAGCTTCTCTTTTCTGGAATATCCGATCCTTAATATAGAAACTCTGCATATTCCTTAAAAGGTTGTTGATATTGCAGGGTGCAAAAACAACAGTTAGCTGACCTGCTTCGACCTTCGAAGCATAAATAATATCGTTAATTAGCTTAACAAGGCTATTCCCTTTACTGGTAATAATTTCAATATACTGTTTTTTCTTAACAGCGGTTAAATTTGGCAATGCGATTAGCTGTGAAAAACCAATAATTGCATTCATTGGTGTTCGTATCTCATGGCTCATATTCGCTAAAAATGCTGATTTCAGCATATCCGCTTCTTCAGCCTTCTCCTTTGCTGCTAGAAGTTTGTTTTCAAGCTCTTTTCTGTTCAACGCCACTGATGCCTGATTTACAATACCCTCAATGAGTGAATAATCTATCTCCGGAGACTCATTGTCAACTATAATTACAACCCCTCCATAGCAGTGGCTATCCTTTACAAAACCAATAACATAGATTGCCAACACACCTAAAAATTTCTCTATTGCTCGTGCTCCAACAGATGACAAGTTCCCTTCTGAAAATTCGTAGAGAGACTTCTCCACCTTAAATAGCTTCCGATTACCAAACTGATCTATTACATTTTCGGACACCTGAAATCTTCTTCCAACGGGATTCCATCCAATAATTTCAAGGAGCTTTGACCATTTCTTAATATTTAAGCCATATACACCTTCAACATTTACAATCTTTGATTCAGCCTCAATAGAAACTACGGTATGCAGTACAGCAGGGGCAAACTTTTCTAGCTGGGTACCAACGTAATGAAATATACTTTCCGTTAATGGGAGACCAACCAGCTCCGTAGCAGTTTGAGCAAGCGCTTCTAGCTTATGCCGATAGTTTTTTTGAATACATTCAGTATTTCTTTGGAGGGTTAAATCGTAGCCAATGACAACGGAATTCCATCCTTCCACCTTAACAAAATCGCTAAATGCAGTCCAAGAAATATCTCGTCGCTCCCCATTTTTATGGGTTATTTGATTCTCCCACTTCGATAGGGTAATACCCATATCGAAGAGCTGTTTTTCCACCTTTTTCCTTAAGAAGGTATTGGGATAAAGCAATTCTAGGGCATTGCTATTTCCAATGATCTCTTTCGCTTTATAGCCCGTTACAACCTGACACGCTTTATTCCAAAAAACGATTTCACCCTCTTTACCGATGGCAAATACCATCGTTGGTAGGTTTCGAACTAAGGCCATCAGGTTGTCTTTATCCTCTTTAAGTTTCTTCTCGTTTAAAATGTTGGTAGTTATATCATATACTACACCATGCCATTTTGTAACCTGTTTAAGGTTATTCCGTTCAACCTCAACGGTAATCCTAAGAATTTTATCAACCTGATCGAGCCCAGAGTATTTAAAATTTGAGTTAAACCAGTTTCTTTCTGGGGTTTTAAATACCTCTTCAAATTTTTGATTTATAACAGCTAAATCATCTCTATTTATAAAAGGTGCAACCGATCGAAGGCCCGGTTTTATCTTCTCATTTCGTTTAAAGCCGAAAATTCTAAATGTTTCATCAGACCAATAATCCTCCCCTTTCTCAGTATCGCACTCCCAGGTGCCGATATGGGCTATTTTTTGAGTTTTATTTAAACGGTGCTGGCTAATCTCCAGCTTATGAAATAGTTCTTTCTGATGGCTGATATCAATCGTAGTACCAACTATTAATGCAACTTGTCCATTATTTTTTCTCGATGCGACTGCAGCTCTTCCGAGGAACCACTTCCAGCCACCATCTTTGGTCCGTGCCCTAAATTCTATTTCACCGCTCTCCCTTATTCCATCAGCTAAACTGCTTATGGCTTGATGAACATAAAGTTTTTCTTCGGGGTGAATTAACTCCAGAACATATTCAACAGTGGTAGTTGATTCACTGGTTTCAAACCCCAGCTGTGAAAAAACTTTGTTGCTAAAAGTAACCGTCTCACTATCGATATCCCAATACCAAAAACCACCACCAACAAGTATCTGAGCCTCTTTTAGAAGTTCAATCTTTGAAAGCTCTGCGTTTAATATCTCCTTCTTAGGTTTTGACATATTATTTATAATCAGCGGTTTAAATAAATTGACTAAGTTAAAGAATTATCTCATACCAATACTGAATATATAAATGTATGTTATCAACAACCATTCTAATCACTTTGTTGTGTGATAGATAGGTAAGTATATTAAAAGGTAGAAAAAACGACTGAGTATCATAATGCAGAAGAATCACTAACACGAAAAACATAAATATTTTCTCTCCCGATAAATCGGGACAAGTTGTGAAACTCTGTGCCCTCGTTTCTCTGTGGTGAATAGTTACGAAAAATATAACCGATTTAGTAATTGTTAAAAACTTTCAGATAATTGTTAAGTATTTTATTGTATAGTCAATGTACTATAATGATGTATTTAGTTTATTTGCGTAAAATAAGCTGCATTTAACAAAATGAATAAACGCCCAGGGTTTAATTGCGAAAAGTTAAAACGCGTACATCGTAAGGAATTACTATTCAACACGTCGGAAATGGAAGTGATTAAAGTTTACTGCAAGCGGTATAAAATAAGGAATCAATCGAAATTTTTACGAGAAGCAATTATTTCAAGGGTTTTACATACATTTGAGAACGATCACCCAAAACTTTTTTAAAACTTTACGGTAAGTTTTATATTGATTCTACGAGAGGTTAAATAGTTTGGCACAGCGTAAGTTCCCGACTGATTATCCTGATTCCCTACGGTTTGAATCCACATATAAGAAATCGTATTATTAATATTCAACAAATTAAAAACCTCAGCGCTCAACCAAAGGCTTTTTAACCATTTTACCCCGTTAAGTCTATCCCCTCCTTTACCCTTATCGTCCTTAAAAACTTTTGAGAATCCAATATCTATCCTTTTATACGATGTCATTCTCGACACCATATCGTATTGTTCGCCTTTAGGGTTACCTATTGGTAAGCCAGAGCCATAGTGCCCGCTAAGATGAACCCTGAAGGTTGGGTTACCAGGCATATAATCCTGGAAGAACAGCCCGAAATTAATGAGTTGATCCGTAGGACGAGGGTATGAACCATAGGTATCATGCAAATTATCCTCATAGGTTCTCAGAAAGGACAGGCTAGCCCATGATTCTGCCCCAATAACAAGTTCTCCATTCACCTTCATATCAAGACCAAAGGCATAACCATTGGTTAAATTCTCCCCTGCATACTGAATCCGAACATTATCAACTTTATATGGTATAAGATTTGAGAGCTTCTTGTAGTACACCTCGGTTGTGAAACGAAAAGGGCGATTCCACGAATTGAAACGATAATCGGCTCCAACAACCAGATGAGTCGATTTTTGAGATTTTACGCTACCATTCAAATTTCCATCAATCATTCTTAACTCCTTGTAGAATGGTGGCTGATAGTAAACACCTCCCGAAATATGAAACGATAAATCGTTCCGCCATCTTGGCTCAACGGTAATGGCTGCCCGAGGGCTAAATAATAGTTCATTAGTGAAATCCCAGTAAGATAGCCTAATCCCTGCTGATGCAATAAAGTTGAAGCGATTGCTAGAAAAGCTAATATCATCCTGCATATAGCTGTTCAATCGATTCGACTGAATTCTATTCGCTGCTTTTAGCGAATAGAATAGCTCCAAGCTGTTATCTGAGTGGGGTAACGAGAAACCCGATGAATCGATCAGCTCCCATTCGCTTAGCTGATCATCAATTATTTCGTGCTGATATTTTAACCCCCATTTGAACTTGTTAACACCAGATGTCCAAATATTGGAATTATCGATTGAAAACACCTTGGCATTAAGAAAATTACGGGCATGATGCAAAGAACCACCTATACCAACATTGATTAGGCTGTCACCGTATGTTGACGAACCTAACGAGTTATCAAGCTCATTAAGCCAATACTCACCGAGTAAATCAAAGGTTTCCTGCTCGTATGTTTGAAACCCATTACCAGACAGCTTAAACTCCAAACTACTATTGGGCTTATAGCTTGTGCTAATTGCACCTGTTACCGTTTCAAAAACGCTTACCTCTTGTCCCTCGTAATAAATTTTCAGCTGTAAAGCGTTATTAAACGTTCCGAATCGGGTTTCGCGAACATCAGGGACAAATTGATACCTATTGGAGGAGTAGCCTCCAAGAAAGCTTACGCTTAGTTTTGGGTTTATTTCGTAATTCAGATACGATTGAATGTCAACAAATGCAGGGTTATAATCACCTTTTGAATCAAGCGTATTAAGCAAATACTTAGATGTTTTGTACCGAACCCCCGTTAAATGTGTAAACTTCTTGTTTTTGCTAATGCCTTCAAAGGTTACATTGGTTCCAAGAAGGCTTATGCTTAAATTTGCAGCATAGGTCTGTGGTTTTCGGTATTTTATATTCAGTACCGATGACATCTTATCGCCAAATTCGGCATTAAACCCACCGGACGAGAACTCAACCCCCGAAACCATATCGGAATTTATAAAGCTTAGCCCCTCCTGCTGCCCTGCGCGAATTAATAATGGTCGATAGACCTCAATCCCATTAACATAAATCAAATTCTCATCGAAGTTCCCACCCCGAACGGAATACTGCGAGCTTAGCTCATTGGATGAGCTAACCCCTGGCAAAGATTTTAGGATAGACTCGAAATTACCCGAGGCATCGGGTAATCGTTCAATATCCGTTATGTTTATTCTCTCTATGTTGCTAAATTTAAACCTAGAGCTGATAACCGAAACCCCTTCAATGGCATTTGTTATCGGGATAAGCTGAGCGTTCACCTCAAGTTTCTCGCCTTCTTTCACATTTACCTCAACGTTAATAGCGTTATAGCCTACGCATGATATGGTAAGGGTAATCTCCTGATTCGAATTAACCTTTAGCCGATAACGCCCATTCTCATCGGATGATGCACCAGTTCCCGTTCCTTGGATTGCAATATTCGCTAGCTCAATGGGTTGGTTTAGCGTATCGGATACTATTCCTACAATAACACCCTTCCCTTGTCCCATCATCGAACTAGCACTAGTAGCGCATATGATAATTAGCAAGAAGACCTTAAAACGATATGATAATCTAGAAAGCATTGATTTACTACTTCATATTACTAAAAAATTTAAGCGAAGAAAACACTTTATTTTCGAAGCCAATTCTATTTCAACTATATTCTTTTTTTTTAATGCAATTTAAGTTAATCATCAATCCTGGGATCAACATAAAAATAACATAAAAGCATCCATGAAATTGTTCCAGATTCCAATTTTTTATGGATATTGTCAGCAATTTATTGTAAATCTTTTCCGATAGGCATTATGGTTGAGCAATTAGAAATAGTTCTACCCCCATACAAGCGAGGGTTTCATCTGATAACCGATGAAATTGTTAATCGCCTGCCAAATCTCCCCAAGGAAGGTATTGCAAACATCTTCATAAAGCACACATCGGCTGCTATTACAATTAACGAAAATGCTGATTCAACTGTACGAACCGACTTCGAAACGTTTTTTAACAGGCTAATACCCGACTCCACCTCATGGTTTACCCATAATACCGAGGGTAATGATGATATGCCCGCCCATGTTAAAGCTTCAATCATTGGCCAATTTTTATCTATACCAATTACAAATTACAAATTTAATCTTGGAACATGGCAAGGCATTTATCTTTGTGAATTCAGAAATTATGGAGGTAATCGGCGTATTACAGTAACTATTCTTAGCTAAAATATTCTTAACCAAAAAGAGTAATTTGATAATAGTTTTGAAATTATTTGATACTTTTGCATCTAAATTAACAGTGAATTATCTCGAATCGGTTACAAATTAGCATTATTAGTTTCAAAGGTTAAAGCATAGATTCAGATGAATACAACTTTTATCTTTTTTTTACATAACGTTGCCTTAAACGTTGGATTTCTAAAGCGTTTCGGAGGTCTATAATACTGCACCCTCTTATCATCTTTTTTTATTTTCATTTCTAGTTTATTAACAATTCAGATAATAAAAGCATATCATAATATGGAAAAATTACTTCTACTTGGTGATGAAGCAATTGCGCAAGGAGCAATTGATGGAGGAATGTCGGGTATTTATGCATATCCAGGAACACCCTCTACGGAAATTATGGAATTTGTTCACGGATCAAAAATTGCAGAAGACCTAAACATACACAGGCTTTGGTCTGCCAACGAAAAAACAGCCATGGAATCTGCCCTTGGCATGTCCTACGCAGGTAAGCGTTCAATGGTCTGCTTTAAGCACGTTGGCTTAAACGTTGCTGCCGATGCGTTCGTAAACGCATCAATTACAGGGGTTAACGGTGGTGTAATCGTTGTATCGGCTGATGATCCTTCGATGCACTCATCGCAAAACGAGCAGGATTCAAGATTCTATGCAAAGTTTACCATGATACCTATACTTGAGCCATCCAATCAGCAAGAGGCTTACGATATGGCGTACTACGGTTTTGAACTTTCAGAAAAGCTTAACGTTCCAGTGATGCTCCGCATCACTACCCGCCTTGCTCACTCACGTGCAGGGGTACAACGTAAGGAGATGAAGAAGCAGAATCAGCTAAAACTACCTTCAGACCCTCGTCAATTCGTACTTCTACCTGCCATTGCTCGTAAAAACTATAAAAAACTTATTGGAATGCAGCCTGCAATGGAGGTTGAATCTGAGAAATCACCCTTCAATCAGTACATTGATGGAGCCGATAAGAAATTAGGCATTATTGCAGCAGGTTTGGCATTCAACTACTTAATGGAGAATTATGTTGATGGAAAAAACCCACACCCAATCCTTAAATTAAGTCAATACCCATTGCCTGAAAAGCAGGTGGCTAAACTTTATAATCAATGCGATGCTATTCTTATATTAGAGGATGGTGCACCCTTGATTGAAGAGATGCTAAGAGGTTTCTTAAATCTTGGCAAACCTATCCATGGCAGGCTTGATGGAACAGTACCACGCGATGGCGAATTGGATCCAAATGTTGTAGCCAAAGCATTGGGCATGGAAGTTCATGAGGGTCAAGTTGTACCAGAAGTTGTGAAGAATCGTCCCCCATCATTATGCCAAGGATGTGGACACCGCGATGTTTTCGAGGAATTGAATGAAGTACTTTTAGATTATGGAACTGGACGCGTGTTTTCCGATATAGGTTGCTACACTTTGGCAGCATTGCCTCCATTCAATTCCATCAACTCATGCGTTGACATGGGTGCTTCAATCACCATGGCCATTGGAGCGGCTGATGCCGGTTTAGTGCCTGCCGTTTCGGTAATTGGTGACTCCACCTTTACCCACAGCGGTATGACAGGGCTACTCGATGCTGTGAATAAGAACTCTCCTATCACGGTTATTATCTCCGATAACTCTACCACAGGTATGACCGGTGGTCAAACATCCGCTGCACATGGCAGGATTTATGAAATATGTAAAGGTCTTGGAGTTGACCCAGAGCACCTAATAACAATGATTCCTTTAAAGAAACACCATGAGGAGAATGTTAAAATCTTAAGACGAGAGCTTGAATACAAAGGGTTATCTGTGCTAATCCCACAAAGGGAGTGCATTCAAACATTTGCCCGCCGTAAGAAATCGGAGAAAAACGAGTCAAACGAGTAATTCAACTTAAAAAATAAAAAAATGAAATCTGATATCATACTAGGCGGCGTTGGAGGACAAGGTATTCTCTCAATTGCTGCTGCCATAGGGCTAGCAGCCTTAAAAAACAATCTACACCTCAAACAATCGGAGGTTCATGGGATGAGCCAACGAGGAGGTGATGTTCAATCGCATCTTCGCATATCGAGCAAACCCATCGCTTCCGATCTTATTCCAAAGGGCAAGGCCGATCTAATTATCTCGGTTGAGCCCATGGAGGGGCTAAGATATCTACCTTTTCTTTCGAAGGATGGTTGGTTGGTAACAAACATTACCCCTTTTAACAATATCGCCGATTATCCAAGCATAGAGGATTTATTAAAGCAGATAAAGGCTTTTCCAAACCATATTGCTATCGATGCCGATGCCATTGCGAAAGCAGCGGGCTCATCGCGCTCATCGAATATTGTTATGCTAGGTGCCGCATCCCCTTTTATCGATATTCCTTATGAACGCTTAGAGGATGGTATTCGTCAACTTTTTGGTAAGAAGGGCGACGAACTGGTTAATACAAACCTCAAAGCCCTAAAGGCGGGTAGAGAGTTTACCGAAAAAAACAGGTAAAAACCTTTAATATCTGAATAAAACCCCTTATCATTGAGGGGTTTTATTTTTTATGCCTCGTCATAATAAATAAGATTTGAGAAATACGCATCGTTAAAAAAAGATGATGATTGTTCTGGATAGTATTGATTGTATAAAATAATCACTACTGAACGACTAAATTATTATGTAATTCATGAAATACTTGATTACTACATTCAATGTATAGGTCGCCCCTGCCTACCGGCAGGCAGGCCTAACAGGGCTTGATTTTCGGGTTTACCCGAATTATTGACTTCGTTGCCTGACAATTGCTGGATCGCTAAGTCAATAAGGCGGGTTAATAAAAACACTACAAATAGGTCATCGCTACGCGACTTTAAAAAAGCAGCATCGCTGCTAACTATTTGTAGAATAGATGATATTATATTTCATCTAGAAGCAGCATCGCTGCGATCTATTGAAATTTGATTTTTTCTCGGTTAATAATGAAAATAATACATCTTTGCATAATCTATAATACCTGCAAGCTACAAGAACATGATTACGGCATTAATAGTTGATGGTGAAAATAAGGCGAGAGAAACGCTTATACACATGCTTTCGGCTTACTGCCCCACCATAAAAGTTATTGGAGAAGCGAATGGTGTTGCTTCGGGATATAAACAAATAATCGATTTAAACCCCGATGTCGTATTCCTCGATATTGTAATGCACGATGGAACAGGTTTCGAACTGCTTAAAAAATTCGAAAGAATCGATTTCTACTTCATTATCATAACAACACATCATGAATTTGCCATTCAATCATTTAAAGTAAATGCCCTCGACTATTTGCTTAAACCAATTGATTCAACCGATCTTATCAATGCTATTGCTAAGCTAACAAAAATGGTTAATAGCGATGATAAAATCTCGAAGATAAATACACCGCCTTCCAATCTTGAAAAGGGTAATGATGATTCAAAAAAGATTGTACTCAAAACGCTAGAAGGGGTTTTCGTTGTCCATTCCGATGATGTTGTGAGGTGTGAATCGCAAAACAACTGCACCTTATTCTATTTTAAAGACGGTTCAAGAATATTGATTTCCAAAACCCTAAAAGAGTTTGATGAGGTTCTAACACCCATATCGTTTATTCGATGCCATCAATCGCATTTGGTTAACATGAAACATATTATCAAATATTCAAGATTCCCAAATCCAACTTTGGTTTTAAGCGATAATTCAAGAGTTCCTGTGTCGGTCAGGAAGAGAGAGGCAATTGAACGAATTCAAAAAAAACAGCTAGACTAGCCCATACTTCTTTAGATGCACCATATACTTCTTATCAGATATTAGGATATGATTTATCAGCCAATCGGAAAGAAATTTAATTAACTCCACAGAAATTTGTTTCCCTTCAGCTTCAAACTGATTCTTTAACGTTTCAATTTTTTCGATAAATAACTCATGCTGAATTTTATGATCAACGGAATCGGGATAGTTGGTTGTTGAAAAGAATAACTCCTCGCGCCTAAAATGTGTTTTTGTATAATCTACAAGCTGTGCTATTATCTCTGTAAGAATACCCTTCGTCTTGCCATGGCTTATAGCATCGTAAAGCTGATTGATAATTCGAAACATACCCTGATGATCCTCATCAATGCTTTTTATGTTAACGCTATAATTCTCATTCCAATCGAAGAGATTCATAATATTTGACTTTTTTTACATTTCAATACAGTAAAAACGCCGTTTTATTCAACAAATTTATAACCCACCCCTTTTACTGTAGTTATATGCTCCTCACCTATTTTCTCTCTTAGTTTACGTATATGTACATCAATAGTTCTATCACCAACAATAATATCATCACCCCAAATGATTGAAAAAATCTCCTCACGGGTAAAAACCTTCTGAGGACGGCTATACAAAAGCTTCAGAAGTTCAAACTCCTTCTTGGGCAAGAAAATTTCGACCCCTTGTTTGACGATAACATATCGTTCAGTATCAATAAAAAGACCTCTTTGCTCAATCATCACCTGTGGCTTGCTAAGGAATTCAATTGGTATACTTCGTTTTAACAGAGCTTTAATCCTACTTACCAAAACCTTTGGTTTTATGGGCTTTGAAATATAATCATCGCCTCCAGCCTCAAATCCAGCAATCTGGCTATAATCTTCCCCCCTTGCCGTTAGGAATGCGATTAGAACATCTTTCAGGCCTGTCAACCTTCTGAGCTCCTCACAGGTTTCAATACCATCCATACCCGGCATCATTACATCGAGTAGGATAAGCTGTGGTTTTACCTCCTGAGCCAACCGAATAGCCTCTTTCCCGTTGGATGCGGTATGAACAATAAATCCCTCTTTACGAAGGTTATACCCGATAAACTCTAAAACATCGGGTTCATCGTCAACGAGTAGTAAATTATATTTATTAGTATCCATGAATTTTTTATTTATTGCCGTTTTAACACCTTTTTTACATTAAACAAAAATAGGCTTAAAAAGCTTAACGCAGCGTTACGTTAGCATTAATTAAATATTAAGGGAATGTTAACTTTCAGCCAAACAGATAATAATGGATCAATAATTTCACAGCTATTATTAATCAGCTGTATTAAATTATGGCAACTAATTTTTTTTTATCATATTTGCCATGCTTAAATAAAATATCAGAAAAATGATTTCATTTAAAAATCGGTTAATTCTTATAACAGGCTCAACATCAGGTATTGGAAAAGCACTTGTCATTCAACTAGCCAAGGAAGGTGCAAATCTTATTATTGCCGATAGGGATGAAGCTGAACTCAATGCAACAAAGGTTGAGTGTTTAAAATACACTTCGTTTTGCGAAACAATAACATTCGACCTTTCAAATCCCAATGAGGTATCGCAAGCAGCGTCAACAGTTCTTGAAAAATATGGTCCAATCTACCTCCTAATCAATAACGGAGGAATAAGCCAACGTTCTTTGGCGCATGAAACCCCCATTGAGATTGATCGAAAAATAATGGAGATCGATTTTTTCTCCTATATTATCCTCTCAAAAGCATTCATCCCCTCAATGATTGAACAGAAAGAGGGGTACATTGCCGTAACAAGCAGTTTGTCCGGCAAATTCGGATTTCATCTTCGCTCCTCCTACTCTGCTGCCAAGCATGCGCTTCAAGGTTACTACGAAACGCTAAGGATGGAGCTAAAGCAACACGGCATATCGGTTACTATCGCTTACCCTGGCTCTATTAATACGAGTATCTCAATAAATGCCATTGAGAAAGACGGTAGTAAACATGGAGTTATGGATCCTGCACAGAGCAATGGCATGTCTGCCGAAACCTGCGCTAAACATTATATTCGTGCAATAAAGAAAGGGAAAGTTGAGGTTCTCATCGGAGGCAAGGAATTTATTATGTTTCATCTAAAAAGATTCTTCCCTCGTCTTTTCTTCAAATTAATTCTTAAAATAAAAGCTACATAATTAAATGACATCAAGAAAATGGAGAAGGTGATTTGTGGAATACAACAGATTGGTATAGGTGTTACCAATGTTTACGAAACATGGAAATGGTACAAAGAGTTCATTGGTACCGATATTCGGATTTTTGAGGACAGCACTGTTGCTGAGCTGATGCTGCCCTATACAGGAGGTCAACCACGCGAACGCCATGCAGCGTTAACAATCAACCTTCAGGGTGGAGGTGGTTTAGAGATATGGCAATACAGGGGTAGAACACCTTTAGCACCATCTTTCGACGTTCAAATCGGTGATCTAGGAATCTATTCCATAAAATTCAAGTGTCGCGATATTAAGGAAGCCTATAAGTCATTTGTAGATAAAGGGGTTAATCCCCTAACCACACCTCAGCCAAACCCTGCGGGTATAAACCATTTCTTTGTAAGAGACCCATTCAACAACGTCTTTGAGGTTTTCGAAAGCACTTCGTGGTTTAAAAATGAGGGGAAGCCTACAGGTGGCGTTTCAGGGGCAATCATTGGAGTAAGCAATATTGATAGCTCATTGGAGGTTTACTCAAAGCTGTTAGGTTACGATAAAATCCTATCCGATTTAACCGGCAAATTCAACGATCTTATTGGCATTCCTGGTGGTACAGGAACGTTTCGTAGGATGCTATTAACCCACTCAAAGCCACGAAAAGGGGCATTCAGCCCGCTCTTTGGCGATACCCAAATTGAGCTTATCCAAGCCATCGATAGGCCATCAAATAAAATCTTCAAGGATAGGCTTTGGGGTGACCTAGGATTTATTCACCTTTGTTTTGATATTCGGCATATGGATAGCCTTGAAAAAGAGTGCAATGCACTTGGTTATCCATTCACAGTAAACTCAAATGTTAAGCATAACGAAAAAGGTAGCTTTGATATGGGCGAGGCGGCAGGACACTTCACATACATTGAAGATCCTGATGGAACGCTAATTGAATTCGTTGAAACCCATCGAATTCCTCTGCTTAAAGCTTTAGGCATAAACCTTAACCTCGATAAGCGCAATCCTGAAAAACCATTACCACGATGGATAATTAATATGATGGGACTAAAAAAGGTAAAAGGGTTGTAAAGCCCTTTTACCTTTTTTACACGCTCCTATTCACCATCAATAACCGTTTATATTGCTAGGAATTAAACATGTTTAATCTTTAAGGTTCTCTCTAATGCTACAAATATAAAGGTTTCTCTTTGGTACTTATCGTGGTATGTATCGTGCAATTCTTCGTGCCAATCTTCGGAATTTGAATCGCTCCATATAGCTGCTAATCATTCTTAGGATATTAAACCACAAGAAAAGGTAAAAAACAAACGACATAAACCAAATGGCCATGGTATTAAACCAAAAAGTAGGGATTGAAAGACTTCCATATCTCTTCTCAGGAGCGAATAGGTTTGCTCGACCGTTAATAGTTGTAGGCGATGCGTAAATGGGATTGTACCTCCTAATAAGCCTATCCCCTACCTCTTCAACCTTAGTAAGCTCATTGGTGTTTAGCAGCAAATTATTCAGCGCCTTATTGTTGTATTTTAAGCTTAACTTATAAACTGCATTATCGCCTCCAAGTCTCTTGGCTAATTCTTCGTAATGAGCATCCTTTTCTTGGTTAACCCTTTGAAATAAAGCATTAAAATGGTTACGAAGCCGATTTAATACATCTTTGACGTAATGAATGCTTTCAAGGGAAACTCCATTGGGGTTTAATGAGGAAGTATCAGGATAATTCAGATCCTTTATCGGGTAGTCACGAGAGAGCAAAGCAACTTCATTCTGAACCACTTTTAGATTATGAAGCGTATGAGGGGTACGTTTATTGAGAATTATATCCTTTAACGATTCATCGAGCAGAATCTGAATTTTTGGGATTAAGAACGATGCGTAATAGGTGCTCGTACTCAACTCCTTATTGTAGCTAAAAAACTCCTTCTCGAACTCATTCGATGAAAACTGATGAACGCATAAAGCCTCATAGGACCAACGGCTAAGCATTACATCACCTAAAAAAGGAACTACCTCTGGGTTACTAATCGTCTTATGCAGCTTGTTGTAGTTTACAATAACACCGCTAAACAGCAATTGAGGGACAAGAATTAGAGGTATCATCACGTAGATAGCGACAACCGAGTTTAACGCCGCAGAAATATTAAGTCCCATCAGGTTTGCACAAACGGCTGTAGAGAAAAGAATTAGCCAATGGCTAAAAAGCATACCCTGAATCTCAAGGATTGAGTTACCAACAATCACAAACAGAAACGATTGTATAGCCGAAAAAATGATAAGCACCAGTACCTTGGAATTGATGTAGCTGAAGTAGCTGAGATTGAGGAATCGCTCACGCTGTCGAACCTTACGATCGCGAATTATATCCTCTGCGCTAATCGTTAAACCAAGGAAAAGAGTCGCTACTACGCTCATGAAAAGATAACTGGGGATATTATCGTTATTGCTAAAAATGTACTCATTGGGATTATTGACCGTACCCCCTATAAACTTTGTAAAAAATCCTAGTATAATGGCTAAAAGAGGCGCAGCAACAAGGCTGATGTACATAAACTGCTTATTCACCATTTTGCTGAATAGGTTTCGCTTGAAGAAAATCCACATCTGTCGTTTACGCGATGGAATGCTAAAACCGCTTTGGGGAAGAGGTGATTTGGCATCGCAGTTCATAAGTACAATCTTACTCTCAATCGTTTTTTTATATAGCTCATACCAATCCTGCGCTGAACGTTTTCTTTTTCGTGTTAGCTTACCATACTCATTTACAACCCTTGCTTCAACAATTCGGAGAATCTGCTCGGTATTTACGTTTCCGCAGGTTAGGCATTCACTCTCCTCCGCTTTCAGGTAGTGTGCTATCCGTTTAAAATAGACCACTGCTCCCATTGGATTCCCTTGGTAAATAACCCTTCCTCCATGGTCGAGTACAATAATTTTATCGAAAAGTTTAAAGATATCGGATGAAGGCTGATGGATATTGGCAAAAACAATTTTCCCTTTAAAGGTCTGCTTTTTAAGCATTAGTATCACCCGCTCCGAGTCCATCGACGATAACCCCGATGTTGGCTCATCAACGAATAGAATGCCCGGTTCACGGAGCAGCTCGATTGCTATATTTAGCCGCTTACGCTGCCCCCCGCTAATAAATTTATTGATGGGATCACCAACCTTTAAATCTCTAGCTTCAAGTAAATCGAAGTCAAGTATGGTTTTATCAACAAGTTCACGAATTTGGCTATCGGTGAACTTGCTAAAACACAAACAAGCGCTAAAGTATAGGTTTTGATACACTGTTAGTTCCTCAATGAGCAGATCGTCCTGAGGAACATAACCAATTAACCCCTCTAAATCTCTTTTATCCTTATGTAAATCGTAGCCATTAATAATTATTGAGCCATCTGCTGGCTTAAGATTCCCATTTAATATATTAATTAGGGTTGATTTGCCAACCCCACTCCCACCCATGATTCCGATTAACTGACCCGAATGAACGCCGAAAGTAAAGGGGTGAATTCCATCGGTACTCCCTTTATGCTTGTATTCAATATTGTAGGCATTTAGGGTGATAAAAGCTTTATTCATATCCTGAATAAAAGCACTTGCAATTTTTGAGTAGTAGATGGGGTTAATACGCTGGTTCCGAATAACTCCCCCGGCACCAAAAATGTAAGCCCGTCCGGGTTTTAGGTTTCGGCTATTGAGGAATAGATCGTTTTCGCCAAAATACTTTACTAAGAATGTATTAGTGCTAGCAATATGAAGTACAAATACTTGCCCTCTAATCTTTTCATTATATAGATGCTTTATTTCAGGTATAGGGTTATCCTTATTGCCATCGATTAACAGAATTTGACCATTCCAAGGAATACACGATGAATCCTGACAAAGAATAAAATCTTTGCCATTATTGAATTCAAACTCGCTGATATTGAACTGAACAGCTACCGATTTAATGAAATCGAGTTTGTTAGGACTATCGAATCGGCTATCGCCGATGAACTCGATAAGCTGAAGTATTAACCATACCTTTTGGTGCTGCTCGAATTCATTGTTTATGTTTGAGCATATCTCTGAAATCCTCTCAGAAATAGGGTAATTATAAGTATCTGATGATTGCTGCTGAATATCCGGTGGATGGTACAACGATAAGTAACTATCGAACTGCTTTAGGTAAATGGTTACCTGCTCAGAGCTGAACTCGTTTTCGAGATAGGCCTCAACCACCTCCCTTGCATAGGGCGATATTCCATTGCGATCCACATCAACCACATTGGCAAAAAGTTGTATTAACGCCTTTAAAATCGATTCATTCATAAGCATCAAAAAAGCAATTCAAAAATAGGCTTTTTAGTTGTATAAAAAACCCATTAAAATCACATCAATACTTTTTTAATTAACCAATTATCAACAAATATATTCTGGATTTCTTATTTTGTGTTAGCAGTAAGCCTATTTTGACGATGGGAAAGTAATTTACGAATTGAAAAGTGACTGATAAATAATATATATTTGCATAAACAACTAAATTTAGATTGAACGTTACATATATAAATATCAATCGTTTAAATCATTTACTGAAACTTTATAAGTTATCAGGTAAGGAACTATTATCCATTCTTAATCAAGGTAGAAAAAAAAGTATTTCTGAGAATGATATTTTTGGAAGTCACATAAAAATAAGCATACTTAAGAAAATAGACGAACTATTTAACAAAGGATTAAGTTACTATATCGACACCAAAGACCCTAAAGAATCAAAAGAAGAAAGTATTTTCTTTAGAAAAGATAAGTTTAATGCTGAGTTAAGTTTTGGTGCAAAACAAATTGTTACTCATTTTGAAGAAGAAAATATTGCATTTTCTGCTTTGTCTAAATTAGCAGATTTTGAAACTGAAAGAAAACTTCCTTTCTATTCAATAAACAATGACCCACAAAAAGTAGCTCAAGAAATTCGTAAAATTTTGTATCCAAACTTCCATAAGGATAGAAGGACATTTTTAAAATCATTAATAAATAAATTTTCAGAACATAAAATTTTGGTTTTTGAATTTATTGAAACATGGAACAAAAAAGAAAAAGCAAATATTAATGGTTTTTATTTAACCCCAAGTACCATTGTTTTAAAAAGACAGAAATCTTATAGACGTGAGATATTTACTTTAATTCATGAATTAGGTCACTACCTGCTTAACATTGAAGAAATTGACGAAAAAATCGGAGATGATTATATAACTTATGAAGGGTTAGATAAAATTGAAAAATGGTGTAATGATTTTGCATATTATTTTCTAATTGGTGATATGAATTCCCTTATCACTAGCATGGATAGAGCTTCCGCAAATAATGACTATCACCATGAACTAGTCAAACAAATTTCTGAAAAAACTAATCTGAGTGAGTACGCACTATTTACTAGATTAAGAATTATTGATAAAATTTCATACAATGATTATCAATTAGTGAAAACTGAATTTGAGGATAAGTATCGTGAAAATGAGGAAAAGCTAAAGAAACAAAGAGAACTTGATAAATTAGAAGGTAAGAAAGCAAAAGGAATTGCTGCAAAACCCATCCATTCACAGTTATATTTAAACACTATGCAATCTGCATTAATTGAAGGTGTAATTGGTGAATATGAATTTTGCAGGCGTCTAAATGTTAAACCTGAAAATATTTACAAATATTTATAAATGAGAGTAGTAATAGACACAAGTTCATTATTGGCTTTGGTACGTTACTACTTACCATTTGACAAGGATAATTTATTAAAGAATCTTTTAATAAAAAAAGTTGAAAATAAAGAAATTGTTATACTTGATAAAGTTGCAATTGAATCAAAAAGAACAGCAAGAGGCGTTATTGTAGAAAAACTTGAATTTATTGAAGATAAGAAAAACCAAATTAAAACAGATACCTTATTGCCCGAAGTGAGTTTTCTAAGAGATTTGGAAAATAGACTTTGTTATGCTGCTAGAAAAAATATTTTAACTGATATACAGTTTGATAATAGAAAAAAGGAATTTCTTGAATCCGCCGATGCAAAATTGATTCTTTTCTGTCTTACCAACAAAGACCAATTAGGTCTTGATAAAACAATTGTAGTTACTGAAGAAACCAAAGCAGATAACGATAATAAAGTTTTTAAAAAACTACCTGAATTATGCAGTTTACTTGGTATTGACCATTGTAATATAACCGTTTTACTAAAAAACCACTACAATTTAAAACTTAGTGAATACTTGATTTAATTAAAAAAGGCCTACTGCTACACGTGCTAAAAATAATAGAGGTTTTGATGTAAAAACCTCATTTTTATTACCTTTAAATTAGATTTTACCGTGGAATAGATTTGTAGGTTTTAACTCCCCTACAATTTTTAGCACGAAACCGCTATAAGCATGTTAACTATTCCATACTAATTGTCTTAAAATTAATAAATCAATTATGTTTACAGAAAACTTATTATTCAATCTAAACTTACTACATATCAATAATTTGAGCATAAAATATAGATTTAATGGATTCAAGGGGTATTCAACGAATACCTAAAAAATATATATTTACAAAAAAAGAGTTTTAATGGAATCCGTCTTATATCACCTACCCATTACAGAACCTGTTATTATCTTCGGAACTATTCTTTTTGTAATTCTAACCGTTCCCATGCTCTTTACTCGCCTCAAAATACCTGGAATCATAGGGCTGATCCTTTCAGGAATGATTTTGGGTCCATCCGGTTTTAACATTATTGCTAGTAAGGGAAGTATTGAACTTCTTGGAACAGTCGGATTGATGTATTTGATGTTTCTTGCAGGTTTAGAGCTCGATATGCATACATTCTCCCAATCGAGAAAAAAAAGTATCATTTTCGGTACATTAACCTTTACCGTTCCTATAGTAATTGGCTATATTGTCTGCATCTGGGTATTAGGGTTCAATCAGATTGCTTCGCTGCTTATTGCGAGTATGTTCTCAACGCATACGCTAATCTCCTATCCAATTATAAGCCGCTTTAGGATTACAAAAATAGAACCTGTTAGCGTAGCAATTGGTGGTACTATTATTACAGATACACTTGTACTCCTTTTGCTTGTTGTTATTACAGCGCTGTTCAAAGGTAATTTAACCTATCTTTTCTGGGTAGGCCTCACCCTAAAAACCATATTATACCTAGGCTTCATACTATTTATCTTTCCATTAATAGGTAAATGGTTTTTTAGAAATATAACAGGAGAGCCCATTTCTCAATATGTTTTTGTTATAACAATGGTTTTTGTTGCCGGTGGATTGGCAAAAATTGCGGGCATTGAACCGATTATTGGAGCGTTCTTAGCCGGTATTACATTTAATCGGCAAATACCGAGGTCATCAACCCTAATGAATAGAATTGAGTTTATCGGTAACGCTCTATTTATACCATTCTTCCTAATTTTCGTGGGTATGTTTATCGACCTCCGAGTATTTCTAAGCGGTTGGGAATCGATTAAGGATGCAATAGTGCTTATAGCTGTAGCCCTTACCACGAAATGGTTGGCAGCATATATAACCCAAAAAATATTTCTTTACAAAAGCGTTTATAGAAAACTGATTTATGGGTTAAGTAGTTCACATGCCGCAGCAACCATTGCGGTAATCCTTATCGGTTACCAAATGGGCATAATCGATACTAACGTGCTGAATGCCACTATTATTCTAATACTTGTGACATGCATGGTTAGCTCATTTGTAACAGAACATGCTTCAAGACAACTCGTTGTACTTGAAAAACCCTTAGAGCAGGTAACTGTGACTAAAGAAAGAATATTAGTACCCATCTCAAACCCTGAAACCATCGATATTCTTTTAGAGTTTGCCAATTATCTGAAAACACACCACAGCCAGGATCCCATCTATACGCTAATGGTTGTAAAGGATGAAAACGACGTTGCATCATCTAAAGCACTTATGAATAGAGCCATAGAAGTTGGTACAGAGTCAGACTACAAGGTTGAAACAGCCACACGGGTTGATGTAAATATTACCTCGGGTATTATTAGAGCGAGTAAAGAACTATTGATCTCTGATATTGTTATGGGATGGCGAGGTAACTTTAGCCCCAAACAATGGATTTTTGGCACAATGCTTGAAAACTTACTCACAGAAATAAGACAACCAATCTATGTCGTTGGGTTTAAGCAGCCACTAAACACGTTGAATCAGATTTATGCGCTTATACCCCCGTTTGCTGAATATGAAACAGGATTCCATCATTGGTTAAACGCGTTAAAGAACCTATCGGTTCAAACAAATTCAAGGCTTAGATTCCTAATCGAAACGAATAGCCTCGACAATTTTCGTATTGCCCTTGATCGAAGTAAGATCAAACTTAACTATTCAGTTGATGAATTAGGTAATTGGGATGATTTCTTTAAACCAACCTTCGAACTACCTGAAAACACGTTACTATTTCTATTAAGCGCACGTAAAGGTTCAATCTCATACTCTCCAAAACTCGATGGTATTCCAAGTAGTATATCTAAACGCTTTAAAGGGGAGAGTTTTGTCATTGTTTATCCGTCTCAGGTTAAACTCACCTCTGTTGACCTACGCTCATTCCTAACTGGTTCAGGGCAACTTGCTGTCGATGAAAACCCAACGATTCTTAGCAAAAAGATCAATAGCTAGCACTTCCTATCAATGCTTGATTAATATATATGATACTGTATTTCATACGAATAGAATTCTTAGTCTATTAATAATAAATAAGTTACAATCTTGATTTACAATTATTCACCATCGTATGCCTGCCTGTCGGCAGACAGGGAACACCCATGGTTTTGTTCATTGGTGTTTGTGTAATGACCATTACATGGGTGTTTCAATTACTTATTCAACATCTATTTTGATATTGCTTATATGAATAGAGTATAAATAGCAATAAGGCAGATACAATAATTGATGAGCTAATAAAAAAGGTTTTACCCAAACCAATTTTGTCTGATATAAAACCCGTAAAAATCATACCTAATCCAATTCCTAGATCGAAACTAGTGAAATAAGTTGAATTTGCAGCACCTCTCCTTTCGGGAGGAACAAGGTTATTGACCATTGCCTGAAAGGTAGGCATAATGATTCCAAAACCAAGCCCTAGAAGTACAGCCGAAGAATGGAAGCCCCACGTATTCTGCAAGAAGAATAGTATTGGAAAACCAAGTGTTAATAGAATAGCACCAATAATCACAATTCGAAATGGACCAACCCTATCGAATACTGTTCCGCTAAAGAATCGCGAAACGGCTATACCACCAGCAAGAAGTAAAAAGAATAATCCGCTATTCGCTACCCCGAGCTCTTTTCCATAGATTGCGGCAAACGAAAGTATTCCACCATATGTAATGGTAATTAGTAATACGTTTAATGATATGGGAATTGATGTCTTTTCAATCAATCTTCTCATCGAAAAGGATTGATTATTGGGTAAAGGTTTGTATATCGGGAAACGAATACTCATGGCCAAAATTAATCCGAGAATACTTACAATTGCTGCTGACATAAAAACCCAATAATAATCAACTTTACTCAGAATAGTTAAGGCAATCAATGGCCCAATGGCCATAGCAATGGTCATCGATAATCCGAATAGACTAATCCCCTCGCCCCTTCTCGATACAGGAATAAAATCTACCGCAATGGTTGAACCCGTGGTTGACAATGAGCCCCATGTTAATCCGTGTAAGAACCTAATGATAATCATTAAACCAATTGAGATAGCAAATATATACCCAATGAATAATGAAGAAAAAACAATGAATGATAGTAGATAGATAAGCCTTCGACCAATAGAATCAATGGCATAGCCAACAAAAGGCCTGATGAGTAATGCTGAAATAGTGTAAAATGATAAAACTAAACCGACCTGACCTGAAGTTGCCCCCAAAGTCTCTTTAAGGTAAAGTGGAAGCGTTGGTAAAAGAAAGTAAAACGCTATAGCCATCAATAGGTTAGCAATACCAATGAATGTAAAATTTCGAGTCCACAACCTATCATCCTTTACCATATTCCATAAATTTTCTCAAAAGTAAATCATTATTAGCAGTATGGAAATGTTTAAGCAAAGAATCAACCCAAATAGTGAGTGAATAAAAAACCTGTTTCTTAACATGTTTTCATCAACAGCCTAAATATTTGAAAATTGGAAAACTAGCCTTAATCTTGTAGTCTATTAAACGATGGTTTTATATCATCCATTAAAATTGATAATTATCACTAAACTAAACAATATGAGCAAGATGACATCTAACGACTACATGGCAAGAGAGGGTAAGTATGGTGCACATAACTACCATCCACTACCTGTAGTTCTTGAAAAAGGCGAAGGAATTTTCCTTTGGGGCGTTGACGGTAAACGTTATTACGATTTTCTATCGGCTTATTCAGCAGTGAACCAAGGACATTGCCACCCAAAGATTGTTAAGGCTCTTTGCGATCAGGCACAAACTCTTACTCTTACATCAAGAGCTTTTTACAATAACGTTTTAGGTGAATACGAAGAATTCATAACAAAATACTTTGGTTATGATAAGGTATTGCCTATGAACACCGGTGCAGAAGCAGATGAAACTGCGCTTAAACTATGCCGTAAGTGGGCCTACACAAAGAAAGGGATTAAAGAAAATCAGGCAAAAATTATTGTTTGCGAGGATAACTTCCACGGTCGTACCATTACTATCGTTTCAATGTCAACCGATCCCGATTCATTCGGTGGTTTTGGTCCATTCACTCCAGGTTTCGTTAAAATACCTTACAATGATCTTGCTGCACTTGAGAGAGAACTTCAAGATCCTAACGTAGCTGGTTTCCTCGTTGAGCCAATCCAAGGTGAAGCAGGTGTATTCGTTCCAGCAGAAGGATATTTAAAGAAAGCATATGACCTTTGTAAAAAGCATAACGTTCTTTTCATCGCCGATGAGGTTCAAACAGGTATTGCCCGTACCGGTAAGATGCTTGCTTGTGATCATGAAGGTGTTCATCCTGATATTCTAATTCTAGGAAAAGCCGTTTCTGGTGGTATTCTTCCAGTATCAGCAGTATTGGCAAATGACGAAATTATGCTTTGCATTAAACCAGGTGAGCATGGTTCAACATTTGGTGGTAACCCAGTGGCTTGTCGTGTTGCAATAGCAGCATTAAATGTAATTAAAGACGAAAAACTTGAGGAGAATGCTGAGAGAATGGGTAAAATTTTTCGTCAAGAGATGAGTTCAATTAAGAGTGATATGATTGAACTTGTGCGTGGTAAAGGTCTTCTTAACGCTATCGTGATTCGTAACAAACCAGGCAAAACCGCTTGGGATGTTTGTTTAGCAATGGCTGAAAAGGGAGTACTTGCAAAACCAACACATGGTAATATCATCCGCTTTGCGCCTCCTTTAGTGATCAATGAGGCACAGCTAATGGATGCCATTAAATGTATTAAAGAAGCTTTTAAACTTTTTGAGTAAACTCTTGTTCAATAATTCAAAAGAGCTGCTAAATGGCAGCTCTTTTTTTAAACTATTTATACATTTCAAAATCTAAACCTTACAATTTTGAAATCAAAAAATCTGAATAAATGAAAAAAAACAATTACTTACTTTTTATCGCTTTGACTATGATAGTAGCTTCGGGTTGCACAAAGCATAATAATCAAAAACCAGCTTTCGATATTTCTAATATGGATTTATCAGTTAAGCCGGGCGTTGATTTCTTTTCATATGCAAATGGCACATGGCTTAAAAACACCAAAATGCCTGATGATAAATCGCGTTATGGGTCATTTGATATTCTTCGTGAGGATAATGATTTAATCCTTAAAGGCATATTCGAGCAAGCAGCTGCGAAAACCGATGCACCTAAGGGTAGCAGCTGGCAAAAAGTTGGCGATTTCTTCGCATCAGGAATTGATACCGCCAATATCGAAAATCAAGGTTATGAGCCTATTAAAGAGGATTTAAACAGAATCGCTGCAATAAAATCAGTTTCTGATATTCTTGCTGAACTAACGAAGTTACATACTCAGTATGTTTCACCGCTATTCCAGCCCTACGCTGGGCAGGATAACAAAAAAAGCGATACAATCATCATAAGCCTATACCAAGGTGGGCTTGGCTTGCCCGATCGCGATTACTATGTTGGCAACGATGCTCGTTCAGAGGTAATCCGTAATGACTATGTTCAGCATCTTGCAAATAGCTTTTTGTTAATTGGCCACAGCCAGGAACAGGCTCAAAAGGCTGCTCAACAAGTTATGGTTCTTGAAACAAGGTTGGCGAATTCCACTCAAACCCGCTTGGAGCAACGCGATCCTTACCTTACCTATAATAAGGTAACCATTGATGAAATGCAGAAACTAGCCCCCGAAATTGACTGGAAAGGATACTTTACCGGTCTAGGAATTGATGTTCCGGTTGATTTTGTATTAGATAATCCTAAGTTCTTCACTGAAATTAGTAAAATGCTTAAAGATATCCCTGTTGATGATTGGAAAAACTATTTTGCATGGAATGTAATCAGGGGTTATTCTTCTTACCTATCGAATGAATTTGTTGATGCCGAGTTTGATTTCTATAGCAAGAAGCTATCGGGTAATAATGCGAACAAACCCCGTTGGCAAAGAGTTTCTAACTCAGCCAATTTTGCGATTGGTGAGCTCGTTGGCGAGATTTTTGTCGAGCAGAACTTCCCTCCTGCTGCCAAGCAAAAAATGCTTGATTTAATTGCTAACCTTAAAATTGCATTCGGAGAACGAATTAGCAATCTTGTTTGGATGAGCGATGAGACTAAGAAGAAAGCACTTGAAAAACTTGAAACCATGGTAGTAAAAGTAGGCTACCCCGATAAATGGAAAGATTATTCAAACCTCGAAATCACCCGCGATTGCTACGCTAAGAACATTAAACATGCATCGGAGTTTAGCTTCAGGGTAAACATGAATAAGCTTGGTAAATCAGTCGATAGAACCGAATGGGGCATGACACCACAAACCGTTAATGCTTACTACAATCCATCCATGAACGAAATCGTATTCCCAGCAGGTATCCTTCAACCACCATTCTTTAACATGAATGCTGATGATGCCATTAACTATGGAGGTATTGGCGTTGTGATAGGCCATGAAATGACCCACGGATTCGACGATCAAGGACGTAATTTCGACAAGAATGGCAACCTTACCGATTGGTGGACCAAAGAGGATTCTGAAAAATTCACGGCATTAACCCAAATTTTAGTTGATCAGTACGATAGGTTCATAGCAATC
This sequence comes from Bacteroidales bacterium, assembly GCA_003818205.1. Classification (GTDB taxonomy): domain Bacteria; phylum Bacteroidota; class Bacteroidia; order Bacteroidales; family Tenuifilaceae; genus UBA8529. Next base: position 105,315 of record RPRQ01000002.1, read on the forward strand.
GATTCTATTCACCTCGATGGAAAATTAACCCTTGGCGAAAACATTGCAGACTATGGCGGACTAACAATGTCTTACCTAGCATACCGCAAATCGTTGGAGGGTAAACCTGAACCTGCCCAAATTGATGGTTTTACTGCTGAGCAACGCTTTTTCCTATCATACGGTAATATTTGGCGACAAATCATTAGGGATAAGGAGATGATGCGTAGGGTTAAGGAGGATGTTCATTCACCCGGCAACTTTAGGGTAAACGGGGCGCTATTCAATATCCCTGAATTCTACAACGCATTCGTAATAGATCCTGATGAGCCATTGTATATTCCATCGGAAAAACGAGCCGTTATTTGGTAAAATTTGAAAAGCTTCAGCGAAATCTGAGGCTTTTTTCTTAAGTTTGTTTTTCTAAAAAAGAATTGACGTTATGGAAAATAGCATCGATTGGGCAAAAGAGCTAAATTGCGCCATTACCGTTAGCGATATACATGGAACAATAATCTACATGAATGAAAAATCGGGTAAAACCTTCGAAAAATGGGGAGGTTTAAATCTTATTGGCAAACAGCTCAACAATTGCCATAAACCCGATTCACAAAAAACGATTGAAAGATTGATAAGCAATAACGAAACTAATATCTATACCATTGAAAAGGGGGGAGTTAAGAAATTAATTTATCAAACCCCATGGTATAACGATGGTGTAGTTGCAGGTTTAGTGGAGCTTTCGCTTGAAATATCATTCGAAATGCCTCATTTTATTAGATAGAACATATTCACACCGGATTAGAAGGTTTGATAATTGTTTTTAAAACGGATAAAAAATAGTATTTTCGCATTTAAATCTAAACATATTATGGATAATCAAATTCAAAGACACTCGGACGAAATCGATCTATTGGAACTTTTTAACAGAATGGGAAAAGCCATTAAAAACTTCTTTCATTGGATTATTTGGCTTATCCAATCATTTCTTTTACTGCTTTTAAGAAAATCCATTTGGATTTTATCGTTCGCTATATTTGGCGGGTATGTTGGTTACTTTTCTTATAAGAATACGCCAAGGTTTTATTCTTCCGAAATGGTTGCCCGTTCAAACTCAATGAACAATAGCGTTATTGTCAACTCTATCAATTTGCTAAATGACCTTTTCGAAAATAGAAATTATTCGGCTTTAGGAAACTATTTGGGCACATCGCCTAATGAAGCAGAAAAAATAAAATCGATTGAGGCTTTCTACGGAATTGACATCAACAGGGATAAAATAGCTGATTTTATTGACTACAAAAATATTTATGCACCAAAAGATACCACCCAGAAAAGATTACCGGACGTTTTTTATTTGAAAATTAATGTGTACGATGAAAACATATTCCCAAATGTTAGGGATGGTATTAAGAAATACATCAGCACAAATCCATACATACTGCAAAATAACGAGATAAGAAGGCAGCAAACCAAGAGTATGATTGAAGAGTATCAGAATGAAATCAAGAAACTCGATAGTTTACAGAAAGTACAGTATTTTGAAACCCCAAAAATGCAGAAAGCAGGAAATGGTCAAATGATAGTATTAAACGAGAAAGAGGCAAAACTTTATCATCATGAGATTCTTGCGCTATATAACAAAAAACTTCTACTCGAAAAAGAGTTAGCAATTAATCCCGATCCAATAACAATAATTCAGGATTTCACCCAGCTTTCAAAGGCAGAAAATCCGCTAATACAATTTCTTAAGACTTGGGTTATTCTATTCTCTTTTCTTGGCTTCTCTATTGCCCTTCTTTGGCAGTACCGAAATTTTATTTGGCTTAATATTAAGAATAGTAAATAAATATTTACATATCAAACTATTATGCAAAAAAAGAGACTAATAGGTCAGGATTAGAACCTGTTTAAATATTTGATGATAAACTTTTTCATAAAAGAAAATTCCTGATTATAATAGGAGGTTAGTCCTTTTCCAAGGAAATACCACACCTACGGTGTTTAAGATAATAGGTTCTCCCTTATACCGAGATATCACACCTAACGGTGTTTTATCTATAGAGACCAGTGCATTAAGTCCAGAGGGCTGAAACATCGGTAACCTAAAAGCGAACTACGTGCTATAAAACCCTAACGGGGTGATAACTATTTTATACAAAGAAAATCCCTGATTATAATAGAGGTTCATCCATTTCTTAAGGGAAGTACCTACGGTGTTTAAGGTAATAGGAGTCTCCCTTATACCTAAATATCACGCGTAACGGCGTTTTCAGCTACAGCGACCAGTGCATTAAGCCCAGAGGGCTGAAATATCGGAAACCTAAAAGCGTACTACGTGCTATAAAACCCCAGTGGGGTGATATTATTAATGCCCTTAATGTCTATTTTTTACAAATATTATCCGTACAAAATATTTAGTCAGTTAATTATTAATACGTTACATTTTCGATTTTAACAATCATTATTAACCGAAAAGAAAAATCTAAATTCAATAGATCGCAGCGATGCTGCTTCTAGCTAAAATATAATCATCTATTCTACAAATAGTTCGCAGCAATGCTGCTTTGTGAACTACCCTGCGCCAAGAGCGCAGGGTAGTTCACAATTAGAATAACAAGTGCACGTATTTTAGGCTTTTACATAAAAAACGCTTGCGCTTACACAACAAAAAATGGTTGTAATATTTTATATTTCTGTGTTTTAACACTTAATCAGCAGACCCTAAGTGAACGACATTGAATAAGCATTAATCAATTAGTCAAGAAGTGTAAAAAACCGAAAGGAAAAGTGACTATTATATCCGCTTTCCCTTATAGACTAAAAGATCAATGAACACAGCCTTTAGTTTCAATCTCTCTGCAATCTACTTATTCTTATCAAGCTCCTCAAAAATAGAGTTTTGACTTTCAAATTCAGGGATAATTTCTTTCATCAGGCTCACTAGCTTGAAGTTTTTATGCTTAGGTAGCACTTCAAGCAGATTGTCAATTTGGTTAAAAACAGCTGTGGGCTCATGCTCACAAACCCTTGCAATCATAATCTGTGGATGATGAGTTGATATTGTATTCTCTGTATTATTCAGAAGTTCCTCGTAAAGTTTTTCACCTGGGCGTAATCCGGTAAAATTAATCTGAATATCACGTCCCAGAACTAAACCCGATAGTTTGATCATCTTCTTTGCTAAATCGATAATCTTTACGGATTCGCCCATGTCGAATATGAATATCTCACCTCCGTTCCCCATTGCTCCTGCCTCAAGAACTAGCTGACAGGCTTCGGGGATTGTCATGAAAAAACGTGTTATTTCAGGGTGTGTTATGGTAATTGGGCCACCCATCTCAATCTGTTTTTTAAATCGAGGGATAACTGAGCCATTAGAACCCAAAACATTCCCAAAACGAGTGGTGATAAACCTCGTTGTGCTGTTTTGATTCAAGGTTTGAATAAATATCTCTGCAATTCGTTTGCTTGCGCCCATTATACTTGAGGGGTTCACGGCCTTATCCGTTGAAATCATTACAAATTTATCTACCCCAAATTCAACAGCAAGCTCCGAAATCACTTTTGTTCCGTAAACATTATTGTAAATCGCTTCGGTTGGGTTATTCTCCATCATGGGAACATGCTTGTACGCTGCAGCATGAAAAACGATTGAGGGTTTAAAAAACTCAAATACCTTTCTAGTTCTATAGGAGTTTGTAACACTACCTATTACAACCTCAAAATCGAAAAAGAGAATAGTTTCTCTCAATTCTAGGTCCAAATCGTATAGCGGTGTTTCGGCTTGATCGAAAAGAATTATTTTTTTAGGTTCAAATTTTGCAATCTGGCGAACAAGTTCACTTCCAATCGAGCCTGCTGCACCTGTAATTAGTACAACTCGTCCTTTTAAATCATCACTAATTTTCTGTTTATCAAGAACAATAGGATTTCGTTCGAGGAGCTCCTCTATCTTAATGCTTTTTATTTGATTAATGCTAAGAACCCCATTTATCCATGTCTTTACATCAGGAACATTAAGGGCTTTTACATTGTATTGAAAGCATAATTCAACTAATCTATTACGTTTGACAGGATCAATGTTCTTAATCGCAATAATAAGTTTCGATATTTCATACTTCTGCATCAAATATTCTAACTTATCGGAGTTATATATGCTGATACCCTCTAACTTTTTTCCTTCATTCTTATCAAACGGATCGATAAATGCCATTACGCTAAAGTTTGTTCCTGAATCGCGATCCAAAGTATTTTTGACAATTGAAGCGAATTGCTCTGCCCCATATATAATTATACTCTCTTTCTCCGAACTAGCACTAAATAAGCTGTAGTACAACGCTTTCACAGCTAACCTTGAGCCTATAAGTATGATTGAGGTAATAAAGAAATCGATAACCAAAATCGAATTAGGAATAATCAATACCTTATAGTACTGGAAGTAAACCAGATTTATGATGGTTAATACAATACTTCCTACAGTAACAACAATAAAAATCCGTTCGGAGTCCTTAGCGCTCGTATATCTAATTAGACCGGCATAGGTTCTAAAAATAATAAAAGACAATGCTCTAACGAAAAGTAAAAGCGGGATAACTGTTTTTAACGATTCAATGACAAACTCGTTAAACCTAAACTCAAAACGAACAAAATATGCAAAGCATATTGAGAAAAGGCAGATTGCGATATCAATAAGAAATACTAACCATCGAGGGGTGTGATTTACAGGAGCGGTCATTGATGTTTAATTTATTTTGTAAAAACTTCGAAGTATTTGATAAATGTATCCTTTTATGCTGAATTTATACAATATTAGCATTTGTCAATAAAGTAAAAATGCCACAGATTATTCGCATGTTTTCATTTTTTATCAAAGGTACTCATAAAACTACTTCGCTATGTTCACAGATTCAGAATATTATAAGAATATACAATCAGTGAATCTGTGGCAAGCTATATGATTTTCTAATTTTGACAACATTAGGTTCAAGCACTATATTATCTCTACAAAAATGATGCAAAACAATGAAATAAAACAAATATCTTCAACATTATTTCTTTGCGACCGACTCTTTCTCTTTCAGCATATTTTCATTAATCGCTGTTCTCGACACAAGAATAGAATAAAAGATCGCAAAAAAAGTAACTCCAGCTACCCTTTCGAGCATGCTCTCGAAGGTAAAACTAATGCTGCAAAGGCAGATAAACCCAACCAGTAACCAATCCTTACTTTTTAATCCAATCCATAATGGGATGAAGAGCATTGCAAGCAAAGCCGATAGCCCAAAGATACCTAGCCCAAGCCACGTTTCAAGGTATTGGTTATGGGCATTTAAGCGAACCTCTGCAGCACCTTGCATCCCTAATTTCAGGTATTGCTTCTGCAGTTCACCCCGAATATTCTCAGCTCCAACCCCCCATAACGGATGTTCTTCGATGGCTGATAATGCCGATTTCCAAATCCAAAACCGCATTGTTGTACCATCAGTTTTACTCTGGTTTGTAATCCCCTCTGTTGTTGTGGTCTTAAGAGATTTTGCAGTATATACCAAACGATCGAATTTTGAAAGTACAAGAAAAGCCATAGCTAGCGACAGGGCTAATAGTATTGTACCCAGCAAATATTTTTGTTTGGCGATAACCAGATAGGAGAACCATACCAGTATCAGTAAACCAAAGCCTAGTACTCCTGCTCTACTCTGGAGCATTACCAGCGAGGCTATAATCACAAGAGATAAAAATATAACTAGTATTTTAAGCGTAAGTCTTTGTTTCCACCACCTCTTTATCTCTATACCAATAAATAGTAACGCTACCAATAGGTAGAGAGCGAGGTAGGATGGATGAATTAGGTAAGAAAAGATGCTACCTAAAAAGTAATTATCCCATCCATATTCTGGAATAGGATTGAACGCATATGCACCATTTACTAGTGAGTAGGAGCGATATAATGCGTATCCAGTATAGTAAATTGATGCAGCACTGCACCCCGCCACGAATGACCAAAGGAATGTGTGGTTGCTATTCTGGTATGGCTTACGCTGATAAGGAATAAGAAGTGGAACCAATAGTAATGAGAGATTGAACTGGAGTTCGGAGATGCTACTGCTATGTAAACCAGTGGAAACAATTACTCGTATGGCGCATGCTAGGTAGAATAGAATTGGAAGGATAAGTAGTCCTCTGAACCGATTTGTCGAGTAATCGCCTTTTACGAAGTAACTGATTAAGACTACGCAGAGCCACAAAAATAGGATTGGTATAAAAACCTTCCTCCCAAATGGTAAAGAGAATAGTAGTAGATGTAGGATATAATAGTCGATGGAAAGGAGCTTGTTCATATAACTATTAAATTGAAATTTGGTAACTATTCAACAGATAAAAAGGTTTATAATATTAAAGCAACTTGCTTATCAATAGTTCGGTATATTTGGCTGTAGTCAGAGTTGCGAGTAAATCTTAGCGCTTTCTTGGTGGTTAAAAAAATGCCACTAAGTCACAAAGAATCGCAAAAATGGATTGCAACGCTATATTAAACTACAGCCAAATATACCTAACTATTGTACAATGTAGAACTCTAAAATAATTAGCAAAGTTAAATATTATGCTCTGTATTTTTTAATACAATAAACTTACTTTCACTAACTATCAATCATTTTGTAGTGTAGCTTAAAGGTATTGAATGCGAATTAAATGATTTCCAAATTCTGAGAATAACAGATAATAAATAAGTTTGTATATATCAGCATTCGAACCCTAAACTGCATTGCCTCATATAAATGAGGTTGAGAATAATAGCTATTTCTGAATATCTCGATACCATTCAACCATAATCCGAATACCCTGTTCACTTGAAAATGGAGGTGAAAAACCTAGATGCTCATTGGTTTTTCCATTATCAACTAGCAATGAACCAAAAAGGCGATTATAGTAGGATGGAACGATACTCTTTGATACTATTTGTAAAATCCGTGGCATCCGAATAAACACAACTCGCTTATTAAGACTATTTGCTATTAAACAACAAATCTGCGATGTTGACAGAGGCTCAGTATCACCTGCAATAAATATTCCTGATACTTGTTCTTGTATAACCTTTGAAATTAATGCTACTAAATTCCCTATATAAACCAATGAGCGTTTATTATTGATACCACCAAGCGGTAAAATCGGAAATCTATTGACAAATTTTATTAAGTTGTACATATTTGCTTTCACACCTGCACCATAAACCAATGGTGACCTAATGATTGCAACTCTAAAGCTATCATCCTCTAAGGCTAATATCAACCTTTCTGCTTCATACTTGCTTTGCCCATAAGCATCTTCGGGATTACAGTTACTGCTTTCGTTCCAAGGCATTTGATCATTTGTTGATTCACCGTAAACCTTCACTGTACTCATCAATACAAACTGTCGAACACCTTGCAATTTTGCCATTTTTGCAGTGTTAAAAGCTAAGTCACGATTAATTCTAAAGTATTCTTCATCATTCTTGCTTTTAGCTTGGTGTACCAGTGCAGCTAAATGAAGCACAGAATCAATTCCTATGAAATCTAAACCTTCAACTTTTTGAGTTAGTAGATCGATCTCTTTTATAGAGAATTCAGAGTTATTTTTTATAAAATAAGTGCCAATAAAACCGGATGATCCCGTTATCGCAATGTTTTTTATCATACTATTGCTTAATACTAAATAGCTCAAATATTTTGATAAAATATTTTGAGTAAACATTTATTATATTGGTTTTTATGCCATTTTCGCCGCATGCTCGAATAATCTCATTGTTAAGAATAAGGTTACTTTTTAATGATCTGTTACTAACACCTCCTGTTCTCATAGTAACAAAAGGCATTTGTAAATATTTACTCTTTAATTTATTATTATGTAAGAAGCGGATTAACAGCTCATAATCGGCACCAATAATATAGGTTTCTTTATAATAACCAATTTTCTCAAAAAAAGTTCGTTTTACATAAAAACTTGGATGTGCAGGCATGAACCCGTATTTAAACTTTTTAGGGTTGAAGTTTTTAGATGAATAGTATCGAACAACTTTTTGTAAATCATTAGGTTTCACAAACTGAACATCTCCATACAATGCATCTATATCACTTTTATTGAATTCATCTACAATTTTTTGAATTACTTCTGTACTATTGAAGAAATCATCTGAGTTTAAAATTCCAACAATATCACCTGTCGCAATTCTAATCCCTTTATTCATTGCATTGTAAATTCCCTTATCTGGTTCAGAAATGAATTTACTTATTTTTTCTCCATATGATGATACTATATCGACGGTTCCATCTTTAGATGCTCCATCAATAATAATAAATTCAATATTATTATAGGTTTGGTTGATGACCGATTCAATAGTCCCCTTTATTGTACTGGCACTATTATAACAAGCTGTAATGATAGATACTTTCAATTTGATCAAGAATTCTTATGATGAAAATATAAATGTGTTTATATTTAATTTTTTTCACTACAACAATGTTCTAAGCGAAGATATTACTTATCTTCTCGTTGAATATCTTGTTTGAAAAACTGTTTAAGTATGAGTTGTACAACCTGCGACCGAGTTCAGGTTTGTTAAGAAAACGATCAAAATTTAAAATGCTGATTTTTAGTGCCTCAATTTCCATTGGCTTTACTAAGAAAGGATAATCATTTCCAAGCATATTAGGAATATCACCAACTTGTGTGGCGATTATTGGAACGCCTAACGACATTGCCTCCAGAATAACAAGTGGTTGTCCTTCGTTCCACGATGGTAGGATGAAGCAATCATTTTCTTTTAATTTTTTGTCTAAATCAGATCGAGAAATTGCCTGTTCAAGGGAAATGTTTTTTGTTTTTTTATTATTCAAGTCATCAAAAAATATCGTATCATAAATATTCCCATAAATTGTTAGGTGAAAATCTTTCAGTTCATCATTTCTGAATGAATCTACAAGTTCTCCAATACCTTTACTCCTTATGTAATTTGAAATACATAGGAATTTTCGATTATAGATTCGATCGGAATCAATAAAAGTTCTTTCGATTGAAGAGGTGTTCCTAAGTAATGTTACTTTTACCTTGGAATTCAACCTTTTTACGTCATCGATATAGATTTCGGAGAGCACAATTATCTCATCGATAAATTTTAAACAGAACCTTAATAAAAGTTTATTTGAATTCGATTTATCAGAAAATACTCTCAAATCTCCTCTGTGGAGATGGCTTATTAATTTTGTTTTTAAGGAAATCAACCTTATCAAAGGCAATAGAAATGAAAGTTTTATCAAGCCGAAACGTGATAGGGGAAAGTTAAAGTAAAGAATTCTACATTTCTTTGAAATAATAGTTTTGAAAAGTTTTAAAGCCAATGCTAGGTAAAGAATAATTTTTCTCATCAATGAGTATTGCCAAACTGATTCGTCTATTTTTATAATTGATTTGCCCTGTTGAAGTAGTGTCTTTTCAACCATGGCGTTAACCATACTTATTCCAGTTTGTGTCTTTGGTGGAAAATCTCCCCAAATTACAACATCAACTCTCCTCACAATTTCTTTCTTTTCAGAAAATATAATACGTGATTAACTGGCCAGTCGCATTCAAAATGCCTACGGTTAATCACTCTGCCGTTGAACGAAAAGTAATTACGGAAATCACTTTGACTGTATACGAAAGGGAAATTTTCCTTGGCGACAACCACTCCAAGTTCAGAAATATCCTCAATTCTGCCAAAAGGAAATGCAAAGTGGTTGCACGACTTATTAGTCTTTAATTCAATTATATCTTTACTCCCCTTGATTTGAAGTTCAAGTTCATTTCTATTATCTATACTAAGATTAATATGATCTAATGTGTGAGCACCTATAGTATGCCCTTCTATTGATAATTTCTGTATTTGCTCCCAACTCATCGGTGCTTTATTCGCTTTCACAACATTTGTTGTGAAGTTTGATCGATACAATTCATTCCCATCAACGAAATTGGGATTAATGAAAAATGCAGCCTTAATATTGTACAGATCAAGGATAGGTTTAATTTTTGTAAAGCATTCTTCAAAACCATCATCAAAAGAGAATGAAACCAAACATTTATCCTTAGGGATTCTTTTCTGATTAATTAGATCTACTGCCTGTTCAAAATCAACAAATTCAATTCCTGAAGATTTGATCTTTTCAAGCAAATGAGCGAAAACTTCTTTTGCTACATTATCGTCCCTGCTAATATAATGACCGTTTAGAATATGAATCCCTGGCTTAGGATGAACATTAATACTTAACAAATTAATTGTTATGTGCCTAATCCAACCTTGAAATGATAAATAATTCACTTGTACTTTATTTCTTTGTTACGAAGAACTTCTAAGATCTGCTTAATCTTTCAAATCTAGTTCAGTTGTTATTATCTCGATAATTTGCATACATCTACTTTCCACGTTATGGGTTGTTAGCGTGCGATTCTGTCCCGCCTGAGCAATTCTTTTTCGTTCAGACTCATTCTCTAATAACCATTTTGCCTTATTTATACAATCCTCACTATTAGTATAAGTAACAACCTCTTTATTAGAAACAAATAAGTCTTTCATGTTTGCTTTCTCATCTGTAAGTAAACAGCAGCCTATCCCTGTGGCTTCAAATAATCGAACATTTCCTGCATAATTTCCTGCAACCTCTCCATGAGTATTTAAAACGATATCTGAACTCTTCAGAATATTATACATATCTATTCCAAAAACTGGCTTGAGTAAAGATTTCTTCAGGTGCTTTGAATATTTTTTAATTGGGCTCTTTCCATAATTCTCATACTTTCGAAATATGGAAAGTTTACTTAAAATATTACCTAATCCAAAAGTGTTGAAAAGTTTGTATGTATAATAGAAAACTTGCTTTGACCTAATCTTGCATGTTGATTCAACATTACCATATATTGTAAGGTCTATATCTCGCATTAAGATCTCTTCTATAAGTTCGATTCTTTGTTTGTGATAACCACTCCCTGTAAATAGAGAGCCTAAAAAAACAAATCTGATTCTTGGAGATGAAATAGCAGTTGAAAGTTGATTTAAAATTAAAGCATCGAAAGCATGATACACTAAATATGTTTTTATCCCCCGGTTCTCAAAGTCTAATTTAAGTCCAGATGTACATGTAATAACAAAATCTAAACCTTTTAAGCCTTCTACTATTCGATCTGTATATGGTGCACAATGATTAGCGAAAACAACTTTAATAGATGGCACTTTAGACCTAATATTATCAATCCAATCCTTATCAAGATAATTAACATCATCAATCCATAAAACATCAGGGTTTTGCCATTGAATCTGTTTTGAAATTGCTTCTTTACTGTTTTTAAAGGCTATCTTATTTTCTTTGCACCATTTCTTAAGTAGAATGAGATCATTATCAAAAACGCAAAAAGTATTAACTCCCAAACCAGCTAATGTCTTAGTATAGGTTGGAACCATTTCTGAGGAATCTTTTTTGATAAAATTTAAATGATCATCAAAAGAAGAATTCTTTAAAAAAGAATTCTTCTTGTAACAATTTATTATATAATCGTTATATAAAGAGCTAATTATAAATATTTTCAGATTCATTTTTCATTAACTTGTTTCTGTAAATCCCAGAAGAAACCGAGATATTCTAACTTATAGATAGTTTAACTTAATCTCTTTTTCATATTGTTTTATCATAAATAGTATGATTACAGTTGCAACTGTATAGCATGTAACTTCAATAAGAACATACATCCTAATAAAATCTAAAAATGGTAAATATTTAAAGAATAGTAAAGATAGTATTGATGCAAAGTAAGCTACTTGCCAAACGCTATAAATTTTAATTCTCCTCATAGCAATGAATAAACTACTGAATGAGGAGACAAAAAAGTTTAAAGCATATGACCAAACGAGGATTCTGGATATCTCTCCAGAGAACCCCCATATATTTCCGAAAATAAATTTAAATATACCGATTCCAAAAAAGGAGATTATTAACACTTCAAATACGCAAATTAATGTAACAATGTATAGTATAGGCTTTATATCACCTAGAAAACTCTTTTTATCCTGAAATTTAACGGATACTTGCTGCAACAATACGCTTGATACCGATGATGCTACTAAAGCTAAGGGAATTGAGAGTAAAAGTTTTGAAAGATCGAAATACCCAGTAAACTCTGCTGAGTAAAACCTATTAATAAGAATTGCTGGTAGCAGAAAACTACAAGCACTCATAAAGCCAGGGATTAAACTGTATTTTGGAAACTCCGAATATTTTTTAAAAACATATTTTATTTTTTCGTAACTGACTTTTTTGACTGAAAAATCATTTTTTCTAGCTTGAATTACAACAGTAACTATATTAGACAATTGACCGATTATATCACCAATAACTAAACCTTTAATGTTTTTTAAAAAGGCTAAAATTACTTGAGCGAGACCCTCAAAACTCCTACGAACAAACTTGTTTAAAGAAATCGAAACAAATGCTTTTTTTCTAATAAGCCAATAGTTGAAACTTTGAAAAGTGTTTATCAGAAAAGTGCCTAAAGGGATAAAATATAGAATATTTGAGAATTTATTTGGAATGTTAAATAATAGTAGTAATCCATCATTAAATAATAATACTATAACCAATAATAGTAGACTAAAAAGAGAATTTAATATCAATGATAATACTACAAGGTTTAGTGACTCATTATCCTTTTTCGGTAATACTATAGCCTGTTCATACTTAAGCGAAGAAACAATGATTAATATACCGACAATACTTGAATACACAGAAAACGCACCAAAAGACTCTGGAGTGAAATATCTTCTAAGGAAAGGTTGAAGAAAGATAGGAACTAATTGCGCAATGACAGTCCCAGAGATTAGGACAGAAGTATTTCTTAGCAGCTCAGAATTAAGAAAATGGGTTATAAATAATTTATATCTATTTCTCAATTAACAGTTTGGATAAAGTTATAGCAAAGTTTCCTTTATTTTCAATTTAACAAACTACTTAAATGGAACTCTTCTATCAACATATTTGGTAATAATATATAAGAATAGAATACTTAAAATATAAAGAGGAATCTGAAGTATTTTAAATTCTCTATAAGTGAAAATCATTGCAATTATGATTAAATTAATGACAATCAGATATATGTCAACTTTTAAGTGAGAAAATCCTGCAAGAACAATCCTTTGGTAAGCATGTTTACGATGTGCTTGGCTTAACTTCTCTCTGTTTCTCCATCTTCTGTAAAGAGTAAAAGTTGCATCAAACCAAAAGGGAGATGAAAGCATTATCCAGTTTAGAATCGAGAATTTATAACTATTGTGAAAATAGATTCCTAATACAATCAGTATAAAGCCAAGTTGAGTACTTCCAATATCCCCCATGAATATCTTTGCTTTAGGCCAATTCCAAAATAAAAACCCCCCGACGCAAGCGATCAATAGGACATTAATAATATTACCTGAAAAATAGAATAAAATAATGCTAATAACTATTGCCTCAATAGAGGCAAAGCCATCAACACCATCCATAAAGTTAAACAGGTTTATAAACCAGACCATCCCAACAATTGCAAAAGGATAAATAAGCAGTGGGTAGTTAATCTCAATACTAGGGATTATTAAGGGTCTTAAGTTTCCTAAAAATATAAATGCGCCAGTTGCGGTAATAAAATGAATAAATAAACGTACTGCAGGTTTAATTTCAATAACATCATCAACTAGACTGACAATAGCTAAAAGAATTCCACTTAGTAATGCAAAGTACAGCTTACTTTCAATTGCATTTAACCAAAACAGCACTGAAATTCCTAAGTACCAAGAAATAACAATTGCTACCCCCCCAACTCTTGGAGTTGGAACTTCATGTAAACTTCTCTCATTAGGTATATCAATTATTCTATGCCTAAGGGCAATATTTCGAGTGAGGAATGTTAAAAGGTAAGATATAACTCCTGAGAAAACAACTAATAATATACTACTCATCTATCATAAATTATCCTATGTAAATATTTTTTCCAACTTTGAACGACCAATGGAAGGAGTTAACCTATGAGTTTATTAAACGTTAAACTATCATCCTTGTAAACTACCATTAGATCATAACTTTAAATCTTGTATAATTAATTTTGAATATTGTAATATCTATTTAGTAACATTAAAATTTAAACCTCGACCTTTTTTTGCGAATATTGCAGTATCTATTATGAATTAAACTTTGAATCTTGTATAGTTGTTTTTGAGTATTTTAACAAATATGAAACAAAATTTAATTTTGATTCTTTAAAGTTAAACATTGTATCTTATGAATTGATTTTTTGTCTTTTATCCTTTAATCATTATAGGTACTTAAATGAAAAAAATGTATAAAATATGGTATTATAGTTAACACTCCAAGAATGGCAGGATCGAAAGGAGAGTTAGCGCTAAAAAAAGCATAAATAAAAGCAATACTGAAGGATACTCCTAAGGAACAATATTCTTTTCTATAGAGCCAGTAATAGTATATTGCCTTATATAAAAACCAAATGTAAGTCAACAGACCAAGAATACCTGAATATAATAAAACCGATAGGAAAGGATTGTGAGGATAATCAAATTCCGTTTTCTCCCATGAGTTACGAAATTTTTCTGCGAACTTACGAGTATATTCAGTACCTCCACCAAAAATTCTTTTCCACCAACTGTACTCATAATTATAAAGATAAATAGCATATCGCCAGTATTCTAACCTTGGACCAGCAAAATGGTCATCTATCACTTCACGTTCAAAAACAGGAGCGCTTTGTACACTACTTTTATTAGAAGAATCTGGATAAAAATAAAGATATTTATTGAAAATATTCTTATTAAATAAGGTTACTTTATCAATTTTAGGGATAGAACTTTTATTAACTTTATTATAACCTATTATTTTATTTTTTGGTTTTATCACTTTTAATTCTGGATAAGCAAATGTTACATATCCCTTGAGATTACTAAAATCTTTAACACCATTTTGAGAGACAAAAAAAAGACCTGATACAATACCATCACTCTTTACTAAACCTTTTAAACTAAGTTTGACCCATTTCCCTTTATTCTTTAAATTATAATGATTTATTAAATTACTATTATCTATCCCTTTAAGCTCAAGACTTACAGTATTCCCATTAAAATTTTCAGACACGTAACAATTAATTGAAGAAAGTACAGAATCTCCGGATTCAACTCGAACATAATTAAACTCGTTTATTAAATAAAAGAAATTACTCCATATTTTCCCTTCAGCGTTTTTATCAAAACGACAACCTATTGTACCCTCAGGAACTATTACAGAATTATAACCGACAACAGGAAAATCTTCTTTGAATTTAATAGAGACATAGGTTTTAGGGACTTTAGGATCAAATATTGGGGCTTCAAATTTAGGTTGAGCAAAAATAACATAACCTATTAATTTTGATAAATTCTTATAATCTGGTAAATCAAAGTATGTCATGACATAGCATTCCTCATTTTTTTCACAGAAATTATTAATAACTAATTCTTGCCAAGTTCCTTTATTATTCAAATCATAAGAGGATTCTCTTTCTCCATTAACATTTCCTTTTATTTCCAATTTAACATTTTTACCGTTAAAATCTTTAGAGACAAAAACAAGTATTGATGATTTATAAGGTTTATCTATTTCAGTTCGAAACTTTCGTAATACCATCGGTGAATAAACTAAACTTCCCCATAATCTAAACTGACTTTCCTTGTCAATTTTGCAACCAATTGATGTTAAATGATTTTTTTTACTTCCGTCACCAAATACAATGCATGTGTCAGTGCAATTAGTACCAGCCCATGATATTGGAATATCTGAACTGTAATCAATCAATTTAATTTCAGGATACGCAAAAAGAACATAACCTTGCAATTTATCTTTAATATTTTTTAGTTTTTTCAATACACCAAACTCAACCCAGGACTTATTATTAAAAACGCTAAAAGAAATATATTGCTTTTGCCATTCTCCTTTTGCACTTAAATTGTAATCACTTTTTGTAAAGCCAAAACTATTATCACCAGAATTTAGATATACTTCATCACCATTAAAATCATCTGAAACATAAATATAAACTGATACAATATTACGTTTGTCTTTAATAGGGTAAAAATGTGAGAATTGCGAGACAAAATATAATGTGCTATCACTTTTCAGAAATGAGCTACTATCTATCTTCATCGAAACCGCTGAATCTGGAACAATTGTAAAATTTTCACCTTCAATTTTGTTAATTAGAGAATAATTCCCTTTTGCCCATCCACTATAAGGGTATCGCGAATCGAAATTTGATTCCCATATCAAACTGTCAACCTTAGAAACATCTGTATTCCCTTTAAGAATTGTTCCGCCAGCTTCTATTAAATTATTAAGAAATAAACTAACTTCATTTTTATTAAAAGATGAATTTGCTAACCAGCGTTTCCTTTCAAATGAATTATGAATAATAAAAATGAATATTAATATAAAAACACTTAAAATATTTACAATAACTAGACCAATCGTATTTTGACGAAAGTATTTAAAGTGTAATTTTTTAAATAAAAATGAAAAAAACCAAAATAAAAAGAAAATTAATTCTAAAGAAGAAGCAATAATTATACCTCTTCGTGAAGTGGATAGAAAAACACTTATACTAAGACAAAATATTGCAAATTGCAATAGAATACGATATGCAATTTTTAATTTCTTAAATAAATTAGGGATTGAAAATACAATGGCAATGATACATGCTAATGAAAAAAAATTATGATCAATTGAAAGTGAAGTACCTTGAGGGTAACCAAGTCCTGTTACTTCCAAAAATTGAAACTTTATACCATTGAAAAGAAATAGTAATTTACAAATTCCCAAAAAAGCAATAAAACTAATAAATATTAAAGCAAATATTTGTAGTTTTTTTAAAGAATCATAAAATAATATTTTACAATTTACATGTAAAAGTAATAATGAAAATATAAATGTAATTACAAGAACGTTATTAATGAAATCCTTAAACAATCCAATTTCAAAATTAAATGAAGTTATAACTGAAATAATATAAAAAAATGACGTCAAAAAAAAAGGAGAAAAAATACTAAAATTTGAAAATTTGAATGACATAAATTTATAACTATGATAAAGCATAAATAATGAAAAAATAAAAAAGAAAAACACACTGGGAAAGAGTAAAAACTTTAAATACTGAGGAATAGTAAGTCTCAATAGAAATAATAAAAGTATAATTGATATACAATATTTGATAATTATGTTATTTTTATTAAACATAAGTTAGGTTATATCTTTTATAAAAGTTAAAGTAATAAAAATGTAAAGAATTCAACTTTCGAGAAGGTGAAGTTGGACTATGAGTTAATATGGTTAAAAGTGGAATGATCATTGCTATTTCTTATATTCCTTCTTATTCTTTTTTGATATGCGAAACAATAAGTATTTCCTAATAATCAGAAGGCACTTAAACATTATCCTTTAAACTATATGTGATTATAAAAAAAAAATATTCATCCAAATAGGATAACGGCAGATAACTTAATTGATGATTTATCCTATGTAATTTATGTAAAATGGGAAATACAAACTTAGGTTATTCAAATAGATTATATTTTAATCTCTAATTTTCGAATCTTTTCGTATGATTCTACTATTGAATTAACAATAAATTCAACTTGTTTTATTGTCAACTGTGGGTATATTGGCAATGAAATTTCACATGAATAATTAAGGTAAGATATTGGATAATCATTTATATCATAACTCATTGATTTAAAAAGCGTAAGCATTGGCATTGGAATAAAATGGACATTAACTGCAACTCCTTTTCTTGAAATATCTTCTATTATTGCATCCCGAATATTTTCATTTATGCCAATTATTCTAAGAGGAAAAATATGATAGGAAGATTCAATACCATTTGTTAGCAACATAGGAAGTTTTGCCCAATTGTACTTACTAAATAGTTGAGTATAAAAATTCGCCACTTTTTTCCGTTGTGGCAAAATAATCGAGTTGTACTTACGGATTTGAGCAAGACCTATAGCAGCACAAACATCAGGCATGTTCATTTTAAAACCTGCAAGAATTATATCATATTTCCAACCACCATTTTTAGTCTTTGTAAAAGCGTCTTTTGTTTGACCATTAAGCGTCATCAGCCTCATTACGGAATATACATCAAGATGATCAAAATTATTTGGTAGGTTAATTGCAATACATCCTCCTTCAGCAGTTGTAATATTTTTCACGGCATGAAAAGAGAAAACCGTAAGATCTGCTAAACGTCCAGTTGGCAAACCTTTATAAATTGCCCCTAAAGAATGAGCGGCATCAGAAAGTATTAACAACCTTCCTAGAACTCTCTGTATATCATTCTGTGCATCAAACATTGCTAAAATATCTTCACGCTTTACAAGTTGATTTAGAGCATCATAATCAGCAGGCCAACCTGCAATGTCAACTGGTATGATTGCTTTTGTTTTCGAACTTATCTTCTTTTCGACATCTTTTACATCCAATGTAAAATCGTCTTGAATATCAACCATTATCGGTGTTGCTCCTAAATGAATTACTGCTAAAGCTGTTGCACAATAAGTGTAGGCAGGAACAATAACTTCATCTCCAGGACCTATCCCGAACCAACGCATTGCTAGCATCAGACCAGATGTAGCAGAATTTACGCATAATGCATAACTAACTGAGGCTAACTGTGCAGTCTCAATTTCGAGAGCTTTAACTTTTGGACCAGTAGTAATCCATCCTGACTTCAGCGTATCTTGAACCTCATTCAATACATCATCATCAACATAAGGGGGAGAAAAAGGAATTTTCATTTAAATTATTTTTATGAATATAATATCTACAACAAACTATTTTTTTTCAGTATCTTCTAATATTCTCAAAAATTTATCTGTTAGAACTTTATATGAGTGGTTTTCAACAACATATTGATATCCATTATTGCCCAAAACAGTTCTTTCTTCTTGAGGTAGCGATTTTAAATACATAATTGCTGAGGCTATATCACCAGGGTTATCTGGCTGTGCATAAACCCCACAATTGGCGTCTTTTACAAGATTATTACCAGCATCAATTGCTTGAATTATAGGTTTTGATGCCATCATATAATCAAAAATCTTATTAGGACTAATGCCAAACCGATATAATGATTGCTTTTGAAATCCAACATATAAGGCATCCATTTCAAAAAGCAAAGAAGGTATAATATTCTTATTTACAGAAGGTAAGAATGTTACATTGGAAATATGCTTCCTATTAACGATTTCTACAAGATTAACTTTTATTGGACCATCTCCAATTAATAAAAATTCAATATTGGAATTATTAAGTAATTCTGCTACATCTATTAACGTATAAAGTGAATTTGAAATACTATGGGTACCAGTAAATCCGATCAGAAATTTATTTTGTTTTTTAAATTCATCAATGCAATCTCTATGTTCCTTTGGCAATACTTTTTTTTCAATCCAATTCTCTGTTATTACTCCATTTGGAATATAGTGAAACTTACCAACCGCTAATCCTTGTTTAGACATATAGGGTTCAGCGCAAGGTAATAATGAAATAACTGCATCTGAATATTTATATGCATGTTTTTCGGCTTGTTGCATTAAATATATAAAAGGATGTTTAGGCGAAAATCCGCCTAATTCAATAGGCGTAAGTGGCCATAAATCACCAACTTCAAAAAAAATCTTTGAATTAGATTTTTTTGCGATTCGATTACAACCAATAAAATCTAAAGGACTAACACCAGATGCAATTACCACATCAGGTTTAAATTCTTTTGAGATGTTCTCGGCATATAACCAAAGTCTCATATTATATATAAACATGTGAATTACACGTCCAATTCCATTACCACTATATTTAGGTGTTTTTATCCATTTATATTCTATTCCATCAATATTTTCGTTTGTTAATTTCTTTTTCACTACTGGATTAATACGACGGACATGTGAAAAAGAAGCCGCAACAATCATTACTTCATGACCACGTTTCTTAAATTCATTACTAAACTGAAATATTCTGTAGGCCATCCCATGGTAACTCGATCCTGCTAAATCGCACTCATACAAAATTCTCATAGTTATTATACAGTTTTAAAGTACCTCTAAGTTTATCTGTTTGATTGCCTGATTACATATATCAATAGCTTTAAGAGATGTATCTGCTTGGCAAATAACATAACCAACTCTATCACCACTTCCCTTAATAGAACTAACAGAATCCCCTTTTTCTTTTACTATTTCTAAATGCTTCACCCCTTCCATTTTAGAAACATAATCTAACCCAATAGTATTCTGAAAAATACCTTCTTTAGAAGTTATATATCGTATTGCCGATCCCTTACTAAATTGCTTTTCTATACAAGGTTCTATTCCTAGTGATAGATCAATTGATGCATTAACCATATCCACACCTGTAGAGAGTGGTACCAAATGAGTTGTAATACAATCACCTCCCATACGAGCACCCAATTCAACAAGTTTAGGGCCATTCTTTGTGACAATTATTTCAACATGTGACGGACTATTATTAATACCAATTGCTTTTACAGCATTAATAGCAACTCTTCTTATATTTGACTGAATCTCTTCCGACAACATTGAGGGCTGAGAATGCCCCATTTCGACAAAATATGGAGCCCCAGTTGTCAATTTATCAGTAATGGCCAAAACTGTAGAAATACCATTAACTGTAATAATTTCAACACTAACTTCAGGTCCTTGCATGAATTCTTCAACTAACACAATTCCAGATTTTGATGCTGACTTGCTATAAATAAATCCATTCTGAGCTTCGGCTAGATTATTAATTAGCACAACACCTCGACTCCCAGAAGAATCATTCGGTTTAATAATATATG
This sequence comes from Bacteroidales bacterium, assembly GCA_003818205.1. GTDB lineage: Bacteria > Bacteroidota > Bacteroidia > Bacteroidales > Tenuifilaceae > UBA8529. The sequence continues at coordinate 126,216 of RPRQ01000002.1, forward strand.
GAGGTAAAATATGATTACAAAATTCATTAAACTCAGATTGTGACTTTATCACTTTGAACCAAGGATGAGGTACATGATTTGTTTTAAAGCAATTAATCATTTCAACTTTATCTGTAGCTTTTAAAGCTACCTCTGTGGATATCCCTTTAAGACCTAATTCACTAGCAACTGCGGCAACAGATCTCATGGGCATATCAGTAGCAAGAGTCATTATTCCATTTGGCTTAAAATCTCTAGCAGCAACTAAAACTCCTTCAATATCATTCGTACTTACTTTGTAAAACTGATCTGCTAATTTGACTCCAGGTGCGTCGGGATTTATATCAATAACTCCTACAAAAAGACCTTTTTTCTTAGCATTTTCAATTGCAGGTATTTGAAGAACGCTTGCTCCGACTATTAATAACTTAATCATGTCTTAACTAATTAACCTAAGTTGCTAGTTATACTCAAAGCATTATAGTTGTTGAAAAGTTCTTTATCGTGTTGATATAAAGCCTTGTAAATATTAGCTTTTGAAAGAAATCCTTCAGATTTTGGATTTGC
>RPRQ01000003.1 GCA_003818205.1 Bacteroidales bacterium
AAGTGCGCTAAGCCTTAAAGATTATTTACTATTCTGACTATTCTGTGATAGAAGAAGTTTCTCGCAAAGGAACGCTAAGGCAACCGCAAAGTGCGCTAAGCCTTAAAGATTATTTACTATTCTAGTTATCCCATCTTTTAAATGACTGACATTAAAATTGATTAGTAGCCCAAGTTTTATTCCTGTAAGTTTCAAGTATGTAAGCAGTTGTTTATGATGCACATCGAGAAGTGTATCTACTGATTTAATTTCAATTATTACAATATCATTAACAAGAATATCTAGTCTAAAGCCACAGTCAAATTGAATATCTTTATAAATCATAGGAATTCCTTGCTGTGTAATAACCCTAAAACCTAATTTTTCCAATTCATAGGATAATGCCTTTTCATAAACGCTCTCAAGCAAACCCGGTCCTAATTCTGAATGAACCTTCATTGCTGCACCAATAATTTGGTATGATAATTCATTTTCTTTCATTACCCTTTGCGATACTTTATTTTAACTTAGCGAACCTTTGCGAGAAACTTCTTATACTTTTCTTTATTCGTGGTTATTCGTGTACTTAGTTATAATCTGATCCCTAAGATTCAAAAACATTTCGGTAACCCGATTCATCTTACCATTTGAATAGTTCGTTAGAAATTCTTGGGCAGATTTAGGATCCTTTTTATAAAGGGCTAAAGCCTCGTCCTCAATGCTCTTTTGATTATTAAACATCTCTGCTTCGAAAGGATCACGGATGGTTCGAACATTCTTGGCAATGCTCTGAAAGCTTAGGTTTGCGAGATTATCGACAAAATCGATTGCCCAGCGAGCCGATTTTTCATCGTACTTATCGGGATTATAGGTATTGTAGGTTTCAGCAACAGAAAGGTTTCCAGAATAAATTGGAACGTATGGGCTGAAATAAGGGTTATCGAGATAGACCCAATAAACACCGCCAATCTCGTTGGGTAGCCACCCACGAAGCTGCATAACCATTCCGTAATGTCCACGATGACGGGCAACTGGACGGCGATAGGTTTGCTTAATCAGCTTACGCATTTCACCGCCAGGGAATGGGGTTGCCAGTGGGCTTTTAATGTAACCACCCTTGCCATCGGGCACGAGCCATTCGGGGTAGGAGGTCATATCGTAGATTGTACCCTCAAAGGTTGAGCGTTGAATAGCCATTACATCCTGAACCGATATTTTTTTCTCAGGAACAACAGCGAATGGGTATATCGATAATGGTTCTACAACTTGAAAATATGGTTGCATTCCTTTGTAAGGATTAGTAGGATCAAGGACTCTATCGGGCCATTGCTTTAAATTTGGAGTAAAGGTGTGGTAGAATAACCAAAAACGGCTTGTTGCATACTCTTCGGGTAGGGGAGAGTAAATATCCTGCCAAACAAAGGGTTTTCCTAAAGCGGGGTTATACCAACCGCGATCTATGGCCTCTTGCATATAGTTTGAGGAAACCATGAAGTTTTCTTTATCCTTTACATTAATCTCCTTAATTATACTCCAATTTGGAATCATGGTAGCCTGATCATCGGGAAGTCGTTGAGCCGCCCAGATAGCCCCTGGCTTCTTGCTCTCGGGGTTCCAACCTGAACCTACTCCAAAGGCTTCAAATACCCAAGCCTCCTCGGTATCAGCAATCACGAGCGTTTCTGATCCATCTCCACTCGAAGGAAGGAATCCATAGGTTGTTAGTAAATCACCAATGAATTGGGTGGCTTCCTTTGCCTTTTTAAAGCGTTGGAGTGCAAAAATCATGGCTTGCTCAATGGTCATTATCTGTTTACCATTTTCAAGGGTACATTTTAGTTCATCCCTTTGTGCCGTTGTACTTTCAGCTATTCCAAGCTGATACTCATTCATGTGCGAGTAAGCGGATTGAAAATAGCCGATGGTTCTCTCGACCTGAGGCAAATAGCCTAATATTTTACCATCATCGTTTAAGGGGCGATCAGCATCCTGAATTCCCCAGAAAATTGGGGCCATATCACCCTTTTTATATGTTTTACCTGGTACAAAAAAGATTCTAGAATCGGGACCTGTATCGGTATGCGATATAATAACCGACCCATCAGCCGATGCCTTTTTGCCAACGGCAATAACAGTACAAGAGAAAGCACTGGGTATTGAAATCGATATCAGTACGATTATTGAAATAATAACCTTTGTAATTTTCATTTTATTTGGTTTATTTAATTGGTATTAAAGAATTTGAAACATTTTTTGAGATGACCTTGAACAGCCTCCAATAGGTTTATGTTTTTTTGACGACAGATCTACCTCTAACCATTTCTCAAGAACTGTATAAATGCTATCCTGCATTTCGATGGGAAAATTCTTGATTCTGGAGGAATGGCTTCCGCCAGGGTTAAACATCTTCACCGCATTAGTTTTATTCCCTGGGTCAACTGCAGTTGATGACCAAGCATCGTTCTGTCCATAAATGTAAAGCATGTTATTCCCCGATTCCTTTAACCATGAATCAATATCTTTCATGGTTTCAAAATTGTACATCGCTTTATGACCTTCAGGCATTGCAAAGGAAAAATTGATATTGGTAGTATCCGTAAGATATTTACTGAAAGGCTTTACGTCATACCCATACATTCCTATCTCTGTCATAGCTTGATAAAAGAATGGTCGGGTTCTTTCAATATCCTCCTCATTAAAAAATGTAAACGGGTTAATCATCTTCCAGTGGAGAAAAAGAATTTGTGCTGGTGAATTTTTTAAAGGAATACTTTCGCAGGAAAAACCCCATTGCCAAAATGCAAAAGAATACTCAAGAACACTTAAATCATAGGCTCTATCTAACCCCATTTTAAAGTTCCATTTTTTCTTAGCCGCTAACTCTTCGAACATTGGGAAAACCTCCTTCTTTTTTTCGAAAAGTTGAATTTGAAAGTCTCTTATCTTGGTTCTACATTCATCTGTACCAACTTTGTTAAGAAAATCATATACCCTTGGATCCTCATATGAGAAATTTAATGGTGCAACGTATGGTACGCTCGCATCAACATCATTAGGATAATACCTACGATGAAAAATCGTAGCCTGACCGCTTTTGCTAATTCCCGTTGATGCCCATTTTTCTTTATAGTAAGGCTTAAATGCCTCGATAATAGTATGTTGGTCGGCAGCAGCCTGACGAACATTTAGGTAGCTCCATGGTATAGAATCCTTGGGACGGCTCTGATCAAAAAACCGATGCTCAATGGTGATCTGGTTAGCATCAAGAACTTTCGAAAGTTCGTTTGCCCTTGATGTGTACATTGTATAACCATCGATTACCACAACCATAGGCTTGCTAAAGTCCTTATGCGAGTAATACGCCTTTAGCGGAAAGGTAGGGCTATTGGGATTATTATGATCGAGGGGCATTCTAAACCAAACCGCATAGGTTGAGCTGAATAGCGTGTCATTAGCAATTGGTTTGATGCTATCGATAATGGATATTTGCGACAGAACATCTTCTGGTGTTAGAACTTTAGGTTTACATGATCCTAATGCTAAGAATAAACAAGCAATTATGGGGAGATAGGTACTTCTTTGCATAATACGATTATTTGCTAGTGACAATTTTCAAAGATATTATAATTATATATTGAACTTCTTTATTCGTTTAAAATCTTTAATGAAGCAAATGCTATTTTACCTTGTGAGCCCACCAATACAATAAAATCATCAGTATTTGAGATATCCATAGCATTATAGCCATGTAAAGGTGTTTTTTTCCAGGTTTTACCTATATCCATCGATATATCAACTCCGCTAGTTCCACAGGTTACAATCGATTTAGAGCTCGGTAGGTATTTAATACTTGAGCGAAATCCTGAAGGGAAAGTTTTGGTCAAACTCCAGCTTTTACCCGAATCTGTTGATATTGCAACGTTATTTATGGCCTCATCAGGCTTTTGCCAACAACCCCCTGCAATTATAAATGATTTTTCGTCAATAGCTCCAATAGAGTATATCCCATTCGATGGCTCACCTGCCATAAGAGGTGTTTTAAATGCTTCCCACATATTCCCATAATCATTGCTTCTGATAATTCGCGCTTCAGTACCACCTGTTCCAAACAATATAGTACCATTCGCTGTACAAATCACAGATGTTCCGCTAGCAGCAAAACCACCTTCAATACTCAGTGGTTTGGGTAAAAGGTTGTAGCTAATGGTGTCCCATGTTTCTCCGCCATTAGTCGTTTTGATAAAAAGAAAATTGCCCCGAATAGGATCGCTGCAGGCTAACCCCCTATTCGCATCGCAAAAGTCAAAAGAATCAAAGAATACCAATGAGTCGGTATTCTCATATTTAAGGTTCCATGTTTGACCCCCATCAACCGTTTTGTAGATTCGTGCAGGTGAGCCTGCGCTTATTGCAATAGCAGATTCAGCGCTAAAAGCATGAATATCTCTAAAATCTAAGAGAGTGTCGTTGTTAATATTACCGACTTTCCAAGTTATTCCAGCATCGGTACTACGAGCATACGTTCCTTTGCTACCACTAACCCAAACAATCTGAGCATCTAAAATATCAACACCTCGAAGACTAGGTTTATTGGGTATTGTGTATTCGTTAACATTCCCAAATACTAGTTTATCTAGCAAATCATTCTTTTGCTTACTTGAAGTGCACGAAAACAAAGCGAAAGTCAACAGAAATAAGTAAAGTATAGTTCTTATTTTCATCCGTACAAAATATTTAGTCAGTTAATTATTAATACGTTACATTTTCGATTTTAACAATCATTATCGAGCGAATGGAACACCCATATTTTGTTCATGGGTAGTTTGTGCTCGTGCACTATCATGGGTGTTTCATATCACAATAATTATCTGAATATAAATCCGTCTTTCAAACCATCTTCAGGGTCAAACCAAAATTCATTCTTCCCTACAAAACTTGCTGTTCCGCTAACCTCTGGAACAATTGCTTTGTGGAGCCCATAGGTTGTCTCCTCATGAACTTTAACCGTCATAGTTGTTCCAAGGATACTCTCAATGGTAATTGTTTCACCCATTTTCAATTCGCCCTTTGCGAAGTGCAACGCAGCTCGTGCGCTTACCCCCGAACCAGTTGATGAACGGTCAACTTCGCCATCGGCAAAAATGCAAACATTACGGCTATGATTCTTGGGATTTTCAGGTTTACCCGTAAAGATTGTGCCATAAAGGAAGCTAAGATCCTCCTCGAATGGATGCTTAATTTGGAAATTATCCATAACCGCATGCTTAATCCTGCGGCCATAGTCGATAAGTCGATTATAGTCCGAGGCGTCCATTTTCAATCCCAATGGTTCAACATTAACAAATGCGTAGAATGCACCTCCGTAGGCAATGTCAAAATTGACTTTACCTAAACCAGATACATCCACTCGTTGATCTCTTAAATATAGAAATGATGGAACATTTAGAAAAGATGTTCTTACCACTTTTCCATTCTCCATATGCGCTTTAGCACGAATTAACCCAGGAGGTGCATCGATTATCAGCTCAGGTTCGTTGCCTAATTCTTTCACCAACCCTGTTTCGATGGCAAACTTTGTAAGTGCGATTATGGCATGCCCACACATGGTGCTGTAACCCTCGTTGTGTAAGAAGAATGTTCCAAAATCAGCATTCTCGGAAAATGGTCGGGTTATTATTGCTCCATACATATCGGCATGACCGCGAGGCTCCCACATTAATCCAGTACGAATTTTATCGTGATTATCGCGAAAATATCGACGAACTTCAAGCACGCTGTTCCCCTTTAATTCGGGTAATCCATTAATGGGTATTCTCAGCGGTTCGCCACCAGTGTGCATATCGATGGTGGTTATTTTTTGCCACTCTTTTGGTGTTTCGAAATGGATATTTTTCAACATAGATCAGAGGTTTATAGGTTTTCCTGCTCCAGATTCTAATGCTTTCTGGTAAATCAGATTTGCAGTAAATAGATCGAAAAGGGCAACACCAACCGATTTGAAAACTCTTGTTGGCGATTTTACTTGGTGGGCTTTGTTAATTAATTTACCAATGGTAACTATCTTTTCATTCGTAAGTATTTTACTTGCAAGGGGTATGGCTAAATCACCGCACTCGCTAGCAGCAAAAGGGGTATCCACAAATATTGTATCGGTAAGGGAGAGTAGTTCTTCGGGAAGTTCACGGGTATTGGGCTTAAACGAGCCAATGCCAATAAAGCATTTATTCTCCATCAATTTCTTATCCAAAGGTAAAACGGGAGTTTCTGATGTTGTAGCAGTGATAACTACATCGGCTTCAAGCAGTCCTTGATTAACAGATTTTACAGCGACTACGTCAATACCCATTAACTCCTTTTGAAGTTCTTTAGAAAATGTTATAGCATTCTCAAAGTTGATATCATATGTAAAGACCTTTTGAAATTTTCGTTCAAGACAAGCTGAAAGGGCAAGATTTCGACCCTGAACCCCTGTTCCAATCACTAAAAGGGCTTTTGCATCTTTCTTAGCCAAATGTCTTACACCCACACCGCCAACCGCTCCCGTTCGAAGAGCAGTAATGGTTGCGCCATTCATGATTGCTAAAGGTTCACCTGTTTTTCCATCATTAAGAATCAGCGTTCCATATAGCGATGGTAATCCTTTGTCCCTATTGTTCGGAAAAACGCTAACTAGTTTTGTTGAAATCATTCCTTTGGAAATGCATGGCATTATAAGCATTGTATCATTCCCGCTATGCAAATGCATTCGATTGGGCATGATATAATCACCGCTTTCAATAGTAAGCATTGCCTGCTCAACGGCATCGGCAACCTCCTTGCGGGAAACGACTCTACTTATATCTTCTGAAGAAATAGCTAACATTAGTGAATATAGTGGTTAAAGAGACTGTTAATGTTTTTCATACAAAATGCGCTAAGTTTATCGTTACAAACGTTAAGCTAAATATCAATTCTTGGCCTTTTCAGCTATCAGCAAATTCTCCTCTACTTTTAAATTGTTGTCGTAATTATAACACCATATTTTTGACTTTATGTTTTTTGCAGACTAGTTTTTAACCTAAACCCTAATGTCTTGAAGAAGATGCTTTTATTCTATTCCTAATCTGCTCGGAATCTTTTGATAGAAGGAATGCCTTTGTTGAATCTGGCAGGAAATCAAGTACGCTGTCGAGGTTTTCATCTTTAATTGCCTTCCTAATTTTTGATGCACTTACATAATTATCTTCGCTTCCAATTGCTAATCGTTGAACTTCAACCAGCTCAATTCCGTTTTTCGTTAGTATATTCTTCATCGATTTATTATATTCTGCCGTTGTCTTGCAGTATATTTCAGTTCCAACATATCTTTTATTAATCCCAAGAATAGGTGCAATATGTTTAACAAAAACATTGAGATCCAGTTCGGTTTGTTTTTGTGTAATCAGGTCTGCCTTCTCAGATTTTAAGAAATAAGCAGGAAACGTAACAGACGAAACTATATAATTGCCCCCTCGAAGTAGTACAACGTTTTTTAGGTGACTTATTCCTTCTTCAATTAGTTTCCATCTAACTTTAAAGTTGAATACCGATTGATCCTCTTCAACAACAAATACGTATAGCACATCATTCTCAGCGGCAGCCTTTTCGATAAGGTACTTATGACCGTTCGTAAAAGGGTTGCAGTTTACTACAATTGATGCAACCTTTTGTGCTAATCTATTTATTCTCTTCGATTTCAGGTAGGCCTTATAATCTTTTATTAATTTATAACCAAACTCTAGCAGAGCGTAAGTCGGAGGGGCACTAGCAATTTCAGCATAGCCTATGCTCATAAATTTTTCTATATTCTCGGGTTTTGTAAAAACAAATGCAGTTTTACTATTCAAGAGAACTCTTTCGGAAAGGTGCTTTACAATAAATGAAAATGCTGTAGTATCCCTAAATTTTGTGGCAACGGCAACGAATTTTAGTACATTATTTTTGAGTGAACCAGTAGCTATTAATTCATCGTTTAGGTTAATAAGAATTACAGTATAATCAATTTGGTCTGGAGTAAAATCAAATCCTAGTGGGCTTAAAAAATCCGATACTTTGCGTACATCGTAAGGATTCTTCATATCCATTATCTCATACCGGTAATCCGTATTTTCAGCAATCATGGTAGTTAGTTTTTTTTACAAAGTGCAAAAAAATTGTAATAGCCAGTAAGTCAGCAGAGCCACCCGGTGAGATTTTTTTCTTTAAACAGAATTCTTCTAGAATTTCAAAGTTATGCCTTTTCTCTTCTTCAGAGAGTGAATTGAGGGTATTTGATGCAAGTTTTTTGAGTTCTTCAAGAACAATTAAATTACTTCGATAAAGAACGTTTGTATCATTACTATTTGCTATCAGAGAAGTTAAGGTATTCAACAAAATCGTATGTTTTTCTGATGAATTCAATTTTTCTAACTTACAACCATCCAAAATTGGCAGGCCATAGACAATTGCAGTACTAAAACCATTTGCAACTTCTTGTCTAGCTCCTCCACCTACTGATTTTCCATACTTTTCAACACATATTTTGCCATGAGTTGTATCAAAATTTTTTATATCGAGTTCATTCAATACATCTAGACCTATTTCCTTGGTAAAATCAGAGAATTCAGCCAAACTAAATGAACCTTTAGATGATATTTGAAATGCTGATGAAAAAACAGCTACTCCCATTAAAAAAATAATCCCCTTCTGTGTATTAACCCCTTTTGTAACTTTAAACATCTCATTTTCCATTACTAATCCAGTTTCCCTAATCATGGGCAATGCATAAGAAAGAGGTTGGGTGAATTGAAATCCTTTTTCGGCTATTTTAAAGAAATATGGAATAATTGCAGCGGTGCTATCGATAAACGAATGGAAATCCATGTCTTTGTGAACTCCAGAGCTACTAAAATCAACCAGACCAGGTTTTGGGGTCAAGGAAATTTCATAGAGTATCGCTCTAGAAGCAAGGGATGCTAATTGGCTACAAACTTTATCTCTTTTTTGTACAATTAAGTAGCTTTCAATTTTTTCAAAAATATACTTGCGAATATCTTCGTAGCTATGGTTCTTCGACCTCATACACTCCAAGGCAGAATAGGAACCACAGTAGATGCACAATTTATTTTTGCCCGATGAGATGTAATTACCTTCTGAATCGGCCACATCAATATCAATTATTCGACCTAATTCATGATGGTCTTCAAAATCCTCACAAAGCTGCTTTATGCTATGAATTGTTCTATTATCAGGTATAATAGAGCATAGAAAGAAGTTTCCGGCTTCATCAAGTTGATTATACTCATTGGCAATTTCAATTCGATTGGCTAATAAAAATATTTTGAATTGCTCTAAAATCAAAAAAAAGAATGTAGCTATTTCCTTCGTTGTTTTTGGGTATCCGGCAATATTTAACGAAAGACTTAAAGATGCAAAGCCTTCATCCTTAAGTCTTTTTTTTAGTAATGAACGACTGTCCTTTGCAAATAAAATCCTTTTTAGAATTTCATCGGTATTGTCCATTATTCTTTAACTTGTCTGATAACATCAATAATAGTTCCATCGCGGTATTCAACTATTCCAACAATTTTGTCGGTAAATTGAATCTTCTCTGGAATGCCGGTTATTCCATCAACCTCTATTTCCAAATCATGAATATCTCTGATATTTAATCCAGCTTTTCTCAACCTTAGTTCCAAATCCTTATTATTTGGATTAACACAAATTCCTCGTTCGGTAACCAGAACATCAATGCTTTCGCCAGGTGTAACAATTGTATTGACTCTTTTCTTAATAATTGGAATTCTTCCACGGAACGAAGGACAAACAGCGACAGCTAATTTTGCACCAGAGGCAGTATCGGAGTGTCCGCCTGAAGCACCGGTTATGTAACCTTCAGAACTTGTAATTACATTAACGTTAAAGTCAACGTCAATTTCTAAGACACCTAAAACAACAATATCGAGTTTATTGGTTAAGCAGCCACAATTAAAAGGATTGGCATATAATGTTGAAGGAACTTCAATATGGTTTTTATTATTAAGTAACGAACTGCTCACCGCGGCATCGAATGACTGAACATCAAACAAGGCCTTAAATAGATTTTCGTTAAGCATATCGACGCAATAGGAGGTAATGCCACCAAGCATAAAACTTCCTGTGATATTTTTCTTCTTCATTTTATCCCTGATGAACTTCGCAACCGCTAGAGTTGCACCACCAGCACCGACCTGAAATGAGAAATTATTTTGGAAATAACCTGAATGTTCAATCACATTTGCCGCTAATTGTGCTATTCTTAAGTCCATTGGGGACTTTGTTATTCGAGTGGTTCCTGAAGCGATCTTTGATGGATCGCCAATAGAATCGACCTTTACAACATAGTCAACAAAGTTTTGTGCTATAGATATCGGGATGCAAGGATAGTCAACCAAATTATCAGTAACAATAATGGACTGCATGGCATGTTCCACATCAACCATAGAATAACCGATTGATCCAAAGGCTGATTTTCCAACGGCCCCGGTTGCATTTCCTTCGCAATCGGCTGCGGATGCTGAAATAATGGCAAGGTCGATTTTTATTTTACCGGTTCTAATCGCTCTTGCTCTACCGCCATGTGACTGAATAATAACAGGAATGTCGAGAATGCCCTTAGATATTGCTTTGCCCAATTTTTCACGAATACCCGACGAATAGATTCTGGTAATAGTTCCATCTTGAATATATGGCACAAGTCCATCATGCGCAGTTGTTAAGGATGACGATGCAAGCGTTATACTATTAATCCCAAGATTTGATAAAATGGAAATACATTTAACAATAACATCATCGCCTTCCCTTAGATGATGATGAAAAGAAATGGTCATTCCGTTTACCGGATTTGCCTTAATGATAGCCTCTTCGAGGGATTCGCACAATTTATTTTCATGTGGAAGTTTCGCTTTGGTTGCAATAGCCACAGCGGGTTCATCCATCCATCCTTTTTTCAATTTTGTCCACGCACCCTGAAAAGGTTCAAGTTTACCGATTCCTTCGATGTATTCTGGAATATCTCTACCTAAAACATTTTTCATATAATAGTACGATTACAAATCATTAATATCAATATCTGCTAAATTCAATACGTGTTGTGCCCGGGTAACGACGGGGGCATCAATCATTTTTCCATCGAGAGCGAATACTCCAATACCCCTTGCAGCATTCTCATTGAATGCTTTCACAATTTTGATGGCAACCCTTATTTCCTCATCGGTTGGGTTAAAAACATCGTGAATAATATCAATCTGTCGGGGATTAATTACTGCTTTACCTGTGAATCCTATTTTCTTTGCGTATTCCGTTTCAATCCTCAAACCTTCATCATCATTGACATCTGCAAAAACAGAATCCAAAGCGTCAATCCGGTTCGCTTTTGCAGCCATAACTATGGCTTTGCGGGCATAGTCCAAACCTGCATTGTCTTTGGTCTTTACAATTCCCATATCCGCCGTTAAGTCCTGTCCACCAATGGTAATTGCATCGATACATGGATGAGCTCCGGCAATTTCGAATACATTCTGAACCCCAATAGCAGTTTCAATCATGGGATGAATTTTTATATTTCCATGGGGAATACCGTGCTTTTTTTCAATTTTTTCAATCAGTTCAATGACCCGAATTACATCATGCTTTGTTTCAATCTTAGGTAATCGAATGGCTTCGGGCTTTACAGGCACAATGTACTCAAGGTCAGTTATGCCAAATGGGGTATCAATGTGGTTAATTCTAACAGTAACTTCAGTATTATAGAAATCAACCGTTCTAATCATATTTCGAACAAGAATCCTTGCTGCATCTTTTTCAGAAAGCGCAACCGAATCTTCCAAATCCAGCAACACCGTATCGGCGCCATAAACACCACCTTGTTGAACCATTGCTGGATTATGACCTGGAATGTATAAGGCTGTGCGCCTTTTATTTTTTTTCATGATCATTAATATTATGATGGTAGGACTCCGTCTTGTATCTGTAAAGCTCTTCGAATAGCAGTTTCCACTCTTGCGCTGATAGTAGCACTCAATGCACCTTTATCATTACAAATCAACCGCACATCCTTAATTTCATATTCGTCCAAAGCATTATTGATCTCCTCTTTTATGCTTTTCCCGAACTGAACCATTACAGGGGAATGCAATTCAATTACTCTTCCTGTTCCTTCAGAAACGGGCTCTACCAGTACAAGCATATCGCTTGATTCGAAGGTTCCTGCCTGAGCTTGCTGTTTAATTACCATAGTTCCTATTTTTTGTCTTCCTTCATGTTTATTTGCCTTGCGAACATTGCCTACCCTATTTCGAAATATTATCTACTATTGTATTGAATGTAACACTTGGCCGCATTGCTTTTGAAGTCAATTCGAAGCTTGGTCGGTAATAACCCCCAATATTGACAGGTTTACCCTGAGCAGCATTCAGCTCATTAACAATTATAACCTCATTTTCCTCCAGCTGCTTAGCGACTTTTGAAAACCGGTTCTTTAGATCAGCATCTTTTGTCTGTTTTGATAGCTCCTGTGCCCAATATAAAGTTAAATAAAAATGGCTTCCTCTATTATCAATTTCGCCAACTTTACGTTTTGGTGATTTATCCTCATCAAGGAATTTACCAGTGGCTTTATCGAGAGTATCAGCAAGAATCTGGGCTTTATCATTTTTAGTTGTAATGCCCAAATGCTCTAACGAAGCAGCAAGAGCTAAAAACTCACCAAGTGAATCCCATCTCAAGTAACCCTCCTCAACAAATTGCTGAACATGTTTTGGAGCCGAGCCGCCAGCACCTGTTTCGAACAATCCTCCACCGTTCATAAGGGGAACTATCGATAGCATTTTTGCGCTTGTACCAACTTCCATAATTGGGAATAAATCGGTTAGGTAGTCGCGTAAAACGTTACCAGTAACTGATATTGTATCTTTGCCTTCCTTTAGTCTTGCCAGTGTATAAAGCGTAGCATCGACAGGTGACATGATTTGAATATCAAGCCCTTTGGTATCGTAAGTTGGCAAATATTTCTTGACTTTTGCAATAATCTGAGCATCGTGTGCCCTTTTGTCATCTAACCAGAAAATTGCAGGTGTATTTGATAGCCTGGCTCTAGAAACTGCTAACTTAATCCAGTTCTGAATTGGAGCATCTTTTGCTTGGCACATTCTAAAGATATCGCCTTCCTCTACGCTATTCTCCAGCAAAATAATCCCTGAAGTTGTAATAACTCTTATCGTTCCGTTTCCTGAACTTTTAAAGGTTTTATCGTGCGAACCATATTCTTCGGCTTGCTGAGCCATTAATCCTACATTGGGGACTGTTCCCATTTTTGTGGGATCAAAGGCCCCATTCTTCTTGCAAAATTCGATAGTTGCTTTGTAAATACCGGCATAACTTCTATCTGGAATTACTGCCTTTGTATCCTGAAGTTTTCCCTCAGCATTCCACATTTTGCCTGATTCGCGAATGCAAGCAGGCATTGATGCGTCAACAATTACATCACTTGGAACATGAAGGTTGGTAATCCCTTTATCGGAGTTGACCATTGCAAGCTTTGGCCTTTTTCTGTAGCAAGCCTGAATATCTGCCTCAATTTCTGCTCTCTGATTTTCGGGCAAGGTTTTAATTCTTGCGTATAGGTCGGCTAATCCATTATTTGGGTCAACACCCAATTTCTCGAATGTGGTGCTATGCTTTTCGAAAGCATCCTTGAAGAAAACGCTGACCACATGTCCGAAAATTATTGGGTCGGAAACCTTCATCATGGTTGCTTTAAGGTGAACCGAAAGCAATACATCTCGTTTCTTTGCATCTTCAAGTTGCTCAGCAATGAATGTTCTCAAAGCATGAACATTCATTACCGTTGAATCAATGATTTCTCCTGCTTTCAAAGTAAGTTTTTCTTTCAATACTTTGATTTTTCCTTCTTTGTCAACGAATTCTACTCTAACATCACAGGCATCATTTAGCGTCACTGATTTTTCGTTCCCATAGAAATCGCCGGAGTTCATGTGTGCAACATGCGATTTAGAATCAACACTCCAAGCACCCATTTTATGGGGGTTTTTCTTTGCATAATTTTTTACTGAAAGTGGTGCCCTTCTGTCCGAGTTTCCTTCCCTAAGCACTGGATTAACTGCACTACCTTTTATTTTATCATACCTTACCCTGACTTCTTTCTCCTTATCGTTGTTTGGAGACTCTGGGTAATCAGGTAATGCATATCCTTTTGACTGCAATTCTTTAATCGCACCGACAAGTTGTGGTATGGAAGCGCTGATATTCGGAAGCTTTATAATATTTGCCTCAGGAGTAGTGGCTAGTTGTCCTAACTCGGCAAGATGATCGCCTTGCTTTTGTGAATTATCCAAGTACTCTGGGAATGCTGCTATAATTCTACCAGCCAATGATATATCCCTTGTTTCTACTTTAATCCCAGCAACGCTTGTAAATGCTTCAACAATAGGTAAAAATGAATATGTAGCTAACGCGGGAGCTTCATCTACATTTGTATAAATAATTTTTGTCATATCTATTCTGTATTATGATTTATCCTTAACACTAGATTGTTTGCATCTTGTCAAATTGCAGGTAAGAGTAAATCTTATCCTTGTTTGATTCAACTTTCCTACTGAAAATTTCGAAGTACTCCGCCGGAGTTGGAATTTTTCCAGTTAATGAAATCATTGCAGCCAATTCAGCAGAACCAAGATATGCTTGGGTGCCATCACCCATTCTATCGTCGAAATTCCTTGTAGATGTTGAGAAAATAACCGTTTTATCAGCAACTCTAAGCTGATTGCCCATACATAGCGAACAACCTGGCGTTTCAATACTAGCACCTACTTTTCCGAATTTTGCAAACATAGCTTCTTCCAGAAGCTTTTTATAGTCCATTCTGGTGGGTGTTGCAATATAGGTTCTGACATTGTTGTTGAACTTTGCGCCATCCCAAACACTCGCAGCTGCCCTGAAATGTCCAATGTTTGTCATGCATGATCCAATGAAAACATTATCAATCTTAGTTCCTGCAACTTCTGATAGTAGCTTAACGTCATCGGGGTCGTTAGGACAACATACAATTGGTTCTGTAATTTCAGATAAATCAATTTCGAATACTTCGGCGTATTCGGCATTGGTATCGGCAGATAAAAGCTTTGGATTGGCAAGCCATTCATTTAGCTCATCCAAGCGACGTTTTAATGCTGATTTGCTTTCGTATCCCTTATTAATCAAATCCTGAATCAAGGCCACATTCGATTTTACATATTCAATTACCGATTTATCAGAAAGTTTTATACAAGTTGCAGTTGCACTTCTTTCGGCGGTTGCATCGGTTAACTCAAATGCCTGCTCAGGGGTAATATCGGGCAAACCTTCCATTTCGATTATTCTTCCATTGAAGATATTCACCTTGTTTTTCTTAGGAACGGTAAGTTTTCCTCTTTTGATTGCAAAGAAAGGTATTGCATTTACAACATCACGTAAAGTAATTCCAGGTCTAAGCTGACCCTTAAAGCGAATAAGAACTGATTCTGGCATATCGAGCGGCATAAAGCCAAGTGCACCTGCAAAAGCAACCAGCCCAGAACCAGCAGGGAATGATATACCAAGAGGGAAACGTGTATGCGAATCGCCCCCGGTTCCAACTTTATCGGGAACTAACAGGCGGTTAAGCCATGAATGTATAACTCCATCACCTGGCTTTAAAGCAACTCCATCGCGAGCTTTAACAAAAGTAGGAAGATTCTTGTGCATTTTGATATCCGTTGCTTTTGGGTAAGCCGCAGTATGGCAAAACGATTGCATGAACATAGATGACTGAAATTTTAAGCACGCCAACTCGGTTAGCTCATCGGCTGTCATTGGACCAGTTGTATCCTGAGAACCAACTGTGCTCATAATCGGATCGCATGCTGTTCCTGGTAGTACGCCTTCCAATCCACAAGCTCTACCAACCATTTTTTGGGCTAATGTAAATCCCTGTCCCCTCTTAATTGCTGGATTTATAGGTTCAACAAATATTTCTTTTTCGTCAACATTCAGTGCTTTTATGGCTTTTAAGGTCAAAGCCCTTCCTATAATTTTTGAAATTCTACCTCCAGCACGATACTCATCCAATAAGGTATTCGGATTAAGAACAAATTTTGAGATAACCTCTCCCGATTCATTCTTAATAGTTCCCTCTTTTGTATTAATAGCAATGATATCACCCATATTTATTTTGGTAACATCAGCATTAATCGGTACCCCACCCGAGTCCTGCATTGTATTGAAGAAGATTGGAGCAATCTTCCCTCCTATCACAATTCCTCCACGGCGCTTGTTAGGTATAAACGGAATATCTTCGCCAATATGCCAAATAACACTATTGCATGCTGATTTTCTTGATGAGCCTGTTCCAACAACATCACCGATAAATGCTACTTTATGCCCTTCGCTTCTCCATTTTGCTATGGTTGAAATTCCATCGGGAAATTTTGTTTTACCCATGGATAAAGCGTGTAATGGAATATCTGGACGTGTAACCGCATCGGAAGCAGGTGAAAAATCATCGGTGTTGATTTCACCTTCAACTTTATATACCTTAACTTTTATTATTTCTTCCAATGTTGGTTTTGCTGTAAACCATTCTGCCTTCGACCATGATTCAAGCACTTTGAGTGCTGAACTATTACATTTAGATAGCTCCAATACCTGGTCGAAAGAATCGTAAACCAAGGTAATATTTGATAATGCTTTAGCAGCATCTTTTGATAATTCACTAATTTCAAGAGCCTTGACAAGTGGTGTAACGTTGTAACCACCAACCATTGTGCCTAATATTTCTATCGCTTTTGATGGGGAAATCAGCTTCGTTTTAACTTTTCCTGTTGCAACTTTATCCAAAAACTCAGCCTTTACCATTGCCGCAGGATCAACTCCAGGTGATATTCTATTACATAGTAAATTCAGCAACAACTCTTCATTTCCATCTGAAGAGTTTTTAATTAATTCGCAAAGTTGCTCTGCTTGTTTTGCATCAAGAGCAAGCGGAGGGATATTCAATTTTTTCCGCTCCTCAACATGTTCGAAATAATTTTTTAACATTTTTTTAAGTTAACTTTTAAACATTGACTTTGATTATGGCTTTGCATCATGTCATATATACAATAAAACTGCACCCTTAAAAGTCAGGTAAATATATGACGAATGTAAAGGTCAGCATATAGTCCAATCTATGATTATTGTCATTTAAGGTTCTAAGGTAAAATGTTATAGATCATATTGAGTACTCAATCCTTCATTTTCTATCTAGCTATCAACATATTGGCAACCATAATGTTCTATGAAAAATCAACCCTTAATGTTCTTAAACACGATTTTTTTTGAAAAATAGATATTATCCTACCTTGATTTTAAAGCCCTACTGAATTAGGCTCATGCCTAAATGTAGTTTTCTCTATAAAAACTAGGATAACTGTTAAAATGACGATCGGATTGAAAATCTGAAGAATTTTATGATTTTTCAGATATTCAATCTAGGTGTGAATTAAGGATAGCTAAAAGAAATCGGAATAATTATACTACCAAGTTCTTACTTATATAACTCTCACATTTAGAAGGATGTATCAAAAATTTATTTGATCTTTGATACATCCTTTTTTGGACTTTATACTGACTCATGCTTAGTTCTTGTAATAATCTTGTTCTGTAGCGCTTCACCGCGAAGGAAAAATATCATACAATAAGGCTTTGATATCTTTATGGTTTTCTTGTGTCCTTTGTGGGTAATTTTTTCGAATAACTAAAACGCCTTTGCTCTTTCAGCCTCAACATCCTCGATAGATTTAGCCAAAGGCTTGCCTAGTATTCTTGATCCTGTTTCGGTTATCAGTAAATCCTCCTCGTTGCGGATTCCTCCGAAGTTACGATACTCATTCACCCTATCGAAGTTGATAAAATCTTTATTTGTGCCATTTTGCTGCCATAAATCGATTAACTCGGGGATAAAGTATATACCTGGCTCAATAGTAATTACAAAGTTAGGTTTTAGCTCACGTCCTAACCTCAAAGATTTGAGGCCAAACTGCTTGCTTTTTGGAACTCCACAGTATCCAACGTATTGCTCACCAAGATTCTCCATATCGTGAACATCCAATCCCATTAGATGGCCTGTGCCACAAGGGAAGAATAGAGCATGAGCACCATTTGCAACGGCATCCTCGGTATTACCCTTTGTGAATCCCATACCTTTTAGACCGTCGAAGATAACCCTTGCGACCTGTATGTGAACATCGCGGAAATGAACCCCTGGCTTAAGCATGTCAATTGCACCATTGTGAGCGGCTAAAGCAATTCGGTAAATCTCTTTCTGCTTTTCGTTAAATGTTTTTCCAACGGGGAAGGTACTGCTCATATCGCCAGCATATCCCATTGAGGTTTCGTAACCCGCATCTAAAAGGAAGAGTTGTCCCTCTTTGATGGTGTTTCCATGGTAATGGTTATGAAGTGTTTGACCGTTAATAGTTGCAATAATCGGAAAGCTGATGCTCCCTCCAGCAGCAAGAGCAACCTCATATACCTTTGCGGCAACCTGAGCCTCCGTCATGCCCGGTTTAGCATAGCACATTCCCGCTTGGTGCATTTCAGCTGTTACTGAAACGGCATGTTCAATTTCATTTATCTCCTCCTCCGATTTAATATTCCGTTGCTCGCCCACAGCGGTGATAAACGGAATACTAACCTTTAACGATGATTCAGCAGGGCTAATACCTAAATATCTCATCAATTTTAAGTGATGCTCAGGTCGGTAAGGGGGTAAATAATGAACTGTCCCTTTTTGATAGCTGTTAATCTTATCGGTGAACTGCGAAACCGTACCCGTTTTTTCTACTCCAACGGTTGAAGCCATTTCACTGATATTGGGCTGTGAACCCATCCAAACAATGCTGTCGATGGTTAAATCATCACCAAAGATGTAGTCATTACCACTCTCAATATCCATTATGGCGTATAACCCGGGTTTATTTAAACCAAAATAGTAAAGAAAAGTACTATCCTGACGAAAATGGTAGGTATTATCCTCATAGTTCATTCCTGTTTCATCGTTTCCAATAAAAAGGAGAACTCCAGATTTAAACTGCGATCTTAGCTGATTGCGACGGTTAATGTAAGTTTGTTTGCTGAACATAGGATTAGGTTTAATAAATTACTTAAAATTAGTTTTTATTCTAAAATTGAACTATCTGAATTAATGATAATTTATTTAATGTTTCTTTTTTATCCATCTTATTTATTTTACCATATTGCTAAATCTACCCTCCAACAGATGCATTAACCCCATACTCCTCAAAAATCGAAATTGCTCTTGTAAGTATATTTTTATCAGGTTCCATCAACATCTCGAAATCATCCGATTTGCCCAACTTCATGTATTTGTTTTGTGCAATACTATGATAGGGCAAAAGATTTACCTCCTTTTTTCCCCCCGCTAATTCAGAGATAAATTTTGCTGTCTGCTCGACATTTTGAATTGTATCATTAACCCCACCAATCAATGGTATTCGGATAATAACGTGAGCACCAGCCTCAGAAATAACCTTTAGGTTTTGAAGAATTTTTTCATTGGTGGACTTAACCCACTTCTTGTGCAAATCGGAATCCATCATCTTTAAATCGTACAGGAAAAGATCAGTTCTTTTTGCAACCTCAAGTATGATTTTGGTGCTTACATTCCCAGCCGTATCAACGGCTGTGTGAATTTTTCTTTTACGGCATTCATCGAGCAGTTCAATAAGCATCTTTGAATGAATCAGCGGCTCACCACCCGAAAAAGTAACTCCACCACCAGATTGGTCGAAGAATATCCGCTCCTTCTCAATGATATCCATTATTTCAGGAACGGTCATCGCCTTTCCCGACATTTCAATGGCTCTTGTAGGACAAACTTCAGCACATCTTCCACACGATTTGCAAAGATTGGGATCGGTTGAAATCCCATTTGGAGTCAATGTAATGGCATTTTCGGGGCAAGCAGCAACGCACGATCCACATTTAATACACTTTGCCGGAGCATACATCTTTTCAACTTTCGGTGAGATACTTTCGGGGTTATGGCACCAAGCACAATGCAGATTACAGCCCTTGAAAAAGATTACTACACGAATTCCTGGACCATCGTTAATGGCGTAGCGTTTTATGTCGAAAATTAAACTATTGTGCATGTATTAAAATCTTTCCCTTTCTTCTTAAATCAGAAACCAAGCGTAATTTGCGGGCTCGCCGAAGGCAATCGTTAATCCTTGTTCTTAAATCCATTTAGTATTATAATTAGCAAATGGAGTCGTTTAAAATGAATCATTTTCGGTCCGTTCAATTACCTCTTGCTGCAAATCCGCATTCATATCGTTGAAATAATCGCTGTAACCAGCCATGCGAACCATTAAATCCTTATAATCATCAGGACAGGCTTGGGCTGCTAAAAGTGTAGCGGTATCCACAATATTAAACTGAATGTGGTGACCTCCAAGGGTAAAGTAACTTCTGATCAGCTGTCCCAGCTTCTTAATATCCTCATCTTTCCTCATCAAGCTAGGCAAAAATCTTTGGTTCAAAAGAGTACCTCCCGATTTTACGTGGTCGAGTTTGGTTAGTGATTTTACTACTGCCGAAGGGCCTTTTGTATCCGCCCCATGCGATGGTGATGTTCCGTCAGATATAGATTTTCCTGCAAGTCGTCCATTTGGTGTTGCGCCCATTACCTTGCCAAAATATACGTGGCAAGTAGTTGAGAGCATATTCAAATGGTATTTCCCCCCAGGTTTAATGTTTGGTTTACCATCGATGGTATCAACAAGATCGTCATAAACTTTAAGGGCTATTGAATCGGCATAATCATCATCATTACCAAAAAATGGAGTACGATTGATAATCGTTTGTCTCATCAGCTCGTCCCCTTCGAAGTTCTTTAGCACTGCATTTAAAACCTTGTCCATGCTGAATGTTTTCTCCTCGAAGACATGCTTTTTCAAAGCCGCTAGGCTATCGGTAACCGTTCCAAGCCCACAGCACTGAATATAGCTTGTGTTGTAGCGTGGACCACCATCGTAGTAGTCGCGACCTTTGCTGATGCAATCTTCGATAACCACCGATAGGAAAGGTGCTGGGGCATACTTAGCGAACATTCGGTCGATGTAATTGCTCACTCGCATTTTCTGATCAACTACATACTGAACTTGTTTCAGAAATGCATTGTAAAGCTCATCATATGATTTGAAATTTCGAGGATCGCCGGTTTGTATCCCGACCATTTTCCCGGTCACAGGGTTTATCCCATTATTCAGCGTCACCTCAAATATTTTTGGAACATTGAGGTAGCCGGTAAGCAGGTATGCCTCTTTGCCGAAAGCACCAACCTCGATACAACCACTGCATCCCCCTTCGCGTGCATCTTGTAGCGATTTCCCCTGACGCAACATCTCAAGGATATAGATATCGGGATTAAATACCGAAGGATACCCATGCCCCTGACGGATTACATGAGCCGCTGCGTGTAAGAATTTGTCGGGAGTTTTTGCGCTAATATGCACCGAGTTGCCGGGCTGTAGTATGTGTAGCTCCTCAACAACCTCAAGCATGATGTAAGAAACCTCGCTTGTTCCATCGGAACCATCCGCTTTTACGCCACCCAAATTGATATTGGTAAAATCGTTGTAAGTACCACTCTCGCGTGCTGTAATTCCTACTTTTGGTGGGGCAGGATGATTATTTACCTTTATCCAGAAGCATGAAATCAACTCTTTAGCCTCATCGCGAGTTAGCGTTCCAGCAGCAATTTCTTTATTGTAGAAAGGGGTCAAGTGCTGATCGAAATGTCCTGGATTCATGGCATCCCATCCATTTAATTCAGTTATAGTACCAAGATGAACAAACCAGTACATCTGAATGGCCTCCCAAAGATTTCGGGGGGCATGAGCAGGAATCCAACGACAAACCTCGGCTATCTTCTTTAACTCTTTAACTCTTTGAGGGTCTTTCTCCTTATTAGCTAATCTTTCGGCAAGTTCAGCATGGCGTTCGGCAAAAACGATAACCGCATCGCACGAAATATCCATCGCTTTCCATTGCTCTGCTTTATCAGTTGCTTCAGGATCGTTTAGGTAATCAAGTTTGGCAAGGTTATCGGCGATCTCTTTTTTGAAATCGAGCATTCCTTTCTGGTATATCTTTCCATCAAGCGCAGTATGACCTGGAGCACGCTGCTCCATAAATTCAGTAAATAACCCTGCTTCGTATGCAGCACGCCATTCATTGGGTACGTGGTTAAATATTCTCTCACGCTGTGTTTTGCCCTGCCAGTAAGGGATAACCTCATTTTCATAAAGGTTAATATCTTCCTGACTGATGGTGTAGCGCTGCATCTCACGAGTATTGAGCACATGAAAATCTTCCACGCTATGACAAGTGAGTTCAGGGAAAGTGGGAACACACTTGGGTTTTGGACCACGCTCGCCTACAATCAATTCTCCTTCACCAATATAAATGGTTTTTTTCGTGCAATGATCCAAAAAGTTCAAGGCCCGTAAAACCGGAATCGAGTACTTTCCATAGTTTTCCTTATAAAAATTCGTTTCGTGTAAAGCACGTTCAATTGAAAGTGATGGTTCAGCCTCAAAGCTCAGCTTACGGAGTTTTTGAATCCGTTCATTCATCCCAGGGCCAATACTATTTTGTTTTGGTTCATAGAAGTTTCCCTCAGCAGTTGCAGGCCTTTCTGGCGTAGCACTATGGGGTATTATTTTTTCAAACATGATCTTCTTTTTTAAAGATTGTTTATGAGATAATGAAAACTGAAAAAACGTATAATCAATAATTACAATTATCTCTCAGCAAGAAAGATAAAGATTACATATTAGAATAGAAGTGAAGTAGAATCAGCACATCCAACAAGAGAAAAGCCCCTTGCCATTATTGTGGTATAAAGTTGATGCTAAACTGCTGATCATTTTTGAGAATGATTTGTGCAAATATACTTTTTTGTAAGTACCAATTGCAATGATAAATATCAATACGTAAGTAATACAAAAAATGTTCTAACCCAACGATAATATTAATGAAACAATAATGGGAACCAGAATAGTAAGCACTATCCCATGAAAAAGCGAAACAATGGCATACTCTTTTCCCGATGCCTTTGTAATGATCGGTAGGGTTGTATCCATGCTCGTTGCACCACCCGAACAGATTGGTGCAATTTTTCCAAAATAAAGAGCAATGAGCGGAGCCGCCAATAGTGTGATTATCTCACGCATTACATTCGCTAACAACGCAACTACACCTAGCGATTTGCTATAGGTTTCGGTAATGATTATGCTTGAAAGACTGTAGTACCCATAACCCGAACCTACCGCTTGAGCATCTTTTAACGATAAATCAGGGATTATAAGGTAAACAATGGTAACACCTATAGCTGTTCCCAAAATGGTTGTAAATGGTACAAGTAAAATACAAAGGTTGAACCCCTTTAATGCTTGAAATGCTTTAGCGTCAGCCCCAACGCCAACACCAACTAAAAACATCAAAAAGTAAAGAGCATAGCTGCTATACTCCTCTTTTATTAAATCGCCGGGAATTATCTTATAAAAACTTAGAAGTAAACCCGCTGTAAAGAATCCTAAAATAATCAAACTACCCTTCATCCCTACTCCTTCGATTTAAAGAAACGTACATAGGTTAGCCAAGCGAGAGAAATACTTCCGATTACACCACCCAGAGTCAAAGCCAACGCTTTTAATCCCAATGTTGGGAGGTTTTTCATGATTACCTCATTTGCTCCAATGGATAGACCAAGGATAAATAGCAGGAGGTAAATTGCCCACATAATCAGCTTATCGTTTATCTTAACCAGCAAACGCCTGTTACGGATGAAGTACCCGACAATAATACCCAAAACCATTATGGAGACAACCGTTATCATAGTTAAAAACTCTATAAATCAGCCTTATGGCTTAAATTCTACATTCAATCCGATTACTTCCGAATTAATCGGAATGATTCCGATTAACGGTTACGTTTATGAAACGTTGGGGATTGTGTGCTTCGTAACTATCTGCCGATACAAACGCCGATGCAGGGCATTGACTTTACATAAACACTTACACCCCAGTGTTTTATACACAATATTGGCTGTAGTTTAATTTAGCGCTGCAATCCATTTTTGCGACCCTTAGTGCCCCTGCCTACCGGTAGGCAGGGGCACTAAGCTATTAAGAAAGCCCTGAAATTTACTCGCAACTCTAAACTACAGCCACAGTATCGTGTGCTAGGTGTTATTGGCTCTTTGTCATTACTTCGCATTTTTAAATGCTTTCAACCCTGCAAATTGAGCTGATTTTCCCAATTCATTTTCAATCCGCATAAGCTGATTAAATTTCTCAATGCGTTCTCCACGGCAACCACTTCCCGTTTTTAAATGCCCTGCATTAATACCTACGGTCAAATCTGCAATAAAACTATCTACTGTTTCACCACTTCTATGCGAGACAAAACAATTGTATGAATTTTTATAGGCAAGTTCAATTGTCTCTAATGTTTCTGTAACAGTCCCTATTTGATTTAGCTTAATTAAAATAGAATTCGCAACGCCCTTATTTATTCCTTCTGCTAAAATTGATTTATTGGTGCAGAATAAATCATCTCCAACAATTTCAATTTTTTTGCCTATAATATCCGTTAAGTTTTTCCATCCTTCCCAATCATTTTCAGCTAAACCATCTTCTAACAAAACAATGGGATATTGATTCACCCAACTTTCCCAAAGTTTAACCATTTCATCACTTGTAACTAATTTCTGTGAACTTTTAAAAAATTTATATTTCCCGTTTTCCCACATTTCACTGGCAGCAGGGTCAAGGCAGATACTTATATCTTTTCCTGGTGTATATCCTGCTTTATTAATCCCTTCTAAAATCATTTCAACCGCCTGTTCGTTTGATTTTAAATCGGGTGCAAATCCTCCTTCATCGCCAACACCAGTACTTAAGCCTTTTCCTTTTAATACAGCTTTTAATGAGTGAAACACTTCTACGCCCATACGGATTGCTTCGGTAAATGATGGTGCATTGTGAGGTGCAATCATGAATTCCTGAAAATCTACTGTATTGTCAGCATGTTTACCACCATTAATCACATTCATGCAAGGAACTGGAATTATGTGAGCATTACTACCTCCTAGGTATTGATATAATGGAATATTTGAACTTGTGGCTTTTGCTCTGGCATAGGCCATAGAAACACCGAGAATGGCATTTGCTCCTAATTTCGATTTGTTATTTGTGCCATCCAGTTCTAATAGAAAATAATCCAACTCTCGTTGATTATTAAAACATTTATTCTCAATTGCTTTTGCAATAGTGGAATTGACATTCCCTACCGCTTTTAAAACACCTTTTCCACCATACCGTTTTTTGTCGCCATCTCTTAGCTCTGTTGCTTCTCTTTCTCCTGTTGATGCTCCACTTGGAACCATTGCCCGAGAAATTGTTCCGTCCTCCAACTTTAAATTCACTTCAACTGTCGGATTTCCTCTTGAATCGAGTATTTCGATTGCTTCAACTTTTTGTATTTTCATGATTTTAGGCCTCCTTATTTTAAGTCAATATTTATAATAAATCAAGTCCGTTTAGATGATGCTCGTAGGTTTTATTGGGCTTTATTCACCTTGCACACTGCGACCGAGCTTACTACCAAAGTGGCGATGGGTATTCCTTTTTATCAAAAAGTTCCTTTAATCGACCCTCTACCATTGGTTTATCGCCGGGGTAGGTTACGCCAAACCACTCGGCAAAAGTAGGGAGAACTTCACAGGTAACTTTTCTTTCAACTAACAGTTTATTCACTACGGTAGGAATATAGAACTCTGCTTTAGCGTTGGTAATCGATCCCGATAAAAATCCCGAAAGCATATCCTCTGTATATTTGAAGAAATCAGGGGTTAATCCCCAACAGTTCATCGAAACGGGGAGGGTTTCATCCACCTCTACGTTATCTCCCAAATCGTTTTTATAGTAAACCTTTCCGTTTAACCGCTCTATTTGGGTTCGCTCGATGCATGTCTGAAGCATCATTTTATCATCGGTTGTACAAACACCCCTCGAAACGTATCCTTGCTCCGAAAGGGTTTTACCCAAACGATAACCTACCATAAAGTACGTTCCCTTCGGGAGATCTGGCTTTGAAAGAGCCTCCGCAAGCACCCTAAAGGCATCGTAACCATAGAAATCATCAGCATTGATAGCCGCAAATGGCTCCTTAACAACATTACGGGTTACCCACAAAGCATGAGCGGTTCCCCAAGGTTTTGTCCTATCTGCAGGGCACGAAAAACCTTCGGGGAGCATATCCAACTCCTGAAAAACTATCTCAAAGGGAATCTTACCCTTAAAACGGTTTCCTATAACCTCAAGAAAATCCTTTTCGATGCTCTTGCGGATTACAAATACAACCTTGCCAAAACCTGCTCGCATTGCATCGAAAACCGAATAATCGATAATCGTTTCACCATTTGGGCCTAGACCATCTACCTGTTTAAGTCCGCCGTAACGGCTGCCCATTCCAGCAGCAAGAATCACTAATGTTGGTTTCATCTCAAAAATGATATTTTGATTTTTTTTTTAATACTGAAAATACTTCACGCTTTGGTTAAAGCATGGCAAATGTAACGCTTTTTTTTTCTGAAGAATAAGGTTAACAGCACAGTATTTTTGTACTGCTTACTTTTTATCGAGTCCGCTAATAACATCGATATAGCAAGCTTCGCCAGCCTTAGGTTCGTTTGCGCCTCTCAACCTAATCATCACTATAAGATTTTCTTTATTATAGCTGCTTATGGTTTCAGTTGTTCGAGTTGAATTGATATCAAAGCCTTGGCTCACTAAGTACTTTGATATTTGATTTCCCACATCGACCATCCCCGATAAAGCATCGGTTTTAAGCACTACCTCGGCGGTAATTTTTTGCCAGCTAATGGTTGGGGTTGCCCAATCCTCCTTAAATGGCTCAATTTCTGAAAATATAACATTTATATTTTTAATAATCGCTTCAAGCACCTCAACATCGCCAATTTCGGCAAGCGGAGTTCTTCCTTTTCCCGAAATAACTGCTTTTACATATTTCTCCGCACCTAAGTTAAAGAGCAATGTATCGCTTATAAAGCTAACGCAAACAGATGTTGAAGTACCATCATCGAAATTAATAATCAGATTATCCCCGTCTAATTCCCAAATGCCTGATGCAGCAAGTCTATCGTAAGTGAATGCTGAGTAAACGTATTCGCTATCGAGCTTTTCGAACTGAACATACTCATTCTCGCCAACAACGGTCTTCCAGTAACCAAGTATTTGATCATGTTTCAAAGTAACCTTTTTGCTGCTGCAAGAACTTATCATCACAACTCCTAGAGCAATAATGGTAAGTTTTAAAATATAACTTCTCATATCGTCAATTTTATACTATAAAAGTATTGGATTTTGGTTGACTTCTATAATCGGTTGATTATGAAAACAGCCATTGCTTTTCATTAAAACAACGGCTGCTAAACTAAAAAATCAATAATTACCTACTGCGGCATCATATTATATGCCCTACCAACAAGGACTAGGGTTAAAATAGCTCCAAGGATAAAGTAAACTGCAATAATTACAAGCAGGCTTACTAAGAAGTAAACGGTAACCTTATCATCAGGTGATTTCATCATTGGTTTAATGCCAATATAGAGTAGGTAGAGTCCATATAATCCCAAAATACCTAAAAATCCTAGCGCAGGTATAGCTGAAAATGCCCCAGCAAGCATTACCGGTGTATAGGCATAAACAACTAGCTGCATAGTTTTTCTGAAATCCTTTACCGAGCCAAAATTTGGAGCAAGGATATCGATAATTATTGCTGAAATGTAAATTCCAACAACTGTGGTAATAAACGATATAATCGCCATTTTAATGCCCCAGCTTAGGATTGGTCCGAAAAAGGCTACGCCAATTATCCCATACCCAATAAATGCAGCTATAGCAGGGATTAAAGCAAGTGGGAATAAGTAGGTGGCAACAAGGGTTGCTACTGAGGTATCCTCCTGATCAATCAAAGTCCATTCATCCTTTGGTTTAAGGATAATGTTTTTAGCACGATCTACTAGATTCATGGTTTTTTATTTTAAGGTTAAAATGAACTATCAAAGTTATAAAAGTATTAAATGTGATTGGTAATAAATGCTACTATTTTAAAATCGTTAAAAAGATTTGCCCTGAACTTATTGGTAAATGGTTTGGTTCAAGCCTTAAGCCGTTGTATATTTGACCTCGAAAATTTTAAATAATGGCGTTAGAAAAAAAGATTGATGCTCGTTGGTACGCCGCTTACACCAAACCGCGTAACGAAAAAAAGGTGTTAGAACGTTTGGAAGAAGCAGGGATTGAGTCGTATCTCCCTTTACAACGAAGATTAAAACAGTGGAGCGATCGAAAAAAGATGGTTGAGGAGCCGTTGTTTCGATCCTACATTTTCGTAAGGATTACCCAAAAGGATTACTACAATGTTCTTAATACCCTAGGGATTGTCAGGTATATAACCTTTGAGGGGAAGGCAGTTCCAATTCCTGACAATCAAATAAATCTTATTAAAAATTTGCTTGAACAAAACGTTGAGGTCGAAGCGGTTGAAGAAACCCTCGAACCCGGAGCAAAGGTTGAGGTTAAATTTGGCTCACTAATAGGATTAAAAGGCGAACTCGTTGAGCATAAGGGAAAGCAGAAAGTAGTCGTTAAAATCGAACACATATCGCACTCCCTGCTGGTTACCCTTCCAGCACAATACGTAACAAAAGCGATAGAGTAATAATTCAATACTTACTTGATTGGTATTTTATTCACCCTTCGTGAATGGCGACCATCCTCGAATTCGCTTTCAAGGAATACTTTTACAATCAGCTTAGCCTCGTTCAAATCAACAAATCGGGCAGGAATGGCGCAAACATTTGCATCATTATGGAATCGGGCTAATTTGGCAATCTCCTCGTTCCAGCAAAGGGCAGAACGCACCCCCTGGTATTTATTGGCAACGATGTTAACACCATTGCCGCTCCCACAAAACAGAATTCCAAAATCGTATTCGCCCTCGTTAACCGATTTTGCAAGAGGGTGTGCAAAATCAGGGTAGTCAACGCTCTCCTCGCTATGGGCACCAAAATCCCATACTTTATAGCCTAAATCTTCGAGGTAACTTTTAATGCTCTCCTTTGTTGAGTAACCTGCGTGGTCGCAGCCAAGGGCAATCTTGTAAGTCTTCATTTTTGTGTATTTTTGCAAAGATATTGAAATTAACGATCTCTATCAAACATCATAAAGCATATATAGAATGGCAAGCATTTATATACATGTACCTTTCTGTAAAAAGAAATGCCTTTACTGTGATTTCTACTCCATTGGGACATCTAATAAAATATCACAGTACCCTTTACTGATAGAAAAAGAGCTCTCGCTCCGAAAAAGTTTTATCAAAAATGAACCGATTGATACCATATATTTTGGAGGAGGAACCCCTTCGCTCATAGGGTCATCGCAAATAAACCATATTCTAGATTGTATTGCTAAAACCTATACTATTTCAGTAGATGCTGAAATTACCATTGAGGCAAACCCCGACGATATTTCCGCAGAGCTATTGCAGGGTTATCGTTTATCGGGAGTAAACCGAATCAGCATAGGGATTCAGTCATTTATTGACGATGAGCTTCGATTCCTAGGAAGAAGGCACAACGCTCAAGCAGCCGAGCAATCGGTAAATCTTGCCCAAAAGAATGGGTTTGAGAACATCAGTATTGACCTAATTTACGGGCTTCCGAACTCTTCATCGGACAGCTGGGGGTATAGCCTGAATAAAGCTTTTTCATTAAATATTAAGCATCTATCATGCTATCATTTAACCTACGAGGAGGGCACCGTTTTTGGACGAAGGTTGAAGGGCAAAAAGATTCAAGAGGTTGACGAATCCATTAGCACTCAACAGTTCGATCTGCTGCGCGAGCTATCAAAGAAAAATGGATTTATTCATTACGAGATTTCCAATCTTGCCATGGAGGGTTATCTTTCAAGGCATAATTGCGCTTATTGGCAGGGAATACCTTATTTGGGGTTAGGGCCTGCTGCACATTCATACAACGGATTAGTTCGTGAGTGGAATCCGAACTCATATAATGAATGGGAACAGGGAATTCAATCAGAGAACACTGTATTACAATCCGAAGTTCTAGATGAACGAACAAAATTCAACGAAAAGCTTTTAACCCACCTTAGGACTATTTGGGGTGTAAAAATATCTGATCTACAGAACGAATTTAGAGAAGTGCTTGTGAATCAAATGCTATTTTGCGCAAAACCATTGCTTAAAACTGGGCGGCTTACCTTGATCAATGGCTATTTGAGTGTTCCCCCTGAACATTTCTTCACCAGCGATGGAACGATCGGAAACTTAATTTTGGTTGAAGATTAAATCAAGCCTTTTTATCCTCACCAGTAGTCAATGTGAACCAAAACCCCGCTTCCTTTCCCTTTTCGATTGCAAAAGCACCATCTCTCCAGCAGTGTCAACCCATATAATACCCTCGAATCGGGAACAGTTAATAAGTCGATTGAGATATCGATGAACATTAATTGAATATTACTACTTGGTACTAACCGACCATAATTCTTATTCCGAAATATCTACCAAAAAGAAACTTTCCGCTAATCCATAACCTTTATTTCGAAACACTCGAATGCTCTGAACCAACAAAGGGGATTGTAAAATAAAACGTAGTCCCTTTTCCAAGCTGACTATCTAACCATATGTTTCCCCCATTACGCTCGACAAAATCCTTACAAAGGATTAGCCCTAGTCCAGTTCCTTTCTCCATTGATGTACCTATAGATGTCGGATTTGAGTCAATCTTAAAAAGCCGTTGCTGATCTTGCATCGATATTCCCACACCATTATCCTCAATGGATATTTTTAGCTTTGAACCCTCTTTTACAATATCAATATTAATCGCTCCCGCTTGAGTAGTAAATTTAATGGCATTGGATAATAGGTTTCGGATAACCGTTGTAATCATGCTTTCATCCACAAAAACTAACCCATCATCGATTTTATTCGAATCGATGCTAATACCCTTTTGATTGGCATTGCCCTTTAAAAGTTCAATATTCTCGGTAATCAGCTCATTAATATTAACAAGTTTTGGGCGCAAAGGCATTCTACCCGTTTGAAGCATAGACCATTGCAGAAGATTCTCCAAAAGGTTAAAGGTATTATTCGAGTATTTATAGATTTGCTCGATAAAAACCTTCAACTTATCTGCTTCAAACGTTTCAAACTCCTTTGCAAGCAGCTCTGAAAGTCCTAAAACAGTGCTAAATGGGTTTTTTAGATCGTGAGCGATAATGGCAAAGAATTTATCCTTGGTGCTATTCAACGATTCAAGTTCTTTTCGTTGTATTTCAATAGCTTCCTTCTGTTTATGCACCTCATTATTTTTAGCTGTTAATTCAGCCTCCAGAAAGTTGTAATCCCTAAGCCTCCAAACAAGATTATTGAGCATTGCCCGGGTCATTGAGGGGTTATTGTCGAGAAAATTAAAAAAATCTTTTTGTTCGAAACCTAGTAGATCGGTAGGCTCTAATGCTGTAACCGATGTAGAGCGTGCCGAGGAATCAAGCAATGAGTATTCGCCAAAAAACTCAGAGTATTGAAAAACGGCAAAGTTATGATCGCCTACATGCGCTTTTACGCTACCCCTTACCACGATGTAAAGGGTATGATCATCGTCCCCTTTTTTGAATAAAACTTCATCCTGTTTTAGCTGTTTAGGAACTAAAACTTCTGCAATTTGGTAAAGCACCTCTTCGCGAACAGAGGCAAATAGTCCGATAGTCTTTAGTATCGAAACGTGGGATTTTAAATCTAAATTTGACATTGGCGAATTTTTATAGATTCAATTAATCGCTCAAAAATAGTAAACATTAACTTTCCAAGCATTGAATTAATAAACTATTTATACTGTTTCTAAAACCATTGGGTTTCGTTAATAGCAATAAATCAAATGATATGCATAAAAAAGATGGTTATTGAATAATCAATTAACTATTTTTGCTTATGTTTAAGGTTGATTAAAATCGGGATACTATGAAAATAAAATTAAAAATCTGGCAAAAGATTATTATCTTCATTTTGGGTGCTATTTTGGTTGTGTTCTCAACCATCTTTATTTTCATAAGCCATTCGTCAAAAGATATTATTTACAAAAATGCGTTAGAATACACCAATGCTTTGGCAAAACAAAATGCCTATCAAATTGAAAGCTGGTTAAATTACGATTTAGCTATTGCAAAAACTCTGTCCAATGCCTTTCTTGAATACAAATCTTTACCGCAAGAAAAGTGGCTTGTGCATTACCGCGATATGTACAATAGAGTTTTTGCAGCAAATCCGCATTTGGATGCCTTATGGGATAGCTGGGAGCTTAGCAACCTCGACCCCCAGTGGGATAAGCCCACTGGGCGTCAATTCTATATTATCTATAAAGAAAAGGGCGTTCTAAAAACTAAAAGGGAAATTCGAAGCTTAACCGGTGACCCTGTGACTTACGGGGGGATGAAGAAAGGGGCAAATGAGCGTTTGGAAGAACCATATATCTCTCTACTTCAAGGGGGCAAAATGATGACCTCCGTTGCTTCACCTCTTTTAGAAAATGGTAAATTTATTGGACTGGTTGCCCTCGATTTGGTATTAAGCCGCTTCCAAGAGTTGGTCAATAGCATCAAGCCATTTCCCGAAAGCTATGCTTTTTTGCTTTCCAATAAAGGGGTATTCGTTTCACACCCCGATACTTCGTTGTTCAAAAAGAATATTAATAATAAATTACCTGAACTTGTTAAGGAGTATAAGCTCTTAGAGAAAGTTCAGCGTGGCGAAGAGTTTAACTTTTCCTATAAACAAAAAAATGGCGAAACCCTTTACTATACACTTGCTCCAATAATAGTTGGTAAAACGAATACTCCATGGGCATTGGGAATAGTTGTTCCGAAGAATAAAATTATGGCAGAGGCTAACTCAAACTACAACATAAATCTGTTAGCGGGTATAATCGGGTTATTGTTTCTTATTATTGTTCTTTTCGTTTTTACCAATTACTTAACCCGACCTATCAATGAGATGACCAAACTTCTGCAAGAAGTGGCAACTGGAAGAATTGATAAATCGATTAACCTTGATATAAAAACTGGTGATGAAATAGAGGTAATGGCCAACGCCCTTTCAGCATCGATTGTAGGTATTAACAATAAAACTGATTTTGCACGGCAAATTGGTAGCGGAAACCTTGATGTAAACTTGAATCTGCTTAGCGAGGATGACGTACTAGGTAAATCGCTGATAGATATGCGAGATAACCTATTAAAAGCAAGGGATGAAGAAGTAATTCGTAAACAAGAGGAGGAAAAGGTTAAATGGGCCAACGAGGGACTTACCCTTTTTGCCGAACTACTTCGGCAGAACAACAACAACCGATTAAAACTTGGCGATGAAATCATTAAAAACATTGTATGGTACTTAAATGCAATACAGGGAGGGCTTTTCGTTATAAACGATAAGCTTGATCGCGAGGAATACGAGCTTATTGCTGCCTTCGCCTTTGACCGTAAAAGGATTATTAAGAAATCATTTGCAAAGGGCGAAGGTTTGGTTGGAACTTGCGCTGCTGAAAAAGACATCATTAATCTTATAGAAATACCACAGGAGTATATCGAAATCACTTCGGGGCTAGGAGGTGCAAATCCAAATGCACTTCTATTAGTTCCCCTTATCGTTGAAGAGGAAGTGCTTGGAGTTATTGAGTTAACCTCGTTCAATCGATTCAAAACCCATGAAATTGAATTTGTAAAAAAAGTTGCCCAAAACATAGCATCCACGCTTCATTCGGTAAACGTAAATAGCCGAACCGCCGAACTTCTCGAAAAATCGCAGGAGCAAGCCGAAATGATGGCCGCTCAGGAAGAGGAGATGCGTCAGAACATGGAGGAGCTTCAGTCAACACAAGAAGAGGCATCGAGAAAAACATCGGAGCTAGAGGGTCTTGTTAATGCTTTAAATACTTCTGCCTACTTAATGGAGTACGATACAAAAGGCTATGTGCTATCGGTGAATGATTCATATCAAGCAATTCTAGGCATCCCTCGCGATAAGATAATCGGCACTCACCATTCAAGAGATCTAAAATTAAACGATAACCAGATAGCTAGCTATGAGCAATTTTGGCATGATTTACGCAAAGGCAATACCAAAAAGCAAACTACGAAGTTTACAATAAATGGTATGGATTACCAATTCCTCGAAACCTACTCCCCCATATACAATCAGCATGGGGAGGTAAGCAAAATTTTAAAAATTGCGGTAGATATTTCAAATGCCTAGTTTACCTGGCATCTCATCAAATAGCCTAGTGTTATGTTAATCATACTATGACAGAAAAGTATTCAGAGCAATAACCGATGGTTTAACCCGTCGGTTAAAATAAGAACGTAATAATTGATACATAACATTACAGTAGTTCTCATGGCTGTTTATTAGAACTTAATCTCCACCTGAAAACCGCCATGCGTTCTAATGTTTAGAGCTCGTCCACTATCAAGTATTAGGTATTGACCCTTTATTCCGTTTAGAATACCCTTAAATTCAGCCTCCTTATCGAATGAAAATGATTTCACTTTTTCTGGGTAATGAAGAATAGGGTATTGAATACAATACACAATATCTGCCTCAGCTTGATAGCTAAAACCTTTCCCTTTCAAAAAATTCAACGCCTTTTCTTTCTCTAATCTAAGGTCTAGGTCGTTATCCTGTAATCCTTTAAGCATTGCCTGCCAATTGGTTTTATCGGCATAGCTCTTTTTAAGCTCCACCTCAACCATACCTGCAGAATATCGGTTAGGTGTTCTACATATTATTATTGCTCTGCTCGCCCCTTGGTCGAGCCATCGGGTTGGGATTTGAGTATTACGTGTAATTCCTACCTTTAACCCTCCCGACCATGCCAAATAAACAAAATGGTCGATAAGGCAATGGTTCTTCGCAAACTCCAAATCACGGGCTTCGCCTAAATGCGCTTTGCAAAGTTCAGGGCGCAATACGCACTCCTCGGTTTCGGGAGCAGTGCTAAAACAGGGATAGCAATACCCTTGCCCAAAAGACCTTGATGTCTTCTTACCACATCTAATACAATAAATATTACCCAAAAATTTAATTTCGATAGGCTTATTCAGCATCGAATTCATCGGAATAATCTCATTTTCAATTCTTAAAAGATAGTTAGCAGATATTTGTGTTGCAGAACCGCAATTGGTAATATCCATTTTACGAAGTATTCCTGTTTTCATATGATTTGTAAATAATTGTAAAAGTAATCTTTTACTTCAATTCACTACAAATGTATATATCTCTCATATTTAATACATTAACGTCAGCTCGATGTAAGAAGCAATCTAAATGCTACATTATCTGCATTTTAATCTATTGGAGAAAATGGAATGATGGAAAAATGGAAGACAAAAGTTAGAAGAAACTCCATTATTCCCTGCCTACCGGCAGGCAGGCATTATTCCAATACCAAATGAAATATTTGTAATAAATTGCATTTTAGAGTATTACTATCATTCCTTAGATCGAACTCACGTTACATTAAATAATTTTAACATTTTTATTTGAAAATAATTACTACTATGTATTGCATAGTATATATTTATATATTATATTTGTGCTGTAATAATACCTTTATAGACTTGGTAATTAACAATTATAACTATGAAAAAAACGATGACAGTAAGCCTTAACGGAAGTATCTTTAATCTTGAAGAAGATGCCTATAATGTTTTACATGGCTACCTGAAAAGATTAGAGTTTCACTTCGCTAACGAGGAAGGGAAACAGGAAATTATATCGGATATTGAAACTAGAATCGCAGAGCATCTGCGTGAAACCATTAAACAAGAAAATCAGGCGGTTGATATCAACGAGGTTAACCGAATCATCAAAATTATGGGTGAGCCTGGTGAAATAGAAGGAGAGGAAAATATGAAAAACAACATTCAAAACGATTACAAAAGCTATCGCAGGTTATACCGCGATACCGATGACAAAATACTCGGAGGAGTATGCTCTGGCATTGGTTACTACTGGAGAATAGAGCCTCTGGTGCTGAGACTTATCTTCGTATTCACCCTTTTCTGGGGTGGATTAGGCTTAATCACCTATATAATCCTTTGGATTGTGGTTCCACCAGCCATTACTTCATCGCAAAAGCTTGAGATGAAAGGCGAACCGGTTACTGCAGATAATATAGGCAGGTCATTTAACGATGCTAGAAAATAATAAATTTAATAATTATCGATATGGAATTAGATAATTCAAAAGCTCAAATGAGGAAAGGAGTGCTCGAACTCTGCATTCTTTCTATCCTTTCGAGGGGCGAATCATATACCACAGATCTAATCAGCAAGCTGAAAGAAGCAAAGATGATCGTAGTTGAAGGGACGTTATACCCCATGCTTACCCGTCAGAAAAATGCAGGATTGCTCAGCTACCGCTGGGAAGAATCGCCTCAAGGACCACCAAGAAAGTATTACGCCCTTACTGAAAAAGGACGTACCTATTTAGCTGAACTCGAAACAAGCTGGAATGAACTTGTTGATACGGTGAAAACCATTAGAACTATTGAATAAGCTGCACCATGAAAAAAACTATTAAAATAAGTCTAGGTGGCTTAACCTACAATATTGAAGAGGATGCTTTTATTCTTCTCGAAAACTATATCAACACCCTTAAACAAAGGCTTATCAGCGATAAGGAGGGGAAAGATATTATTCAGGATATCGAAGAAAGAATCTCTGAACTCTTTGCCGAAAGGAAAGGTACAGCCGAATCAATATCCATTGACCTTGTAAAGGAGGTTCTTGAAATACTCGGAAACCCTGATGAAATTGCCTCAGGGGCAGAAAGCGGTAACACATCCAGTAGAAATTATCAATCACAAAAAAGGTTATATCGTGATGTAGAACGCTCATACATTGCAGGTGTATGTGCTGGTTTAGGGGAGTACTTTGGAGCCGATCCAATTGTTATTCGAATAATTTTTATATTCCTAATATTTTTTAAAGGGCTAGGAATTGTACTCTATTTAATTCTTTGGATTGCAGTACCTAAAGCCATTACACCAAGGCAAAAATTGGAGATGAAGGGTGAACCAGTAAATCTTTCAAATATCGAGAAATCGATTCGTGAGGAGTCATCTCAAATAAATCAGAATTTTAAGAAAAGTGGCCTAAAGGGATTCCTAGAGAGCATTGTCTATATCATTGGGCGCTTTGCCTATTGGGTAATTCAGTTCCTACTCATTATTGTTAAGGTAATTGCTATAATAATTGCCGTAACCCTTATAGTAACTATGCTTATTGCGCTATTTGCTGTAATTAACGTTATCTTTTTTGGTGGTTTGCTTTTCCACGGTGCATTCCCTATGGTACATGGTATTCCCCTTGGAGAAGTAATTACATCAATTTTTGAATTTAGCACTAGCATCTGGCTAACAATTCCTATCTTCTTAGTTGTTGCTATTCCCATTTTTGCGCTGCTATATTTGGGTATAAGGATTCTTTTCCATTTTAAAGCTCGCGACCGAGTTATCGGTCTTATCGCAGCAACCATATGGGTATTCTCTATCGTTATTGTGACTTTTGCAATTTACTCACAAGCTAAGAGCTTTACCGTTCGTAAGCAGGTTGTAGAAACCTTTTCGCTCGAATCAACGCTCAAGGGTAGTCAATACTTACGCATTCAAGCAACCGAAAACTCCGAAAGCCTATTTTTATCATCGCCTAATGTTATTGAAATTGATGAATATGCCATCGCTAAGGTTAATGGGAAAACGCTAATTACCGGCAGACCAAGCATAATCATTGAGCGAAGCGATAAGAAATATCCTGAGATTGAGATTATTCGTAAAGCGAGAGGGGCAAACAAACTCGCCGCTGAGCTGAACGCAAAAAGTATAAAGTATAATTACACCATAAAGGATTCTATACTAAATTTTGATTCATACTTTACCCTACCTATCGGTGAAAAATGGAAATTACAGGAATTAACGATCAACCTTCAGATTCCCGAAAACTTTAAAGTTTTCATCGATAAATCCATGGAGGATTTGATGAATGCCCATCAACCAGAATCCGATTACTGGCCCAATGAGATGCTTGAAAGGAAATGGGAGATGAGGGAGAAAAAGCTAAAAGAGCTTGAAAAATAACAACTATTGTTAGGTTGTGTAATATTCCGTCAAAAAGGGATGTCGCTTAAAAATAATTTTTAATCGGCATTCTTTTTTAAATTCTAGAATAAGCAAAAAACATAAAAATTTCAACCATGAAGCGGAAAGGTAAAATAGCATTTTTAGCTCTTTTAGTATTGTCAATACTTGTCAATATAAGATGTGCATTAACTTCATCGGATAAGCTTTGGTATGTTAATTTCTATAATGCCAACACAAGGGATAATTACGAAACCATTCATCATATAAAAGAAGCTCAAAATATTTCTACTGGAAAAGGTGTTAAAGTTGGTATTATTGATAAATACTTTGGGTTCAAAAAGCATGAAAAGGTATATACTGGAGGTAAAGATTTCCTTAACTCAAAGGAAAAATTTGAGCAGATCGATGAGCATGGATTTTGGATGGCAACTACCCTAAAAGAAATAGCACCCAATGTTGAGATTTATGCGCTGAATGCTCGGTGCTCCGATAAGGCCAAAGAAGCAAATGCAATTGTAAGTGCCATAGATTGGGCCATTGAGAATAAAATTGACATTTTAACCTATTCTGGCGAACCATTCGCACCTCAATTCGTTGGATTGATTGATAGCGCTGTTAGTAAAGCGAATAGCAAGGGGATTGTTACAACCTTTATCCACTATACATATCCTACAAATACGCTTCCCTACATACTATCTCCGAATAACGATGAAGGGTACTCACGAGAACCTGATATTAATATCTTCCATTTCGACTATAATCTTTTGTTGCTCGATTCATACAAAAAGTACCTAAAGGCCAATAGAAAACCAACTAGCGGTGATGCTACTCCATTTCTCTCACTATCCTCAAT
This sequence comes from Bacteroidales bacterium, assembly GCA_003818205.1. GTDB lineage: Bacteria > Bacteroidota > Bacteroidia > Bacteroidales > Tenuifilaceae > UBA8529. The sequence continues at coordinate 39,216 of RPRQ01000003.1, forward strand.
GTCTCCTGTAGCTGCGGGTATTGTAGCCATGATGATGGAAGTTAACCATAATCTTAGCCCCCTTGATTACAAACAAATTCTAATCGACACAAGCAGGGAAATGGACTATAAGGGAAGTAAGATAACACATGTGGTTGACGCTCCTTCAGCAATAAAGTTGGCGAAGAGTAAAATAAAATAACCCCTCTGTGCATAAACGCATAGAATATTAAACACTTACAATTACATTGGAATATTTTTTTGCTTTCTAGGTCAAATATTTTGTTGCAAGCAAAAAAATATATTAGTTTTGCCGTGCCTTTTTCAGGCGATGTATGATTGACCTATGGTGTAATGGTAGCACTTCAGATTTTGGTTCTGTCAGTCTAGGTTCGAATCCTGGTAGGTCAACAAAAAAATATAGCAACCCTCTTTAAATGAATAATTTAGAGAGGGGTTTTCCTTTCTAGAAAATTTCTCCTCTGAATGCATCTCAAATTGAAGAGGCATTGAACCCCTTTTCAACCCTCCCCTTTTCATGCTGTCTGGTAATTTCGATAAAAAATGAGTAGTAAAACTTATCGGCGGGAAAAATTCGGTACATGCAAAAACCTGTAGTATTTAAAATATTCTGAAATAAATCAAACCGTTCCGCCTCTTTGAATGCATCTACAGTATTATTCCACAATGTGTTGGCATAGGATATTTTGTTAGCGTAGTAGATCTCGATTTTCTTTGAAAAGTTTGTATCCCCATGAATTGAGGATAAGGATACTTTCATGTTTTCAATGCCAGAGTAGTATTGGCACACCAGTATTCTTCCATCTTCGGACAACAATCTGTCAAGATGTTTGAAAAGGATCACCTTTTCGTCATGCGAAAAATAAAACAAAACGTAGTTGAGGAGGATCAGATCAAACTTCTTATCAGGCTGGTAATCAAATATGCTCTTATTGACAATGGCAACCCGTGCAATATCCTTAAATTTCTGCTTTGTAGCAGAGGCCACCTCCTGATTCAATTCAATACCAGTAGTTGAAACGGATGGGTGGTTACCAATTAGGGTGTCAATGGAATTGCCATAGCCACATCCTATATCCAGTATATTCTTTAAACCGGTTGTTTCGTTTATAAGATTAGCATAATTTAAAAATATGAGCTTTGTATAGCTGTTAAATGCGTTTTCACCAGAACCTGTGTAGTAGCTGTCTTTAAATGGACTTTTAATTTTTTTTCCTACCTCAAATTTTTCGAGGTTGATAAGCGTTTCGCAAAGACGAATCTCATAATCCAGCTTCTTATCAAGTATCATTCTTTTCCAACCATTGCTAATGGGTATTCGGGCATCGTTGTGATTATAGTAAGAGATAAGCTGAATTATAAACTGGTAGTGGCGCTGCTGCTTACGAAGGGGTCTATATTGCTGTTTAGCAGCATATTTTGGATGTAAGACCGCCTTATTATCGATAACAGTGGCCATATCCAATTGTAAAAGCAGCTGGGCAAAGTCAGAACCAGTTACCATTAGCTCTTGCCAATGGTTCTGGTTGTTAGAAATTACTTTTAAGCAGATAGCCCTCAGAAAATCCAAAAACATATTATAGAAGGATAGCTTACGACCAGCTAAAGTAAAAGGGATTATCCCACTAAGTAAGCCTATTAATGTTTCAAATGATCGAGAATTATTGAGATAATTCTTTGTAGTATGTTGACTTTCTATATTTTGTATTGGCGTTGCTTGGAAGTGTTTCATTGTATAATTTGAATTGATCCTTTCGCTATTTTATTAAGTATTTGTTTTATTTTCCGACCATCATATTCGTTTATATAAGAACTAGATTATTAATTACTTGGTAAAAACAATCGAAAATAACCCTTTTCTAGTTTGGAGATTTTTAACGAAAGCTTTTTATACAGCCATCATCTGAATAGTTTTAAATAATTCTCGAAGAGATAGGAACGTCCTCGCTGTGCTCCTGTGATTTCTTTCAGTATATTAATCCTTTCCAGCTCTGCCAAAAGTTTGTAGGAGGATGGCATTGAGATTCCAGTAACTTCGCTTACCTTTTCAGCATTAATTATAGGTTTTTGATACAGGTAATTGGTAACCTTTTGTGCATTTGCCGCCCTACTTCCTAGGGATTGTATTTTTAAATCGTTTTCTTTCTGCAATTGAAGAATTCGATCAAATGTCGAAATACCCTTTTTAGCAGTTTCGTTAATTCCTACCAAAAAAAACTTAAACCATTGAGTTATATCGTTTTTTTCTCTAACATTCATCAGATTGTCATAGTACAATGATCTGTGAGTTTCCATGAAGTCAGACAAGTACAATATTGGTTTCTTTAAAATCCCTTTATTTACTAGATACAAGGGTATTAATAATCGACCAACCCTACCGTTCCCATCTAGAAAGGGGTGAATCGTTTCAAATTGATAATGCACTAATGCTATTTTAAGTAATTCTGGGAAAAAAATCTCTTCATTATGCAAAAACTTCTCAATATCGCTCATTAGCTCAGGAACAGTGGTATGTATAGGTGGAATAAACAGAGCATCATTGATAGTCGCTCCACCAATCCAGTTTTGGCTATTCCTAAATTCACCAGGTTGCTTCTTCTCTCCTCGGACTCCCTGAAGTAGCACACGATGAGTCTCACGAATTAATCGTGAGGAAAATGGTAAATTCTCTAAAGTTTGTAATGCAGATTCCATTGCTTTTATATAATTCTGCACCTCTTCCCAGTCATCTTGTTTGTCAAGCGGAACATCTTCTTTCTCAAGTAAAGCCTCTTCCATATTAGTTTGAGTTCCTTCAATCTTGCTACTTTGAGTTGCTTCTTTAAGAACGTGCATACTAATAAAAAGGTCGATATTGGGAATATAGTTAGAATACATATCAAGCCGTCCTAGTTCTCTATCTGCTTGGCTCAGTAATTGCAAAACCTCCATGCTTTCAACCGTCCATTGCCGATTAATTAATGTTGGCTGAAAACTTTTATAATAAGCTTGGCTAATGAGCTGACCTGATTTAAAATCCCTCATAATTTTCTTATACTTTAAACAAAGATAAACCTTATTTAAGATTTATGCAAAAAACTTAAATAAGAAGTTGTTGTATTTAAGTTTTAATCTTTTGCGTTATTATAATGTTTATTTTTAGCATTATAGTAATTACAATATTGATTAATGGTACATTAAATGAATATTCAGAAATGCACTATTTATCACGTTCAACGGACAGAAAAATAATTCAACTTAGAGTTTAAAAACCTTAAGTCATGTAATATTAAGGTTATTCGACAAAACTAGTGGGTAGTTGTAATGCTACAAGTGTAGGATTTTATCGGTAATCTCTTGAAAACCTTATACACTTTTTATTCATTGGCTTTCTTAATCCCAGAGGAATTATATGTCAATAGAAAATATCTTTCCCTAGGAACATTCGACCCTAGCCGGGGTAGAACCATAAATGGGCATTTTTTCTATAAACATCCGACCCCTCTGGGGTCAATATTGGAGCAAAACCAAATTATCTCTCTTCCCTTCCACACTTTTTGTTGAATAACCATTTTATTATTAAAATATTTTTTATTTAGAAAATCTTATTACCTTTATTATAAAATAACCAAAATAATCAACAAACCATGAATAGTCAAATAGTTAAAATCTTATCTATCATCTTAATTGTTTGCTCAGTGTTAACATCTAAATCTGAGGATATTAAAAAACTTAAGTATGGTAAAGTTACAAAAGAAGAACTTCAGATGAAATCCTATGAACAGGATACCTCTGCTGATGCTGTAGTACTCTATCAATACGCTGAATTCATCCCCTTACAGTTTAAATTTTTACAACTATTTCGTTATAAAGTTCTTAAAAAAACTGGAACCTCTATTGCCAGTAGAGTTTTCTACGGAAAACTAAAAAACTCCATTAAAGGTTGTACTTATAATCTTGAGAATGGGGAAATAGTTAAAACCAAGCTCACTAAAGAATCGATCTTTGAAGAACAGGTAATTGGCGATATTTATAGAACAAGAGTCGCTATGCCAAATGTTAAAGAAGGTTCTGTATTTGAAATTGAAATATTTCAGGAAGGAATTCCTGAGTCATACGAAATTCAACAAAGGATTCCAGTTATTTATGGGGCAATATATTTCCCGCAGAATCCAAACATTGATATTCGAATTAAAGAAATAGGATATCTGGGATATACATTTAAAGGTGATGATAAGTGGATTGTAAAAGATATGCCATCCTTTAAAAACGAACCATTTATTACATCGGATAACGACTATAGGGTACGAATGGAATTAGAAATTCTTAGCTATTCTTTTATAGGAGTAAATTATGCGAGTTCAGGTTTTTTTGCTTCATCATGGGATGCTGTTACTCAACGATTTATGGAACATGAGTATTTTGGAAAAAAAATTAATGGGATTGGTTTATATTTAAATAGTTTAGCCGATAGCATCAAACTCATGTCGAAAAATGAGGAAGAACTCGCTAAAAATGCTTTTGAATCCATTAAAAGAATAAAATGGAATGAACAAGAGGCGTGTTATCTATCCCAAGAATTAAAAAAAACCTTTGAGCTTAAGCAGGGTAACTCTGCCGATATTAATCTTAATCTAGTTGCCCTACTCAAAAAACTAGCCCTAAAAAGTTATCCTGTATTATTTAGCACTAGGGAAAATGGAATAATCTCCAAGTATTTCCCAACAATTGATAAGTTTAACTATGTAGTTGCTGCGGTAGAGCTACCAACTGGAACAAAATACCTCGATGCCACCGATGAATTCGTTCCATTTGATCTTCCTACGGAAAGAATACTTAATTGCTTGGGGCATGCCCTTGAAAAGGGAAAGGGCGATTGTTCGGTTTTCATAAAACCAGAAAAAAAGTTAAAAAAATCTACTTATTCCCAGCTCAGCATCGATTCTACTGGTAGAATTACTGGAAAGATTTCGATTAAACGTTCGGACTATACCTCAGCTAATTTTAAACATTATCTAAAATCCAAGCCCGATCATGACACATATATTCAAGAGCTAGAAGCAGAAAACTCAGGTTGGTATATCGATAGCTATAAATTTAATAACCTGAATGATTCGTACCAAGACTTTGTTGATGAGTATCAGGTAAACTATAGTAATTCGTTAGGCTCTAATGAGGTTCTATTAGTTAATCCTTTTGTAATTATTAAACCAACAGCGAATCCCTTTCAATCGGATAAAAGGTATTTACCCATCAATTTTCCTCAACAAACAGAGTATTCTTCGATAATTACAATAAATATCCCATCAAACTATCAAGTATCGGAACTTCCTAAAAGTGCTGACTTAACTAACAACGATAAATCCATTCGCTTTACATATAAAATTCAAAGTTCAGGTAGTTCAATATCCATTAGCACGAAATTTTATATCAATAAATTAAAATACGAAACAATTGAATATATGGGCTTAAGAGGAGTATTTGAGTTGATGCTTCAAAAACAGAATGAATCAATTGTTTTAAAAAAGATATAACATGAGAAAAAAAATACTTTACTTACTCCTGATAGCAATATCTTTAGTACATGTAACATATGCCAGCGAAGAACCAAATTGGTCAGTATCCTTAATACCTGCTGAACTAAAACTAAAATCAAATGCTGTAATTAGAAATTTTGAAACAATCTTAACTATATCTGCAAATGGGAAAGTAGAAGAATTTGTAAAAATTGCAACTACAATACTCAACGAGAATGGTGAAAGATTTAGCTATTTGGTAGAATCGTACGATAAATTCAGCTCAATTTCAGGCCTTGATGGGGTTGTTTATGATAAGACTGGGAAGAAAATTCGAAAAATAAAAGCCGATGAGTTTTTAGATGTTAGCGCAATTGCAGGTTTTTCAATTTATGATGACAATCGGTTAAAAGTTGCAAATCCTAAAGTAGGCGATTATCCATACACTGTTGTTTACGAATACACGAAAAAACACAAAAGTTTTTTTGCTATTCCGGGCTGGCAGATATACCCAAGCTATAATGTTTCTGTACAAAAATCTTCTTATAAAATTATCCTTGAAAAAGGAGCAAAAATAAGTTTAAAAGGGAATGAGAAATTTGCTTTAACTCCAACAATTATCGAAGGGGTAGAATCAAAATCATATTTATGGAGTATTGAGAATTTACCTATTATTGAACAAGAACCCTTTTCAGGTGCATTTACTGATGTTACGCCGATCCTTTATGTTGCACCTGAGAGATTTGTAATGGATGATTATGAAGGCTCCAATTCAAGCTGGAGCGATTTGGGAAATTGGGCACATAATCTTGGGCGAAATAAAAATATTCTTCCTGAACAAACAAAGGAAAAAATTAAAAATTTATTATTAGACGCTAGTTCAGATATTGAAAAAGCGAAACGGTTATACGAATACCTTCAGAATAAGGTACGCTATGTTAGTATTCAAATGGGCATTGGAGGATACCAGCCCTTCCCAGCAGAAACCGTTGATAGGCTATCCTATGGCGATTGTAAAGCTTTGGCAAATTATATGAAATCTCTTTTAGAAATAGCTGGTATTAAATCATATTACTGCTTAGTTAGAGCTGGTGAAGATGCACCAAACATTGATAATAAATTTGTTTGTAGCCAGTTTAACCATGCCTTTTTAATGCTGCCCATAAGCAAGGATACTTTATACCTCGAATGTACTAACCAACAGGTTCCCTTTGGTTATAATGGAACATTTACAGACGATCGCGATGTTCTGGTAATTGATAGCATAAATAGCTACCTAAAGCATACAAATGTTTATGGGAAGGAAAAAAATAAAATCATCAATAGCTTCTCCTTTAAAGTTAGCAATCAAATGGATTGTAATGTTTTACAAAAAAGCAGCTATATCGGAGTTGCAACTGAAGATGTACGTTACCTAATGCTCGAAAGACCTGAAAAACAAAGGGAAAATGTACTCAGCCGGTTTCAACTACGTCAGGTTAAAATAACTAGTTTAAACTACGTTGAGCAGAAGGATATACTTCCAATAATAACTGAAAGTGTTGAGTATAATGTTTCTCAAATTGCTCAGGTTACTAACAATAACACTATGATACTACCATTCAATCAGGTAACCCAACTTGAAGATATTAAACGGGTTAGTAATAGAAAATCGGATATCGTTATTCGAAGGGATTTTATGCAGATTGATACCCTTAAATTTGCAATTCCGCTGCAATTAAATATTGATAAATTACCTGTTGCTAATTCGTTCACTAGCGCATTCGGAGCATATAAATTAGAGGTAAATTCAACAAAAAATTTAATCACATTCATTAGAACGATTGAGTGGAAAAAAGGGAAATTTAAACCTGAACTATATACCGATTTAGTACAGTATCAAAGAAAAATTAATGAAATGGATAGGCAGGTTTTAATGCTAAAAGCAAAATAAGAGGTGTAAGGATCATAATACTAGTAAAAGGCTTGCTTTGGTTAGTAAGCCTTTACTATTATTAAATTTTTGGGGTATATAAAATCTATCATCTATTCAACCACGCCTTAAAGTCCGTTACTCGGAGCTTGCTAACAATAATATCAATATCGGTAGCCGGTTTTACGGTTAGCTTGAGCTTTTGGATTCCGTAGCTATGAACGCGCTGAATGGCCTTTGCCGACATCAAAAATTGGCGGTTAACCCGAATAAACTGTCTAGGGTCAAGCTCATCCTCCAGCTGGTCGAGGGAATCGTTAATGATATACCGTTTGCCGCCTTCGTGAACCAAAAAGGTAACGCCATCCTCCGATAAAAAGTAGGCTATTTCACCTATGGTTATCGGGAATAGGCTATCGCCCGAATAAACCAAGAAACGTGAGCGGTACTCCTTTACCTCAAAACCCTTTAAAAGCTTAGCAAAATCGGTTGGCTGATTGACGACATGGATCGATTTGTACTTCTCAATGCTCTGCTTTAGCTCATCGAGGTTTATGGGTTTAAGGAGGTAATCGATACTATGGAATTTAAAAGCATTAATAGCGTATTCATCGTAAGCGGTGGTAAATATAACGGGAGTTTGAATTTTAAGCTCCGAGAAAATCTTAAAACTCAAATCGTCGGAGAGTTGAATATCAGACAAAATTAGGTCGGGAGCAGAATTTGCACCAAACCATTCAATCCCCTCCTTTACGCTTTGGATTACTCCAATAATTTGAGCAGAAGGGTCACACTGCTGAACCAACTTAATCAAACGCCTTTGGGCGGGTGCTTCATCCTCAATAATTAGTATCCTCATGATCGGGATTATCAATATCTAGCCTACTATCCGATAGCTTAACCAAAGGAATCTTTACTGTAAAACTATCATCTAAATCTTCGATAATAACCTCTCGGTTCACCAAAAATTTATACCGTTCGCTAATATTGTGCAAACCCACCCTGGTTGATGAGGGCATAATTATCCGCTTCTGCTTGTTATTGCTAACAATCAACATTTCGTCCTGGCAGTAAATCTGCACATTTAGCGCATGGGTGTTTGATATTTCGTTATGCTTCACTGCATTTTCAATCAGCAGCTGTATGGTTAGCGGAAGAATACAATAGGTAGAATGCTTCTCGCAGATGTCAAGGTTAACCATTAAATTATCCTCAAACCTCATCTTTAGAAGTTGGATATACGAATTGGTAAATTTCAACTCCTGAGGCAGATCAACCCAAGTGTTTTTTTGGCTATTCAGCACATATCGATATACCGTTGAAAGTTCCTGAATATACGAAACTGCTTTTTTAGGTTCCTCCTCTACCACAGCGGTTAGGGTATTAAGGCTGTTGAATAGAAAATGTGGATTGAGCCTACTGGTAAGGTTCTGGTACTTTGCCTCAACGCTCTCCTTCCTATACCTCTCGGTTACTAATGCTGATTGCGCCAAGCGTAAGAAAAGATAAAACCCTTCGTATATAGCATTTACCAATAGGGTAAATAGGAATGTGGCAATCATTAGATTCTTCAACTCATTTACCCCTAAGTGATGATAATGATTTAAAAATCTAATATTCTCATTTACAATAAGTAATAATATCTCGCATAAAATGGAAAGACTAATCGACAAGATGAGCTGAAGTGTTATCCTCAAAAAATGATTTAGGTTGGGTAAACGATACTTAAAGAAGTGAATTATTGTGCGTGTAATAGCCCAAATACTCAATATTCCAACTATTGAGTTAATAATATGACACCACAACTCCGCTGTATTAGCTATAGGAATATCGGTAATATAGATGAATGATACTGCGATAAATACGGGTATAGCTATAAATTTAATCTTTTTTTCAACCTTTTGGAATTCCTGCTCCAAATGTTTATCGCAACAAAGTATATTATTCATCTTATGATGATTATGATTTATTTAAAGATAACTAATCAGCAATACTATGAGATATAAACCACGGAGACACGAAGAACACAGAGAATGTTTATAGATATAGTTACTATTAACAAAATCTTTAACGTTTAATTTAAGGTTTTTCATTGATGGAAAAGAACTAAACAATCGATAAGTCTAACTAGTAAATAGAAAAAATCTCTGTGGTCCCTGCCTACCGGCAGGTCTGTGTCTCCGTGGTGAATGATTACAATTAAAGTATTTATAAATACCGCCTCACCTTTTGGCAGTATTCAGCCCACTGCTCGTTAAACTTTCCTTTTAAAAACTTTTCTTCTGCAATCACTATTTGGTGATGCACCATAATCGTTAGCAAAAGGAATATAATATTTAACCAGTGAGGAACATATATGCAGGAGGCCAAACTGAGCATATAAACGCTTAGGTATATAGGGTTACGGCTGATTCTGAAAAAGCCATGAGTTTTGAGCGATGTATCCTCTTCAGGTAATCCAACCCTTATCGACTCACCTAGCTGAAAAATAGATGTAAATAGAATCAGAAGCCCTGGGATAAATAATAGCACCAAATCGGCTAATAGAATAATTGAGTTAAACTTATAGACCTTTACATAACCACCAAAAAAAATAAAAATCATATTCCCAACAAAGGCTAATTTCCCAATATAGAATACAATTGGGTTGATGGTTGTGATTCCGAAATATTTCATAGAAACCTAATTTAAATTCAACCCAAAGTTAATGATCTCTATGATTTAGAATAAAAACTTTTTTTTAGAAATCGCCACTCGGGCACAAAGAACTTCGAAGACCTAAACTAAACGAATAGTAATAACCCTTTACAAGCTGTGTGTATTCAGCTTTTAAATTACATCAAATTCGTCAAAAGTATAACCTAAACTTCGAGTCTTTGCGCCTTTGTAGCAATATGTTGAATTACGGTTAAAAATAAATCTTATACTGAAATGTAGGGAATACGCCAAGCTGATATATATAGTTTAGCTTATTATCGGTGATATTGTATGTCTGTGCAAATACATTTTTGGTATTGAATACATTATCGATATTGATAAAGAATTCGTGCGCAACTCTTAACGAATTTAACCTATAGGTGATCTTCAGGTCAGTTCGGAAATAGTTATCAAACTTTTCGGAATAAGCTCTATCCTCAAACCGAACCTCTTTTCCTTCTAACCCAGATGCTTCATAGTTAACAGGGGTATATCGTTTCCCTCCGGCATTTGTAACCTTTAAATCAATCATAAACTTTGACCTATCGTTAATCTTAAACTCTTTCCCTGCAAGCACATTGAGGACATATTTGCCATTGAAAGCTGTATTTCGAAGAACTCCATCGCTACCCTTGTATTTTGAATCGTAGAGCGATGTTGTAACCAGATAGTAATACCCACGGCTAAAGAATCGTTCAAATGTAAGTTCTAGCCCATAGTTACGACCCGTTCCCTCGTTCACTAGGCTATCCTTATCGGAGAATAGATACGACATCCCCTCGTTAACTGCAGAATACGAAGAGGCTTTATCGGTGCGGGTTACAGGGATATCGAATAGCTGCTGATAGTAAACCTCTGCTTTTAAAGCAGTATTCGACGATACCATTAGGTTGTACCCCATAACCAGCTGATGGCTTTTGCTAAACTTCAGATTTTTATTGGTGTTAACCGTATTCCCTTGGATTTGAGTGGCTACCATGTACAATGGAAGAATCTGCATTTGACCATGAAGCCCATACCCGAACGAAAGGGTCTGTTTCGGAGCAAATTTCCACTTCAATCCTAGGCGTGGCTCAACCATCCAATCGCCATTCAGACCCAAATACTGATAATGTAAACCATTATTCATGGTTAGATTATCTGAGAATGCATGACTCCACTGACCGTAGGCCTGAATAAAGTTGGTATTACCATCGCCTTGCCGCTGATATTTGAGCGTACCAATTCCATTCTTGCGGAGCTTTGTATTCATCTCGTAGTAGTGATGGTCGGCAATGATACCAACCTTAACGCTATTCTTAGCATTCAACTTCGTTTTAAGGTAGGTATGTGCGCTCAGCTTATTCTGAAAATTATCGGCTCTGTAGTTGGGATATGTCATAGAATTATCGAGCGCCACAGAATCCTCTTTCCCACCCTCGTTAACCCCTGTAAAACCAATAATCGTTTTGAGGTACGAACTATTGGATAAGCGATAAGTAAGCGTAGCTCCTCCTACTGACGTACCCGAATTGTAGTAATTGTTAGTATTCAAATACCCATCGGGTCCAAAATCGGCCTCCTTTTTATTGATATAAAGTGCTTTATAGACACTTCTTCCCCCCATACCAAAAAAAGTGAGCGTAACCCGATCGTTAACCGGAAGGTAAAAATTAAAGGCTAAATCCTGATAATCGGCCTCGCCAGAATAACCAAATTTTATTCCCATCGCAGTCATGATAGTTGTTGTAGAGAACCTGTAATTAATCAGAAACGACCCTTTGTATTTATTTGAGAAAGGACCTTCGAGCATCAGCTCGGTTCCAAGCGCACCTGCCTGAAACATGTACTCCCGCTTACTATTATTCCCATTGCGGAGCTTAATATCAAAAACGCCGGATGATGCATTTCCATACTCCGCAGGGAATGCTCCTGTCATAAAATCGGAGTTAGCGATAACATTGTAGTTTAACATGCTTACAGGGCCACCACTACTTCCTACACCAGTAAAATGGTTTGGGCTTGGGATTTCGAGCTCATCGAGTTTCCAGAGTAATCCCATGGGTGAATTCCCTCGAATTACAATATCGTTGCGCGAATCGTTTCCATTCGTTACGCCAGCATAGTTGGATGCCATACGCGACACATCATTCCTCGAACCGGCATAACGTCCGGTCTCCTCAACGCTAAAGGTGCGTGCGCTTATACTGCTCATCTGGTTCATAGCAACTGTTCTGTTCTTATGACCAACGACAGAAACCTCTGCCAAAACGGTTACGCTCTCCTCAAGAGTAATGTTAACCACATTCTCTTTCCCTGATATTACATCGATATTACTGATTGTTTGAGTTTTATACCCAACATACGATATTTGAAGAGTATGCCTTCCAATGGGTATTTTTGAAAGGATGAATTCACCATTCAAATCGGTTGTTGAACCAATCACAGGTGATGTACTGGGAATATAAACGCTTACCCCGGGCAATGGTGTTTTAGTCTCCTTATCGGTAATAACCCCTCGAAGGGTTTGCACAAATGTTTGCGATTGGGTTGAAAATGAAATGAACCACGCAAAAGCGAACACAATAAATTTAAGTTTCATTGTACTGTTATTTAAAATTACAGCACAAAGATTCTTACGCTTGCAGGCAATACCATAGCAAAAATGGTGAAGTGGATAAAAAGGGGGTTGAAATGCTATTGAGCGATTCAAACAGTAAAATCTCTGTCTAGCATCAGGTGGTCATTTCTCCGTGATATGTAGTTACGATTTTACTAATATTAGCTTTCTTTAAATATTCAATTAAAAAATAATCAGTAATTTCGAAGCTTTAAAATATAAATTTCATAACCAACTAAATATAATTTAGCTATGCAAAAAAAGTATTTAATATTGTTTCTTCTTGTTCTTTTCTTCTCAACGATGGCTTCTAAGGCTCAAGAATCGTGGAGTTTAGAGCAATGCATTAAGTATGCATTCGATAATAACATTCAGATTAAGCAGCAGATGCTTAATATTAAAGCGGGAGAAGGAAAATTATTTGCATCAAAAATGGGTACTTTTCCAAACTTAAACGCTTCAGCCGAACATTCCTACCGCTTTGGTAATGACAGCAGTAAGACTCGTTCTCAATCGAATGATTTTTCAATCTATTCCTCTGTTAGCCTATTTAATGGTTTGGAAACTTTTAATACGATTAAAAAGAATAAATTCGACCTTTTGGCAACCCTAAGCGATGCAGATAAAGTTAAAAATAATATTGCATTATCGATCGCTTCAGCATACCTTCAAATTTTATATAGTGAGGAACTGGTTGCTTCTTCAAATAGGCAGGTTGAGCTATCAAAAATGCAGGTTGATAGAACAACCGTTTTGGTAAAAGCGGGAAGTTTACCCGAAGGAAATTTGTTAGAAATTGAAGCTCAACTTGCAGGTGACGAACTGCAATTAGTTAACGCTCAAAATCAAAGAGATCTAGCATATCTGAGTCTTACTCAATTTCTCGATATTAAAACTCCAGAAGGATTTAAAATCCAAAAACCTAATCTCGATAGTTTTGAAACCAAACTGGCCGATTTATCCCCAAACGGAATTTTTGAAACAGCACAGCAAATAATGCCTCAAATAATTGGTACAACATATAGGGTCTCAAGTGCTGAAAAAGGTTTAAATATTGCTAAAGGAGGATACTTCCCTTCCTTGAGTCTTAATGCCCGATTTGGCTCAAACTATTTTCACTATTTAAATCTTCCTCTGATTCCAAGCGACCCATTTGGTGATCAATTAAGGAACAAATCATATACTTCGGTAGGTTTTAGCCTTTCAATACCCATATTTAATGGATGGCAAGTTCGTACTAACATATCAAATGCCAGAATATCTCTAGATAGATCTAGACTTGATTTAGAGAACGAAAAGAATATTCTCTACAAGGATATTCAGCAAGCTTATACCGATGCATTAGCAGCCCAAAAGAAGCTCAAAGCAACCCAAAAAAGTTTAATCGCATTAACTGAGGCCTTTAGATACTCTGAGCAAAAATTTACTGTTGGAATAGTTACTTCGGTTGAATATACTACTGCTAAAACAAAACTATCGAAAGCTGAAACTGATTTACTACAGGCTAAATATGAACTAGTTTTTAAATCCAAAATTTTAGAATTCTATAAAGGAATTCCATTAAGTTTATAATCTAAAATAATAGATCCCATATGAAAAAGAAAAATACCCTTAAATACTTACTAGGAGTTGTTATTATCCTTATTGTATTAGTAGTGATTGGTAAGAAAGCCGGTTGGTTTGGTAAACCCGAAACCATTGAAGTTTCAGTTGAAAAGCCAATGAAAAGAACCATTACCGAAAGTATAACTGCCAATGGTAAAATTCAGCCTGAAGTTGAAGTAAAAATAAGCCCTGAAGTCTCTGGTGAGGTCATTGAACTAAATATAAAAGAAGGCGATTATGTTGAGAAAGGAGTTGTTCTTTGCAGAATTAAACCCGATACTTACCTATCATACAAGGAGCGAGCTATTGCTGCCGTAAACTCATCAAAATCAAGATTAGTGCAATCACAAGCACAGCTGGCACAAAGCGAACTGGCTTTCAATAGAAGCAAACAGCTATATAGCCAAAAAGCCATATCAGAGTCTGATTTTGAAACCGCAAAGACCAGCTTTGAAGTAGCTCAAGCCGATGTAAAATCAGCTAAATATAACGTTGAGAGTTCAGAAGCTTCACTTAAGGAAACCGATGAGAACCTTAAGAAAACAACCATATATGCTCCAATGAACGGCACTATTTCTAAGCTAAATATTGAGCTCGGCGAACGTGTTGTTGGAACAGCTCAATTCTCTGGAACTGAAATTTTACGAATTGCCGATTTAGGTCGTATGGAAACCCGCGTTGATGTAAACGAAAACGATATTGTTCGTGTAAAAATGAACGATACTGCATTTGTTGAAGTAGATGCATACCTCGATCGTAAATTTAAGGGCATTGTAACTCAAATAGCGAACTCGGCTAGCGTACAAGGGGCATCAACCGATCAAGTAACCAGCTTTCAGGTAAGGATACTTCTACTCGAAAATTCATATAAGGATTTATTGAGCGGCAAGAACACCAGCCCATTCCGTCCTGGAATGTCAACAACGGTCGATATCCGTACCCAAACCAAGATGGATATTTTAACCGTTCCCATTCAATCGGTAACAACTCGTTCTGATTCATTGAATAACGATGCAGCTACTGGATTAACGGAGGTTAACCCAAATCAAGCAAATCAAGCTAAAACTGTAAAACCAAGCGAACTTAAAGAAATTGTGTTTATCGCAAAGGGTGATTCCGCTAAAATGGTTGTAGTTAAAACCGGTATTCAGGATAACACCTACATTGAAATAAAAGAAGGATTAACGGGTGATGAAGAGGTAATCTCAGCCCCATTTAGCGCAATCTCGAGGAAGTTGAAAGATGGTAAACTCATTAAAAAGGTTGCCAAGGACAAGCTCTTTAAAGAGGAGAGCAAGAAATAGCCTTGAATAACAATGAGTAAATTCTTACTAATTGAATCGGGTACAAATGTATGCTCAGTGGCCATTTCGGTTGACGGTAAGGTTGTTGGTCTGAAAGAAAGCTCTGATGAAAAAGCGCACGCATCGCAGCTAACCCTTTTTATCGATCGGCTGACACAAGAAACAGGCATTAGCATTTCGAACCTCGATGCGGTTGTAGTAAGCAAAGGTCCAGGATCCTACACCGGATTACGTATAGGCGTTTCGGCAGCAAAGGGAATATGCTATGCTGCCGAAAAACCACTAATTTCGATAAACAGCCTCGATTCAATGGTTTACGGCGCAACCACGCTCTACCAATCGATAATTGAAAGGGATAGCATCGATTACTATTGCCCCATGATCGATGCTCGCCGAATGGAGGTCTATACAGCTTTATACGATAAGTCATTCGGCAAGATAAAGGATATAGAAGCTCAGGTGGTGGATGAGAAAACCTTTAAGGATATTCTTGACAATAAAAAAATCCTGTTCTTCGGTAATGGTGCTATAAAATGCCGAAATACCATTAATCATCACCATGCTTATTTTGCTGATAATTTTTTGCCATCGTCAAAATTTATGATACCTTTGGCATTGGATGCTTTCTCAAATCAGACATTCGAAGATGTTGCATACTTTGAGCCGTATTACCTCAAAGATTTTGTTGCAACGGTTTCGCAAAAGGATTTGATTCCAGGTCTTCAAAAAACCTAATAATAGCTCCATGTTTAAAAATGCTCTCTATAAAGGCTTGATTACCTTACTTGTGCTAACCATTTGTTTAAGCAAACTTATGGCTCAGCAAAATAAAGCGTTTAAGATAGGTGAGCAGCTAAAGTACCAAATTCACTATGGCTTTATTCGTGGTGGGGAGGCTATTCTTACCGTTCGCGAAAGCGTTCTTGAAGGGAAAACGGTAAACAATTTATACCTTAACGCTGTAACGGTAGGCCTTGCAAGTGTTTTGTACCAAGTTAACGATACGTATCAAAGCTTCACCGATATTGAAACCAATTGGCCTTACAGATCGATTCGCGACATTAAAGAGAACAGCTACAAGCATTATAGTACCCAAACATTCGACCATTGGTCGAGAAACGATTCATCGATTTGCAATAGCTCCATCACAGGAAATATTGTAGTTGTAAAAGGCTGTCAGGATATTCTTTCATCAGTCTATTATCTTAGGAGCATGATGGTGAACCGAAAACCTAAACCCGATGAACAGTTCATTGTCCAAACCTATTTTACCGATGAAAAATACCCATTGGTTATTCGCTTTAAAGGGTATGAGAAGATAAAAACCAAATATGGCACTATAGAATGCCAAAAGTATATGCCTGAGGTTATTACAGGTAGAGTTTTTCAATCGAAGGATGATATGTCCGTTTGGTTCTCGAACGATAATAATTTTATTCCCATTCGGATAAAACTTGAAATGTACGTTGGCGCGGTTTCATGCGATCTAATCGATTACAAAGAACTACTTTACCCCATTGTTTTTAAATAATTTTTGACCATTCGTCCCCTTAAAATCATATTTACTATATTTTATTTTGATAAATATCAAACTGATCTGAACAATTAAGTTTTAGATATTCATTGATTTACTATTTTTGCAAAAATTTTTACTAAATTAATTTATGGCAACTACCGCAGATTTTAAAAATGGGCTGTGTATGGAGTTTAACGGAAAACTTTACACCATTGTTCAGTTTCAGCACGTTAAACCGGGTAAAGGTGGAGCTTTTGTTCGTACCAAGCTAAAAAATCTTGAAACAGGAAAAGTAATTGAAAATACTTTTACCGCAGGGGTTAAGATTAATCAGGTTCGTATAGAACGCCGACCATATCAGTTCTTGTATAAAGATGATATGGGGTATAACTTTATGCACCAGGAAACCTTTGAGCAAATATCGCTACAAGAAGAGCTGGTTGACAACAAAGATCTCTACAAAGAGGGTCAGTACGTTGAAATGATGATTCATGCTGAGGAGGAGCGAATCCTTTCGTGCGAATTGCCCCCATTCGTCGATATGGAGGTTACTTATACCGAACCAGGGCTTAGGGGGGATACTGCCTCTTCAACAGCCCTAAAAGCGGCAACGGTTGAAACAGGCGCAATCATTCATGTCCCGCTATTTATTAATATTGGCGATAAAATAAGAATCGATACCCGTACAAGAGAGTACTCCGAAAGGGTAAAATAGATATTGCTACGCAAAGCCCATGTTTGGTATCATACTTACCGTTAGATATTAATAAAACAAGGGCAAAACCCTTTGATATTATATTTTTCGTAACTTATTCTTTTTTTCGAACAGGATAAATTACTTTTTTAAATCAACATATTCAACATGTCACAAACGTCATCGTCGAAGCGGTTAAGGCAAAGTACGTTCAAGCTGAACGCACTGCTCACGATGGCGCAAGCAATTAGTGCCGATTTAAAAACCGAGAACCTTCTTCAACGATTTAAAACCATTCTCAACGAAGACCTTGGTATAGATAGAGTTCTTTTTTACAAGAAGGAGGAAACGTGGGAGCTCCTGCTCAAATCTAACTGCCCTGATTCCATCATCGAAAAGATAGATGTTGAGCGTGACCTAATTACCTTTAGCGAAATAACCATAATTAGCACGGTTGAAAGCTCCGCTTTACAAGAGCTTGACATCATTATCCCTGTAATTCAAAATAACATTCCTTTAGCCTTTATACTTATCGGCGACACCAACGATCAGGAAAAAGGGGTAAGCGCCTCTATTCGACATTTGAATTTTGTGCAAACGCTCTCGATCATCATCTTTGTAGCCATCGAAAACCTTCGATTATTCTACAAAAGTTTGGAACAAGAAGCGATAAGGAAAGAGTTAGAGCTTGCATCGAGGATGCAGAACATGCTTATCCCTAGCCCCGAGAGCCTACCCAAAAACGATAAAGTAAAAATTACAACGCACTATCAACCTCACTACGAGGTCGGAGGAGATTACTACGATGTAATTGAGCTGAGCCCAACCGAAATAGGATTCTGCATTGCCGATGTTTCAGGAAAAGGTATTTCAGCAGCTCTTCTGATGTCGAATTTTCAGGCAAACCTAAGAGCTCTTTTCACCCACGAAATTCCCCTTACTAAACTTGCTGAAAAGCTGAATGAAAGGGTTATGGCTACTGCGAAAGGAGAAAAATTTATTACCATTTTTATTGGTCGTTACAATCTTCAAAAGCATCATTTAGAGTATATCAATGCGGGACATAATCCACCATTGCTTTACAATAAATTCTCAAAGCAGATCAACCAGCTTACCAGCGGTTGCGTTGGTTTAGGTATGCTCGATGAAATTCCTGTTATGAATGTTGGCTCAATACTTATCAATCAGCCATCAAAGCTTATCTGTTTCACCGATGGCCTTGTCGAATTCCTTAGCGATAATAAGATAGAGAATGGAACTAAAGCGATTGAATCGGATATATCCAACACATTAAGCCTTGGTGAAAATATTGCATATATCATTGAAACCCATAGCCAGCAATCGGAAAACAATAACATTGTGCTTTTTGATGATATTTCAATTCTAGGACTCGAATTCCTCTAGCTCTTCGCATCCCCCTGTTTAAAACGAATATCCATTGCAACGATAAAGGCAATAAAGCCCCAGAATGGTGCTGCAATTTTATCGGCATCAAGAAAATCATTCAAAACACCGTGAACAGCATAGGTCGCTAACCCTAATAATGACCCGATAATGAGAATTCTCGTGTTTCTATCATCAACCTTTCGCAAAATATAAAAGCCTCGGTAAAAAACGATAAGTAATATAAGAACATAGCTCACAGCTCCGAATACTCCTGCTTCGGATAAAAGACCAAGATATTCGCTATGGGCATTGCCCCCTGTTCCTAGGTTTGTGCTAATAATGGTTCTATCGTACGAACGTTGAAAAGGAGCATAGCAGAACATATACGTGCCAGGCCCCCAGCCGAACATTGGTCTCTCCTCAAACATTCGGGTTGCAGCATTCCATCGGTTAATTCTTTCAAGGTTCGAAGCATCAGTACTCACGTTCAGGGCTGAATTTAGATGTTCCTTGAGATTTCCGCTCGAATCGGTTGTATTGCTGCTAAGCCATTGCTTTATTTCAAATTGAAAAGTAAAAAACAGAGCAAGTGTTAAGATAAAGCCTGCCGCAACAATTGAAAATTTAATCCGGATAAACCAAATTAACCAAATCGCCCCAGCTACTAGAATGCTTAACCAAGCAGCACGAGAATAGGAAAAAACCAAGGCGAGAAGAAAAAAGATGGAGAGGAGAGTGAATAGGGATTTTTTTAGCCTTGTTTCGACAATAAATATCAATCCAACGACCAAGGGTATTAAAAAGGCTATTGTAGCCCCGTATGAGGTATGATCGATGAAAAATGGGGTGCATGCTCCGTGCGCCTGTTTCTGATCAAAAATACCTCTTCCAATATGCTTTATTAGCGTCAGGGAAACTACAATGAATAGCCCTGCAATAAATGCCCAAAGAAAAAATTTGAAATATTTTATATTCGACTTGAAAAGGGTATAACCCAGGTAGAAGAACACTCCTATAAACCAAATCCTTACCAATAAATACTTTGTCGATACCAAGGGCATTTCGCTAGGGAAAATACAGATCAATAGCCATGATAGGTAAAAGATAATTGACCAAAAAACAGGATGACCTGTTAAATGATGATCAAAGTACCGTTCCTTTATCGATTTAAGAATCAGCAAAATAAGAATACAAAATATGATGGGTTCGGTAGGAAACCAGAAATCAAAGTCTAAGCCAGGAACAAGCCGATAAAGGGGAACCGATAAAGGAACAAGAAACACTAAAGTATAGAAAAGCTGCTTAACCGAGAATAGTAATAAGAAGAGAACTATCAGCAGTATGGGCAGCCCATTGAATAAAAATTCCTTTCCTACAGTAAAATATGCATTTGCAAGAATGAACAGGGTTGAAACCCCAACGATTTCTATTTCGTACCTTCGCTTAAGCAACTGTTTATTCTTTAGGCTTTGGCATAAAAAAGTCGGCAATAACGATTGAAAAAACTCCAAAGAGTAGAGCCGAAAGGGTCGATAGAATGATGATGATTGATTTCTTTGGGAATGCCTTTTTATCAGGAACCGATGCCCAATCAACAACAAATTGGCTTGGAACAGCCTGTGCAGCTTCAATCTGCATGGTTTTTAAACTTGTACCCAAGTCGGTAATCTGAATGGCTTTATTCAAAATCTCCTCCTTATATCTTACATTCTTGCTACCATAGCGCTTAAGGGGCTCCATCTTCTTCTCGAGCGCCCTAATTGCATCGGTTTGATTGTTCGCCACGGCCTTCCCATAGGCATCGAACAAACCCTGCGCTTGAGCCTTTACGTTAAATACACCCTGAGCCATTGTACTTGCCAAAGAATCTTCTAAACCCTTCATCTCCACGAGCCCCTGTTCATACTGCGCCTCAACAACCATAAGCCCCTTTAATGCTACCTGGGCCTTAATGGATCGCATCAGGCTATCCTCCAGCGTAACAATGGTATTGGCAATTTCGGCAGCCAGCTCAGGCGATGGATCCATAACCTCAATCTCAACGCTCATGTACTGTGTTGGCCTAAACCGAATATTGTCGTTATATATGTCATTCACCTTAGTTTTTGCAAACTTCTCGCTTGGACCTACCCCCCAAATAGCCATAAGATCGAGTTTCTTGATGACTAAATCCCTTAGCGTATTGGAAGAAAGAACCTGAAGCAGCTGCTCCATCTCCTTGCTCTCGCCAAAAACGGTCAATCCCGCCTGAGGGATAGGGCTTAACAATTCCTTCGATATTTGATTATCCATGGGAGGATAAATAATTGCCGTAGCCTTAAACTTAGGGGTAATCATAAACGAAGCAATGGTTGAAACAACTATGGCTATTACGCCAATCAACAACAAAAGCTTGCGTTTACTCCAAACCAAAATAACGAGATTGGTTGAGTTAAGGTTGAAATCAGTTTCTGTAGATTCCATCAATTATGAGGTAAAAGGGTTACAAAATTTTGGGCTACAAGAAATCATTCGCTAAGCATTGCTAATCCAACAATGCTTAGCATAATGTTCATGTCTTGTATATAAACAGAAAATTTAGACTACTCGTATAATATTGTAGTTCTTTTTTCCTTTCTGAACCAAAAGATATTTTCCGTTGATCAGCTGATCTGCGTGAATCAACATTTCAGAGTCGTTCACTTTTTCTTTGTTGATGCTAATTCCACCTCCCTGAACCAATCTACGAAGTTCGCCCTTCGATGCAAAAACAGCTGCGTTTTCAACTGCGAGAATAGAGAATGCAGTACCCTTTTCAAATATATCTTTTGATACATCAAATGTCGAAACCCCCTCAAAAACTGAAAGAAAGGTATCCTCATCGAGTTTTTTTAAGGTATCGGCGGTTGCATTGCCAAAAAGTATTCCTGATGCCTCAACAGCAAGCTGGTAGTCGGCTTCGGAGTGAACCATTGTTGTAACCAATTCGGCAAGTTTTTTCTGCAATACTCTAAGATGTGGAGCTTGGCTATGCTCAAGAATCAAGGCTTCAACCTCCTGCTTTGTAAGCATGGTAAAAATTTTAATATACTTTGCAGCGTCATCATCCGAAACGTTAAGCCAAAATTGGTAGAATTTATATGGCGATGTGTAACGAAGATCGAGCCAAACGTTTCCTTGTTCAGTTTTTCCAAATTTCCCGCCATCGGCTTTGGTGATGAGCGGACAGGTTAAAGCAAATGCCTCACCGCCTGTTTTTCTGCGGATAAGCTCCGTTCCTGTTGTGATGTTACCCCATTGATCGGAGCCACCCATCTGAAGTTTACAGCCAAGATCCTGATATAGGAAGAGAAAATCGTATCCTTGAACCAGCTGATAGGTAAATTCCGTAAACGACATTCCAGATTTTGCCTCCTCGCCTAGTCGTTTCTTAACTGAGTCTTTCGACATCATGTAGTTAACGGTGATGTGCTTGCCAATATCGCGAATGAAGTTAAGAAAGCTGTAATCCTTCATCCAATCGTAGTTGTTCACCATTAAAGCCTTATTGGGCTTTTCGGTTTCAAAATCGAGGAAATTGGAAAGCTGTTTTTTAAGGGCTTCCTGATTACGTCTTAGAGTAGGTTCATCGAGTAGGTTACGCTCCTGCGATTTACCCGATGGGTCACCAATCATACCTGTTGCTCCACCAACAAGAACAACAGGCCTGTGACCACAAGCCTGTAAATGTTTAAGCATCATAACCCCCACAAGGTGACCTATATGAAGTGAGTCTGCTGTAGGATCGATTCCTACATAGGCAGTTGTCATCTCTTTTTTCAACAAATCCTCTGTACCAGGCATGATATCGTGAATCATACCCCTCCACGTTAGCTCTTCTACGAAATTCATAATCAATAAAAATTTATCAAAGATAATAATAGTGATTAGAAATTTGTGCTGTAGTAGTTTTCTTATACCAATTTAGAATTTGCTTCATTCCCAAATAAAATTTTGTACTTTAACTACCGTAAATAAGAATTTACATGAAAAAAAATGATTTTTATTCTCCTAATATCTTTGCAAATAATAGCCAAAGACCAAGTAGTGGTTGGCAACTGCCGACCCCCATAAAGGACTTGCACCCTCAAGGCAATATTCATACACGGCGCACTAGCAAAAAGGAATTCGAAGTGAACTCCTTTTATGTTTTGATATTTTCGTCAGCCATCAAGTATTTCCCTGACAGGTTGCTCTCAAGCAGAGCCTGCTTCCGTTTGGTTGATAAACAAAGATCGAGTTAATATTTGCTCATGAAGTAAAAAGCAAAAAAACAGCACCAATTTTGTCTATTATACTTAAAATATTTTTTTTAATATACAGAAGTATGGTCTGATTTTTGATGTGCTTAATTCTTTTGTAAAGTCAACTTATCCAAATATTTTGTCTCTTATAATTAATTTATTAAAATACTTAGAAATGAAGAAACTAACTATTACATTCTTAATTGTATTAGTAAATACAATTTATGGTTTTTGTCAACCAAAACCTATGGAATCAAATTCTATCCAACCTCAAAACCCTTCTATTATTAACTTTGACAGTGTTTCTAAAAGGTTAAAACCCTATGTAATTAATAAGACGAATAATGTTCGTTATGTTAAAATTAAAAAAAACATATTAATCCCATCTAACCAAGTCGAAATTAAACTTTTTGTAGATAAAAATAAAGAATACTTCAATACCATAGAACTAATTGGTAATAGTGGTTATCAAGTTTTATCAAGCGGATGTATTGCTTTTAAAGATATTGTTTTTCCTTTTAAAGGGCAGGTGAAATTCCATGTAACGGGACAATTTATTATTACAGAATTTATTGATGTTGAGTTCCAAATTAATGAAGCTTGTGGTTGGACAGTAGAAATTTTTGAGTAGTACTTGTGCTCTTAGCTAGTGCGTACTTGACTTCGTTGAGCTCGTAAATTCGTTTGTAGTCCGTAACATTTATGAACTACCCCACCACAAGCGGTCAGGTATTAAAGAGCCTCCGCACAAGGCTAAAATGTGCGCCCCAAGGAGCGGGGAATTACTAACTATTTACTGGGTCAAAAGTCTCCTTTAGTTTTGTTTTGATCTCATCGAAGTTTAGATCAGGGAAAATTGATGGTGCAAGTCGTTGAATTGGTCGGTAGAAAAGCGATTTTTCGGCAATATCCTTCGGTAAAAAGTTCATCTTAACATCTGCCTTTTCGAGTATAACAAGAACAACGCTAAGGATAAATGCTGTTTTCAGCACCCCGAAAACAACACCTAAAATGCTGTTGGCAAAACCAAGGAATGCCATCTCAAAAATACCCTCTACAATTTTACCAAGAATATGAACAGCAATTACTATTATACCAAAAGTAATGGCAAAGGCGATAAGGGGTAGATACTCGGTGGTCATATTTAAATGCTCCCTGAGCATATTGGCGGTGTAATCCGAAAATTTTATTGCACCCCAGATACCTAGAAGAAGCCCTGCCAATGAGGCCAATTCACCAACAAATCCCTTTTTAAAGCCAGCAAACCCAGCAAGTATAAATACTGCAACCAGAATAATATCAACAATAATCATAGAGATACTTTTTTAGCTATTCGATAAGGTCAAAGTAGCATTTGATTTTTAATGACCTCAAAGCTAATTCAACCTAAATTTTGAATAAAGGTTAAATAGGTGAAACAAGGGTTTTTGTCGGTTAAAATAGAAAATAGCTAGCCATGTATTATGAATAGCATATTTTACTTTCTTCTCTCAACAATATATTCAGTTAGCATTTCCAACGATTTTCGATACTCGCTCTCAGGGTAAAATGCTAGCTGCTCTAAAGCCTTAGTTTTATACTCCTGCATTTTTATTACAGCGTACTCTAGACCTCCGTTTTGCTGTACAAATGCAACAACCTTTTCAACAGATTTATTGTTCCTTTTACTGCTCCTAACCAATTTTAATATTTCGGATTGCTTCTTTTTACTGACATTAGAAAGGGAATGAATTAAAGGTAGCGTTAATTTTTTTTCCTTAATATCATTCCCAGTGGGCTTTCCGATTATCCCCTTGGGTTGATAGTCGAAAAGGTCATCCTTAATCTGAAAAGCAATACCAAGGTATAGCCCAAAATCTTTCATCCGCTGAACCAATTCGGGGGTTGCTCCGACTGAACTAGCACCATTTGCAGAGCAGGAGGCCAAAAGGCTTGCCGTTTTTTTCTCAATGATTTCGAAATACGTCGATTCGTTGATATCCATCCTCCTCGATTTTTCAATCTGAAGAAGTTCCCCCTCGCTCATATCCTTAACCGCTTGACTCATAATTCGAAGTAGCTCTATCTCATTCTTTTCAATGGCTAAAAGAAGCCCTTTCGAAAGCAGGTAATCACCTACAAGAACCGCTATTTTGGATCGCCACAAGGCATTGATTGAAAAAAAACTTCGCCGCTCATAGGCCTCATCCACCACATCATCGTGAATTAGGGTTGCAGTATGAAGAAGTTCAATCATTCCAGCTGCAACGTAGGTTGATTGGTTAATCTTTCCATTTAGCCCTGCCGACAGAAAAACGAGCAAAGGACGCAGCTGTTTTCCTTTTCGCCGATATATATAATTGGTAATAACATCGAGGAGTGGAACCTTTGAACTCATTGAACTCCTGAAATAGGGTTCAAACTTATCTAAATCAAGATCAACGGGTTTCTTTATTTCATCTAATATCGACATTCGGGAAGAAATTTTAAAAAGGAAAAGTAACTATTTTTTTAATCCTTCACAGCTTAATGGATATGAATTCTAAGCAAAACAACAAAATTTTAAGCATTGGGTTGCAATCTGCAAGAAATTAATTGCATTGAAACAAATAACCACGGAGACACAGAAAACACAGAGTTATGTTTTATTGTCTACAGAATAGAAACCTTAACCCAAAATAGGCGACAGGAAATGTTCCTGTTAACTCAAAAAATCTATTCGATTAGCTGATTCTTCGTCTTCTAAGGATTAATTCGAGCATAATCATTTACGAAAACAAATACATTTTTTCCAATTATGTAGATCATAAAATGATAATCAAAACTTTTGTTCTCACCTATTCTCAGTGTCCTCTGTGTCTCCGTGGTTCTTGTTCATTTCGATTACAACAGAATAGTTACATTGAATTTTTAATCGGATTAAGAGATAGTGAAATATTCATATATTTGTATTTGATTCTACTACCATCAAATCATGCTACAACAAAGAAGAGAGTTAAGTATCGAGCAGCTTGAGCAAGCAGTAAATATGCTTAAAGCAATTGCTCACCCGATGAGAATTTCCATTATCAGCCTGCTTGAGGATGGCAGAAGAATGACCGTAACCGAAATTCACGAGAAGCTTGAAATTGAACAATCAACAACTTCTCATCATTTAGGTATTTTGAAAGATAAGGGCGTTTTAGCCTCAAAGCGAGAGGGTAAGAATACCCACTATTTTTTGAAAAACGATAACCTTGGAAAAATACTCGATTGCATTGGAAGGTGCACTGTATAGCGCTTTGCAATTATTTGGCAAAGGGTTGTTAACAGCAATCCTTTTTTTATCTAATGTAATTTATCAGTGATATTATTAATGATTTTAAT
Organism: Bacteroidales bacterium; assembly: GCA_003818205.1. Classification (GTDB taxonomy): domain Bacteria; phylum Bacteroidota; class Bacteroidia; order Bacteroidales; family Tenuifilaceae; genus UBA8529. Next base: position 66,031 of record RPRQ01000003.1, read on the forward strand.
ATTTCAAAAAAGCCACAGATTCACAGATTTTAGAAAAAACTGAAAATATTCTATAAATTGTACTTCAAATCCATCTTAGCTATTGATATTTTTTATCCATTAAATCTGTGAATCTGTGGCAATTGTTTTATATACCACCGAATAGTTTATATCAATTTAATAAACCAAAACCAACCTGTATGTCCATAATAAGGTTAACCAAAGAGTTTCATTTCGAGCTAGCCCATGCCCTTGAAGGGTACGATGGTGCTTGCCGCAATATTCATGGTCATTCATATATTCTGTTTGTAACAGTAATTGGTAGTCCGATATCGTCGGTATCGAACCCAAAACTTGGAATGATAATGGACTTTGGAGACCTAAAGGGAATTGTTAATAGCACAATAATAAGCCGGTTCGACCATGCCCTGCTGCTAAACCAAAGCTCATCGATGCTAAAAACCTTACGAGCAGAGAGTTTTGGCAAAGTGGAATCGCTGCCATTTCAGCCAACCTGCGAGAATCTTCTGCCCTATTTTGCTGAGTTGATTTCATCGCGTTTGCCTGAGGGTGTTAAACTGCATCATCTGAAACTCAACGAAACAGCAACCTCTTTTGCAGAGTGGTACGCATCCGATAATCTTTAATAAAACTCTAAATGCCAAAAAAACTTCTTCTCATTGATGCTTATGCATCAATTTATAGAGCCTACTTTGCATTCATTAATCGTCCAATAAGAACAAGCAAAGGCCTTAATACATCTGCAATTTATGGTTTTACCAAGTTTATGCTCGATGCTATAAAACGAATTGAGCCAACCCACATAGCCGTTGCGTTCGACCTTTCGGGACCTACTTTTCGTACCGAACTATTCCCAGCCTATAAAGCAAATAGGCAAGAAACCCCCGAGGATATTAGAACAGCCGTTCCTATCATCAAGCGGTTGTTAACCGCTATGAATATCCCAATTGTTGAGCTAAAAGGCTACGAAGCAGATGATATTATTGGCGCCCTTGCCACAAAAGCCGACCCGCTAGGTTTCGAGGTGTATATGTTTACACCTGATAAGGATTATGGACAGCTGCTTTCTCCAAATGTTAAAATCATCAAACCGGGCAAGGGAGGTGGCGATTTGGAAACAATTACTGCCGAATCATTCTGCGCTGATTATAAAATAAATACACCATCTCAGTTCATCGATATTCTAGCTCTTTGGGGCGACACATCGGATAATATTCCGGGCGTTAAGGGTATTGGTGAAAAAACTGCTGCCGACCTTATTTCCAAATTTGGTTCCATTGACAATATTCTTCAGAACACCGATAAGCTTTCGAAAGCACAAAAAATAAATGTTGAATCATCGGTTGAGCAATTACTTCTATCAAGAACTTTGGTAACTATCAAAACGGATATCTGCCTTGATATTGATATCGATACTTTCATCAGGAAAGAGCCCAATGGCGTTGAATTCAAAAGAATGCTTGAAGATCTTGAGTTCAAATCAATGCTTAAAGAACTTCCTACCCAAAAATCGGAAAAGCCTGAACCCAAAAAGGAAACCTTTGTACAGGGAAATCTGTTTGGCGAAGTTGCTGCACAACCTGTAACTCTAACTCACAGCTTAAAAACCCTATATGATTTCACATACGACTATCGAGTAGCATCAACCCTTGAAGAACGAAAAACGCTGATTGAAGAGCTGAATAAAGCTACAGAGTTTGCCTTTGATACGGAAACAACAGGCCTCGACCTGTTCTCATCGCAATTGGTTGGATTATCATTTGCCACAGCAGCTTTTAAGGCTTGGTATGTTCCAATTCCTGCCGACCAAATTGAAGCAAAAAAGATTGTCTTTGAGTTCAAGGAAATACTTGAGAATACTGAAAAAACCTTAATTGGGCAGAATATCAAGTTTGATCTTTTGATGCTCAAAAATTACAATATCCAACTAAAAGGATTTTTATTCGATACCATGCTAGCGCACTATTTGGTTGAGCCCGATTTGAGGCATAACCTTAACTACCTGTCGGAACATCTTCTTGGATATCGACCCATAGAAATTGAGGAATTGATTGGCAAAAAAGGTGTTAATCAGATTTCGATGCGAAGCGTACCCCTCGATAAAATATCAATCTACGCTAGTGAGGATGCCGATTTAGCCTTTCAGCTAAAACAGATTTTGCACAAACGCCTTGTTGATGAGGGGTTATTTGACCTTTACAAAAACATTGAGGCGCCTCTAATCGAAGTGCTAGCAGATATCGAACGTGCAGGTGTGAAAATCAACTCGCAGGATTTGAATGATTACGCAAAAACGTTGAATTTAGAGCTTATCGCTCTCGATGATTCTATCAAAGAGATGTCGGGTGTTTCTGATTTGAATATCTCATCGCCGAAGCAGCTCGGTGAAGTTCTCTTCGAAAAGCTAAAGATTGCCTCGGATGTTAAGATGACCAAAACGAAGCAGTACGCCACCGGCGAAGATGAACTTTTAAAGTATAGAGAGAACCATCCAATTATCGATAAGATATTAGATTTCCGTTCATTAAAGAAGTTACTTTCCACTTACATTGAAGCTCTTCCTCTTTTAGTTAATCCAAAAACAGGAAGAATTCATGCATCTTTCAATCAGGCTGTTGCCTCAACAGGTCGATTGAGTTCCAACAATCCAAACCTACAGAATATTCCTATCCGTGATGAGAAAGGACGTGAGATTAGAAAGGCATTCGTCCCCTCATCCGATGAATACGTAATCCTTTCGGCCGACTACTCGCAGATTGAGCTAAGATTGATGGCCCACATGAGTAAGGATGCATCGTTGCTTGAAGCGTTTCAACAGGGAGAGGATATTCATACAGCCACAGCTGCCAAAATTTTTAAGATTCCGCTAAACGAGGTAACCCGTGAGCAACGAAGCAGAGCAAAAACGGCAAATTTCGGGATGATATACGGTATCTCAGCATTCGGCTTATCACAACGGTTAAGCATTTCGAGAACTGAAGCCAAAGATCTTATCGATGGATACTTCGGAACCTATACCGGTGTTAAGGAGTATATGGATAGCTGCGTTCGGAATGCCCGCGAAAAAGGGTGGGTAGCTACCATATTTGACCGCAAAAGATATTTAACCGATATCAACTCAAGCAATGGAACCGTAAGGGGTTTAGCCGAACGAAATGCGATTAATGCGCCTATTCAGGGCTCAGCTGCTGATGTCATAAAAATTGCCATGATTAGAATTCACAATCAGCTAATCCAACAAAAACTCAAATCAAAGATGATTATTCAGGTTCACGATGAGCTTGTGCTTGACGTGTACAAACCTGAAATTGAGCAGGTGAAAGATATTGTTCATCGCGAGATGGTTAATGCAGCCCAAATATCAGTCTCCCTTGAGGTTGAAGTAGGAGTTGGCGATAATTGGTTAGCGGCTCACTAAAAAAGGTTGACAGTTGATAGTTGACAGTTGGTTGTCATTCTTAGCAGATAGCTACATTTGAGCGAAGAACTAAAATTGACTTTTAGGTAACTATTCAGCAGTAGTCGAATTGAACAAAAACCACTGAGACACGGAGAGCACGGAGAACCACAGAGGCAAATATAAAAAACGACTGAGTATCATAATGCAAAAGAATCTCTAACACGAAAAACATAAATATTTTCTCTGTGTAACTCTGTGCCCTCCGTTTCTCCGTGGTGAATAGTTACACTTTTAGTAATATCTTTACAACTGACTAATTTGACTAAATAATATGAAAAATAAATATGTAAGCTTTATATCAGATGACCATTTATTGGATTGCATTAGCAATCTTCACAAGGCTTATTTGAAGGCAAAAAGTAATATTACAAAAGAGAATTTTTACTCAAACAAAGTGGATACCATCAAACTTACATTTGATGCAAAGTTTAATGACATAGACGAAGAAAACCTTATTCAATCAGAAGTATTAAGGCAAATAGACAAATCGACCAACAACTCCATCGGAACTTTTCACGAACAAATTTTAGGTGGAATAAGAGGCTTTGAAGCAGGGAATCTGAAAGGTTATGATATCAGAGCCAAAGATGACACTTTGTTTGCAGATATAAAGAACAAACACAACACAATGAATAGTAGCGCAGCCGAAGCACTATTTCAAAAATTAGCTCGTTATGCAAACGACTACAAAAAAGCAAAGTGTTATTGGGTGCAGGTTTTAGCAAAAGGAAGTTTTTGTGAATTATGGAGTGGCGACATCAACGGAAAAGAATATAGCCATAGTAGGGTTTACAAAATTTCGGGAGACCGGTTTTACGCTTTGCTAACTGGACAAGAAGATGCAATGTTTAAGCTTTACAAGGCTTTACCAATTGCTATTAACGACTATTTGAATTCAAGCGACCAAAGCGAAGAAATTGCTAAAAACTCAGCATTAAACGAAATCAAATCCGAAATCAAAACGAGCAAGCGTAATATTTTAGACCAAATAACTTTTGAGAATTTCAGCTATTATTTAGGCTTTAACAAGTTATAGTATTGATTCAGGAATTTTACAATAGAATAACCTATCTCGGTACCTAAATTAACAGGAACAGCATTTCCAATTTGTTTGTATTGCTGTGCTATTGAACCTTCAAATTTCCAATCGTCAGGAAAGGTTTGAATTCTGGCATATTCACGAACGGTAAACGGACGCGTTTCATCTGGGTGGCATCTTTCCGTTTGTTTTTGCGCAGGACTGCAGGTAAGCGTTAAACAGGGTTCATCCCAACCGATACGTCTTGCAATTCCTGTTTTTCCACCACCTAAATGAAAACTGCCACCCATAAACTCTTTTTGTATTTCAAGCGGCAAATCACGCCAATATCCTTTTTGCGGAACTAAATCTAAGACAGCTATTTTACTTTGTGGATATTTTGCACCATTTGACTTAGGTACATCTGTATTAAATAGTTCGCCTTTTTTCAAGGCATCTTTTAAATCATAAATTCTTTTATGTGGTTTTGGATATTCATATTGTAAGTCAATGTCTTTTCTAATTCCGACTAATATCAATCGTTCTCTTTTCTGCGGTACTCTATAATTTATGGCTTTCAACACTTGAATAGGAGCAACATTATATCCAATTTCATCTAAAATTGAAATCATCCCTTGCAACGTTTTTCCATTCTCGTGACTTAATAAACCACGGACATTTTCTCCAATACAAATCGGAGGATTTACCTCTTTTACAACTCTTGCAAATTCATAGAAAAGCGTTCCTCTTGCATCTGCAAGTCCTAATTTTTTTCCAGCATAACTAAACGCTTGACAAGGAAATCCACCAGTAACAACATCAATATTGTTGTAGTATTCAGTAAAATTAAATGATTTAATATCACCTTCCAATACTTTCCAATTTGGACGGTTTTTTCTTAATGTTTGACAAGCCCATTTATCAATTTCGTTTAATGCGACACATTTCAGACCTGCTTTTTCCATTCCGACTGCCAAACCACCAGCACCTGCAAAAAGTTCTAATACGGTGTATTCGTTGTAAGGCTCAACATAATTATTTATTGTATCCTTGACATCAACACTTAAAAAGTCAGCAAATAATCTTTCGACTTGTTCTCGTTTATAAACTCGGTAGTTACTCATAGGTTCACGAACCGCAGATAGTTTTCCCTCTCTATCCCAGCGCCTGAGAGTTTCTTTGCTTTTTCCAATTAGTTCGGAGGCTTCTGTAAGTGTTAAATATTCATTCATAACCATGTTGTTTAACCTTATACAATGGTTACAAATATATAACTAAAAATGGTAAGACAAAAAGATATTCGAAAAAAGAACGAATGCCCAACAATTGACAGAAATGATTACAACCAAAGAATTACATTTTCTAAAAAGATGTAAAGTAAAGGCAAGGTAATAATACTGAACAGGGTTGAGACGAATAGGTTGCTTGCTGCAAGGTGATAATCGCCACCATATCGTCGAGTTAAAACAACAATTATTGTCTGGCACGGCATACCTGCTTGCATAACAAGTACGAAAAGGGCTTCGCGGGCAATATCGAGATGTAAAACTCTTACCAGAAATATATATATCAATCCTAAGATAATTGGAGCAAGTAGAAGTTTATTAAAGCTAATAATAAAGACGCTAACAATTCTAAAAGCCTTTTTAATATTCATCCCTGCCAGAAGTGCTCCAATATAAACCATCGAAAGCGGGCTCGTACATTTACCAAGTCCTGCAAAAGCATCAACAATAAATTTGGGCAGTTCAATCCTCGAAACAAGGATTAACGAGCCTAGCACGATGGCTCCTGTATTCGCATTGAGCAAGCTCTTCCAACCTGATTTTTGGGTTCCTGAACTTAAACGATAAACGCCATAAGTAAATGTTAAAGAATTAGATGCTAATTGGTATACCGCTGCATAAAAAACTCCAATACCTCCAGGGAATAAAGCATCAAACAGAGGAAAACCTAAGAATACAATATTCCCAAACATGGTATGAAGAGTATGCACCATCTCTTGAGGTTTCCCAAGCCTTTGAAGACGTGAAGATACCGCTCCGGTTACATATAAAAATCCAAGGTTAACAAAAGCCAGTGTGAAAACAAAAAGTCCGTTCTTAAATAGCTTTATATCAAATTCAAGGTGCGAAAAGGTTGAAAATATAAGGAATGGTAAGGTTATATCAATAATGATTCGTGCCAAAAAGTCCTTTGATTCATCGTTTAAAATCTTTCGTTTTGATGCAACAGCACCAACCATCATCAAAAGACCAAAAATTAAAAGTTGATTGATAATAATACCCGTTGCCATAAAACCTTTTTGTTGCCACAAAGGTATAAATGATTTTATGGAACAAAACCATAAATCAATGCTTAATCCTATAATTTAGGATGTAGATGTAAATCATTGAAAAAAATTTTGAAAAAAAAATAATTTTTCCAAAATTGCCAAAAATTGAGAAGCATTAACAACATTATAGTAAATCACTTTTATTCGAGCCAAAAGAAATTAGATATTAAAAAAATCTGCAAATTCGACTTCCCGAAAAAACCAAAGACTAAATTAACCAACCATAATAATCACAAGTTCAATTAAATTAAAAACTTAATTTTAACACCGTTTCTAATTATTCCAGAAATGAAATCAAGAAAGGAAATTCAGAAGCCCGTAATTGCTAATTACGGTTCAGAAGAGCTGAAAAGGGCAAAAAAACTAAAGCCCATTAAAAAAGAGAAGAATCAGAAGCAGTCGTTGATTCAAGAGATTGATGAGCTTGAAGACATCGACATGGATTACAAAAACGATGAATTTGATGAAGAAGACTATGAAGAGGAAGATGAAGATTACTAGCTGATAAATTAGCTTCGATTTTAAACCCCTAATGCCCCTAAACAAGGGCATTTTTTATTTCCGAGAATAACTTGCTTTTCTTTTGTAACTTACATAAATTGTAGCATAAACAAAGAGTTATGTTCAAGTCTTTTCTTATTTCATGCAGTAAAGGCTTAGCCCTCCCTCTTATACTGTATTTGTTAATAAATACTCCAACAAATAGCAGAGCAGAGGATATTATTAGCCCCGATAGCATAAATAAAGTATTAAGCCAATCGTCAGACTCATCTAGGCTTGAACTGCTTATCAAATCAGCGAATGATTATAATAACTCAAACACGGCTCTATCAATTGAATATGCAAGAATTGCGATTGCTTTAGCCAAAAAATTTAATAGCCCTAATAAGCAGGTAATTGCAGAAATAATTATTGGGAAAGCGCTATTCATTAATGGTGAATATGCTAATGCGATTGAACAACTTGAAAAATCGCAGGCACTAACATTATCAATAAATGATAGCATAAACCTTATTGAAATCAACCGAATATACGCACTGATTTACACAAAAATTGGTGATTTTAAAAAGGCTATCGAATACTCCGAAAAAACGTTCACTCTAGTCGAGAAGCTCAATCAGCAAAATAAGCTAGCTGATATTGTTCGTGAAACTGGAAATATTTACTATTCATTTCGAGAATACGGAATAGCATTAGACTTTTATCAGAAATCGTTAACCAGCTGTCAGGCAAAAAACGATCAAGTTGGAATGTCAAAAGCTTTGAATAATATCGGTCAGGTCTATATTGATTTAGGTCAATACTCAAAGGCGCTAGATTTTCTTAACCGTTCTCTTGAGATTAAGAGCAAATATGACAATAAGTTAAGCTATACAATTACCCAACACAATATTGGCATAATATATTTCAGGCAGAAAGACTACTCAAAAGCTATCAGCTACTTTACCCAGTCGAACCGCAATTATACCAAGATAAATTACATCGCAGGTATCACCGACTCATATCAATTCTTGGGACAGTCGTATCTGAAAATTAAACAATACAAATTTGCTGAGGAATCACTTTTAGAAGCGGAAAAATTAGCGGAAAAAGCTCAAATAAGAACGTTATTGGTAACAATCTATCTTTCCCTATCGGAGCTATACGCTGAGACCAATCGGTTTAACGAAGCTTACATTGCGCTTTCTAAGAATAAAGCGCTAAGCGATTCGCTATATAGCGATGAGAAAAGAAATCTTCTCATAGAGCTTGATGCAAAATATAATTTACAAACCAAAGAAAAGCAGATTAAACTCCTTTCAAAGGAGCAGGAACTTGAAAATATCCAACGGAAAAAATTAACTATTTTGAGTGTCCTTTTAGCTTTTACCGCATTTTTCCTTATCCTAATAATATACCTAATTTACAGTAGAATGAGGTTTAGGGGAAGAATAAACCGTCAGCTACTCGAAGAGATCAATCAGCGAAAGATAGTTGAAGAAGAATTACATCGTCATCAGGATCATCTTGAAGCACTTGTTGACGATCGAACCAAAGATTTAAAAATTGCCAAGGATAAGGCTGAAGAATCGGATATGCTAAAAACAGCATTTCTTGCGAATATGTCGCATGAGATCAGAACTCCCATGAATGCTATCGTTGGCTTTTCAAATCTGCTTGAACATGAGACCTTACCTGAAGAAAGGATGGAATACGTAAAACAAATAAATAGCAATGCTGATATATTAATGAACCTGATTAATGATATAATCGATATTTCAATGATTGAATCAGGTCAAATAAAAACCAATATCACATCAGTATCTATCTCGGCACTTCTAAATGAACTCTTAGCACTATTCGAGATGGAAAAGCATAAAATCAACAAGAGCCATATAAGCATTATGTTGGACTATAATCATAATTTAGAATCGCTTGAAATTTTAACCGATTCTAATAGGCTAAAACAAGTATTATCCAATATTATCTCTAACGCCTTAAAGTTTACCCACAAAGGATCCATTGTGATTGGATTCAAACAAAATAATCCGTATAAAACGCTTTTCTTTGTTAAAGACACAGGTATTGGAATTGCCCCTTGCAATGAAGAGGCCATCTTCGAAAGGTTTAGCAAGTTCAACTCCGAACCAGAAGCTATGCTTTTCCCCGGAACAGGGCTTGGGCTTACAATATGCCGAGAGCTAATTCATCTCCTTGGCGGTAATATTTGGTTTGATTCAGTTATTAACGAAGGGTCAACCTTCTATTTTACCCTTCCAACAAAAAACCCTGAACAATTAAATGATCCTAACATAAAAAATATGACCAAATTAGACCTTGAACTCGATTTAACGGGTAAAACAATTATTGTAGCTGAAGATGCTGTCTCAAATTTTAAGCTGATTAAAGCTTTCTTAAAACTAACAAATGTAAATCTTCTGTGGGCTAAGGATGGGAAAGAGGTGATGGAAATGCTCGAGAAGCAAATAGTTCACCTTATACTTATGGATATTCAAATGCCTTTGATGGATGGTATTCAGACTACAAAAGAGATTCGAATGAAGGAAAATAGTATTCCTATTATCATTCAAACAGCATATACGCTAAATAACGAAAAAGACAAGAGCTATGCAGTGGGTTGTAACGATTATATTACAAAACCCATTAAAAGGGAAGAGCTGATCGAAAAAATTTCAAAATACATCTGATAATAGGTTAATCATTTATCTCCTCTATGGTTTTGCTTTTATCCTTTTTCCCCTTAATTACCCATTTGTCCTTAACGTAAACTTGCCTCTCGATGGTTTGATCGAGCGAGATAAAGGTTTCGGTATTTGCAATACCTGGTATATTCTGGATTTTCCTAACAAGTACATCCATCAAATGCTCATTATCCCTACAGAAAATTTTAAGTAAAAGAGCGTAAGAGCCTGTAATAAAATGGCACTCTACCACCTCAGGCATAAGCTTCAGCGCATCGATTACCCCGTGGTACTGATTTGATGCAGAGAATTGAACGCCAACAAAAGCACAAACATCAAAGCCTAACGCTTTCGGTTTAACATTCATCCTTGAGCCAGCGATAATGCCAGCATCTTCCATCTTCTTAACTCTCTGATGAATTGCTGCGCCTGATATTCCACACTCGCGGGCAATCTCTAGAAATGGCATTCGAGCATTCTTAACCAAATAGGAGAGTATTTTTTGGTCGATGGCATCAACCTGATAGTATTCGGACATTCTAGTTACGATTTAAAATATTATTGCCTATAAAAATAATGAATTGTAAGAAAATATGTATGTAAAAGTACGAATTTTTTTATTAACTATTTTTATCCTGCAATGGTTAATCATATAGCGCTAACTATGAGTACTTTGAAATATAAACAAATAGCCATATCAAAATAATGATATGGCTGTATAATGTAAAATAATATAATATATTCTATATATGCTTAGAATAGACTATTTTAGAATCATTTATATCATAATAATCTTTAAGTACGGCTTCTTTTAAGTATCCATGCTTTTCATAAAAGCTTTGGGTTGGAACATAAAGGGGTTTCGATGAGGTTTCAATGTAAATTGCTCTTCCGCCTATAGATTTTATTTTTTTTTCGGTTTCCCTGATAATTAGTGAACCTACTCCTTTCCCCCTATAATCCTGATGTGTTGCAATCCAATATAAATCGTAGCTGTTTTTTGTGCAGGCAATCGTTCCATAGCAAGCGTAGGATATGGTGCGCTCACCATCCATTGCAAATACAAAAAAGTAATCGCTTTTATCACCCTTTTCAATAGCATCTTCAACAAGTTCAAGGGCAACAGGAATTTCATGCTCTAAAAAGAAGCCTGAAGATTGGATTATTTCACGAACGTTTTCAACGTCGCCAGGGAGTGGCTCGAATCTTAATGCATAATTGCTCATTGCTTTCTTTTATTTGAGGGTATATCATTTATAATTCTTTCTATAGCATTGTTAAAAGGAATACCTGCCCTTTCACAAGCAGCATAAAATCCTCCACTATGTGAGATACAAGGGTTAACATTTATTTCAAGTACCCAAGGATTGCCATGTTTATCAACCCGGTAATCGACTCGAGCATAACCATTAAGCCTGAAAACATCCCAACACCTATGATTTATCTCTGTCAATTTTTTTAGCAAGATTTCGTCCTCTTGGCTCATCTCAAAGGTGCGACGAGTGTTGTTGTACTCGAAGCTATCCTCAATCCATTTTGAAGCATAGCCCATAATTTTGGGTTTGTCTCCCTCATATCCATCAAAAAGAATCTCGGCATGAGGCAGAACCGTTGGGCCATTCTTCCCGGCTAAAATCGAAATGTTAAACTCTCGCCCATCGATAAACTCCTCAATAAAATGGGTTGCAGGATTTAATTCTTTGACCGCTTTGGCTAATCCCTCCTCGTTCCACCAAAAAACGCAATGCTCATCTAAGCCTAATGATCCATCCTCCCAAATGGGTTTAACAATGTACCTTTTACCATTCTCGGGCTTAAACTCGCCCTCACCATGATACCAGTATGCGGTTGGAACTCCTCCATTCCTCATCCTCTCCTTTGCGAGTGTTTTTGATGAGGTAATGAAAATGGTTTCTAAAGTTCCTCCTGTAAATGGGATTTTCAATGAGTTAAGCAGTGCGGGTGCAAGAAATATAAGATCACCCTTATTATCGACCCCCTCAACCAGGTTGAAAACAAAATCGGGTTTTGCTTTTAAAAGCTCCTCCTCAACCTTTCGTAGGTTCAACGAAAATGTTTGCTTTGTGTAGCTTATCCCAAGTTTTTCGAAATTTTCAGCAACGATGTTTACCTGCTCTAGCACATCCGCTTCGTCAGGTCCAGCGTTCTCGGAGAGTTCGTTGTAGAGGATTACTGCCTTTAATTTGTCCATAAATATCTAGTTGATTCGGTTTAAAGCGGATTTCATAATCATATCGATGAGCTGATTGAAAGTCAACCCTTTTTTCCCTGCTAGCATTGGAAGATCGGAGTGTTCAGGGTTAATGCCGGCTAAGGGGTTAACCTCAATAAAATTTGGAGTGCCGGTGGCATCCATCTTTAAATCAACCCTACCACCATCGCGGCATCCTAGGGTTCTCCAAGCACCTAATGCAACTTCGATACATTTCTTTTCCACATCGCCTGTAGCCATAGGGTATTCAACAATCCCTCTCCAGTTCTCTTTAGTATGATACGAGTATGTGCTCTCCTTCGCCTTAGGGGTAATAACAATTTCCATAACGCCAACAACCCTTGCATCATCGCCTGTTCCAACGATACCAACGGTAAACTCTTGTCCAGGTAAATACTCCTCAACCAGAACAGGTTGCTTAAAACGCGCTAATAGTTCAACACAAAGTTTCTCAAGCTCGGCTTTCGAATTAACTTTGGACCGGCTATCGATTCCCTTACCTGTTCCTTCAGCAACAGGTTTTGCAAACAAGGGATAGCTGAGGTTTACACTGGTTAAATCTGAAGGTTTTTCAATAATATGAAAATTGGCGGTTGGAATTTTACAATCTCTTATGACTCTCTTTGTTAATCCTTTATGTAGAGTTAATGAAAGCACTAATGGATCTGAAAAAACGTATGGAATTTGATATACATCCAATAGAGCAGGAACTTGCGCCTCCCTACCTATCCCGTACATTCCTTCAGCAATATTAAACACAAGATCCCATCGAGCACCTTCGTTAAGAGCCTTTATTAATGCTTTTACATTACCAATTCTTTGAGTTTTATACCCAAGTTCTTTCAAAGTTTTTTCGACAGAGCTAATGGTTATCTCGGAATCGAATTCAGCGGTTTCTTCTTCGGAATATCCTTCTTTTAGGTAGTCGCTGCGTAAATCGTATGTTAGACCAACTGTTGTCATACTATATAATGATTATCTGATTGTTACACTAATAATTTAATACACCAATATAATTAAAAAACTTTCAAAAAAGATAATAAATCAGAATCGTATGCTACAAAAAAGTAACCCCATTCGATATGCATAAAATGCACATTCCGAATGGGGTGGGGTTTATCTATGTATAGTTAAAAATCGGGATAGGTGTAAATTTTATCCTCGTAGTTTTTCAAAAAGATCTCGCCGTTATCGGAACCCTGAAAGTACTCGGGGAGCAATGGTATTTTTCCACCTCCGCCAGGAGCATCAATAACGAATGTGGGTACAGCGTATCCTGATGTAAATCCCCTCAAGCCTTTAATGATTTCGAGGCCTTTAGCCACATGGGTTCTGAAGTGTCCAGATCCAGGTATAGGATCGCACTGATAGAGATAATATGGTCTGACCCTTATTTTTAATACGCCATGCATTAGATCTTTCATAGTATCTAAATCATCATTCACCCCTTTCAGCAGAACTGTTTGGCTTCCCAATGGGATTCCAGCATCGGCAAGTCTGTTGCAAGCTTCGGCTACCTCAGGGGTAAGCTCATCGGGGTGAGTGAAGTGGATGCTCATGTAAAGCGGGTGATACTTCTTAAGCATATTGGCCAAGGTTTTGGTAATACGCTGTGGCAGCACCACTGGAACTTTCGTTCCAATCCGAATCATCTCAACATGAGGTATCGATCTAAGCGATGATAGCAAATACTCAATATGAGGATCGGGCATGGTAAGAGGATCTCCACCTGAAATAAGTACATCGCGTATTTCGGAATGATCTCTTATATATTGTAGTGCAGGTTCCCACGCTTTTATTCCAATGTGGCACTTATCCTTTGCTACCATGTGTGAACGGGTGCAATAGCGGCAATATGCAGAACAAAACCCTGTGGATAGGAAAAGAACCCTGTCGGGGTAACGGTGAACCAAATTTGGAACAGGGCTATGGTGCTCCTCTCCGAGAGGATCTTCTGATTCACCTTTTGAAATGGAAACCTCTTTAATGGTTGGCACCATTGTACGACGAAGAGCCTGATCAGGATTACTAGTAGATAAAAGACTAGCATAGTAAGGAGTAATCCTTAATGGTAGAGCATACTTATCGTGATCGATAGCAAGTAGCTCTTGTTCTGAAAGGTCTAGGATTTGGCGTAGCTGGCTGATTGAGGTAATTCCGTTCTTTACTTGCCACTGCCACGAGTTCCAATCCTTTTCGGTAGCGGAAGGATAGTGCTTTGATAAGAAATCTAGGGATTTTTGGCTTATCCCAATTCGTTCGTTGGATACACGCGCTCCAACCTTGTTGAAGCGGATCGACACCTCAGCTTCTTCGGTGCTGAGGTCGATGGTACTCGGAGGTTCGTCCTCCTCGGTGAATTCGTTGATCATGTAAACCAGCTTCTGCTGCTTCTGTTTGTCCATGGCTAGACGCTTAAAAATTATTTTTAGGTTAATAATGCTTAGCCTTTGCTAAGAATATTTTTAAAAAACAAGTGCAAATATTAACATTTATAGAACCCGATGTACTTTCAGATGCATTTATTTCAGCTGAATCAAAAAAAAAATCAAAACTATTGGTACAAAAGCCTGTAAATCTTAATTCTACACCTTTTTCAAAAAACATTAAATTTTATGCCAAATTACGTTATGATGAAATATATGATACTCGATTAGGCGTTGAAGAATTAACAATAATCAAAAGTTATTAACAATTGTCTCTGATCGCGCTGAACAATAAACCTGCTTGATTGATTTTCGACGATAGTTGCTGACTTTTAAAAAAATATTAACTTTGCCAGCTCAAATAAGCTGGCTCCATAGTTCAAGGGATAGAACGAAAGTTTCCTAAACTTTAAATTCCAGTTCGAGTCTGGGTGGGGCTACAATAAAGGCTAGCGTATGCTAGCCTCTTTGTTTCAAGAAAAAAACTGAATTAATAATACGAAACCTCTTTCCCTGTTATATCTGAAAGGAGGTTGTTTGCTAATCTACTTGCACCCAACCTGAATAGCTCAGGGTTAAGCCATTCATTACCAAGAATCTGCTCAACGATTGAATAGTACAATGTTGCATCGCTTGTTTTGGCTATCCCTCCGGCTGGTTTAATACCTATCTTTTTGCCAGTCTTTTCGTTAAACTCCTTGATTGCCTCGCACATTACATACATGGCCTCAGGTGTTGCAGCGGGCTCTAACTTTCCGGTTGATGTTTTAATAAAGTCTGCGCCCGCCTCCATGGCCAAGAATGACGCAAGCTTAATTTCCTGAAGAGATGGTAGTGCTCCAGTTTCAAGGATAACCTTAACGCGAGTCTCCTCTGCAACATCTTTTATCTGCTGCAATTCGCTAAAAACGGTAAAATAATCCCCCTCAAGAAATGCGCCTAGTGAAATAACGACATCCAGTTCATCGGCTCCAAACTCAATGGCCATTTGACACTCCGATAGTTTTATGTCAATAAAGGTCTGCGATGAAGGAAACCCTGCGGCTACCGATGCAATCTTTACGTTTTTGGTGATTAGATTCTCCTTTACCGTTGCAACCAACGATGGATAAACACAAATTGCAGCTACATTTTGCAAATTAGGGTATTGCTTGTTGAAACCGCTTAACTTCTTAGCAAACTGCCTTCCCCTCTCCTCCCCATCGGTTGAGTTGAGCGTGGTTAGGTCGATAAGGCTAAAACATTTTTTTAGAACTTCAGCATCCTTCTCCCTCGATTTTGCAATCTCTTTAATCTTCAAAAGGTTTTTCTCAATCGCTATCTCATCCGCTTCAATGGAGAATCTTTCTTCAATCAAATCTATCATTACTATATGCTATTATTCATCTATAATAACTTCGTGTTTTCTTTATGCCTTGAAGAGTCTCTCATGGTTTTCTTTTCGATACTTTTATTAAAAGCATCGGTTAAGTCAACACCCGTTTGATTGGCAATACAAATTAGTACAAAAAGAACATCCGCAAGTTCATCCCCTAGCTGCTTTGAATTATCATTCTCCTTGAATGATTGCTCACCATACTTCCGCGAAATAATTCGAGCCACCTCACCGACCTCTTCGGTCAAAAGAGCCATATTGGTCAGCTCGTTGAAGTAGCGAACTCCATGGACTTTGATCCAATCATCTACTATTTTTTGAGCTTCGCGAATATTAATATCCTCCATTACTCCCTGTTTTTCGAGTCAATAATAATTGTAACTGGCCCATCGTTGACCAACGAAATCTGCATCATCGCACCAAATTCTCCGGTTGCAATCTTCATCGATATCTCTTTCCCTATATTTTGAACAAACCTATTATATAAAGGGATTGCCATTTCGGGTGGCGCCGCTTGAATATACGATGGACGATTCCCTTTTTTGGTCTTGGCATGCAGGGTAAACTGGCTTACAACAAGAATTTCACCCTGTATATCCTGAACGGATAGATTCATTACACCATTCTCATCGTCAAATAATCTTAGGCGTGCAATTTTTCCACATAACCATTCTATATCCTCATCTGTATCCGCCTGCTCAATACCGACCAGAACGAGCAAACCTTTGCTAATTTGGCTATGTTTTTCATTAGCAATAGTAACCGAAGCTTGAGCTACTCGCTGAATAACGACTCTCATTTTTCTATTTTTTACTGAACTTCACAAAGATAAAAAGGAATTTCGATGAATTTTACAATCTCCTTCTTCCCATTTCTTCTTTTATTAATAAAATCGTTAATATTACTGTTTTATGTTTAAAGACGATTCCCGAAAGATTTTTAAAACAAATTAGGTTCAATAATCGTTTAATGTAAGATAACCTTTTATTCACTCGTACAGCTTATGATAAGGTCTTTTTCGATATCGCTAGTACTAATGCTTTGCTTCGACTTTGCGTTTGCGCAGGTTCACGAAATACCATTGAGGAGAAAAAGCAATATAACGAAATCGATATCGGAGAAAAGAACAGGTGTACGATTCTCTTTCTCTCAGGATAAAATAATTAGTCGAACCAAAACTTCCAAGGATGGCTCCTCCTTTGCCAATATTTGGATCAACGGTTCTTACCCCAATGGTAAAGTTGGTTCACCTAATCTGCCTGCATATAAGAAACTTATAAGAATTCCAAAAGGATCAACTCCTAAAGTAAATGTTATATCGAGCACCGAACAGGAAATAATCTTAAAAGAGTATGGGATTAACCTTCCTATTTTTCCAAACCAACTCTCGGTTTCAAAGGACAAAGACACTACAATCGTTAAGTTTGAAATAAACAAATCGGCCTACGCTAAGAATTCTTATGCAAATAATCCGATTGCAACCATTGAGGTTCTTGGAAATCTCCGATCGGCAACCATTGCGAGACTTGTTGTTAACCCAATTGATTATAACGCCGTTAGCGGTTCGCTAAAAATTTATAATGATATTGATGTTGAAGTAACATTTGCAAATGCAATAACCTCGGATGAAGAGCAAAAGCTTGATGCCAAAACCTACTCGCCCTATTTCGACATTACCTATAAAGCCTTAGATCAACCCATAAAGAGTTCATACACAGACCATCCCGATCTTACCAAATATCCTGTAAAGATGTTAATAGTCAGCAATCGGATATTTGAGCAAAATCTTCAACCGTTTATTGAGTGGAAAAGACTTAAAGGCTTTAATGTTAAAACGGTATATACTGATGATATAGGAACTACACCAACGGCAATAAAAGCATATATTCAGCAAGAGTATAACTCGGCAACACCCGAAAACCCTGCGCCTTCATTCCTTGTAATAGCAGGCGATGTTACAGAGGTTGCAGCATCTGCTACCGGTTCAGCAACGAATAAGTTAACAGACCTATACTACGCAAGCATCGATGGAGATATGTTCCCCGATATGTACTACGGTCGTTTATCGGCATCAACCCCTGCTCAGCTCGAAAATATAATTACCAAAATCCTCTACTACGAAAAATACCAGTTTGATGACCCCAGCTACCTGAATAGAGTTACTCTTATCGCAGGGGTAGACGGTGTTTGGAATCCACGAGTTGGCCAGCCAACCATTAAGTACGGAACGGCCAATTACTTTAATCCAGCAAAGGGGTATTCAACCGTTAACGAGTATGGGGTTCAAAATGATCCCAATAATCCCAATGCTGAATCAACATATACTGGTTGCTATAGCTCGGATAGGATTGCAGTGGGTTTGATCAATTATACCGCACATTGCGACCAAGACGAATGGGCTAATCCTGTGCTATATTCTAGCAACATATCGGGTTTTAGCAATACGAATAAATACCCTCTTGCCATTGGAAACTGTTGCCTTTCAGGCGATTTCGGGTACTCCGAGTGCATGGGAGAAGCTTGGATTCGGGCTGAAAACAAAGGGGCGGTAACCTATATCGGCTCTTCACCCAACACCTTTTGGCTTGAAGATTTTTACTGGTCGGTGGGGGCATTCCCATTAGAAGGAAATAACAATGGCTACGTTCCAACCTTCGAGGAAACAACTACGGGTGCATACGATGCCTCCTTTGTAAGTAGCTACGTAACAACTGGAGGTATTGTGTTTGCAGGCAACCTAGCAGTTACCGAAGTAAACATTCAGGGCTTCCCTACAACTGAGCCCTCATCGCTATACTACTGGCAAGCCTACAATGTACTTGGGGATCCATCGTTAATACCATTTTTTACTGAAGCGGAAAGCAATCAGGTATCCTATAGCCCTAACCTTATAGTTGGAGAAACATCATTCACGGTTAATGCAATGGTCAATTCCTACATTGCCATTTCAAAAGATAATGAGCTTCTCGGAACTGCTTTTGCCAATAACACTGGAGAAGTAATCGTTCCAATCACCCCGATTACCTCCACAGGTAGCGTTAGCATTGTTATTACCCGTCCGCAAACAATCCCAATCATTGATAATATAACAGCAATTTCACCAACTGGTCCTTACTTAATACTTGATTCTTACGTAATTGACGATCAACTATCGAATGGCAATGCGAAAGCGGATTACAACGAATCGTTCGATATTAACCTGAAAATAAAAAACATTGGAATTAACGATGCTACCAACGTTAAGGTAAAAATACTAGGGCTAGATGATTATATTTATTTAGACGGCAATGACTCGATTAGCATTTCTGATATTCCATTTGGTGTAGGAGTTAATAATGTTGATGTTAACTCAGCATTTGCATTTAAAGTTCATGAAAATGTTCCCGATCAGCATGTTGCGTCCTTTACATTAAAGTTCTATAGCGATCAGGGTATTTGGACATCGAAACTAAGAATTCTGTTAAATTCTCCTATCCTTTCAATTAAGAAATTGAAAATTGGGGATCCTTTGCCTGGAGGGAATAATGATAGTTTGCTTAACCCAGGAGAAACCAGCCATTTACTTGTTCAAGTAATCAATCAGGGCCATGCAGTAGCTAAAAATATTAATTTTAGTATAAGCATCCCGGATAGTATAATGGACAGAGTTACTGTTAGCAATATTGAAAATTCACCATTCTCTCTTGAATCCAACACCTTGGTAACTATTCCTTTTTCAATTTCAGTTATACCTGATCTTAATCAAGAGCTGCTCATTCCTGTTATTCTATCAGCAACAGTTGATGAGCCCTCTGGGTTGACTCAAACATTTGAGAAAAATATTGAGGTTACACAACCAAGCATTAAAATGTACACCGGTACAACTACTTCATGCTATACATATTTTTTTGATTCTGGGGGTAAAAACGGAGACTACAAGAACAACGAGAATTACACATTAACCGTTGTTGCTCAAAACGATAATAGTTTGCTAAAAGTTATTTTTAAAGAATTCTCAACTGAAACTGATTTCGACTTTTTATATATTTATGATGGTCCAACCATAAACAGCCAGCAAATTACTGGTAGCCCATTCTCTGGAACAATGCTACCAAACGAGATCATTTCAAGAAGTAAATACCTTACCTTTAAATTCATATCCGACAATAATACAATCAATAAAGGCTGGAAAGCAACCGTTGAATGCATAGAACCTCAGATACCTGCATGTGTAAGCATTGTAAGTCCCTCTGATGGCGAGCAACTCGTTCAATCTTCTACTTTAATCTGGAATTCAGAGGTATTTGCATCGTTTTATGATGTATATCTCGGTTCATCGCCTGATAATTTAGTTTTATCTAGCAGAGTTTTCAAGCCACAATATTCATTTATACCCCAAAAAAGTAAAACCTACTATTGGAGAGTAATTCCTGGGAACGACATCGTTGGATCAAATAATTCTGGCTGCAATGTATGGCAATTTACAACGGACACAATTAGCCATATCATTATGTCGAACAATTCATTCGAGGTAGATACAATTCTATTCTATGATTCAGGGGGGCCAACATCGAATTACAGCAATAATGAAATCGACACGCTTACATTTAAGCCCAAAAGCCCTGGGCATAAGATATCTGTTTCCTTTATTAATTTTGATTTAGAAATAAATAGTACATGTAAATACGATAATTTAACCATATACAATGGTTTAACAACAAGTAGTCCAATCTTAGGAACCTATTGCGGAATCAATTCCCCAGGAAGTGTTCAAGCCAGTAATGCAGACGGAGCACTTACCTTTGTATTTAATTCTGATACAGAAGATACATTTAGTGGTTGGAAGGCCATTGTTAAATCCATTAAATCAACAATTACTCCTGTTATTAATAGCACTCATATAAAAATCTTTCCAAATCCTGTAAGAAATCTTCTCACCATCGAATCAGAAAAACCGATTAATAAAATATCGGTAATAAATTCCCTTGGGATGGTTGTGCTTACAAAAAAGGGCTCCCGCTCTAACCTTGAATCTATCTCAATGGAAAATTTAACCCCAGGGGTTTATATTTTAATCATCAACACCGAAAATTCAATCCCCGAAAAAGTGCTGATTATCAAAAAGTAAAATCTCTTTATTCGTTTATTTTTCCCTTGATTTCATTACTATTTTATAGAAAAATGCTTTATTGTGTAAAATATTAGCATAATAATTAGCATTTCTTGGTCTAATAAATAACTTTACATTTGAAGAGTTTATTAAGCATTTATTGTTTTGAGATCAAAGGCTATTATTAAAGAGAAGAGTTCCCGACGAAGGATTATAATTACGATTGTCCTAATTATTGCTGGGCTTTCGTTATTTTACAATTATCAATCGATACTAGTAAACCAACGGTTTAAAAACCAACTAATCGACATTAAGGTCAATGAATTCCGACAGAATTTAAACCATTTCTACAGTAGATCCGTTGATGATTACCTTAAAAATTTTCAAATCATCAGCGAATCTCCTAAAATTTTACAATCAATAAAAGAAAAGGATTCCTCCTCTTTTTTCCATTCATTTGCACTAGCATCAAAAACCGAACAATCATTCAGTAGCGATAATATTCAGGTCTTTAGCCCCGAAGGGATAAGAGTTTTTGGCGACACGTCAAAATCGGGTATCGAACTTGTCCTCAGGTCTTTTGCCGATAATTTACACACCGATTCCGCAGATCAAAAGGTTAAGCTGTGCTCAAATGGGCTATATCATATCGTAAAATCGCCTATTAAAGAAGGAGAGAATGGTTTTATTGAAATTGGAGTTCTAGATAAGAAAGGAATAAAAGCATTAGAACGAATAAATGGGGTAATGTTCTTTACGCTTATCAATACTGATATTGTGAATAAACTCCCAAGTAAGAGCATTACAACATCAGTCTATAACCAGGATTATTCGTTAATCTCGTTTGAGAAATCCGATTTCCTCAACGAATTTACTATCAACAAGGTTTTTGACAAGCCCATTATTGGTGAAAAGAGCACAGTAAAAATTAGCAATAAGTACTATTCCCTTGTTAAAACGGGTGAGTTCGTAAAAGGCAATAACGAATTAGCAGGTATAATCATTGCTGCGGTTGACATCACTAATCTCGAAGCGCCTTTTTATAA
The DNA here is from genome assembly GCA_003818205.1 of Bacteroidales bacterium. Taxonomy (GTDB): domain Bacteria; phylum Bacteroidota; class Bacteroidia; order Bacteroidales; family Tenuifilaceae; genus UBA8529. The sequence goes on from RPRQ01000003.1 coordinate 88,195, forward strand.
CTTTTTAATCCGATCAATACTATTAACCCTCATAATCGTAGTTCTTTCTTATCTGCTAATAAGAATATTCTTCGATCAGCTCATCGAGCGATTCTTTAAAATTGAAGAGAGCTTTGAACGAGAAGTTGCCGAAAGAACCAAGAAAATACTTGATACCAATGTTGAACTTCATCAAATTTTTAACTCCACAGGGAATGGGATGAGGATTATCAACAAGAATTATGATATTATTAGGGTAAACGACTCTTTCTGCAAAATATCGGGTACAACTAACGATTCCATTGAAGGGTCTAAGTGTTATGACATCTTCCCTGGTATTTTCTGCCATACCTCTAATTGCCCGCTAGATAGGATTCGTGAGGGGGAAAGCAGCATCGAAACAGAAGAAGTCCGATTTAAAAAAGGCGGTAAAAAGATTCGATGCCAACACACCGCTGTTCCATTCCTCGGGAATAACGGCGAATTTTTAGGTATAATCGAAGACTTTAAGGATATAACCGAGAAGTGCGAGGTTGAAAATACCCTAAAAAGAACTGAGGAGCAGTTCTCCACCTTTATGGATAGCCTCCCTGTTGGGGTATTCATTAAGGATTACAATGGAATTTTACTATATCAAAATTCCCACCTAAAGAATATCTTTGGGCTCGACAACCTAATTGGAAAGAATTTAAGCAAAGAGCTTAAACCCGATTGGGGGGAAAGAATCTTGCTTGAAGACGAGAAAGTTCTTCAGCATGGTCGAATAGAACTTGAGGAAACCTTAACCGATAAGGAGGGACACGATAGAACCTTCGTTACCCATAAATTTCGATTCCCTGGAATAGACAATAACTGGAAGATTGGCGGAATCTCGATTGATATTACCAAAAAGAAAATAACCGAACACTTCCTCTACGTTCTTTCGAAAGCGATTAAAAACTCTCCTGTAAGTATTGTTATTACCAATCCAACGGGAAATATTGAGTTTATCAACCCATCATTCACCCAATTAACAGGGTACTCACTAACCGATGCAATCCATAGAAACCTTCTTGAAATGAAGGTTGAGTACAACTCGGGTAAAAACCTTATACAGGCCATTGAATCCGTAAAAAGAGGAGAGGTTTGGAAGGGCGAGATTCACCTTCAAAACAAAGAGGGTGAACATTTTTGGGTTTTAGCATCCTTTGCTCCAATATTTAACCGAAAAAGTGAAGTATCGCACTGCGTTGCAAGCATGGAAGATATTACCCTCCGTAAAGAGTATGAAAGGGAGCTTCTCCTTTCCAAAACCAAAGCGGAGGAATCGGATAAGCTAAAAACCGCATTTCTATCAAATCTTTCGCACGAAATTCGTACTCCCTTAAATGCTATCATCGGATTTTCATCGCTGTTAACCGATTCTGATTTAACAATCTCGGAGAAACGAAACCTCTCCGATGTGCTCTATAAAAACTCAAATGATCTCCTTAAGCTGATTGAAAACCTCATTGAGATATCAGAAATTGAAACCGGCCAACTCTCAATAAAAAAGTGCGAATGCAACGTTAATAAGCTGATTGAGGATATTAAAACATCTTTCCTCTTGGATGATAAGAAAGGGAAATCGGTTAAACTGAATGTTCGCAGGGAGATTGGCTCCGACGACTTTACCATCCTTACCGACTCATTGCGTTTAAAGCAGGTTTTAAATAACCTAATATCTAACGCTGCAAAATTTACTGATAACGGGTTCATCGAATTTGGCTATACATTCAAGGATGAAAGAACGTTGATGTTCTACGTTATCGATACAGGGATTGGCATTGAACCCGAAAAGCAGAAGTATATTTTCAACCCATTCCGACAGGCGGATGATTCTAATACCCGACGATTCGGGGGTATGGGGCTAGGGCTAGCCATATCAAGGCATATTGTGGAAAAACTCGGAGGGAAAATTTGGCTAACAAGTATTCCTGGATCAGGCTCTACATTCTACTTTACAATCCCCTATATACCTGTTCGTTTTAAATTCGATCCTGAACCCAAAGAGGTGATTAAAACAACTTATGATTGGAAGAACAAAACCATTCTAGTGGCCGATGATATTGACTCAAACTACGTTTTTCTAAAAACAGTAATTAAACAGACCAATGCCGAAGTCCTTTGGGCAAAGAGTGGCCTCGAGGCCATTGAGCTGGTGAAGAAAAATCCATCGATTGATTTGGTTTTAATGGACATTGTTATGCCCGATATGGATGGCTTTGAAGCAACAAAGCTGATTAAACGACATAACATTAACCTTCCCATAGTTTGCCAAACCGCATACCCAACCAACGAGAACTATAACGCAGCCAACGGCTGTGGTTTCGATGGTTTTATGGCAAAGCCCATTAAAGTAGAAGGAATGCTGCAGGTGATTGATAAATTCTTCCCGAAAAATTAGGGTAACAGCGCATTATGGCCCATTACCCCTGAGTCAATTATTCAATTTTAATTGCTAAATCCCATAAATTACCTTTAGCCTCGCCTCCCTTTTCTGATAATCGCTTAAAGAGTCGCTACCCTTGAATATACTGTTCTCCCAATTTCCATACATAGGGTTAGGTAGCATTATAAACCGATTGCCAAACTCCTTCCTATTCTGCTCAACAACCGATGCTCCCCAATCGACTCCTCGATTCTCGAATACTTCCGATAAATCGTTCAGGTTATCACCGATAAGCAAAACGATCTCAAACTTCTCTGAAATCTTATCTCTTCGGGATTTTTTGCTACTCACCTCCTCCTTAAAAAGCATATTCTCGGTTCGGGCAAACGAAAAACCCAATGAATCGAGATTCTTAACCGTTACATCAACCTCTGTTACCTTCCGATTGCTAACATAAAAAACCTCAACCCCAAGAGAATCGCAAAAGTTTGTAAACTCAACCGCACCAGGCAATGCGTTGGCTTTAGCCAATGAAGTCCATTTTCTCCACCTTTCAGCAGTATAACCGCTATTATCAATTATCTGCTGAGCCTCAAAGGGGCTGTTATCAAGCATTGTTTCGTCAATATCAACCACAACCGCTTTGGGTTTAGCCGTTTTCAACTTGGTAAATTCAGCCAAACGCATGGTCGCAAGGTTATAACCCTGATAGAATATCGCTTTCATTTCGGGCGATCGCTGAAACCAAATAGTAGCATACAGCAAATGATCCTGCGAGCCTTTGGCATCGCCAACCTTACCCTCATCAGCACACGATACCATTATCAATGCGCCGAATAATAAGATTATAATTCGTATTCTCATCGGTTAATTTAATTGTTGTTTAAGCATCTTATGTCAAAGTTATTTTATCTTTTTATGCAAGGCATACTTTTTGAATAAAAAAATTATTACGCTTGTAACTTTATTAAAACATGCTCGTCCTATTCTCGAAACCGAAACCCTAAATGACGGGAGAAGAATTCAATAAAAGTGTTGATTTATATGCCGATGGTATTTATCGCTTCGCCCTGAAAACGCTAAAGGATCAGGAAAAGGCAAAGGATACCGTACAGGATACCTATGAAAAGCTTTGGGTTAAGCATAGCGAGGTTTCGTACGAAAAGGTAAAATCATACCTATTTACCACGGCATACCACGCCTCAATTGATTTAATTCGGAAAGAAAAGAAAAAGGGAGAATTCGAATCATCATCAATGCTTGAAACATCGTCGAATGAGCATTATAGCGATATTCAGGAGGTTCTCAGTAGAGCGGTTGATCAACTCCCTGAAATTCAGAAATCAGTACTCCTTCTTCGCGACTACGAGGGGTACTCCTACGAAGAGATTGGCGAAATCACCGGTTTGAACGAATCGCAGGTTAAGGTTTACATCTTTAGAGCACGATTATTTCTAAAGAACTACTTTGTAAGTATCGAGAATGTAATTTAGAATGGCAATGACGATAAATAGGCTCAATTACGAAATTTTTCTTATCGACTACCTCGATGGTAGGCTAAACGCCTCGCAGGTTGATGAGCTGTTGTTGTTCTTGGATAAAAATCCCGACATTAAAGAAGAGCTTGAGGGGATAGATGATACAGTCCTTATTGCAAACTCTGAAGTATTCCCAAACAAATCAAGCCTCAAAAAAAAATCGTTTTTGAAGTATGGAATTGATAATGAGTTTGATTACCTATGCATCGCTTCCGTTGAAGGCATAATTACGCAATCCGAAAATGCTAAACTTCAAAATATTGTAAACGAAGACTTGTTGAAGCAAAAGCAGCTTTTAGCCTTTCAAGGGCTAAAAGTTAATCCCGACTCATCAATAACTTTTTCGGATAAACAATGGTTAAAAAGATCAACCATTATCCCTATACGCTATTCCAACATAAGGTTTTCTATAAGTATTGCCGCATCCATAGCATTGATTATTGGCGTTTACACCATCGGAAGGCTGATGGTCAGTAATAATCCTTTAGAAAACTACAAAAATTCAACCATCGCTGAATCAACCTCACCTAAGGCTATTATTAATACTGAAGAGGTTAATCCAAAAGGAGTTACCATCTATAAGGAGCAAAATAAAGTTAACCCCGAAAGTAAAATTGTGAATAACCCCATTCTCATTGAAAAGGAAGAGAAAAAACCTAGAATTAACATGGAGGAATCTATTCCAAACATGATACATCGCATCGATTATAATGAATCAAACATCCAAATAAACCATGAAACAGGAATAGCGCAGCTGGCATCCAAATACTCACAAAAGAATCAAATACTGTTTGTTGAACTTTACGCTCAGCAGGAAAATAATAAGAAAATCAATGAATTTGGTGCTTTCGAAGCCATTCAGTACGGTGTTAGGTCAATAGGAAAGCTCTTTGGCCGCGATGTTAAGCTTGATGCAAACAAGGACAAACAGGGTAATATCGAAACGATAATCTTCGAGTCAAAACTCGTTGCCTTTTCAACCCCATTGAATAACGATTAGCTGCTGTAACTTTTCAATCGGCTTACCGTCATACAGAAAATAAACAGTATAAAAACTTAAATATTTAAGATTATGAAAAATTTACTTCTATTTCTATTCGCTATAGGTATTATCACTTCGACCTATGCACAAGATCCTGAAACCAAACTTAAAGCACTTGAAAGCAAGGATTCTACGCTATCCATGCAAAACGATACCTTAAAAAAACACAACCTTACAAAATCAGACTCTACTAAAATTCGTATTGGTCGAAAATCGATCACCATTTTTGACGATGATGAGAATACCTTTGTACGTTTTCCGAATAGAAAGTACAACTCAAAATGGGACATTGAGTATCGCCAGAAGCGTTCGTTCAGAGGGCATTGGGCAGGGGTTGAATTTGGTATTAATGGTTATATGGATAAAAATCAATCGTTAACCATGAAAGATGATGTGTGGTATCTCGACCTAAAGCAAGCCCGTTCATGGAACTTCAATGTTAACTTCATGCAATATAGCATTGGCTTTGGTACGAATAAGATTGGTCTTGTAACCGGTATGGGTCTTGAGTTTAACAATTACCATTTTTCGAATCCCATTTCTCTTAAAGTTGATAGGGATAACGGAATGACTGTTGTTGACAGCACATATATTAAAGGTAGCTTTAAGGTAAATAAAACAAAGTTAGCTACAACACACCTTACCATACCGCTGCTCCTTGAATTTCAAATACCAACTGGCGACCATGGTCATAGAATCTTTATCTCTGGAGGTGTAATCGGAGAATTACGTATAGGAGCACACACAAAGGTCGTTTATGATGACAATGGCAAGAATAAAGACAAAAACCGCGAAGACTTCAACCTTTCCACCTTCAGATACTCATATACAGTACGTATTGGATATCAAGGGCTAAAGTTATTTGCAAACTACTCACCCGTTCAACTTTTCGAAAATAATAAAGGACCTGAAGTCTATCCGTTCTCGGTTGGTTTAATTCTCTTTAACTTTAACTAGTTTTTAACCAAATATAAGAAAAGCTGCCAATTGGCGGCTTTTTTTATTTTGTAGAACATATCACAATTTGCACTCGTATAAATCCTATCAGTTAAATATTTATTTACATTTGAAACTTATATAAAGCAGTATTTTCATATGCGAAGGCTATTATTCTTCTTATTCATTATTCCTTTTTACTTAATTGGTTCTTCACAAAACAGGGCAATTGATAGCCTTGTTAGTAGTATTTACACCCTAAAAATAGATTCATTAAAATACAAAGGCTACGTGAGAATTGCCGATGCGTATGCCGATAGCGCTTACGATAAATCATTGCTATATTTCAATAAAGCGCTCTATTTGGCTGAAAAATCGAGTAAAAGAACTGATGTAGCACATGTTTATCATAAAATTGGCTCATTATACCTCAAAAAGGGAGAACTCCCTACAGCCCTTACCAATTTCAATAACGCCCTGGAAATTCATGAGGTTCTGAATAATAAAAAAGGCATTGGTCAACTGCTAAACGATATCGGATTAATATATAAAACTTGGGGTAAATACGATAAAGCGCTCGATTACTACCTCCGAGCCATGAGGCTCTTCGATGAAATTGGGGATGACGTTAACGGCGCAATGGCATCGAACAATATTGGGCAAATATTCTACTACAGAAATGAGTATGAAAAGTCGATTGAATATTTCAAAAAATATCTTGAAATAAACAACAAGAAAAAAACGATGAGAGCCGTTGCAGGTGCGGCAAATAATATAGCCAGTGCCTACTTAGAGCTCGACAAACTCGATAATGCCCTTGAGTTCTACATTCGTGCCCTGAGAATATATGATTCCCTAGGGATTAAGGTAGGTGTTGCAGTTATAAAGGATAATATAGGTTCACTATACCTAAGAAAAAAGCAGTACAACGATGCTCTCCTATACAACACCGAAGCATCGAAAATATTCGAAGAGATTGGTAGCCCATCACGCCTTAGCGCATCTCTCCAATGCGTAGGGCTAGCTTACACAAAGCTGAATCAACCCGATCAAGCCCTTAAAGCCTTAAACCAAAGCCTTGATATTGCCATAAACCTGAAACAGCAGGAGACCAAAAAAGACGTTTACGAAACCCTCGCTGAGGTATATAGCCAGACAAAAGAGTTCGATAAAGCGCTATTGAACTATAAACTATTTGTAGGGATAAAAGATTCATTGCTTAACTCCGAAACCATTGGTAAAATTGAATCCATTCAGGCCGAATACGAATCACAAAAAAAGGAGAAAGATATTGCAGAGATTAACCAAAAACTCTATAATCAAAAGGTTTTAGGATTACTCTCCATTGGAATTATCATCCTCTTTCTATTTCTTACCGCTTTAATCGTTCGAGAAAATCAACAGAAAAAAAGAACCATAAAAATTGCTGAGGAGCAAGCCAACAACCTTTACCAAATCATTGGCAAAACCAATCAAAATTTAATTCTTAGTCATACAGATAATATAAGTGCGTCATCTATTTTCAATAGTTTTTGGCATATCAGCTCCATAAAAAATGATGTATGTTCCTGTATTCCCTTTTTTAAGGACTCATACCTCATTATCGCCTTCGTATCGAAGGGGTATCATACCGATAATGAGGATATAATTAAACTCTCCCTTTTTGACTTTTTCAGCTCATTGAGCAGCCTAAACTTTAGCACATCCATAAAAGAACAGTATAATAGTTTTATATCCAATGAAACTACTTGGAAGAAATCATTCGGTAGAAATCAGGTGATGAATATCGATTTTTGGTGCTATAATAAAGATACTGAACAACAACTATTCAGCGGTATTATTAGCGCATACCATGTTATTAAAAACAGGGATGTTAAGGACCTAAGCAAAGAATCGAACACATGGCTTAGCATCGATAAAGGCGATCGTCTCTTTTTCTGTACATCAAAGAGCCTAAACATATCTATGCTAAATGAGCAGGAATATCTCCAAAGCACTATAAGTAAAACCATTGCAAAAACGTTAGATATTAGCTTCGATGAACAAAAAGAGATACTAGCCAATAACCTCGAGCTGATTGAATCAGGGCATGAGCAATACTTTGGTATATCCATTGCGGGATTTTTATTCTAAAGATTAACAACCCTTTCTCAAGTTTTTTTCATTTTTTCTTTTATTTATCTTTTGGAATTACAATACCTTAGCTATTTTTGATGTTTAAAACCAACACCTAACATACCTAATAATGAGATTACTCCTAATTAGCAACTCAACCAATGCGGGTGAACCCTACCTCCATCATCCCAAAGAACAGATAATGTCATTTCTTAAAGATGTTAAGAAAGTCCTTTTTATCCCTTATGCCGCCGTATCATTCTCGTTCGATGAATACGAGCGCAAAGTTCAACAAAAATTCAGCGAAATGGGAATTGAAGTAGAATCAATTCACCACTCGAAATCTCCAAAAAAATCGGTTCAGGATGCTGAAGCAATTGTTGTTGGTGGCGGAAATACATTTCGCCTTCTTAAAATGATTCATCAATTTGACCTAATAGAAGCGGTTCGCTTTAAGGTTCTTAGCGGAACTCCTTACGTTGGTTGGAGCGCAGGTGCAAATGTGGCATGTCCAACAATTTGCACTACGAACGATATGCCGATTACCGAACCCGATAATTTTGGCGCATTTAACCTTGTTCGATTTCAAATCAACCCACACTACCTCGATGCAAATCCACAAGGACATGCCGGAGAAACCCGTGAGGAAAGAATTATTGAGTTTCTCGAAATGGATCCATCCATCTATGTTGTTGGTTTAAGAGAGGGAACAATGATGCTTTTAGAAAATGTTAAACTTTCAATACTCGGACCAAAACCCGCAAGAATTTTCAAAAAAGGGATTCCCCCAAAAGAGTACCACCCTGGTGATGATCTAGATTTTCTTTTCGAATAAATCGCTGTATTTGAAGCCGAATTTAGTTCGGCTTCTTTTTTTAGCTTATTGTTAACATCTTTGTATTTAACTTTTTTGTAAATTGTTGCTGATTATCAGTTTCATAATTTTGTATTCGCTATCACAAATAATCACTCGATATTACATACAACCATGATTAAAACAGTAGAACTAGTAAAGGTATTTCGTACCGATGAGGTAGAAACCACCGCGTTGAATAAAGTATCCCTTGAAGTTAAAAAAGGGGAATTTGTCGCCATAATGGGCCCTTCGGGCTGTGGAAAATCTACGCTATTAAATATTCTTGGACTTCTCGATAATCCATCGGATGGTCAATACTTTTTTAATGCTACCGAAGTAGCAAAATACAAGGAGAAGCAAAGGACAAACCTTCGAAAATCGAATATCGGTTTTGTTTTTCAAAGTTTTAACCTGATTGACGAATTAACCGTTTTTGAAAATGTTGAACTTCCCCTACTTTACCAAAATGTTCCATCGTCGGAACGGAAGAAAAAGGTTGAAGCGGTACTTGAACGGATGAAAATTTCGCATCGTCGGAATCACTTTCCTCAACAGCTATCGGGAGGGCAGCAGCAACGTGTTGCAATTGCTCGCTCGGTAGTGGCAAACCCTAAGCTAATCCTTGCCGATGAACCAACAGGAAATCTCGATTCTACGAATGGTGAAGAGGTTATGAATCTCCTCTCGGAGCTGAACAACGAGGGCACAACAATAGTCATGGTTACCCACTCACCCACCGATGCCGAAAAAGCACATCGCATTATTCAGCTTTTCGATGGTCATATTGTTACTGAAAATATTAAAAAGAGCATTTAGGAAACCTTTCTTACGCCATAACACCTCATGGATTATTGGCCATTGAGGTGTTATTTTTCATTAATTTTAAATAAGAGTACAAATATTCGTTTTTAGCCTTACCTTTGCAGCCCAAATTTATATACTGAAATGCAAGGGATTAGAAATATTGCAATCATTGCGCACGTCGATCACGGGAAGACTACGTTAGTGGATAAGATGATTCTCATTGGAAAACTCTTTAAAGACCACGAAAGACCTGGAGAACTTATTCTCGACAGCAATGATCTTGAGAGAGAGAGGGGTATAACCATTCTTGCTAAAAATTTATCGGTTAACTATAAGGGGGTAAAAATTAACATCATCGATACTCCGGGTCACTCCGACTTCGGTGGGGAGGTGGAGCGTGTGCTCAACATGGCCGATGGTGTTCTCCTGCTGGTTGATGCTTTTGAGGGGACAATGCCTCAAACTCGTTTCGTGCTCCAAAAAGCCCTTTCGCTGGGACTAAAGCCAATCGTAGTTATTAATAAGGTTGATAAACCTAACTGCCGACCCGAAGAGGTACAGGAACAGGTATTCGATTTGATGTTCAACCTCGAAGCCAATGAAGATCAGCTAAACTTTCCTACCATATTCGGTAGCGCAAAGCAGGGTTGGATGTCCGATGATTATAAAAAACCAGGAACCGACATTGTTCCTCTTTTTGAGTGTATCCTAAAACACATTCCTGCTCCAAAATCTTTACAAGGAACCCCACAGCTTTTGATTACTTCGCTCGATTACTCCTCATATGTTGGACGAATCGCCATTGGTCATCTTCATAGAGGCACACTTAAGCCAGGTCAAGTTGTTGCTTTGGCTAAACGTGATGGAAGAATCATTAAAACCAAAATAAAAGACCTACTCGTTTTCGAGGGGCTCGAAAAGAAAAAAGTTGATGAGGTTAACTCAGGCGATATTTGTGCGCTAGTGGGTATTGAGGATTTTGATATCGGGGATACAATTTGTGACATAGATAACCCTGAACCACTTCCAACCATTGATGTTGATGAGCCAACCATGAGTATGCTTTTCACCATTAATAACTCCCCTTTCTTTGGTAAAGAGGGAAAATTCGTAACGTCTCGACATTTAAAGGATAGGCTCGATAAGGAGCTAGAAAAAAATCTTGCCTTAAAGGTTGAACCGACAGACTCTGCCGATGCCTTTACGGTTTACGGGCGTGGGGTTCTCCACCTTTCGGTTCTTATCGAAACGATGAGACGCGAGGGTTACGAGCTACAGGTTGGTCAACCACAGGTAATCATCAAATTGGTTGGTGGCGAGAAATGTGAACCCATCGAATATCTTGCGATAGATTTACCCGAAGAGGTTTCAGGGAAAGCCATTGAACAGGTTACAAAGCGTCGGGGAAGCCTTCTCTCAATGGAGCGTAGGGGCGATAGAATTCACCTTGAGTTTGAAATCCCATCGAGAGGGATTATTGGGCTGAGAAATATTCTACTAACGGCAACTGCGGGCGAAGCGGTTATTGCGCATCGAGTAAAAGGGTTTGAACCATACCGCGGTGAGATTGAGATTCGTCAAAACGGATCGTTGGTTGCCATGGAGAGCGGAACATCGTACGCTTACGCCATATATAAACTTCAGGATAGAGGAAAATTCTTTATCGATCAGCACGAGGAGGTTTACGCAGGTCAAGTTGTTGGGGAGAATACTCGTCCTGGTGATATGATTATCAACGTTACCAAATCCAAGAAATTAACCAATATGCGGGCTTCAGGATCTGATGAAAAATCGATTCTTACCCCTCCCATTAAGTTTAGCTTAGAGGAAGCCCTTGAGTATATTCAGGAGGATGAGTACGTTGAGATAACCCCGAAATCGATGAGGTTAAGGAAAATATACCTCGACGAGAACGAACGAAAAAAAAGGTCGAAGGGATAGTCTTTTCTATCTCAAAACCACATAGATTTTCAAATTTTTTGGTTTGATATTATTTTTTTTACCTTTGCACGTAATTTTTTGAGTACTGTGAGTAGCATTTTAAACACATATTCAATTCATTTTAAAGGACTTAAAGTAGGTAAACACACATTCCGCTTTGAGATAAATAATAAGTTTTTTGAAGCATTTGAAGAGGGTGAGATTAAGCAAGGGGAGCTAAATGTTGATGTAACACTCAACAGGCAGAACCAAATGCTCGATTTAGCGATATCAATTGAAGGCGTAGTTGAGGTGATGTGCGATAGATGCCTTGAGAATTTTGACCTCCCCATTTCATACAAGGGCTCGCTCTACGTAAAATTTGGGGGTATAAAATCTGAGGAAGATGATGAAATCATCATCTTAACCAATGATGATAGCGAAATTAACCTAGCTCAATATATATACGAGAGTGTATGCTTAAGTTTACCCATTCAGCGGTATCATGGAATGAAAGGCATCAAGACAAAGTGCAATAAGGAGATGATTAAAAAACTTAAAAGCCTTTCAGCCAACGAATCAAAAAAAGAAGAATCAGTGGATATCGATCCACGGTGGAACAAGCTTAAAGACATAGAATTAAACTAAGTTTTACAATAATAAATTACTAAAATGGCACATCCAAAATCGAAGATTTCCAAGCAGAGAAGAAATAAAAGGAGAACTCACGACAAAGCAGTACTACCTACACTAGGAACCTGCTCAAACTGTAGTTCAGCTATACAATACCATAGGGTTTGCCCTGAGTGCGGATTCTACCGTGGTAAATTAGCCATCGAAAAAGCAGTAAAGGCTTAATAAAACCTTTTCACTTAAAAGAATCTACTTATGAGAATTGGTGTAGATGCAATGGGTGGTGATTATGCTCCTGAGGCCGTAGTTTCAGGTGCGATACTAGCTCAAAAGCAACTTTCCGCCGATCAAAGGATTGTTCTTTTTGGTGATGAAAATAAAATCCTTTCATTACTAAAAGAGGGTAATGCTAACCCCAGTGACTTCGATATTGTAAATAGTACCGAGGTAATTGAAATGTGCGAAAATCCAGCCAAAGCATTTACAAAAAAACCCGATTCAAGTATCGGCAATGGGTTTAAAGCATTGGCAACAAAACAGATTGACGGTTTTGCTAGCGCAGGTAGCACTGGAGCAATGCTTGTTGGAGCAATGTACACCGTAAAGCAGGTTACGGGTTTAATTCGCCCATCCATTGCCAGCTTTATACCCGTCAGCGAAACGAAGCTTAACCTTCTGCTCGATGTTGGGTTAAACCCCGATTGCAAACCAGAGGTTTTATACCAATACGGTATTCTTGGCTCGCTTTACGCAAAATTCATCCTTGGAATCGAAAACCCTCGGGTTGCCTTACTAAATATAGGCGAAGAGGACGAAAAGGGTAACCTTTTGGTAAAAAGTACCTTTGAGCTGATGAAAGACAATAAGGACTTCAACTTTGTTGGGAATGTAGAAGGAAACGACCTTTTTAAAGATGACAAAGCGGATGTAGTGGTGTGCGATGGATTTGTTGGAAATGTTGTTCTCAAAGAGGCCGAAGCGTTCTATCGAATTATCAAAAAACGAAAAATAGAGGATCCTTACCTCGAAATGTTCAACGCAGAGAATTACGGTGGAACGCCCATTCTTGGTGTTAACGAACCCGTTATTATTGCTCACGGTTCATCGAACCCTAAAGCAATAATGAACATGATTCTTCAGACAAAAGAGGTAATCAGCTCGAACCTCTGCACAAAAATTAAAGAAGCCTTTAGCTAATGAGAAAAATTACAGCAGCAATTACCGGCGTTGCGGGTTATGCGCCCGAATATATCCTTACAAACGAAGAATTAAGCAAAATGGTTGATACCACCGATGAGTGGATTATGACCAGAATAGGTATTAAAGAAAGAAGAATATTAAAAGGCGAAGGGCTTGGTACATCTGATATCGCCGTTCACGCCGTAAAGGAACTCCTTCGCAAAACCAATACAAATCCCGATGAGGTTGATATGCTTATCTGCGGTGTTGTTACCCCTGATATGCAATTTCCAGCAACAGCAAATATTATAAGCGATAAAGTGGGTATAAAGAATGCTTTCGGCTATGACCTTAACGCCGGTTGTTCCAGCTTTCTTTACGCATTGGTTACAGCATCGAAATTTGTTGAATCGGGTACCCACAAAAAGGTAATCGTTGTAGGTGCCGACAAGATGTCGTCCATTACCGATTACACCGATCGTGCTACCTGTCCAATATTTGGCGATGGTGCTGGTGCGGTACTACTTGAACCATGCAACGATGGGTATGGCGTTGTTGACAGCTTAATGAAAGTGGATGGTTCGGGTCGCAAGTACCTACATCAGGTAGCAGGGGGCTCATGCTACCCTTCATCCATTGAAACCGTTACAAAACGTCAGCATTATATCTTTCAGGACGGGCAGCCTGTATTCAAAGCCGCTGTATCCAATATGGCCGACACCGCTGTAGAGATGATGAAACGCAATAATCTCACCCCCGAAAACCTTGCCTGGCTGGTACCCCATCAGGCCAATATGAGAATTATTGAAGCAACGGCCAATCGCATGTGCCTTGCTAAAGAAAAGGTGATGATCAACATACAGCGCTATGGCAATACCACTAGCGCAACCATACCATTATGCTTATGGGAGTGGGAGCCTAGGCTTCGCAAGGGTGATAATATCATTATTGCAACCTTTGGAGCAGGATTTACATGGGGTGCAGCTTACATTAAGTGGGCTTACGATGGCGATAAGGTGAAATAAAGAATATTGAAGATTTTTACCGCAGAGACGCAGTGGGCGCTGAGATAAAACTTTGCGAACTCTGTGTCTCTTCTTTTTAATTCGTTCAGGCTATTCAACTTCAATGATATAAAACAGTCCGCCCTGCTATTTCTTTGTTGACAGAACTATGTCCATCGGAACATCAAAAGATGATACCGGAACATTATCAATAATCTGAAAATCAAAGCCAACGGCTACCTTATAGGCAGTGGTTTGCTTAAGAAAACGATCGTAAAACCCTTTACCCCTACCCAATCGATTGCCCTTTTTATCGAAGGCTACACCTGGAATAATTGCAAAATCAACAACATGAGGATTTATCAACTCCTCGGTTTTAGGCTCCTGAATACCAAATGAGTTGCTCGTAACAAGGTTTTTCAAGCCGTTAAATGCTCTGAGCTCAAGCGTATCGCCGATAACGATTGGTAAAACTATCCTCTTTTTACTTGCCCACTTTTGTATAAAATTATGCGTGCTTACCTCATCGGGCAGCGACCAATAGGCAAGAACAACCTCTGCCCGTTGAAACTGAGTAAGCGATTCTAGCTGACTAAAAATTTTCTCCGAATGAACAGCAGCGTCCTCAGGGGAGAAGTTTTTTTTCTTCTCCTTTATCTGTTTTCTCAATTCTTTTTTACGAATAGAAATATCATTTTGAGTCATATAATTGTACTTGCTGAGTTATGGTTATGAATTGAAAACAACACGGTGTCCTACGAAAATAGCTATTAAAAGCAAAAATAATAAATTTGTAAAATATCAATCTGAAATTTAGCTATGCTGTACACCCTACATTCATTTGATTTTGGCGAATACAACTGCTATAGTACGTTATTTATTTCTTTTTCTATTTGACTTATCATTTCGCTAACAGGTTCAAAAAGTGGTTTAACTGACTCTGAATCATAGTCAAACATGTTTTCATAATCACCTTTCTGTCTCCAGTCATACAGTTGGGCGAGTAGTTTACCATATTTGACATCCATTTTTCCTGTCTTGATGAAATGAAGTGAGAATTGGCTTTTCATCCCTGAATGGGATTGAGAGTAGATTTCATTGCATGATAAAAGTGCATTAACAGCATAAAAAATCGAATAATAAAGACGATTAACTGCTGAGTTCCAGAAACCATTATCGGCTAAAAGTTTTGCTGCTTCAACCGTTTGTCATAGCTGAATCCCCTGTCTGGTTACATTAACATAGTAAGGAGTTATTCTTTGCTTAGTATTCCAGTCCTGTTTTGAGTAAACGAAAATGGACAATGGTTCTCCTGTTTGAAGTTCCAGTTCGTATAGATGGTCACGAAATATTTTTTCTCTATTAATATCCACAAGGTAGTCAGTAAGAACAAGTATATCCCAATCTGAATCGTTTCTCGCATCTCCACGTGCTCTAGAACCGTAGAGAATAACCTGAGCGTTTGGTTCTATCTCAGCGATATTCCGTTTTATCAGTTTGCTTATATGTCTCAACTTCTCATCCATTTTACAAATATACAAAAATTGGATAATCAACTTGCGAGCATTCGCATATAATACCGATTCGCTAACAAGTCGTTCAATTTATTCCGCAAGCTCATAAATTGATACTATATAGATATGCATTTACCAGAACTCGCAAACATTATTATTTTCAATACCATGCTAGCGGTTTGGTATAATGTCCAATAATAGTGATCCTCCCCACAAATCCTAAATGAATAGTAATTACTGCCCATAAAAATCAATGGCCATGGTAAACGAATTAAATGGCCTAAGGTTATCGCCTGCCCATCCCTGCTGGAATTTAAACCGAATGGGGTATCTTGTTCTTAACAAATTCAAATCGGTAAATAATTCAAATCCAAACGATTTCATACGATAAAGCTGTTTACCCGTTTTTGTTGGGTACTCCATAACGGCATAGTCGAAAAACGAGTTTAACGATATGCGTTTAAGATATGCAAGCGAACCGACGGCTAAATCGGGGTATGCAATGGGCATTAGGTAATCGACTGATAATGAACTAAACTTGTCGGAGTAATAGCTGGGATATCCACGAGGGAAAAGAATTTTATTGGGCAGATAATACCGTTTAACCCTTTGCTGCTGCAAGCTATTCTTAATAAGCAGGCTGTGGGTTTTACCAATCCCAGGAAGGTATAGTAAAAAAGATGCAGAGGCTATCGAACCCAAATTATTCCTGTTAAAGGGAGCATTCTCATAATTAATATCGGCCGAAAAGCCCAAGCGAGGACGAACGTTTTTTAGAGCCTGCTTTTGCAACGTTGAAAAGAAAATTCTGTAGTTAAATCGTTGAAATCCCTTATGGTATAAACTATCGTTGACCGAAAGAAAATAATCGTTGGTCCTTAATATCGTAACAAATGGATAAAGCACCGTTGAAAAGCTATTCATCGAAAACTTTAATGGGAGATAGATGCTAAGCGTTGATTCCTTTCGCTGCTTATCGGTGATAGGAATTTCCGTATTTTCTATATAATATACTGATGGGGCGAAACCGCTCATCTCAAATTCATACGAAAAAACGGGAAAGAATCCAAAGTACTGATAGCTAACACGAGTTAAATGGGTTTTATCGTATCCATACCCTGCTGTTAAAACCGATGTACCCGTTAGGTTCTGCGAATAGACCATAGCCCCAAGTTTAATATTCACCTCCCCAGCGATCAGCTGATTAATATCAAAGTAGAATGGGGTCCAGCTATGAATATTCGCCATCGTTTTTATACCTCTATATTTTTTAATATCATATATTCTGTTGGGCATCTCAACCGAATCGATATTGAAATTCTCTGTTGATCTTAGCCTAGTAGTAAGAAAATCATCATTAATACTATTTAATATAATCGGTGCACTTGCAGTATCAATATTCGCTGTTGAAATGGAATATCCATTTGATGTATAGTTTGAAAATACGATGCCATTTGATTTTGAAAGATATAATGGATCTGTTGCCCCAAATGCAGAGTTTGTTATCCGAGTTATCTCTTTTGTTTGAATATTAAAAGCAAAAATATCCTCTTTATAGCCTTCGGTTGTTGAAAATAAAAGCAAATCACCCTTGGATGAGATGGAATGAATATCAAGGTAAGTTGGTCCGTAAATCAAATCGCAGGTACCATCGTGATTTACCCGAACTATGGCCTTACCCTTATCGCTAACTACACCACAAATCATCTCTTGCTTATCATTCAGCGTTAGCTCAAAGGGTTGGTATTCGTTCGGAAGGAGAATACTATTCTTTTTCTCACCATTTAAATTAAATGTCACAATTGCATTGCTACCATCATCAAGACCTGATATTGCATATATTAACCCATCGTTGGAATTGTAAACCGGAGAGAAGTATCTCCCCCGATCGGAAACCTTTTTTACCTTGGCAGTTTTGGTATTGTACCACTTAATAATGCTATAGTTTTTATACTCCCATCGAATGTGTGGACAATATTCAGCCCAAAAAATATGCTCGTTAAAGTAGGAAGGAATACTCATTAAAGAGCCTGTGGAAACTAATGCTTCTTCTTTTTTAGTCTTTAAATCGATAAGTACAAATCTTGGTGTTTCTGAAAGATTCGCTTTATAGGCGATTAATAAGCTATCGCTCAACAGATATGGGTAGCGATATTCGGTGTACTCTTCACCCTGCTTGGTTAGCTGTTGATAATTTACAAAACCTTGACTTTTTTGATTGAATTTCCATAGGCTATCCAAGCCGCTGAATGCTTTTTTGAAGAGCTGATTCCTCGAAAGGCCAGTCTCTTTCTTAAAACCAAAATAAAAAGGGAATAATGTAAATGGGTAACGTGATACATATTGTAGGGTATTCGCCCAAACCTGATTACCATATTCTGCTTTTGCGTAGCTGACTAATTGGTATCCAAAATTATAGTGATTAGGTATATTATCCCGGTAAGAGCCCATTAACCACTTATCGTACCTAAAGCTTTTGGTTTTAGATAAGTAGTGTGCCCGGTAATATTGGTAAAAATCGGCCTGCCGACCTCGTCCTGCATTTGAAGTAGCTGTTTCAAACGCAACGGCATCGCCCTCTAAAAACCAAAGGGGAACAAATCCTGAAGCACCACCAATGCTTAGCTCTCCAAATAGGATTGATGCTGGTTTAACTATACCAGAATTTAACTTGAATAGCTGCGATGTATGCCGAGTTTCATGCAGAGCCAGCTGAGTAAGCCATGGTTGAGGACTTGTTGTCGAGGGCGGTTGTGCAATAATCTCCATCCGCTTGGGCGCCCAGATTACAAATCCATTGGAAAGGGTGCTATGGTTATGGATAACAACATCGAAGATTTTCTGTTTGGCTCCTAACGATTTGGGCGCAACGCTATCGATAACGCTTAGTAGATTTGCATACCGAAACGCCATTTTCTCCGCTTCAGCAGGAAAAAGAATTCGGAAATTATCTGTTCTTATCTGCCTCCACTTTGTGCCAAATGGCTCAACGCCTGTTTGGTAGAATTGAGCCATTGACTGTGAAGCCAAAAAAAGTAAGGAAATAAATAAAAAGCGTTTTATCATCGAACCTTCTTAAAATTTTGTTTTACCGAGATATTTTAACCCTGTAGCCCCACTCCTTCAATAAATCAGCAATTCGGGTTTTAAACTCCCCTTGGATAATAATCTCTCCCTCCTTGGCAGAACCACCTACACCACATTTCGTTTTCAACTTTTTACCAAGCTCCGCCAAATCATCTTCAGTGCCAATAAACCCTTTAACAAGGGTAACGGTTTTTCCTCCCCTATTCTTTTTTTCGATTGCTACAATTAAATTCTGCTTTTGAGGGGGTAAAGTCGCCCTTTCTTCTTCCTTTTTCTGCTGATACTGATAATCGGGGTTGGTTGAGTAAACAACGCTTAGCCTATCCTTCCAATTGTTATCCTTCATAAATATTTTATTTAAACCACAAAAATACTTCAAAAAACAGATTTTCTTCCTTCAACCGAAAGCTAAAATTTCATTCGGTAAAGGCGGTATATGATTTTTGGTTACTTTAGCTGATTATATTTTAACCACTCATGAAAAAATACAACCTGATTAACAACATCACCGGATGGGCTGCATTCCTTGTTGCAGCGATTGTTTATCTTCTGACAATTGAGCCAACTGCAAGCTTCTGGGATTGCGGGGAATTTATTGCTTCGGCGTATAAACTTGAGGTTGGACATCCTCCTGGAAGTCCAATATTCATGCTAATCGGCAGATTTTTCACGATGTTTGCTGGAGATGTTTCGAAAGTTGCCATTACGGTGAATATCATGTCGGCGTTGGCAAGTGCTTTTACCATACTATTCCTATTTTGGACCATCACCCATTTGGCTAAAAAGCTAGTCGTAAAAAAAGATGTTGATGCCTCAACCGCAGAGCTAATCGGAATAATGGGAAGTGGTTTTATCGGTGCATTGGCCTATACCTTTTCCGATTCATTCTGGTTTTCGGCAGTTGAAGGGGAGGTTTACGCATTATCGTCATTCTTTACCGCAATTGTGTTTTGGGCAATTCTTAAATGGGAGAATGAGGCTGAAAAACCTTACGCCAATCGTTGGTTAATATTCATAGCCTATATGATGGGTTTATCCATTGGCGTCCACCTGTTGAACCTTTTAACAATACCCGCAATCGTATTTATTTACTACTTCAAAAATTACACCCCAACGAAAAAGGGGTTAATACTAGCAAGCATTTCAGCAATTACAATCCTTGGGCTTGTTATGTACTTTATCATCCCGGGTACTGTTGTTTTTGCATCGTGGTTTGAACTACTTTTTGTAAATGGATTTGGATTACCCTTCAATAGCGGTTTGGTATTCTTTGTTATTCTCATTTCAGGCCTTCTGGCTTGGGGAATAAAATATACCATTACCCATAAAAAGGTTTTAGCCAATACCATTATTCTAGCCATTACAGTTATACTTATTGGCTATTCATCGTATGCTTTAATAATTATTAGATCATCTACCAATACCCCCCTTAACGAAAACAGCCCTTCGAACATATTCGCGTTGAAGAGCTATCTAAACCGTGAGCAGTATGGCGACAGACCATTGGTTAAGGGTCAATATTACAATGCACCGGTGGCTAGCAGTAAAAACGAAACAACATTTACCCCTAAAAATGGTAAATACGTTCGCACATACCTAAAAACTTCATACCAATTCGATGAGAGGTTTCAAACCATATTTCCTAGGATGTGGAGCCCCGGTGAAGGCCATGAAGAGGAGTACAAAAAATGGGCAAATATAAAAGGCTCTCCAGAGCGAATAACCAACCAAAACGGTGAACAGGAGATTCGGTATGTTCCAACATTTACCGAAAACCTTAGGTTCTTCGTTAGCTATCAGCTCGGTTTCATGTACTGGCGCTACTTTATGTGGAACTTTGTGGGTCGTCAGGACGATGTGCAAAGCAGCGGGGGTTTAATGAATGGCAACTGGATTAGCGGTATTAAACCCATTGATGCCATGCACCTTGGCAATCAGGATCACCTAACACCTGAGCAGCTGAATGCCATTGGTAGAAACAGATACTTTTTTCTCCCATTTATTCTAGGCTTACTCGGACTTGGTTATCAGTTTATGCGTGATAAACGCAATTTGATAGTTGTTTCCCTCCTATTCGTTTTAACTGGCATTGCCATTGTAGTTTATCTAAACCAATACCCGCTTCAACCCCGTGAACGTGATTACGCCTTTGCCGGTTCATTCTATGCCTTTGCTATATGGGTAGGCTTAGGGGTTCTAGCTGTTTCGGAAGGGTTGAAAAAAATACTTAACCCTGCAGGTCGTAATACCTTGGCTGCATTTGCTTGCCTTGGGGTACCAATCATTATGGGATCACAGAATTGGAACGATCATGACCGCTCTGGCAGATATACAGCAAGAGATTATGCCTATAACTATTTGAACTCATGTGCTCCCAACGCAATCCTTTTCACCAATGGCGATAACGATACCTTTCCCCTTTGGTACGCACAAGAGGTTGAGGGTATTCGAACCGATGTTCGGGTTTGTAATCTTAGCCTTCTAGGAACCGATTGGTACGTTGACCAAATGAAAATGAAGGCTTACGATTCGGAACCCCTACCCATTAGCATGAACAAAGAGCAGTACGTTCAGGGAACTCGCGATATTGTTTATATCATCGATAGGTTTAACCAAGCCATTGAACTGAAACAGGTCATAGATTTTGTAGCTAGCGATAAGCCTGAAACGAAATACAAAGTACCCGATGAAGAACCGGTTGCTTATATGCCGACCAAAAGCTATAAACTCACCATCGATAAAAATGCTGTTATCTCTAGTAATACTGTAGGCAATGCTAACTCGTCAGAGATTGTCGATGAAATGCAGTGGAGCATCAAGAAGACCTATATCCAAAAAAACGATATGATTATTCTTGATATTATTGCAAATAATAATTGGAAACGACCCATTTACTTTGTTTCTCCCTATGGTGATTCTGATTTAGGGTTGAGCGAATATTTCCAACTTGAAGGTTTTACCTATCGCTTAGTTCCTATCAAAACCAAATCGAAAGGATACCTAGGTGTTGGAAGAATTAATGTTGATATTCTCTACAATAACCTGATGAATAAGTTCCGCTGGGGCAGAATGGATCAACCCGATGTGAATATCGATCACAACAATCAACGCACTACCTCAGTATTAAGGCTAAGAAATAATTTTAACCGCCTAGCCGAAGAGCTGATAGCTCAAAACAAAAAGGATTCCGCTACAGCAGTACTCAATAAGATTTATAGCTTAATGCCTCAGAATAAATACCCTTATGATGTGTTCACAATTGGAACCATTGAGCTATACTACAAGCTCAACGAAACCGATAACGCTAACAAAATTGTAAAGGATTACTTAAAAGCCACTATTGAAAACTTGAAATACCTTTTCAGCTTAAGCAAGGATTTTGAAAACTCGGTTGATTATGAGAAGCAGGTAAACCTTCAAACTTTGCAGCAATTAGGTTCATTAGCTGAAACGTACGGACAAACTGAGTTGAAGAATGAAATCGATAAGAGTTTACAACAGTACATGGAGATATACTATCAGGGCAGACCAGAAAAATAAAGATTAAACGTTTATTATAATTAATTCATTTATTAACTAATTTTGCCGCTATCATATTTTAATGTAAAAATGCTATGGCCGATTTGTATGGTGAAATAGTTCAGGTTATTGGACCTGTAGTTGATATAAACTTTAGTCAGGCTGGTGCTGGGCTACCAAATATTCACGATGCTCTGGAAATTAAGCGTGAAGATGGATCTATCCTTGTTGTTGAGTGTCAGCAGCACATTGGCGAAAACACTGTACGTACAGTGGCTATGGATTCAACCGATGGTCTTCGTAGAGGGCTGAAAGCTCGTGCAACAGGAGCGTCAATTTCAATGCCCGTTGGCGACCATATAAAAGGTCGTCTGATGAACGTTATTGGCGATGGTGTTGATGGCCTTAGCACATTGAATCGTGATAAAGTCTATTCAATACACAATAATCCACCAAAATACGAAAACCTTAGTACCGAGAAAGAGGTTCTTTTCACAGGGATTAAGGTAATTGACTTGCTAGAGCCCTACTCAAAGGGTGGAAAGATTGGTCTTTTTGGTGGTGCTGGGGTAGGAAAAACAGTTATCATTCAAGAACTTATCAACAACATTGCAAAGCAATCCAAAGGGTTCTCTGTGTTTGCTGGTGTTGGTGAGCGTACCCGTGAAGGGAATGACCTTCTTCGCGAAATGATCGAAGCAGGCCTTGTTAATTACGGTGAAGAGTTCAAAAAGAGCATGGACGCAGGTGGATGGGATCTTTCAAAAGTAGATGAGGAAGAGCTCAAAAAATCTTTGCTAACCATGGTCTTCGGACAGATGAACGAACCACCCGGTGCAAGAGCACGTGTTGCATTATCAGGACTGACCATGGCCGAATATTTCCGCGATGGTGGCGAAGAGGGAAAGGGCAGTGATATCCTATTCTTTATCGATAACATTTTTCGTTTCACTCAGGCAGGCTCTGAGGTATCGGCACTTCTAGGTCGTATGCCATCAGCGGTAGGATACCAACCAACCCTTTCAACTGAAATGGGTTTGATGCAGGAACGAATCACCTCAACAAACCGCGGTTCAATCACATCGGTTCAGGCTATCTATGTACCTGCTGATGACTTAACCGACCCTGCTCCTGCTACAACATTCTCTCACCTTGATGCAACAACCGTGTTAAGCCGTAAGATCTCCGAGCTGGGAATTTACCCTGCTGTGGATCCACTCGACTCAACATCACGAATTTTATCACCCGAAATATTAGGCGAAGAGCATTACAATACCGCTCAACGTGTAATCAATATTCTTCAACGTTATAAGGAGTTACAGGATATTATTGCAATCCTTGGTATGGATGAACTCTCTGAAGAGGATAAACTTATTGTCCACCGTGCCCGTAGGGTTCAACGTTTCCTTTCACAACCTTTCCACGTTGCAGAGGCATTTACCAATATTCCTGGTTGCATCGTGAACATAAAGGATACCATAAAAGGGTTCAATATGATTATCGATGGTGAGGTTGATAAATACCCCGAAGCAGCATTCAACCTTGTTGGAACAATTGAGGATGCGATAAAGAAAGGTGATAAAATGCTTGCCGAAGCTCAATCTTAATCCATAAAACTGATAGTATGTTACTGGAAATAGTAACGCCTAAAGCTACAATTTACAAGGGCAATATTGCCCTTGTAAGAGTACCTGGTTCAAAGGGATCGTTTGCGGTTATGCATAATCACGCAGCGTTAACATCTACTTTAGAGCCAGGAGTAATTAAGGTTGTAGAAGTTGATAAAACAGAGCTTTACTTCGATATTACAGAGGTTGGAATTATTGAAGTAAAGAAAAACCATGTTGTTGTGCTATCCGATTCAATAAAAAAATCAGAATAGTTTATACCATGCGTAAATTCAATTTGATTATTGGTTGCCTTTTTTCAATGATAACCTTATCCTCCCTTGCACAGGAAACGGTTACGTTTAAATCGAAGGATGGATTAACAATCACTGCCGATTTATACGTTTCCTCTACACAAAATCCTTATATCATACTGCTACATCAGGCGGGTTATAGCCGTGGCGAGTATCGTGAAATTGCACCAAAATTGGTAAAATTGGGTTACAATTGCCTAGCCATCGATCAGCGTTCGGGCAATGACGTCAATTTTGTAAAAAACGAAACAGCAGCTAAAGCTAAAGAGAAAAATCTTCCGGCTAATTATCTTGATGCTCTACCTGATGTCCACGCTGCAATTGACTATGTTAGACAAAAAACTGATAAACCTGTGGTGCTTTGGGGTAGCTCATATTCGGCATCGCTAAGCTTACTGATTGCCCCAGAAGAATTAAAGGTTGGTGCTTTGGTCGTATTCTCACCAGGAGAATACTTTGAACCGAGTAATTATATTAAATCAAAAATAGCAAAGATATCAGTTCCTGTTCTAGCGTTATCCTCTAAATCAGAGAATCCTGAATTGGTAGATTTACTATCGGTTGTACCAAAATCATTGGTTACCATATTTAAGCCTACTACGGACGAGGGGAAACATGGATCAAAGGCTCTATGGGCATCAAACCCATCGAACAAGGAGTACTGGATGGCGGTTACGATGTTTTTTAGTAAGCTGAAAAAATAGCTTTCTCTCATGGGGCTAAAGCCCAAAAGTGTTTGATTTCTTAATAATCCTTTGGCTATGCCAAGAGCAATAAATTATTTCCTATTAGATATTCTTGTTCATTCCTGTTGACATAGTCTCATGATTATTGTTTGATGTCGAGATAGCCCACAATCATGAGTGCTTAACTAAATCGTTGCTGAAATATTCCCGTTGACTTCAGTCAACGGACAAATTAGAAGTCAATAATTGGGCTTTAGCCCCATTAGTTCGTTGCTTTAATCAACGCCCAACCATATTTCTCCATAAACTCATTTACCTCCTCGGTAAAAGTTTTCTTTTTATGGTGTTCTTCTTGTGAATAAATATAATTTCTAACAGCATCTAGATGACTTTCACTAACCCCTACAGCCCAATAATCATCCTGCCATGCAAACTTATTGTGTATCAATCTTTGTTGATTTATCCAAAATGATGATTCCCCTTTAATTAACTTTGCAACATTGCTTATTGTTTGATCTTTTCCTAATGATATAAGGCAATGAACATGATCCTGATAACCATTTACGCTTTCTATCCTAATATCCTTCTCCAAAGCGTTCTGCTTAATGTGCTCAAATAATCTGACTCTGATTTCATGTGAGTTTAAGTAATGCTCCCCATTTTTGGTAGAGAAAACTAGATGAACCCAAATTCTAACCCAACTCATAGTTTTGATTTTTATGTGGTTAAATCAAATATAAGAAAATTACAGTAACAATTGGCATATGATTCTGAATTCAGTTGAACAAGGAATAAGAATGGGGCTAAAGCCCAAGTTTTTCTTTTGTCATTCTTATCCGTTGGCTCAAGCCAACGGCAATAGAAATTTTTTCATGCTTTTTTATATTGAAGTTGACTTCAGTCAACGGTTTAGTTTTTGTAAAAAACAACTTGACTTTAGTCTCATTAAAGCTCAGAAAGTATATTTCTAATCAGTTCAGTCAGCTAAATATGGCTGCAATAAATACAAACACTTATCAATAATTCTTGCTAATAGAAAAGCCAACGGCAATAAATCAAATTATTCTTACTTTTGCACAAAACATATTGATTAATGCTGAAACGTTCAGATATCGAGGTGATGTCGCCAGCCGGAAATTTCGAATCCTTATTGGCAGCAATTCAAGGTGGTGCTAATGCCGTTTACTTTGGTATTGGACACCTCAACATGCGGGCAAACTCAAATGTAAATTTTACAGTATCAGACCTAAAGGAGATTGTAAGAATTTGCAACGAAAATAATGTACACTCATATCTTACGGTAAATACCGTCCTTTATGACAACGATTTACCTGCTGTTAAGGAATTGCTGAAAGAGGCAAAAATTGCTGGCGTTAGCGCAATTATCGCTTCTGACCAAGCAGCATTGATGAATGCCTTTGAACTTGGACATGAGATACATCTTTCTACCCAGCTCAATATCAGCAATCTTGAATCGTTAAAATTTTATGCCCATTGGGCAGATGTTGTTGTGCTGGCAAGAGAGCTAACCCTTGAGCAGGTTTACGATATTTACCAAGGAATTGAACGAGAGAATATCACAGGCCCATCGGGTAAGAGAATCAAAATTGAGATGTTCGTTCACGGAGCCCTTTGCATGGCCATTTCGGGGAAATGCTATTTAAGCCTTCATCAGGAGAACATTTCGGCTAATCGGGGTGCTTGCCTCCAGATTTGTAGAAGGTCGTACACCGTTCAGGAAACCGAAACGGGTAATGAGCTGGAGATCGATAATGAGTACATCATGTCGCCCAAAGATTTATGCACCATCAACTTCCTGAATAAGCTTATTGATGCCGGTGTTCGAGTTCTAAAAATTGAGGGTCGTGCTCGTTCTGCCGAATACGTAAAAACGACAACCAAGTGCTATAATGAAGCAATTGCTTCGCTCTGCGATAATACCTATTCCGCTGAAAAGATTGAAGGTTGGATGTTAAGGTTATCGACTGTCTTCAACCGTGGTTTTTGGGATGGGTACTATTTAGGCCGTAAACTCGGTGAATGGAGCCCTGTTTACGGAAGTTTAGCTACCGAAAGAAAGATTTACTGCGGAAAGATAACCAACTACTTCTCGAATCTTGGAGTTGCTGAGATAGCCGTTGAAGCGCATGAGCTTTACCTCAACGATAAAATTTTGATAATCGGACCAACAACAGGTGTAATCGAGGAGGTTGTAACGGAGATCAGGGTTGATGAGAAACCCACAGACCATTGCCCCAAGGGGGTTCGATGCTCAATTCCAATATCATCTCCATTAAGAAGATCCGATAAATTATATCGGGTTATCTCTGATGAGGAGTTGCATAAAATGCAGAAGAATGGCAGTAAAAGAAACTTTTAAGGTTTCACACTAAGGTTTTTCACGCAAAGGCGCAAAGTTCGCAAAGATGACAGAAAACTAAATTGCAAATTGTGATCTTGGTAATGAAAAATAATTTATTATTTTTCTCTTTGCGGTCTTGGCGTCTTGGCGAGAAATCTTTTTTAGAGACTAAAAAGAAACTATTTGGTAAACAAAAATTAGTAATTCGAATAAATACAATATTTTTGCCTACAACCATAAAATAAAACATTATGACGTTTAGCGAGCTTTCTAATAAGATTTTTGTGGATAGTACCAACTACTATCATACCATGGATGATGTTTACGCTACATTGGTTAACCCATATAGCGAGAATACTATTGAGGGATCGCTATTCAAAAAGAACTGGATTGATGCGGTTCAGTGGCATCTTGAGGACATAATCAGGGATCCAAAAATCGATCCCATCAAAGCCCTTGAGATCAAGCGTTGGATTGACCGTTCGAATCAGGAGAGAACCGATCTGGTTGAGCTCATCGATAGCTATTTCCTTACCAAGTACAAAGAGGTTAAACTTATTGAAGGAGCAACCATTAACACCGAAAGCCCTGCTTGGGCTATCGATCGATTATCAATTCTTGCATTAAAGATTTATCACATGCAGCAGGAAGTCGTTCGCAAAGATGCTGCTCCCGAACATCTTGCCAAATGCAAAGCCAAACTCGAAGTGCTACTGGACCAAAAAAAGGATCTTTCGTTGGCCATCGATCAGCTAATCGCTGATATTGAGAATGGGCACAAATACATGAAAGTGTACAAGCAGATGAAGATGTACAACGACCCATCGTTAAACCCTGTTCTCTACGCAAATAAAAAATAGACCCTAACCATGAAACGAATATTGGTTTTCAGGCTAAGCGCAATTGGCGATGTAGTAATGACCGTACCCGTTATCGTGTCGCTATCAAAAACCTATCCAGATGCTGAAATAACATTCGTTTCGCAAAAGTTTGCCGCTGGATTCATTAAGCATATACCTAATGTCCATCTATACGAGGTTGACCTGAAGGGACGGCATAAAGGTTTCATGGGAATTTTTCGATTATTCCTCGATCTAAAGAGACTAGGGAAATTTGATGTTATAGCCGATTTGCACGATGTTATTCGAACCAAGATAATTCGTTCGCTCTACTTTTTTTCCTCCTCAAAAATTGTGGTAATCGATAAAGGCCGAAAGGAGAAGAATAACCTTTGCCGAATCGAGGGCAAGGAGCTTCGTCAGCTTGAAGCTACAACATCACGTTATGCCAAGGTTTTTCAGGATGCAGGCTTCAAATTTAACCTTGAGTTTGATTATCTTTTTACCAAATCACTTCTAAACGAGAATATTCTCAAGATTACCGGAATAAAGGATTGTAAATGGGTTGGAATAGCTCCTTTTGCTAAGCACAAGGGAAAAATCTATCCATTGGAGCTGATGGAAAAAGTTATTTCACTTCTGACGGAGGCTCCTGAAATGAAAGTTTTTCTTTTTGGTGGAGGATCGGTTGAAAAGGGAATTTTGGAAGGATGGGAACAGCAATTTAAAAATACCATTTCTCTTGCAGGAAAATTAAGCCTCGAAGAAGAGCTAAAAGTAATTTCAAATCTTGATGTGCTTTTATCAATGGATTCTGCCAATATGCACTTTGCATCTTTGGTAAACACTTCTGTTATAAGTATTTGGGGAGCAACTCACCCCTATGCTGGCTTTTATGGATGGAATCAGAATCCTCGCCATGCCGTTCAAGTTGACCTCCCTTGCCGTCCATGCTCAATTTACGGAAATAAGCCATGTTTTAGGAAGGATTACGCCTGCCTGTACCAAATTACGCCCGAGAGCATTATCCGCAAAATTTACGATGAAATAATCGCTTAATTAGGATATCATCGTTCACCCATGACCCCGGCTTAATATCGGGGTTTTTTTATTTTAACGTCCGTTCGATGTAAAAAACAATTTAAGTGCTATGTTATCAGTATTTTACTTTGAGGGGAGAAATGCCTGCCTGCCGGTAGGCAGGGAATGATGGAAAAATGGAACTGGAGCGAAGCGGAACTCGGCGAAGCCAATATTGCCTGCCTGCATCGCTTTCGCATAGCTTCAGCGGAGCAAAGTTGGCAGACAGGGAAGGAAAAAATTAGAAGAAACCCCATTATTGACTTCATCGTCCGGCAACTGCCGGATCGCTCCAGTTCCACTATTCCCTGCCTACCCTGCCTACCGGCAGGCAGGCGGCAGGCAGGCATCATTCCAATTTCAAATGAAAAATTTGTAACAAATTACAATTTAGAGTATTACCACTATTTCTTAAATCGAACTCACGTTATTTTAAGCTTTTAAACATCTTTTTTTATTTGATGTTCAGCAAGATCGGGGTTAAAGATTAATGGATAAAAATATAATTTTGCCAATCATTTGAAAACTAAAAGTACAAAGATATGACCTATGTTACCAAGGAGAAATTGTTCTCAAAGGAGTGGTTTATTGCCTACACCCTCATAACAGCGGGTGCGTTTATTCTAGCAGCTGGATTTGTGCTATTTATCGACCCGCATCGAATTGCACCAGGAGGCGTTTATGGAATTGGTATTATTGTTCACTATCTGACCCAAGGGATGTTTTCGTGGGCTCCAGAAGGACTACCCATTGGTACGGTAGGGCTAGTTCTGAACATCCCGTTAACCATTCTTGGTATAAAAATCCTAGGACCCCGGTTTGGGGTAAAAACCGTAATCGGTTTTCTATTATCCTCCGTTTTCATCGATCTTCTTCACGGTCTTTTTGGCTATGCTCCGCTGGTTGACGATATGCTTCTATCATCAGTTTTTGGTGGGGTATTCATCGGTTTCGGTTTAGGGTTAATCTTTAAATCGAAGGCAACAAGCGGTGGCTCCGATATTATTGCCATGATATTTGCAAAATACACTCGTCTTCCACTTGGCCAGCTGATGATTTATGTGGATTCGGCTATTGTCCTTTTAGCGCTCCTCGCCTTTAAAGATTGGAAAATTCCAATGTATTCATGGATAGTTATTTACATTACGGGCAAAGTAATCGATATGACCATGCAAGGGGTTAGCTACGATAAAACGCTATTCATCGTGTCGGATAAGTGGGAAGAGATTCGCGATAAGATTATTATCGATTTGGAAAGAGGTGGAACCCTTATCAACGTTACAGGTATGTACCAAGGAAAAGATAAGAAAATGATTTTCACCAATGTTAGCCGCCGCGAGGTATATATTCTAAGAGACTTTATACACTCTATCGATCCCTATGCTTTTGTTACTGTTATTGATGCCAACGAGATTCTTGGAGAAGGGTTTAAACCGCTTAAAAGCGATAATTAACGTGAGTTCGATCTAAGAAACGTGATAATGTGGTTATTTGCAAATACATATAAATATCTAGTATGGTGATGGAAGGTTGAAATAATGGAATTATGGAATTTCTTCTAACTTTTTTTCATCCCTGCCTACCGGCAGGCAGGCGGCAGGCAGGCAATATTGGCTTCGCCGAACTTCGTTTCCACTTTTGCCTACGGCGAACTCGCAAGCTCGGTTCCATCATTCCAATTAAATTTCATGTGTATAATATTGATTAATATGTAATTATGGTCTGCTGATTAAGTCAAATAACCTTATTTATTGATTTGAAAAATGAATTGTAGTTTCAAGTGCCATGGTTACAGCAGGTGCGGTGGGATGGCAAAACTGCGAGCCAGACAAGGCGTGAATACTGCAAGGCAAAGAATTACGCAAAAGGGGCTTGCCTACTTTTGCAGTAATTCTTGACTTGCAGTAGAGCGTAGGGAAGCATAGTTTTGCCTTGATTTTTTGTTTACTTTTTCATCAAGGAAAAAGTAAAAGAGCAAGGGAATCAAATAGTACATGAGAAAAACCTTGCATACAAAATGATCTTAATTGTATTTATATAGCAGGTAATCTATTCGTTAAGTCTTATTCAGCAAGCCCTAAGTTAAACAACTCCTTGTATCGAACTGACGTTAAAGTACAGTTAAACATGTAATTTTTAATAATTTCCTACGTCGAGTTCATGTGAATAGCTGAGGTGTGAAAATTCAAAAATCAATTTGTACATGGTGAATTATTAAAGCCGATACATCAATACCAGCGTAGTACAGCTCTCCTTCGCTATTCGAAAACAGGGTTGCATTATATAGCTTAGGAGAAACCTGTACTTCATTAATCATTACATAAGTATGCTTTATTTTATCAAACATCTCGTTGCCTGAATACTCTTCAACCCTTACATAAGCCACCTTATCGGCTGTTTTATTAAATACTAGTGAATTTATTGCAAGGGGGTGTTGTCCAACCCAACCGAGGTCTTGGTGAACTTTTTTAAAATTTGGCGATATTTGCTTGTCGTCTATCATTACCCACATATCGTTTTTATTAGCTACTGCGTAGGCTATTTTCTTTGAATCGGAGCTAAAGCAAAGTTCTTCTCCGATTAAATCAAAGTCCTGCGAAATTTTGCTTTTATTGACGTAAACGCTCCACTTTTTGCCTTTTTTTGCCTTATATGCAATCCTGCTCTCATCGGGGCTGATCGCTATTGATTCAATATCAGAAAAACCCTCGGAAATCTTTTCATCCCCTTTCATAACGTACCAATCACCATCTATTTTTGCCTGATAAACAACATTATCTCCTGATTTACAAAAAAATAACTCGTCTTTTACTCTGCTAAATAAGGAGCCTGAGTGTTTGATCTGCTTGTACCCTTTCGTTATTTTTTTGTCATTAAGTAAAATAAACCATTCCTTATTATCCTCAACAATGCAGGCTAAATTCTTTTCATCTGCAGATAGATAGGGCTTGCTAATATGCCCATCGAATAATGGCGAAATAATTTTGTCCTCGTTAAAAAGTGCATAGTAAACCTTATCGATTAGCTTATATTTTGCGGTATATATGGCGCTATATGTATTATCTTGGTTCTTTAAAAAAACAATCGCATTATCCTTAGATATAAAACCGCTAGAAGAGGGCTTGGTAATATTTATTGTCTTGGCAATTTTTAGCCCCTCAACCTGTACCTTGTTGTTGTTAACCATTAAATACTCATAGGCAGCATCCCATGTAAATGAAGATTTTAACGCGGGCATCGAATTTATGATAAAACAATACTTTTTACCATCGGGGCTAATGTTTATTGGCAATTCATAGTTCCATTTATACGCCTGTATTCCATTGTAATAGCCAACTCCAATAGCCTGCGATATATCAGAGGTGGTAAGCTTTAAGCCAAAATATGACAGATTTTTGAAATTCTTGTCAAATCCATACCGTATCATAAAATAGCTAGGGATGATTTGCTTACTGTTTTTAAATAAATACATATCGCGCGTGGTTGAAGAGCCTGTGCTACCAGAATAATACTCGTAATGCGATAGTGCATAAAAAATATCTTTCCCGTCATGGCTGAAATTAATGCTATAGAAGTAGTTAAAGAAAGGCTGTGGCTCTATCTTGTATTGATGTAGAACTTTGTAGGAAATATCTTTCGGTAAACCCTGTAATTGCTCAATTGCCTTGGGGTCATCAGAGAATGAAATAAAATCCTTCTCAAAGCTAGTTATGCAATAATCCTTTTCAGCAAACAAAACTCCATCTATTAAAACTTGAGCTGTAAAACGACCCAAGCGCCAGTTTCCTTTATCAGCAAACCCCCAACCCCTGCTAATATAAGCCTCTTCCCAATCAGGTTTTACATTAAACATTGCTTCTAACCTTCCGAATTCTTCACCGTTGAAGTATTTCCAAATAAAGGCTATTTTATGTTCCTGATTTACCTTTTTAAACAGTAAATTACTAACAGTCAATTCAATATTAATATATCGTGATTCGGGTTTAAAGAAATCCTGATAGATACGATCTTTCTTCTCGGGTAATACGCTCCCCGATTCGAAAAACAATACTTTACTGGGCGCAATTCCAATAGAATCGGTTGCAAAGTTTATTCTTGGTATAAAAACAAAAGCTATTAAAAAGAATACTTTATAATAGCTTTTAGAAGAGTACCTGGCCTGAGTACTAATCATTTGATTATGTATCAAGGTGTTTTTCATATTTATGGATTTTTTAAAATATTCTATCTCGTTTTGTATGCCCGTACCCAATGCTTCGCAGCCAAGCAAAGACTGGGAGTTTGAAATGTTTTCTTATCCCGCGATAGTAAAGCTACCAAAAAGCGTTAAGAACTCCAAATGCGTCATCAGCCAAAATACAATAAATACGCTGTTATAGGCAGCCAAAATTATCCGTTTCTTGTGTTATCGTGTCGGATTAAGTATTTTCTTTCCTTTTCAGAGTTTCAATGTCCATCACGTTATCATATTCTTGCTTATGAATTTTCTTGCTTGTATCGTCAATTTTTACTGTAGTTATAAAAACAGCGAGTCTGATTCAGGGCAAAAACCCTGTTTATCAGCACCGAAATCGTACATAATTATATACGCTGTTACCGTGTGCGTTTTTCATCTGTATTTGTAGTCACAGTTCAAACAATTGTCTCTATGAACACTCAATCCTGAGCCACAATTCGGACAAGTCCACTTTTTCTCTTCTGATTTTAGAAAGTTCTCCAACCCTTTCTCTTTAATGAACCCAAGATTCTCAAACATACTCATACCGTATTTAGTGATATAGCGTTTATCAAGTGTTTTTAATCTTCGACAGGGGTATTTCGGACACTCATAACAGAATCCAGATTCTGTCTTGGCTAAATGCTCACAAGTAACCACAGTGCAGCTCTTGCAACCATCGGGCTTATTTATGTCATTATTTCCCAGACAACCACCACAGGGTTTTCTTTTACGAAGATGACCTATGCAAAGTCCACAATTCATTCCACAAGGGGCAATCATACCCTGATAACTTATCTGTTTTGTGTTTTTATCCATTTTGTATTGAATAAAAGAGGATGTCTAAAAAGAATTTTTCACGCAAACCCCGCCTGCCGACAGGCAGGTTAGCGTTTTCCCTTTGAGTGCTTTGCGAGAAATAATTTTGACTTTTTAGACACCCTCTTTAGTTTGAAATAATAGTTACATTGGTTTTACTGGGATACAGATATCAAGTATGAACTTTTTTTCAGGGTGTTCTTCGTGGTTGTTATGATACAACTCATAAGAATTTCTATCATCAGGTTGATAACCGCTCTCTGAAAGCCATACACAAACCGAATTCCATGAATCAGTAAATTGTGTAGCATCTATTTCAAAGCTACCTACCACGTATTTTCCTGCCGGAATTGTCAAATTACCAAATTCTCCTTCAGTTTTTACGGGATTATCAACAGTAATACAAGCACTTTGCCTAACATTCTCAATCTTGGTCACATTTGGGTCGTCATGATATACTGTTACAGTCTTAAGGTAGGGATGGTTCAGTAATCCCCTCGGGCCTGCCCATTGCATCAATTTCCCATAAGCTTCCCCAATTTTCGAAAAATCCCCCATGTGTCTGCAATATACAAGGTTCATGGCTGGCATTTCTTTAATTTCAATTTTTTTGTTCATAATTATATTTTTTCACTAGTGTCCACTATAAATTAAAATACGTTCTTTGAAATCATTGTAAAATCTATACTTGTAGCGTTTTTTGGTTACGTGTCGATTTGAAATGCTTAATTCGTGAAAATGATATTCCATGAA
>RPRQ01000004.1 GCA_003818205.1 Bacteroidales bacterium
TACCTTGTCTCTTAGGTTCATCAGGCAGGTATCACATACCCCCCTATACTATACCATATTTTTAGATTATGTATATTGCTGGTATTATGCCAATTAAATATCTTTAGGTTGACGGCTATGCCCCGCATGGTGGGGTTAAGGTTTATTAACCTAGCATAGTCCGCCGGACATGCTAGCGTTAAATTCCTTAAACGACATTGGAATAACTAATGTAATGCTATGTATGTTTTATTACGTTTTTGTTTTAATCGATGGGTTAACCCGTCGGTTGTAGCGCTGAATACTATTACGTCATAGTATGATTAACATAACACTAGCAATTATCTCACCATTCCATTCTATCATTAACCTAAACCCCATTTTTTTTCTATTTTTACGAGCAAATTCTATCCGATGGGCTTAATTACACTTTTTCTTCTCGCAATTGGCTTGTGCTTCGACACCTTTGCAGTATCCGTTTCAAGCGGTCTTCTGCGAAAAGAGATGGTTTTCTGGCAAGCTGTCCGGATAGCCCTCTTCCTTGCTATTTTTCAGGCAATCATGCCTGTAATCGGTTGGATTGGAGGGATAACCATCAAGGATTGGATTGAACCATTCGATCATTGGGTTGCCCTTGGCATACTGTCCATACTAGGGGTAAAGATGCTCATTGAGAGCCTAAAAAAAAACGAGGACAGGGATATCAACCCCCTTGATATTAAGGTAATTATTAGCATGGCATTAGCCACAAGCATAGATGCGTTAGCTGTGGGTATCAGCTTTGCGATTATTGAGGTAGATATGATTTTAGCCGTTCTAATAATCGGTTCGGTTACCTTTATTGCCTCTATGCTTGGTATTTTATTCGGTAAAAAAACGGGGAATCATTTTGGCCAAAAAATAGAGATTATCGGAGGTCTAATACTAATCGCTATCGGTATTAAAATTGTGATTGAGCATCATCAAGGATTGTAGAGGTTGGATTCTAGACTCTAAATCTAGCTCATAAACTTAACCACCGCTAAACTTTTTTCACTGGAATGGTAAAGAAAAACTTACTGCCAACATTCTCCTGGCTTTCAACCCATACTCTACCACCATTGATCTGAACAAAATCTCTGCAAAGAATTAGACCTAAGCCTGTTCCTTTCTCGTTTTGCGTTCCACGTGTCGAAAAAACCTGTTTACCAAAGAGTCTTCCAATTGACTCCTGCGGTATTCCCTTTCCATTATCGGCAACGCATACCCTTACAAAACCATTAGAGGTGATTGCTGAAACCGTAATGCTATCCCCATTACTGCTGAACTTTATTGCATTCGTAATAAGGTTTCGAAGGATAAGCTCAATCATATCCCTATCGGCAAAAACAGTAGTGTTCGCAGCTACGCTATTCACAAGGTCAATACCTTTCTGACGAGCAGCTTTCTCGTATAGCTTAATCTTTTTTGTAGTAATATCGTAAATATCAAAGGTTATGGGATTAATTGTACTGCCCTTCATCTGGCTAGAAGCCCATTTCAAAAGATTTTCGAGTAGTTCGGTGTTGTATTCAACGTTTTTTGAGAGTTCACTCAAAATATGCTTTTCCTCCTCATCCGAGAATTGGCCATCTTTCGCCATATTCAGCATGCTGAAAAGCGATGCCAAAGGACTACGAAGATCGTGAGAAATTATTGAGAACAGTTTATCCTTAAGCGCATTGAGGTCTCGAAGAGCCTCTGCCTGCTGCTCTATCTCGTCCTTCTGCTGGCTTATCTCAATATTCTGAATGTTTAATAAAATATTCGCTCTCTTTATCTTTTGGTAACCAAAAAATATTAAGATTGAAATAATCAATACGATAAGTATAATCCCGATATAAAAATTCCTCATCAACCTTTGCTGCCTTATCTCAGCCTCCTGCAATCGTTTCTCTTTGCTTAGCAGGTCAATCTGTAAAAGTCGCTCTTTCGATAGTTGCTCAACCTTGATTAAGTTTTCCTGATTCTCTTCAAGTTCCAACTTCTTCTCCCTCAGCTCTTGCACGGTAGCCTCTTTAACCGTTTCAACCTCAAGTACTTTAAAATTCGCCTTTTCTACCATCTGCTGCGCCTCACTCTCCTTCTTAGCTAATTCTTGCTGTTGAATATTTCTTGAAATGGTAGCAAATAGGTTAAAGTATTGGGTAGATTTTTCACGATCACCTAATTTGTCGTAAACACGGGTCATTAACGAGTAACAATTTCTAAGGATTTTGGCATCTGCCATACCCTTCGCTAACGTTTCTACTTCGGTTAGTAAGGGGATTGATTCATTGAAACGTTCAAGTTCATGATACGAATTGGCAACGTTAAGAAGTGCTGAAACCAAATCCTGATTACGACCCATCTTTCGATAGATTTCCAAACTTCTAGTGAAATAGACAAGAGAGCTATTGTAATCCTTCAATTCAATGTAAAGCAGCCCTATTTTTGTACATAATACGGCTATGCCATTCGAATTTGATAGTTTTTCGCTCATGGTAAGCGACTTCTTAAACTGTTCGATTGATTCAGATAAAAAGCCATGTGTCCAGAGCGTATTCCCTGCCTGGTGAAAGTAGAATGAGGCCTGATTATAATCATTGGCGGCATCCGATTCATTCCCTTTCTGAATGAAATCATCAATAGTTTTCTTCACTTCAAGGGGTAAAGCATTCGATTGCTGCGCATGGCTACTCTTAATAAACAAAAACGCCAACACGGCGATCAGGAAGACCACCCTTAAAAGAAAGACTCTATTTTTAAACCAAAGCGTCATCGTGTTTAAAATACTGATTTATAATCGCTAAAAGAGTATCAAAAGTATAAAATGTTTTCAATTAAGAAACGATGCAGTAAAACAACCTGTTTAATTCATAATACTGTTCATCACAAAATAAGTTGCTAGTATTTGATAAAACGGCTTTTTTATGCTGTAAACAATTCCAAAAACCAAATAAAAAAACCTATTCAAGGGTGAATAGGCTCGAAACGATAAAACACATAAGATGTACTAGTAAATAAATTTTCGAACTTCCATAGCTTTTATGATTACATCAACAATTTCGCGAATTGTAAGGGTCATACTATTAAAGGTTATATCAAAACGGGTGTAATCTGTATTCTTCCCTCCAAAATAGTTACGAAACTCCTCTCGCTGTTTATCAATGCTCAGCACAAAATTCTCAGCCTCTTTAATATCCTCAATATGCATTCGCTCTGAAATTCTAAGCGTTCGCCACTCAAGCGGTGCTTCAAGGTTGATGTGAAGCGAACGAGGGATATCTCGGGTTATCGCAACTCCGCCCCTACCAAGGATTACAACCCGACCATTGCATGCAATGGAACGGATAACGTCTTTTACCGTTTTGCGGATAATCCGATCGCTTTTGTAGTACTTACTCGAAAAGGAGTGCAGAATATCATCCATCATGGTTTTCTTCTTGGCCTCCATTACATAGCTGATCTCATCAGGAGGTAAGCTCAGCGCATGGGCTGCAGCATTCTGAATCTCCTCCTTACCAATCCATCGCCAAGGCTCTCCACCTTTAAACTCGAATCGATAATTCAGCTCGTTTACAAGCATCTGAACTACCTGCGTTCCGGAGCAGCCCATTTCGCGTGATATGGTAACAATTGGACCAGGTTCGGGGCAAGGGCTATGGCATTCTTTATGCCGATTAACCAGATATTGAACTAAATCAACTTTTGCCATGGTAGTATTTTTTTAGTCGAGCGGAGATTACGCTAATCTTATTGACTTCAACAAACCCTTGGGCAAAAAAGAGAATTATAACAGTATAAATTTACCTGAATATTTATTAAAAACCAATTAAAACCCGAAGAATATCAAAGTTTTGACAAAAATAATGCTTAGAATTAACAGCCTACAAAATCGCTGCTTATCCTAAGCATAATTAAAATATAACCTAAGCCTTCTTGCAAAAAGAACCTTATAGATACTCTCTATTATTTGCTTAAACAGTACTCCTTTTTGAGCGACTGAAATGTTTCCTTAACCGATATTATTTTTGTTGCCAGAAAGGCATTTGTTCCTGCAAAAGCATAACCATGTTCAAAATTTCCCTTGAAGGCGCTAATCAGCGCAGTGATAATACAGTATGGGCTCGATGATATTTCACAGGTCTTTATGCACTTAAAAGGGCACTTGATGGGCTGCTTATAGCCCAGCTTCACTTTATCCAAGAAACTATTACCGATAGCCCTACCAGGCATCCCCACGGGGCTCTTGATTATCTGAATGTCCTCCTCTTTTGCATCAATATACGATTGCTTAAAAGCATCAGAAGCATCGCACTCGTTCGTGGTTACAAAGCGAGTTGCCATCTGCACCCCCGAAGCGCCTAAATTCATGATATTTTTGATATCCTGACCGGTATAAATCCCTCCAGCTGCAATAACCGGAATAGTTTGATTATACTCAACCTCAAACTTCCGAACTTCTGCAACAACCTCAGGTATAAGTTTTTCCAAAGAGTAGTTAGCATCTTCTATCTGCTCTGTTTTAAATCCTAGATGCCCTCCAGCCTTAGGGCCCTCAACAACAATGGCATCGGGGAGGTAGTTGTATATCTTCTTCCATTTCTCGCAGATCAGCTTTGCTGCTCTACCCGATGAAACAATGGGAACGAGTTTAGTGGTGCTGTCGCTTTTCAGGAAACCCGGTAAATCGAGCGGCAGACCTGCCCCTGAAAAGATAATATCGGCCTTCTCGGCGATTGAAGTCCTCACCATATCGGCAAAATTCGACATGGCAACCATAACGTTAACCCCAATAACACCTTTTGTTTTCTCTCTAGCCTTACGAAGTTCCTCCTTCAAACCATGTATGCTAGCCTCAAGGTAGTCAGTAGTGAACTCTCGATAGAGTAACCCTAACCCAGCACTTGAAATTACCCCAACTCCACCTTCATTAGCAACCGCAGAGGCCAAGCCCGAAAGCGAGATACCAACCCCCATGCCTCCCTGAACAACGGGAACAGCAATTGCTAAATTTCCAATCTGTAATGGTTTCATCATTCTTGTTTAAATAAACAGTAAAGTTAACTCTAATAAGTTGGAATTGTACATTTTTTTATGAAATATTGACTAATCCTAAATATAACCCTTAATCCGCAAAAAAAAATCCGTTGTGGATTCAATTAAGAATATCTATGCTTATTAATTGCTTACAGGGCAATCCATAAGATAAAGAAAATCTTATTAACTCTTACTTAAAATTACGCTAGTGTAGTATTAAGGGTGTGTTATTACGTTTTTATTTTAACCAACGGGTTAACCCGTTGGTTATTGTTCTGAATACTATTACGTCATAGTATAATTAATGCTAGGTAACAAGAGGTTAGAAAACCTTCATCCCACTTTTTTTTCAGTAAAAGGATAATAAAGCATGAATGGTCAAAATGATTAACCATTCGTTTTAAATTAACCTACATTTGATCACTCCTACCATAATAAAAAGCCTTATGAAACTATTAAACGCGGCTATCCTTATTCTTCTATTTTTACTACCAAGCGCACTGATCGCTCAATCAAAAAAAGATACAATCCCTACATTCTTTGGGGTTTCGTATATACCCGCTATGAAATGGAAAGTATTTAACCTCAACAATGACGATGGGAAAGTTCTTAATTACAAGTTTAACGTTAACTCTCAATCATCGGTTGAAGGTAATTTTAGTTTCAACAAGATTGGCATAAGGCTAGGGTTTTCAGCAAATATTGAAAATAATTTTATAGGCAAAGCGTATCAATATGGCGGCTACATTGGCATTAAATCGTTTTGGCTAAGGATGCAAAGTTCGAAGGTTTCCGGAACTGCTTACTGGACAGGAGAACCGTTACCTTCAGGTTATATGAATGAATTCAACTTTAGCAATAAATACTTTAACATTGAGCTACTTAAAACCTCCAAGGCTTATAAACATATGGCTGGTGGTCCATCAGTGAATAGTATGCTTGGCACCTATTGGGGGGTAGGCTACACTTCAATGGGTTTTCCAATAAAGATAAGTACCTTAACAACACCTGGGGGCAGAGAGAATCAGAAATTTGGCAAACCAGCATACGATACACTTTTTACCGCTAAGTTTTATTCGGCCTGCTTTGGATTCGACCTTTTAAGGCAGCTCTGCATGACTAAAGGAGAGTTTGGCTCCATTCCCGGGAAACCAGCTAAGCGTTTTGGGATGTATGCCTCCACTCAGGATAAAATTGGGTTTGGTCCTGGAAAACTATCAAACTACGGCGTATCATTGGCTGAAACATTAAACCCTGGCTATACCGCTGTAACCAGTAAGTTTTTTTCAACCATTGTACACTATTCGCTATCGGTAGGGTTTAGATACTTGGTTAAGGTTCGACCCGTTTTCTTAATTCTTGCAGCCGGCTACGACCTTGAGGGGGCTTCGATTATTAATTTCGGGGGAGCCGCTGATACGAATACGGATTTAGGGTTCGAATCGAGTTTCTTCTTTATTAATCACGGTGTTTCACTCAAAATATACATGTCGTGGATAGGTAATAAATAATGTCAGTTCGACATAAGAAACTATTTAAATGCAATATTATCAGCATTTTACTTTATTGGTAAAAATGCCTGCCTGCCGGTAGGCAGGGAATGATGGAATATTGGTTGAAAAAAGTTAGAAGTAACTCCAATATTGACTTCGTCGTCCGGCAGTTGCCGGATCGCTCCAGTTCCATTATTCCAGTCTTCCAAAAACATAATGTTAGTATTAAAGTACTAATAAATAGCGACATAACATGCATTTTTATATCGAACTCACGTTAAATAACTTTATCTAACAGCCCAACAACCCAGACATCATAAAAAAACCTATTCATTGAGACAACCTTGTATTAGGATATTTTCTATTTAGCTGATGTGTTTCTTCCCGCTTTTTCCTATCTTTCCCTTCTAATTCAACATTCTACCAAAATGGCAAAACAGTTCATTTTGCTTGTATTTCTAGCAATTATCACCCTAGAAGTTAAAGCACAGGAGGTATCAAAGAACGTTCAAAAGGCAGATAGAGCCTATGATGATAATAACTTCAAAAAGGCTTTGGATATATACATCAAGGCTTCGACCGAAGAGGCTGTAACAGCGCACATCGCCCGTCAGGTAGGGAATTGCTACCGAATACTTGGCGATATGGCTCAGGCTGAGATTTGGTACGAGAATGCCGCTAAGCAAGCAAACCATAACCAGTTCGACTATCAGCTACTAGGCTATGCTCAAAAAGCGAATGGAAAGGACGAACTTTCGGCTGTATCGCTCAATAAACTTTACGCCTCGCAAAAGCTACCCGAGCTAACCTCAGCTAAATCGGATGCCATTTCCTTTACGGCAAAGCTACGAAGCGGGCTATTAACCTTTCGTATCATTCCGGTGAGCATCAATAGCCCCGAGGCAGATTTCTCCCCTTCCATTTACCGCGATGCGCTTGTATTCGCAACTTCACGTTTCGATAGGGAGCTAGCTCGTTTCAAGCAGATAAACCCACAGCAGCACCTAAACATATTCAACGCAAAGTTGAGTAGTAACGGGGAGTTAGGTGTTCCGTTCATCTTCTCGAAAGAGCTGTTAAACCAGCTCTACACCGGACCTATTGCCTTCTCTCCCTCTTACGATACGGCTTATTACGTTCAAAAGAAGTATTTAAAAGCACGGATTGGCGATGAGAAGCAACTTGCGGACAACAACCTAAAGGTTCACCGTGCCATATTTAGCCAAGGCGTATGGATTGATCAGGGACCGCTTAGCATTTGTTCCGACACATACTCTACGGGCGATCCTGCCGTAAGCCCCGATGGAAAAAGGCTTTACTTCACATCGGATATGCCCGGAGGGGTTGGTGGTACCGATCTCTATTTCCGTGAAATCCGACCCAACGGCACCTTTGGTGAGGCGGTTAACCTCGGCGCAAGGATAAACACCTCGGGCAACGAGATGTCCCCATTCATCGCCAAGGATGGAACGCTATTCTTCTCATCCGACAATCTGACCGGCTTTGGCAACCTCGACCTATACACTGCACACCCAACATCGCATGGATTCGACTACGTTACCAATTTGGGCTACCCCATCAATAGCGCCTATGACGATTTCGGGTTAACCTTAGACCATTCGGGAAATTTTGCCTTCTTCTCATCGAACAAGCCCAATGGGGTTGGCGATGACGACATCTATAAGATCGAAATCGATAAAAAAACGATTACTCACACCGTTGAAGGTCAGGTAATTGACG
The DNA here is from genome assembly GCA_003818205.1 of Bacteroidales bacterium. GTDB lineage: Bacteria > Bacteroidota > Bacteroidia > Bacteroidales > Tenuifilaceae > UBA8529. Next base: position 8,253 of record RPRQ01000004.1, read on the forward strand.
AAAAAGGCATTCCTGTAAATAGTTCATTCATAAGAGTGTACGATGAAAAAAATCAAATCAATACCCTTTCGACCGATGCGTCCGGAAAATTTTCATTCAAACTCGACGATAGCCGTGAGGTAACGCTTCAGGTGGATTGCCCTGATTTCTTCCCAACCACTACAAAGGCTTCATCCTTTGGGCTTGGGCTAAAACCCACACAGATTCCGCTAAGAATAACGATGAAACATGATATAGGATATTCCCTAACGGGTACAATCCTTTCAGCGGCGGACGGAACGCCCATTGCTAACGCTCAGGTTATCGCCTATCCGCCCGATACGACCAAGGCAGCAATCAGCATTACCGACCAACTCGGACGATTCAGCAATAAAATGGCCACCGAAACCGATTACCGTATTCGGCTTGCCAAGGAGGGATTTGTAAGCAAATGGTTCACGCTTTCGACAAAAAACAGAGAACGTGGGGAGGTAAACCTCAGCGTTCTCTTCGACACGAAATTATCACCCCAGATAAAACCAGGAATTACAGGAACGGTAACCGATGCAAAAACGCTACTCCCGCTAACCAATGCGATTATCTCCATTAGCTCGCCCAATTCGCCCCAAATCATTAAGCTGGCGACAAACAGCATTGGGGCTTTCGTTCAGGAGAACCTTACCGAAGGGGGATACATCGTTTTGATTGAAAAGGATGGTTATAAGCCAATGAGCATTCCGGTTATGATTGGAAAACAAATGGTCAGCCTAAATAGCAGTTTCAACCTTGGGCTTGAACCCTCTACCAATTCGATGGTTGCAGCAGGATTAGTTACCAATAAGGACGATAACGCCCCGATAACCGATGTTACCGTTTCACTACTGAATAAAGCCACCAACGAGAAGGTGCAGAAAAAAACCGATGAGTTCGGCAGCTTCGACTTTAAGGTAGAGCCCCAGCAGCTGTATATCCTAAAACTTGAAAAGGAAAACTTCTTCGCCAAAACGCAAATGGTTTCGACACAAGGAATTGCACCGGGCATGTTAAACCTGAACACCTCATACGATCTCAAGATGGAGGCCATTGTCATGAATAAGGCCATTGAGATACCCAACATCTACTACGATTTGGGTAAAGCAACCATTAAGCCTGAAGCGGCCCAAGAGCTCGATAAGGTGGTGAAACTGCTCAGCGACAATCCAACCATCCAGATTGAGCTCAGCTCGCACACTGATGCCCGTGGCAGCTCCGCTCAAAACCTTCAACTTTCGCAGCAGCGAGCCGAATCGGCAAAGAAATACATCGTATCGAAGGGTATTGTTGGGCTAAGAATTGTTGCCAAGGGTTACGGCGACACCATGATCAAAAACCGCTGCGCCAAAGGGGTGAACTGCAGCGAAGAGGAACATGCCGCCAACCGACGGACGGAGATTAAGGTTATTGAATTTTAACATAACAACTTAAATTCATACATTTTAATATGAAAGCCAACACCAATCCAATACAACCAAACCAACGGATTCAAATTCTGGATACCCTAAGAGGCTTTGCCATACTTGGGATACTGATGGTTAACATGCAAATCTTCTACAAGCCCATTTCATCGATGATGCTTGGAGGAGAGAACAACCTAAGCACAATCAATCTGATGAGTGAATTCATTGTTAAGTTCTTTTTTGAGGGGAAATTCTACATCCTTTTCTCTTTCCTTTTTGGATACGGTTTTTGGATATTCATCCATAAAATGCCCAACAATACTGATAGCATCATCCCTACCTACCGACGAAGGCTACTTTTCCTTCTTCTATTCGGCATAGCCCATATCGTTCTGCTTTGGGCTGGGGATATACTATTAATGTACGCTCTATTCGGCTTTCTATTAATACTGTTCAGAAAAAAAAACAACAGATCGCTCATTAAATGGGCCATATGGCTATTATCAATCCCAATACTCCTTCAACTCATTTCATGGGGAATGGTGACTCTAGCATCGTTTAACCCTGAATCGAAAGATGCAGTATATGCTGGTATCCAAGAGAGCACCAATAGCATTAAGGTTTTATACGAACGAGCCATGAACACCTATGCTAACGGTTCTTTCCTTGATATTGTTGCAATTCGTTTAAAAGAATACAACCTGCTACTTCCAGCAATTCTCTTCTTCTACCCCGCCGTTCTTGCCATGTTTTTGGTTGGGGCTTGGGCTGCACGAAATAATATCCTCAAGGATTATGAATTGCATATCCCTTTCTTTAAACGAGCCTTTTGGTGGGGTTTGTCAATAGGAGTACCTGCTGGTGCACTCTACTTTACGGCATGGCAGCATGGCAAAATGAATGTTCCCAATATGTGGAGCTTCTTTAACACCTCAATGCATATAGTAAGCGGGATTGCCCTTTGCGCTCTCTACGTATCAACCATTATACTGCTAATCCATAAGGGTAAATTAAAACGCTTCGCAAGCTATCTAGCACCAGTGGGTAGAATGGCGCTTACCAACTACCTGTTACACTCAATAACCTGCACAACGCTTTTCCTGTCCTATGGATTTGGCCTTTTCGGCAAGCCAGAAGCTTGGCAAGGTATAGTCCTTACGCTGATCATATTCGGGCTACAAATACCTTTCAGCCATTTTTGGCTGAAAAGATTTAACTACGGGCCATTCGAATGGATATGGCGAACGCTAACCTATGGGGAGATTCAACCATTTAGAAAAACAAGTAACTAACCTAAGCCGCTAGTGTTATGTTATGTATGTATTATTACGTTTTTTAGGTTATTCGACAAAAGGTGTGGGATATAATTTTAGTATCCGACAAGTTACTCGTAGAAAGGCTATAAATACTGGATATATGCAAAATAAATCTTCTAAACGATAGTAAAAATGGGGTTATTCGGCAAAAAGTGTGGAATAGAAGAGAGATAATTTGGTTTTGCTCCAATATTGACCCCAAAGGGGTCGGATGTTTATAGGAAAAATGCCCATTTATGGTACGACCCCATCTGGGGTCGAATGTTCCTAGGGATAGATATTTTCTATAGACATATAATCCCTCTGGGATTAAGAAAGCCAGTGAATAAAAAGTGTGTAAGGTTTTCAAGAGGTCACCGATAAAATCCTACACTTGTAGAATTTCAACTACCCACTAGTTTTGTCGAATAACCGTTTTTTATAACCTACGGGTTAACCCGAAGGTTATAACCCTGAATGTTTTTACGTCATCGTTTGATTAACAAAACGCTATCTTTTTTAGCACTAACCCGAATTATTGACTTCATCGAACTTCGCTACGCCTACCTGCCGTCTGCCTGCGGGTAGGCAGGCTCTGGTTCAAAATAATTCTGACACGAAGCAAGCACTAAAATTTACTCACAACTCTAAACTACAGCCATATTTTTATAAAAACTTAAACGTTCTCTTAAACTACACAAAGTTTCGTTGTGGTATAGTTTGTTTCCTTATACACAAATGTATAGACAAGTTAACATATAGGCAGAGTTGACGCACGCTTTAACTCCTTCGTAAAATAGAAAAGGCGACTACCAACCGCCCCTTCACGCGCACCCCTTCGGGCAGTGAAAACTTGCTGATAGTCGCTTCTTTTGCAAAGAAACAAATATTACGCTTTTGAGTTGTTATGGCTACGATAAGCTCGCAAAAAACGTTTAATTGGCTTCGTCAAACTGCGCATCGCTTTGGAAAGACTCATCGACCCTCAGCCCATCGCTGAAAAAACACATCGTACACGCTGTAGTAGAGCCTCCCCTCATCATCAAAATCCGTATAAACCAGTTCATGTTCCTGAAGGGTTTTTAGCGATCGAAGTACAGTAGCGGAGGCGTTCAGGTGATGCCTCGCTAAAAAATGCTTAGCCGTGGGTTGGTAAACTATTCCCTCGTGTGCAACAGCCTTTAGAAGCTGCCATTGCGGAGCGGTAAGCATATTCCGAAAGGTAAAGAACATGGTTTCCTGCTCCTTGAGCAGTAGGTGAAGTTGCGCCTTAACTAGCTCATGAGTAACCTTTTTATCCGAAGCAGCAAACACCTGGTTGCATACCTGCTGAACGTAGAATGTGTGCGTTTTAGCCCAATCTAAAATTTCATCAACCAGCCCCTGGTCAATCTCCTTCCCATACCTTCGAAAAAGCGATCTGATAAAAGTTCCATAAACCTCACCATTCAGCTTGCCAAGTTTCATTATTTGAGTACTCCTATAAAATGGCCGTTGCGGGGAAGTGAAAAGTTCTGTCATTAAATGTTGCTGACTTCCCGAAAAAATGAATACCACATTCTTAAGCTGCTGAATACGAGAACGTAGCCACGCATCCGTAAATTGTTCGGGGTACTTCAGGATTTGCTGAAACTCATCGATGGCTATGACCGTTTTAAAACTTTGACTCTCTAGAAATTGCAGAACAGCGCTAATACTCAGCTCAACCTCCTTGCCTTTAATATCAAAGAAGGCCTGTGGGTTTCCGGTAAGGCTATCGAAGCTAATGGTGGGGCGTAGCGACTTGATAAAATTCCATACCTTTGTTCCTAATTTGCTTTTCTCCGGGACCGAATTAATTATCGCCGTAGCCAACACATTCAAAAAATGATTAAGATTCTCGGTCTCCAGAATGTCAACGTAAACACCCTTATAGCCCAAAGGCAGCTGCAATAGGGTATGCTGAATCAGACCTGTCTTCCCCATTCTCCTAATGGACAACAAGGTGGTTGAATTCCCGCTCCGTATAGCGCTGATGAGCCGTGCAGTTTCATCATCCCTGTCGCAAAAGTACTCCGCACCATAATATGTATTTACAGGAAAGGGGTTGCTCAAGATAATTTTACCCATAGTTTCATACCTTAAATCACCCAAATGTACAAAATAATACACAACTTACAAAATGTAAGTTACATTTTGTAAGTTAACTATGGGCACACCTGTCCAACAAAATTTGTGCAGAAGAATTTAACCAATCGAACATCAACGTCGTTTAGCCCCCTCGCTGAGGATGAACGACATCGATATTTGTACTCAAAACAGCTAAGAACTACTAATTGCTTGGCTACGAAAAGATCTTCGCTACGGTTCAGGTTGTATCCCTGCCCACCGGAATGAAATGCAGGGGAATTTGACATATCGGTCACACTTAGAAGAGATTAATCTCAATGCTAAAAGGAGTTGTGAATTGCTTTGGCTTCGCCGAGCTCTCCGGCAGTTGCCGGATCGGTTCAGATTGTATCTTTGAAATATACAAATACTGAATATCAATTACTTATAAGGCATTGAGTAACGTTTTTGAAACAGAAAACCTTTTTTCTTACTTTTTTATAGCCAATATTTACACTAAGTGAACCGAACCCAAATCATTTGCCAGAGAGTGAAGTCCCTTTTCTATCCTTTGGACTTGCTGTTTTCTGGGTTTCTTAAAACCGTTGGCATATTGGCTCAATTGGCTTGCATTAATCCCAGTTATTTTTGATAGTGCCGACTTAGTAAATATTCCCTGATACTGGTTTAGCAAAGCCACAGTATCAAAATGAAATACCAACTCAAAATTTCCTTTTAGTATTTTGGGTATTGGCAAATTATCTTCTTTTAACGATTCTATATGAAACCTTAAAGCTTCATAAGCATTTGCCTTAGCTTTATCGACAGTTTCACCAAAAGAAAAAACATTGGGTATATTTTCAAACATTACTCCGTACCCATCTTTTCCACTTTCTAATATTACATTAATCTTATTCATATAATTTATTTATCTTAACCTTGCCTGTTTTAAAATTGTTAATTCAGTTCCTTTAGGAACTTCCTTTGCCCCATGATTGGGAACAATGATATAGTAAGAGAAATCGCTATGTCTGAACCTTATATGACTTCCTTTTTGTTTGACTTCATACCACCCTTCTTGTTTGAGGATTTTAATTAATTCACTCGATTTCATATTACAATACTATCACACAAAGGTAATACTTCTATTACTGTTTGCAAAATCTTCAGGGTAAATCTTTGAGGTATTCTATTAGAATCTTGCAGAAATTACTTTATTTCGCCATACAAGGTGTCCTGAATTTCATTTAATGCTATAACATCACCTTTCAACGCTCGTTTTATTAGTGCAATTGACCATTTATCTTCTTTACTGAGAATTGTACCCTTCTTTATGTTGAAAGGGTTTATAGGTTTTTTTTTCACCGTTTAATCCATATTATTAATAAATAAACTTACCGTGTTGTGAATTGCTTTGGCTGCGCCGAGCTCCGCTTCGCTATGGTTCAGATTGTATCCCTGCCCACCGGAATGAAATGCAGGTGGGTTTGACATATCGGTCACACTATAGGTGTGCATTTTAAGCTGACCAATAGCTAGTTAAACCGATTTTCCGATTCAAAAAAAGTGACCGAAAAGAGATCCACGGAACGTGAAATCCGTGGATTTTTTTATTTCTAGTTAAAATGGTTGAAACCAATATTATTTATTCCTTTATAACGAAACGCTGTCAGGTTCTACGAACTCTGACAGGTTTAAGTGGCTATATAAATTCGGGGAATAAAATTTTTCGGGTTACCCTTTATCGCTCGTCTGATGATACAAATATACGGTGGGGGGGCAACCCGGTACAAGGTTTTTCGGGCTTTGATATGCACTAGATTTAAACAGGAGATATGAACAATTCTTTATAATAAAACTAAGAATCGCCCTACGCTTACGCAACATAAACAGCAATCTAAATCGATGATATTAACAGCCTTAACTTAGTTTTTTGATTGCATCAAGGTGATTCTCAATAATAAATCGAAACCAGTAGGTATAGACATCGGGGTTAACCTTAACATCGCTACAAACATCCTCCAAAGCAACCCACCTCCACTGGCATACCTCATGGGGATTAGGTTTTGGTATTGCATCGCAAGTTCCAAGGAAAATATGATCGATCTCATTCTCAATCATACCATCCTGAAAATCTATTTTATAGTGAAAGGTTTTGACAAACCGAAGGTCGCAATCAAAGCCCATCTCCTCGGCTAACCGCTGATGTACGTATGGTTCCATTTCTATGCCTTTCGGAAGGTGGCTACAACAGGTATTGGTCCAAAGACCAGCAGAGTGGTATTTATCCAATGCTCTTCGCTGCAGAAGCATCTCCCCTTTGCAATTAAAGACAAAGATTGAGAATGCTCTATGCAGCAACCCTTTACGATGTACCTCAAGTTTATCATCAAACCCAATAACCTTATCGTTTACATCAACAATTGCAATTAGATTATTCATCGTTTTTTTTCTCTAACAATCATTACTAACCGACAAATCTAAATTTGCCACTAAGGAACGAAGATACAAAAATATAGAAATCAGATAATATGCTACTTATTCAACTTTGAATCTTTGCGCCTTTGTGGCCATGAGTTGTTTTAAAATGCAACCCCAGGTGCTAGCTGATTTTATACTATCCTTGTCTTTATAGGCTTTCAGGATGTTCCAATATTTTAGTCGGTCAGTAGTGCCTAAAAATAAATATTCATTCTAGTACTACGCTACATGGTCTTAATTTTCTTTACCCACAATCCCTTCCTTTGAATTTGATAAATCAAGGATACGATGCAGCTGCGGGATATTTATTGATGTTGCAACGCCCTTTGCATCCCAATGCTTCTTACAACCACAATAGTCGAGATAGATGCATTGCGAAGCAATGTTTAAACCAATCATTTCATACCCACCCATCAAAAGGTTTAGAACACATGCAACCCCAACCAATGCCACATTGCTATTATCTTTCCATCTTTGTAAAAATTTTGAGAAATCAGAACTATGCGGGATTAGGTATATATCGATATTGTAGGGCGATAAACTTTTAAATACCTTACCAACATTACATTTCGAGTCGCAGCCAATGCACTTTCGTTCAAAGTTATTTCCTATTGCTTTGCATTGGTAGTTTGCATCTAATCTCATACAAGTAGGGAGTAAAACTATTTTTTGCTTTGCCTTGATAAAATCGCTTCTCAGCTCCCTATTTAGCATTTCGGCGCCAACCATATTCAAATGGTATTCAACTTCTCTCCTATTTGCCAAAGCATAATCCTCTCTACCCTTGTAGCTATACTTCGCTTTTGATACAAACCTTTCAACATTTATTGTATATGACCCTAAACTTTTGGCACATTTCATCCTAAATGATTCTGAAATGCCGTAAACCCTTTCAATAAAGCATCTAAAATCATTCTCCTTCATCGATTTCGCAAATTCCAACCAAACCTTCAAACGCTTTGTCTCCTCGGAATACTCGCCTGTAGCATCAAGCCACATCAACAACCGCCTAAACGACCTAATATCTTTGCTTAAAGGTTGTTCTGATTGACGAAAAAGTAAAACTGAAACTAAAAGACCCCTAATCCTATCAGCTAATGGCTTAAATGTTGTGCTGTTTTTACGAACCTCATAGAGCCATTTTAAGGTTTTAGCGGCAAATAACGAAGTTCTACTCACATGTGTTTCTTTGCTACGCCAAAGCACCCCTAGCATTATCAGCTCAAGAAGATACTCGTTCTCTGCTCTCAGGTTTTCGATTTCTCTACCTTTAATAAATTGTCGATACAAATCGACGTAACCGCTGAGTAAAGTACTAGCTTCGAATATTATCTCATCAGTAGTTCTCGCTAAATCGTTGTAAAATAGGGTATTATCGCCTTTCAGATTTAACGTTGAGTATGTAATTGAAAACATTTTAATATAACATGGTTTAATTTCAATATTCCAAGCCGGATCAAAAACTAAACCAAAAGTATTCCAACCTACTTCAACAAAAAAATTCAAATAGGTAAACTAGGAAAAAAACCGGTTAAAGGATGAAAAAAGGAGGTTAAATGGGGTTAGTAGAATTCTTTTCACTAACCTGGTTTCATAATAAAATTTCCGTTATAGAACTCTTCAAATGCAGTATCAATCTCCTCATCGGTATTCATCACAATAGGACCTCTCCATGCAATTCTCTCACACAAAGGCTTACCGCCTATCAGGAGCAAACGAGCCCCATCGTCACCCGCCTTTATATCAATGCGGTTGCCTTTATCAAGCAAAACGAGCTCCTCGGAACGGACAAAGGTTTCACGACCCGGAAAAACAGCTACCCCATCATAAACATAAGCCATGCAATTAAACTCCTCGCTTACCGGATAGGTAAAGTTTGAGTCGGGCCAAATTTTCAGGTCAAAGTAAAGTATATCGGCAAACAGGTCCTGAACCACCCCATTCACCTGCTTATACCTACCTGAAATAACTTTTATTCTCGATTCGGGGTTTTCAATTAACGGAATATCATTGGTTGTAATCTCACGATACATAGGATTTGTCATTTTATGAGCCTTTGGCAGATTCACCCATAGCTGAAAACCATACATCAACCCATTCTGAGGCATCGGCATTTCCTGATGGATAATTCCGCTTCCAGCCGTCATCCACTGCACATCGCCAGGACCAATTACACCTGAATTACCAAGGCTGTCGTTATGCTCAACATTCCCTTCGAGCATATAGGTAACCGTCTCAATCCCCCTATGCGGATGCCAGGGAAAACCTGCAATATAATCCTCGGATTTATCCGAACCAAAGTGGTCTAAAAGAAGGAAAGGATCGGTGTCGTACCGAGTATCGAAACCGAATGCCCTTTTCAACTTCACCCCTGCCCCTTCGAGCGTTGGATGCGCACGAAGCACTTTCTTAACCTTGCAAACCATGGTCGTAAATTTCATATCAAGTTACAACGTTTTGGAGAAAAATCAATGAAGGTTGATGTATTTTAACCTGAGTTTGACATAAGTTTTAACTTAGAGGTTCAACCCACTTTATTCATACTTTTCGCTGCACTCAGGTATGAATGTGTGCTGTAAAACGAGAACCGAGCGATGGCGAGCTCACGTAAGTAAATCTCAATTTAGGATTGCCCTAATCCGGGAAGTGCTAACGCACCCTAATTTACGGGAGTCCTTAATCGTCAGAATTATTATGAATAATCTTCGATTGAACCTTTGGCATATTAGCTTCGCTGAGCTCGTAAACTCGGTTGTCTTATTAATACATTACCAATTTTACTCTACCTGCAGCACCAATCCTTTAAGGTATTCTCCCTCAGGATGGTAAATGTTAATCGGGTGATCGGCTGGTTGGGTTAGCTGATGAAGAATTTTCACGCTACGACCGGTCATTGCGCATCCTGAGAATACTGCATTTCTAAAGTTTTCCTTGTTAACTACCTGAGAGCAGGAGAAGGTGAATAGCAATCCGCCAGGATTTAGTTTATCAATGGCTGCAGCGTTGAGCCTTTTGTAGGCTTGAAGGGCATTCCTTAGGGCATCGTTGTGCTTTGCAAAAGCAGGGGGATCGAGAATTATAATATCGAATTTTTCGGTTGAATTTCTTATAAATTCAAATACATCGCCACAAATAGCTTCGTGTTTTAGGGTATCCCCAAAGTTTAATTCGATATTCTTTCTGGTTAGTTCAATCGCTTTTTGCGAGCTATCTACTGTAATGGCTTTTCTGGCTCCACCTTTTATCGCATAAACAGAGAACCCACCAGTATAGCCGAATGTATTTAAAACAGTTTTACCTTTTGAGTATTCTTGAAGTAATCGTCGATTCTCCCGTTGATCAATAAAGAAACCTGTTTTCTGCCCTTCGATCCACGAAACCTCAAATCTATTCCCATGTTCAACTAGGGTGCCAGCCAACTCCGAACCAATTAGGTAGCCATCAGCTGGGTTTATCCCCGATTTGAATGGAAGCGTCCCCGTGCTTTTATCGTAAACAGAAGTAATATCGCCTTTGAACTCCTCAATAATTAGTTCTGCAAGCATCTTACGGATAATGTACATACCCACCGAATGGCATTGCATTACGGCGGTCGAACCGTAAAGGTCAACGATCAGCCCAGGCATGTTATCGCCCTCGCCATGAATCAAACGGTATGTATTTGTGATTTCGCTTTTGAATAGGCCAAGTGTTTTTCGGAGCTGAATGGCTTTTTCAATTTTTTGCCGCCAGAAATCTTTGTTGATGTCTGCTTTTTCAAAGGAGATTACCCTTACGGCAATGGATGATGGTTGGTAATGCCCTAGCGCAATGAAGTTTCCGAATGAATCATCAATTTCAACAACATCCCCTTCAATGGGATTTCCGATAATCCTTCGAATTGCACCTGAGAATAACCAAGGGTGAAAGCGATGCAACGATTGCTCCTTACCAGGTTTCAGCTCTATTTTAATGGATTCCATCTTTGTTTTTTATTTAGCGAATATCAGCCTAGTGTTATGTTAATCATACTATGACGTACATAGTATTCAGAGCTATAACCGATGGGTTAACCCGTCGGTTAAAATAAAAGCGTAATAGTACATACTTAACATTACACTAGTATCATTTTCTTGTATATCTCGCTACAAATCCATGCATCGGTTGCTGCGTACTGTAGCTGCGCTTCGGTAAGGGTTTCCGATTCCCAGTTTGAGAGCTGTTGACTTTTCGAAACCCTAACGTTTAAAACAATTGCCGCTAGCTTGCGAACGCTCTTGTTCTCAATCCCCTTTTCAACGGCAATGTTCTGTAAGTCGATGAATCCTTGAGGCTTGAAGGGTTTAACCTTCTGCAGCAATTTTATATCATCGTGAATGGCTGCGCCAACCTTAAGAACCATTGAGTCTTGAAACACCTTAACGAGCAATTTTGGGATACCTGTCGGTGCTACTCTTATGATAAGGGCTAGCTCATCGGTGGCGAGCTGTAGCAGAGCAACACCGTTAATATGGCCTTTTTTAAACGATGGCTTTGTTTCGGTGTCGAACCCAATAATGCTACTTTTCAGCAGGTGTGGGAGCCAGATGTTCAGCTCGTCTTCGCTTGCGATAACTTTTATCTCGCCAGGGTAGGATATTCTAGGAAGTTTAAGTATTTCTTCGTTTTCTATCGTTTCTGCAAACATCTCAAATCTAGCTATTTAAATCATTTTGTCGCCTCGTGATAAACCAATTGCTCGTATCGTTCTCCTTTTTTTCCTCTTTCGATTCATCGGTTTGCTCTAAATCGATACCCGAGAATAGGAGGAAATGCATTGCCCTTATGGCATTTGCTAGCCTTATCCCCCAGTATTCCTGAAAGTTTGTTCGGCACTCCCACAGCGCATCGTTCATAACTTCTGCATTGCCAACCTGATAAAGCATTGTGAAATTCTTAAGGTCCTGCCATACATCGGTTAAATATTCAGAAATACTTACAGTATAAACCCCATCACCCTCATTGGCTCTAGGGTCGTATATTTCAAGAAAATCATCGTGGGATCTAAGTATTTCTTTCAGGTTGTTCTGTATATCGAAGTAGAAATCCTCGGATACAAATTTTTCATTCCCATCGTCATAAATAGGCTCTGTTTCGGGTAGAAGTGAGGCCTTGTAGTATAACAATGGCAGCAACTTCTGTGATGCAGTGATGAACGATTTCCGATTATGGGTTTTAACGTTTTCAAGGAAAGCGCAGTACTCCCGTGCAACGGTTGCGAATTCAACCACATTACGGCTATATACTATGCTTTTAGTATCAATTTTCACGATAGTAAGTATGAAAGTAAGAGTATTCTTAAAAACGCAAAGATAGAAAAGAAGTTACAGGTTATGATTTGAAATAATGGATTTGTGTTTTTTTGAGTAATTAATCGGAGTTCCGATCCTTTAAAAAAGATCGAGACTCTATGTTTTTACTCTAAAGCGTTCCGCCACCTTATCCACCCATTATCGTCCTTCACAATTTTCTTATTATCGAGGAGGAAGTGGATAACCTTTAACGTTTTGTGGTTTTTTTCTTGATTTAAGTAAAAATGGCAACTATTCACCACGGAGAAACGCCTGCCTGCCGGTAGGCAAGGAGGGCACAGAGTTTCACAACTTGTCCCGATTTATCGGGAGAGAAAATATTTATGTTTTTCGTGTTAGTGATTCTTTTGCATTTTGATACTCAGTCGTTTTTTATAATTGCCTCTCCCGATAAATCGAGACAAGTTGTGGTTCTCCGTACTCTCTCCCGATACATCGGGACGGGCTGTGTCTCCGTGGTTTTTGTTCAATTCGATTACTGCTGAATAGCTACCAAAAATGTTTTCAACAGATGTTGACTGTTATGAAAGGATTTCTTTAATCAGATAAACAGAAACGAATCATCTTTTTTAAATCATAAGATTCCGTAATTTTTATATTGTTTGTTGAAATGAAATCCAATAAGCTATTCTTTTTGTTTGGAAATAATTTCATTAATACTTTAATCCTATTTAGAGGTTTTATTTTATCATCGATTTTTATGAAATAATCGGTTTCTAAGGTTACATCTATAGTTACATTTTTATTCAAATCAGTATAATTCTGTTCAATACCATTTCCGCTTAGGTAGGAGAATTTTCCAATATTTGAAGATTGCGAATTCATCCCATAGGCTCCGCTTACGGAATTTGTTTTCAGTATCGTTTTTCTTTTTAATAATAACAATACATTGTTTCCAAAATCCTCAATTTGTTCTAAGAAAGTGTCTTGATAAGGGATAAATATTCGTTTGTTGTAAGTAACGAAAAGAATATCTTCAAGACCTGTTAATATAACAATTTTTTTGTCCTGAACGAATGAAATGCCATTATCTATTAAGTTGTAATTCATCAGCGCATTTGAAGATTTACCATTTTTAAAAAGAACTTTCCCGTTATAAAATACTGAATCCAGAAATTGATTTTTCAAAGCAATCTCTTCCCTCAGATAAATAAATGATTTATCAGAGTAAACCTCAATTGTCGTTTGTCCCATTACATTAATTGAAATGGCTATAAGGATAAAAAAGAAAAATTGTTTCATCTGATTAATTTTTAAATAAAATAAATAACAGTTCCCAAAGTTATTATTTATTTAATTCAAACTAGAGATAGTTTGTGAATTTCATCCAATTACTTACTTAAATATGATTGTAGGTTTATGATATGATGCAATATTACTAAAATTGATACGAACTCCTAATATCTACTCTAAAGCGTTCCACCACCTTAACCACCCATTATCGTCCTTCACTATTTTCTTATTATCGAGGAGGAAGTGGATAACCTTCAAGGTTCTGTCGGGTTTTTGTTTGATAGAATCAACAAGGTTTTCAACCGTTGTAGGCTGTTGCAAAAGGATTTCTTTAATCTCTTGGAGGGTGTTGTCAAACTCAATTTTGCTTAAATCCAGCTCGTTGCGTGCGGTGCACACATCGCATTTTCCGCATCGTGAGGAGTTTGTCTCTCCGAAGTATTCTAGCAGGAACTGACTTCGGCATTTGGTTGTGCTCGAAGCATATTCGATAAGGGCATCGATTCGCTTTAGGAATCGCTCTTTTCGTAATCGGTAGTTCTCGTAGCTTAACAGGAGGTTTTTTTCATCTAACCGCTCGGTGGTAAATATTACTAGGGGTGTCTTTTTTCTAGGGATATAGTTTATAATCTTTTGCTTGCTTAGCAGCTTAAGATTATCGATCACTGCTTTTAATGGAATGCCAGATGCTTTGGCAATATAGGTTTCATCAATATTGACGTATTGCGAAAAAACGCCGGCAAAGGCCCTAAGCAAAACCTTAATGAACTTATCCATTTCGGCATGGGCAACCTGATACTTGTATAGGTCTTGCCTGTTAATTGTAAATATCAATCGGCTTGGATTATCGAGTTCATCGGTTAGCTCGATGTAACCCTCCCTTTCGAGAAATTTAAGCGAGTTGTAGGCTTTAACCGTGTTTATCTTGTAGGTTGATGCAAAGTCCATCAGGTTGAAATCATAAATCTCACCTTTCCCTGCGCCAATGGCAATATTGAGGTAAGAGCCTAGCGCTTGGTAGGTACGCTTTATTTCATCGGTTTCGGGGAAATTGGCATCAATTCGCTGTTCAATTTTCGATTTGTCGGATTCGTTGTAGAGCAGAATGGCGTAAGCAAGGTTTAAATCGCGTCCTGCACGCCCGGCCTCCTGAAAGTAGGCTTCAGGCGAATCGGGTAAATCGGTGTGGATTACGAAACGTACATCGGGCTTATCGATTCCCATGCCGAAGGCATTGGTCGAAACGATTATCCTTGTCTTGCCCTTTTGCCAATCGTCCTGACGGCTACTCCTCATATCACCTGATAAACCAGCATGGTAGAAGTCTGCTGAGATGCCCTCCTTTTTAAGCATTAGAGCAATCTCCTTCGTTTTCTCTCTGTTTCTAGTATAAATAATGCCGCTACCCGGAATGCTATTGATAATTTTTAGAAGATATTTGTTTTTATCCTCAACATTTCGAACTAGATAAACAAGGTTTTTTCGCTCAAAGCTCATCTGGATGAGGTTCTTCTCTTTGAACTTTAACCTTTCTTGTATGTCAATTGCTACTTCGGGAGTAGCTGTTGCGGTAAGGGCAAGGAACGGCGTATCGGGTAGAAGATTTCGAAGCTCAGCAATCTTCATGTATGAGGGGCGAAAGTCGTAGCCCCACTGCGAAATGCAGTGCGACTCATCAATCGCAATCAGGTTTACATTCAACTTTCTGAGCCTGACCTTGAATAGTTCTGTATCCAATCTTTCGGGGGATAGGTAGAGGAATTTGAAATCGCCGTAGGCGCAGTTGTCAAGCTGAACCTCAATTTCATGTCGGGTCATGCCTGAATGTATTGCTACCGCTTTCACTCCCCTTCTTTTAAGGTTTTCAACCTGATCCTTCATCAGTGCGATTAGGGGGGTAACCACAATGCAAATCCCCTCCTTGGCAATCGCAGGAACCTGAAAGGTAATGGACTTCCCACCACCCGTGGGCATAAGGGCAAGCGTATCGTGTCCATCATAAACCGATTGGATTATCTCCTCCTGTATCGATCTAAAGCTGCTATAGCCCCAGTAACGGTGTAGTATTTGTTCGAATCGGTTCAAGTTGATGTATTTATTGCTTTTAGCCTATACAAACTTAGCTAAATTAAGTTGATTTTGTTGATGCTTATTTATGTTGAAAACTGGAATGATTGATTAGTAAAGGGTTAAAAACTGTTAAGTTAAGAAGGTGTATTAAGTTGAGTAATATGCCAACTCCTTATTAATAACCAATATATTATGGCGTTTTTTATATCAAACGATGAGAAATAGAGGCTTGTTGATATGGCATTTTTTTGTATCTTGCCGCATTTAATAAATAAACTACAAGTATATGTCATTTTACGATGAAAAGGTTGTAGCCGAGGGGCTTACATTTGACGATGTTCTACTAATACCAGCATATTCAGAAGTATTACCTCGTAATGTGGATATTTCCACCAAGTTTTCAAGAAATATCGATCTAAAAGCCCCAATCGTATCTGCCGCAATGGATACTGTTACCGAATCGACTTTAGCCATAGCCATAGCACGTCAGGGTGGTATTGGGGTTATACATAAAAACATGAGCATCGAAGCGCAGGCAAAACAGGTGAAGGATGTGAAGCGTGCCGAGAACGGGATGATCTATGAGCCTGTAACCATCCACCCCGAGGAGACCGTAGGAGATGCGCTTGGTTTAATGCAAGAATTTCACATAGGGGGTATTCCTGTTGTTGATCAGAGCAATAAACTCATCGGAATTGTTACCAACCGCGACTTGAGGTTTCAGCAGGATATGCGCCGTCCTATTAAAGAGATAATGACCAGCAAAGGCCTAGTCACCACATCTAAAACCACCGATCTTGAGAAAGCTGCTGCTATCCTACAGGAGTACAAGATTGAAAAGTTACCAGTTGTCGATGACGATTTTAAGCTGATTGGACTTCTTACCTATAAAGATATTACCAAGGTTAAGGATAACCCCTTTGCAAGCAAGGATAGTAAGGGTCGATTACGTGTTGCAGCAGGGGTAGGGGTTACATATGATACCATGGAAAGGGTTGCAGCACTTTACCACAATAAGGTTGATGCAATTGTTATCGATACTGCGCATGGTCATACTAGGGGAGTGGTGGATATGCTAAAAAGGGTAAAGAAGGAGTACCCCGATTTAGATGTAGTTGTAGGTAATATAGCAACAGCCGAAGCTGCGTTGTACCTCCATGCAGCAGGTGCCGATGCCGTAAAGGTCGGGATTGGACCAGGTTCAATTTGTACAACCCGTATCATTGCTGGTGTTGGTGTTCCTCAGCTGAAAGCCATTTTTGATGTATCATATGCTCTAATGGGTAAGGGTATTCCCGTAATTGCCGATGGTGGTATCCGCTATTCCGGCGATATTGTTAAGGCTTTAGCCGCAGGTGCCGATACTATTATGGCCGGATCGCTATTCGCAGGCGTAGAGGAATCAACCGGCGAAACGATTATTTTTGATGGTCGAAAATTTAAGCTTTATCGTGGAATGGGCTCTATTGAGGCTATGCAGCAGGGTTCGAAGGATAGATATTTCCAGGATGTAGAGGATGATATTAAAAAATTAGTCCCCGAAGGTATTGCAGCCCGTGTTCCATACAAAGGTACTCTCCAAGAGGTTTTTTATCAGATGATAGGCGGTCTTAGAGCAGGAATGGGCTATTGCGGTGCGAATAGCATCAACGAACTTAAAAAGGCCAAATTTGTTAGGATAACAAGCGCAGGGATGATCGAAAGCCATCCACACGATGTTTCAATCACCCGCGAGGCACCGAACTATAGCCGATAGGCATTTTTTTCGACCTGTTTTCGAATTGTTTATGTTGAATTCAAAATGTATAGCGATGAGATTTATTCCCCGATTTATCCTTTGTGTTGCAATGCTTGGAGCAACGGTTTCTTTTGCTCAGCAAAATGATCAAACGCTATTAACTGTTGGCGATGAAAAAATACCTGCAAGCGAATTCGTAAGGATATTCCTGAAGAATAATCAGGCCTCCAAAGCAATCGATAGCAAATCGATTGAAGAGTACCTGAATCTGTTCATCAATTTCAAGCTAAAGGTTTCCGAGGCCCGAAGTGCAGGGTTAGATACAACCGCATCATTTAGGAATGAGCTTGCGGGTTATCGACAACAGCTCTCTCGTCCCTATATGGTTGACAAGGAAACCGAGCAAAGGTTAATTGAGGAGGCTTATGAGAGGATTAAGTATGATGTAAACGCAAGCCATATTCTTATCTCAGTCCCAGAGCAAGCAGATTATTCCGACACACTAAAACTTTACGAGAAGGCTATAGCCATAAGAAATCGTATAGCTGCCGGTGAACCCTTTGAAGAGGTAGCCAAAGCTACAAGCGACGATCATTCTGTGATACAAAACAAAGGAACATTAGGCTATTTTTCTGCTTTTCAAATGGTTTATCCATTTGAGTCAGCCGTTTACAAACTGAAAGTTGGGGAATTGTCAATGCCCGTAAGAACACGCTTTGGGTATCATATTGTAAGATTAAATGATAAACGACCTGCCAAGGGTCAGGTTAAGGTTTCGCACATCATGATAGCCGTTGCGAAGGATGCAAACCCTGAACAGCAAGAGTTAGCCAAGAATAAAATTAAAGATATCTATAAGCAGGTAGTGAATAATGAGGATTTTGGGCAATTGGCAACTCAATTTTCGCAAGATCCTGGTTCATCTAAGAATAAAGGGGAGCTACCATGGTTCGGTACAGGTAACCTAGTTCCTGAATTCGAGCAGGTTGCATTTGGTTTCGAACGCGATGGGCAAGTGTCGGAACCATTTCAATCGGTTTATGGTTGGCATATCATTAAACGTTTAGGACGAAAAGAGGTTGGCACTTTCGACGAAATGCTATCCGAAATAAAGAAGCGGTTGTCAACGGATATGCGCAGCGTTATTTCCATTGAAAAAATGGTGGAAAAGATTAAAAAAGAGAACAATTTTAAAGAGGATACATTAAACCTTTTCTCGGTTATAGCGTTGATTGATTCTTCTGTCTATAGCGGTAAATGGCAACTCCCCACCCTAAAGGAGAATAATGTGCTATTCTCAATTTCAAATCAAAAGCATGATCAGCTTGAGTTTTGTAAGTACTTGGTGCAATATCAGAAGAAGCCTGTTTATGGCTCTTTCTATTCGTTAGTGAAGCGGGCCTATGCCGAATGGGTTAATAAAACGGTTTATAGCTATCAGGAGTCAATTCTCGATCAGCAATATCCCGATTTTAAAAACCTAATGCAGGAGTATCACGATGGTATTCTGCTCTTCAATATCAGCGACATCAATGTTTGGGCAAAAGCTTCGAACGATAGCATTGGATTGTTGAAGTTTTATGAGAGTAAAAAAGAGAACTACCGTTGGGGTGAAAGGGTGCACTATGCAATTTACACCTGTACCGATGAAAAGCAGCTTGCAAAGGCAATGAAAATGGTTATATCAAGGAAGACCAAAGGTTTAAAACCTGAAGATATTATATCAAAACTGAATAAAGGGGGATTACCTTTGGTTCAGCTGAAATATTTGGTTGCAAACCCTGACGATAAGGATATTATCGACAGCAAAACGTGGACGAAGGGGCTCTCCCCAATATTCGATAATAGTGGTGTTAAATCATTTAAAGAGCTAATTGAGATAACATCCGGAGATATTAAAAATTTATCCGATTGTAAAGGGCAAGCCATTTCTGATTACCAACAGCTTTTAGAGGAGCAGTGGCTAAAATCATTGCATGAAAAATACCCCGTTGTCATCAACAAGGAGGTGTTTAATCAACTGATTGATAGTTTTGTGAAAAAATAGTTTATCCTACTGAGTATGCTAAACGTGAAATTTTATTGCAGTTCCTTTTTTTTACTTATCCTCGTTGCTCTATTTCTGAATTCTTGTAATAACAGAGATGGTAAGGAGCAAAGACCTTTAGCGGTGGTTTACGATAAGTATTTATACAAATCGGACATTACAGATATTTTTCCCAAAGGAATGACAAAAGGCGATAGCGTTAAGGTGTTAAATGCTTACGTCGATCAATGGGTTCGGCATAATCTTATGCTTCGATTATCGGAGGAGAAATTGTCGGATGTGCAGAAGGATGTTAATAAGCAGCTTGAGGACTACCGTTCATCGCTGCTTATTTTTAAGTATGAGCAAGAGTACATCCTTCAAAGGCTCGATACGGCTGTATCATCTGATGAAATCCAATCCTTTTACTCAAGCAATATATCCAATTTTACGCTCGGCGAAACGCTTGTGAAGGCATTGTATATCAAGGTTCGTAAGGACACCCCTTATTTAAGCAAGATTAAAGAACTATACCAATCGAATCGCGATGATGATATTAAAACGCTCGACAATTTGGCCTATCAGGTAGCCGATAAGTACGACTATTTTTATGATAAATGGCTGTCGTTCAATACTCTTCAACGTCAATTCCCTTACTCTGTCGAAAATGCTGATGATTACCTTCGAAGTCGTCGGAGCATCGAGATGGAGGATGGTAATTATAGCTATTTGGTAAACATTCGTTCGGTAATGTACAAAGGCCAAATCTCACCGTTAGATTATGAGATTGCCAATATTAAAAGTATAATAATTAATAAGCGGAAGCAAAAGCTCATTAACGATTTAGAGAACAAGGTTTATAACGATGCTCTAAATCATAAGAAGTTTCAGACATTTTAACCCAATCATACTCTATTCTTTAAGATGAAAAAAATCAGTTTTATTAAACTTGCAGTATTATTATTGCTGTTAACATTTTCTTTGGTTCGTAACGCTTTTTCGCAGGAAGCTATCGATAAGGTTATTGCCGTTGTTGGTGGCGATATGATATTAAGCTCTGATATTGAGCAGGAGGTATTGCGCCTCAAAATGCAGGGTGGATTACCCGAAGGGGATGTAAAATGTCAGCTGCTAGAACAGCTGTTGATTCAGAAACTACTACTACACCAATCGAGAATCGATAGTCTTGCACCCAACGAAGCTGCCATTGAAAGTGAAATCGAAAGAAGATTGCGATATTTTGTTAACCAAATTGGTTCGGAGAAAGCGCTTGAAAACTACTTCCATAAGCCCATGTACGAGATTAAGAATGATTTAAGAGAAACCATTCGGGAGCAGCAGCTTACGCAGCAGATGAGGCAAAAAGTGGTTGAGAAAATTACAGTAACCCCTTCGGAAGTGAAAAGTTTTTTCAAGACTATCCCCACCGATAGTTTACCGATGATTCCTCAGCAGTACGAGCTTCAACAAATTGCTATCTACCCACCTTCAACGGCTATAGCTAAATTCAATGTAAAGGATAAACTCCTTGACCTTAGAAGTCGAATCCTAAAAGGTGAGCGATTCTCAATGCTCGCTATGGCCTATTCTGAAGATTTGGCTTCTGCCAAAAAGGGAGGTGAACTCGGATTTCGTACACGCGATGAGCTGGTTAAGAGCTTTTCGGAGGTTGCATTTAACCTTGCCGATGGTCAGGTTAGCCAAATTGTTGAAACCGAGTATGGCTTTCACATCATACAAATGATTGAGAAGCGAAACAATCAGGTGAATGTTAGACATATACTGCTTAAACCTCAGTTTTCATCCGATATGCTTATTGAAGCACGAAACAAACTCGATAGCATTGCCGAACTAGTAAGAAAGGATAGCTTAACATTCGAAAAAGCATGCGTTTACCACTCCGAAGATAAGAAATCGAGAATGAATGGTGGTGTAGTTGTTAATGCTGCGACCAATACTAAATATTTTGAGAAAGAACAGTTACAACCTTCAGATTATTATATTATTAAAGAACTGAAAAAGGGCGAGGTGAGTCAATCGTTTGAATCGAGAGATGAGAATGCGAATGTCATATTCAAGGTCGTAAAGATTAAGAATATCATTCCATCGCATAAAGCGAACTTAGTCGATGACTACAACACCATTCAGGAAATGACCAAGCAAAGCAGGGAGTACGACGTATTTATGAAGTGGATAAAAGAAAAACAGCGGATTACTTATGTGAAGATTGAGCCTGAGTTTAAGAATTGTAAATTCCCCACTGAGGGTTGGGTTAAGTAGTTAGTGGCAACGATAGAATATTTCCCCATTTAATGAAATTTTTAAACCATAGGTTTTGGTTTGCAGCTACTGCACTGCTATTCTTAAATAGTGCTTTCTCATTCGCCCAAAATGAGAAAATGATTAAGGTTGATGCTGAATCAATGAAGAACTTAATCAAGGACGGTCAGCAAGTTGTTCGCTATTTAGTGAATGTTAACATCTTGCATCAGGGCACAAAAATGACCTGCGATAGCGCATATTTTCAGAATAAGCAAAATATCATTGATGCTTATGGTCATGTTGTAGTAAATAAGGAGGATGGTAAACTTTATGGCGATTACCTTCACTATGATGGTAATGTATCGTCTGGAAAAGTTACCGGGAAAGAGGTGAAGCTAATTCAAAAGGATGCAAGCCTCGTAACGGATGTAATTTATTTTAACACTAAACTTAATTCAGCCTATTACCTAACCCGTGGAGTTCTAACCAATACCGATAATAAGCTCATCAGCCAAAGAGGTTATTACTACTCCAAAACCAAGAAGTACAACTTTGCAGGGAATGTTGAGATGGAGGGGAAGGATGGTCGTTTGTTTACTGACTCTTTAGAATATACTACGCAGGATGAAATGGTCTATTTCTTTGGACCTACCCGAATTTACAATAAGGAGAACTACGTTTACTGCGAGAAAGGTTGGTATAATCGAAAAACAAACGTTTCAAACTTTTTCCAAAACGCATTCATCGATAATGGCTCTAAGAAGCTCTATGGACAGGATGTTTTTTACGATAAAACGAAAGGGTTTGCTAGGGCTATCGACGATGTTGCCATTGTCGATACCGTTAATAAGCTAACTGTGTATGGGGGCAAGGCTAGCTATTGGGATTCAACGAAATATGCAGAGGTAACGATTAACCCATTATTGGTAATGGTTTCGGAGAACGATACGCTCTTCATGAGAAGCGATAAATTTCTTGTTAATTCAATCACCGATCATACTCTACCCGATTCGGCTTATCGTATTGTTAAAGCGTTAGGGAAAGTTAATTTCTTTAAAAAGGATTTACAGGGGCATTGCGATTCGCTTTTGTACAATACCAAGGATTCTACATTTAGCTTGTTCGTTGAGCCTGTTCTTTGGAGCGAGAATAATCAGATAACCGCCGACTTTATTAAAGGATATACTGGAGAAGGGAATAAAATCAGGAGGATGGATTTCGATGGTAATGCTTTTAGCGTTCAACAGGAAGATTCGATAAATTTTAATCAGATTCGGGGTAAATCCATGATAGCCTCATTTACCGCAGGACAGCTAACCAAACTTGATGTCAAAGGCAATGGGCAAGCAGTTTACTATATGCGAGACGAGGGGGTTATTGCTGCTGTTAATAAAGCGGAGAGCACTGATTTGACGGCAAGATTTAGGGATGGTAAAATTTCACGTATTTCATTTAAGATTAAGCCTGTATCTGCATTCTATCCAATTGAAAAGGTTGATTATGAAGAGATAACCCTCAAGGGATTTCATTGGCTTGAAGATACACGACCCAAAAGTAAGTTTGAGATTATCCCCAAAGGGTTAGATTTAGTGCTAACCGATGCGAAATCTGGTTTTCAGAGAGATATTAAGTAGTACTCTTGTTGATTTCTATGCAATTATGTCTAAGAAGTTCTTTTATACTTTTTTCCGTTGATTTTTAGGCATCTCTGGGTTTAAATTCATTTAGAATTTCGCTACGCTTTAGGTATCTCGCATGTTTAACTTTGAATTTTGATTCAACGCACCTTGCCTGTATGTAGGCGAGGATAACACAAATGCAAAGGATAAACAAGGGTTTTAATGAAGTTTACGTATGAACCCGTGCTCCGCTGTATCTCCGTGTTAAACATTATATCTGCAAAACTGTCAGTTTGAGTTAATCTTTGTTAATAATATACCTCTCAATAGCACAAGGTATAGGGTTTGAGCGTTATATTGTAGTGTTAAACCTTAAATGATTTTTACCATGAAAGCACAAAGGATAATTATTCCATTATTTTCTGCCTTTATTGGTGGTGTAATTGCATTTGCCCTTTTTAGCTATACATTTAAAGTTAATCCCGAGTCAATTCAGCCACAAGGGGTAGAAAAAGCATTCTACACAAACCAGCTACAAGCCGATTCAAATGCAACAGACTTTACAGTTGCCGCTGAAAGAAGCGTTGATGCTGTAGTTCACGTAAAAACAGCAACAACCAGAAACGAGGTTTACTCCTCGGGGAATCCGCTTTTCGATTACTTCTTCGGGTTAAGAGGAAACATAAACCCCGAACCCGTTTTAGGTTCGGGATCGGGGGTAATTCTTACCCGCGATGGGTTTATCGTAACCAATAATCATGTCATTGAAAATGCGGATGAGATTAAGGTAATTCTGAACGACAAAAGGGCTTTTGATGCTAAACTTGTTGGGCGAGATCCGAACACCGATGTTGCTTTGCTAAAAATAAATGCGAATGATCTACCCTTCATCCCGTTCGGAAACTCCGATGAAATAAAGATTGGCCAATGGGTTTTAGCCATTGGAAATCCGTTCAACCTTACATCAACCGTTACAGCAGGAATCGTAAGCGCAAAGGCTCGTAACATCCAAATCATACAGGATGGCTATGGTATTGAATCGTTTATCCAAACCGATGCAGCGGTTAATCCAGGCAATAGCGGTGGTGCACTGGTGAACCTTAAAGGAGAATTGATCGGAATAAACACCGCTATCGCCTCCAGAACGGGTTCATACTCAGGATATTCTTTTGCCATACCCTCCTCAATCGCTAAAAAGATTGTATCCGATATTATCGAATTTGGCGAAGTACAGCGAGCCATCCTAGGGGTACAAACCAAAGAGCTGAATTCTGAAACCGCTAAGGATTATGGTATTACGGATATCAAAGGAGTGCTAATCGCCAAAGTGATTGAGGGCAGTGCCGCAGAGCAAATTGGACTCAAGAAGGGGGATGTAATACTCGACGTTAACGGATTTCAGGTAAACAGCCCCAATCAGCTCCAAGAGCAGATAAGTAAATACAGACCCAATCAGCAAGTAGATTTAATTATAAATCGAAGCAATAGCAGGAAACATTTTACGGCAACCTTACGTAACATGAAAGGCGGTTTGGATATAGTTAAAACCGATGAGACCCTTTCGATTCTCGGGGCTTCATTCAAGGAAATATCCAACGAACAAAAGGATAACCTTAGAATAGGCTATGGCGTTCAGATTACTGAACTCAAGGATGGGAAGTTAAAACAGGAGGGGGTTAAGCAAAGTTTCATCATCACAAAAATAAATCGTACACCCATTAAAACAATTGATGATATCAAGCGTATTATAGGTATCTCGTCTGGAGGGGTGTTGATAGAGGGGATTTATCCCAATGGACTGGCAGGTTACTATGCAATAGGGATTGATTGATTAATTCGATGAAATCCGAGTTTTCAGGTTATATTGACTTGAATTTAATGATAAATTGGCATATCTTCGCAAAAATTTTATAAAGCCGAAATGAGACAGTTAAAAATAACAAAATCAATTACTAACAGGGAGAGTGCCTCGCTGGATAAGTACTTGCAGGAGATTGGGAAGGAAGAATTAATTACCGTAGAGGAGGAGGTAGAACTTGCCCAGCGAATAAAAAAGGGGGATCAGGAGGCTTTAGAAAAATTAACAAGAGCCAATTTACGTTTCGTAGTTTCTGTCGCCAAACAGTACCAGAATCAAGGGCTTAGCCTTCCAGACTTAATTAACGAAGGAAACCTTGGGTTGATTAAAGCTGCCGAAAAATTTGACGAAACCCGTGGTTTTAAATTTATCTCATACGCTGTATGGTGGATTCGTCAGTCGATTCTTCAGGCATTGGCAGAACAGTCTCGTATTGTACGTTTACCATTGAATCAGGTTGGTTCATTGAATAAAATCAATAAAGCTTTTTCAAAATTCGAACAGGAGTTCGAACGTACACCATCACCTGAGGAGTTAGCAGATATTCTAGAGCTCCCAAAAGAAAAGGTTACTGACACCCTTAGGGTTAGCGGTCGTCATGTTTCGGTGGATGCACCATTTGTTGATGGTGAGGATAATAGCCTACTCGATGTTCTAATCAATAGCGATTCGCCCAATGCCGACAAACTCTTAATAAATGAATCGTTAAGCAAGGAGATTGAACGGTCATTGGCCACTCTAACCGAACGCGAACGTGACATTATCAGGCTTTTCTTCGGAATTGGATGCCAGGAGATGACCCTTGAGGAGATCGGTGAGAAATTTGGTCTGACCCGTGAAAGGGTACGTCAGATCAAGGAGAAAGCCATCCGCAGATTACGCCATACGTCAAGGAGCAAATTGCTAAAGACCTACTTAGGTTAATCAAATACAAAAACCAACCCCGAAGATAATTCGGGGTTGGTTTTTTTGGATTCGCTGTATTACTTACAATCCCTACACTCCTCCAAATTCTTATTATAAACAGCCATAGCCCGATTGCTCATACCCATGCTCGAAAACCCTCCATCGTGGAAAAGGTTCTGCATGGTGATCTTTCGGGTTAAATCGCTAAAGAGGGCAATGCAGAAATTAGCGCATTCATACGCATCGGCATTACCCAGTGGCGACATCCTATCGGTAAAATCGACAAGCGCATCGAAGCCCATTACCCCGCTACCTGCGGTTGTTTCGGTTGGTGATTGAGAAATGGTGTTAATTCGAACCCTTCGCTCACGACCGTATATATAGCCAAAACTCCTTGCTATTGACTCAAGCAGAGCCTTGGCGTCAGCCATATCGTTATAACCGTAAAGCGTACGCTGTGCGGCAATATATGACAAAGCAAGAACTGAACCCCAGGGGTTTATGGCATCCATCTTCCAGCAAACCTGTAGCAATTTATGGAAAGAAATCGCTGAAATATCTAAGGTTTTATCGAGGTAATCGTAGTCTAAATCGTCATAGGTTCTACTCTTCCGAACATTCGGCGACATGCCTATTGAGTGCAGAACAAAGTCAATCTTTCCCCCAAGAATACTCATCGTCTCCTTAACTAAATGTTCAAGGTCTTCAACTTTCGTAGCATCGGCAGGGATTACAACGGTATTGCACTTTAACGCCAGGTCGTTAATATTACCCAAGCGCATTGCCACAGGAGTATTGGTTAATACAAATACAGCACCCTCCTCATAAGCTCTCTCTGCAACCTGCCAAGCTATTGATTTTTCGTTGAGCGCACCGAAAATAAGCCCTTTTTTTCCCTTTAGTAAATTGTTCGACATGGTTAATTCTTTTGGTTAATCAATTAACATACAAGAATAATGAATTGTTTAAAACAAAGGATTGATAAGGATAGATAAGTGTCAGTTTCCATTCATTGACAATAGCTCTTTAGCATTGGTCAACGCAGCATCGGAAAGTTTTTCACCGCTTAGCATCTTGGCTATTTCAACCACACGCTCATTGCTGTCGAGCAACTTTATTTTTGTGTTTGAATGTGCCGAAAGGCTATCCTTATATACAAGGAAGTGCGTTTTGCCCTTAGAGGCTATCTGGGGTAGATGCGTGATATTGATAACCTGCATTCCATTCGCCATACCATGAATTATATTACCAACCTTATCGGCAATCTCACCTGAAACGCCCGTATCAATCTCATCGAAAATTATAGTTGGTAACCCGGATGACTTCACCGTTAACGATTTAAGGCTTAGCATAAGCCTCGAGAGTTCGCCCCCCGATGCTACTTTAGATAATTCCTGCAATGGTATCTGTTTGTTCGCAGAGAACAAGAATGAAACCTTATCGATTCCATTGCTCAGGAATGTTTCGGATTTTTGAATATCAACTTTAAACGCTGCATGTTTAATACCAAGTAGAACCAATAGCTCAGTGATACTATTCTCAATCAATGGCAATACTTTCTTTCGCTTTTCGCTTAGCTTAATGGCAATAGCACCTACTTGAGTTTCAAGTTCAGCAAGCTGTTTCTGCTTTTGCTCAAGGTTAAAATCAATATTACTAATGAAATCAACCTTCGATTCAATTTCGTTACGAAGCGAGATTAGCTCATCGACAGTAGTCAACTTATGCTTCTGAAGTAAGCTGTAAAGCAAATCTAATCGAGAGGTAACTATCTCCAGCTGTTGAGGGTCAGCCTCTACCCTATCGTTATGGCTTGCAACTTCGTTCGAAATATCTTTCATCTCAATCCTACAAGCCTCTACTCGCTTCTCCAAGTCAACTGATTCAGGGAAGAAAGAGAAAATCTTCTTCAGGTTCTGCTCTACCTCTTTAAGCAGAGTGATAGCCGAGGAAGAATCGTTAGACAATAGGTCCGATACGGATTGTAGTGAGCATTTAATCTCATTGGCATGAGCTAATTGCTGCTGAAGTACCTCCAAATCTTGCAGCTCATCGGGCTTAAGCCTTGCCATATTCAGCTCATTCAGCTGAAATTGAAAGTAGTCGAAATCTTTTCGCGAATTGACAGACTCAAGGATAAGCTTTTCCAGTTCAATCTTTGCTCCATTATACCGTTTATAAATTTCTTGATAGGCGGATAAATCATTGCCTAGGTTAGCGAATGAATCGAGAACATTAAGCTGAAATTGTCCGTTCCCCAACAGAAGGCTTTCGTGCTGAGAATGAATATCAATGAGTAAAGCCCCTAAGTCTTTAAGAACATTTAGATTAACCGGCGTTTCGTTTATAAATGCCCTCGATTTGCCCGATTCATTGATTTGTCTTCTAATGATGGTATTGTCATAGTAATCAATGTCATTCTCGATAAAGAAAGGCTTTAGGTTGTAGCTTGCAATATCGAAAAGGCCTTCAACAACGCAGCTCTTGCTGCTATCTTTCAGAGCAGAGGTGTCCGCTCTCTGACCAAGTATAAGGGATAAAGCACCTAGAAGTATTGATTTACCAGCTCCTGTTTCACCAGTAATGATATTCAAACCCTGATTGAATTCGATGTCCAACTGGTCGATTAAAGCATAGTTCTGAATATGAATATTTTGAAGCATAGGTGTTAGAGTCAAGGATAATGCAATTTACTTCTTTTGCTCCATAATAGCCTTATACTTTGTCGAATTCGCATTATCTATTTCGGTAAGTATGTTTAAAACACGTGATTTCTCGGTAGGGTACGATTCTGTGAAAATGCTTACCAGCTCATCGTTTTTAGCATCGAAAAATAATTGCATGAATAGCATATACGGATCGGGCTTTTCGCGGTAAACCTTTTGAAGGGTTGCCATGCACTCAACGATTTCAGCTCGACCCTCAATTAACTTCTCATTCATGATATCGAGTCCAAGCCTATGGTATCGGTAATTCACCTCACGAACCGGTTTATACTTCTCATTCAAAATATTTTCGATTATCCAATAGCGATTCTTACGATTTCCTTCATAGGCCTTCCATCCTCGCTCAGGAGCATTCTGTGCATTATTCATTATTTTCTCAGCCTTTTGAAAATACTCAGAGCCTCCGTATAATGAATAGGTGTCATAATCAATCCCTAGAATTAAGTATGCGTAATAGGCAAGCACCGATGTTAAATTATTGGTATGAGTATTTTCGGAAAACTCAAGTTTATTGTACTCTATATAACGAAAATCAAAGTTATTGTCGAGAAAGTTGAGAACTGTTGTACTATAAGATGTATTGAAAACAGGCCTGCGAGCCTGAACCTGTACGGTTCCTTTATACTCATCGGAACCAAGCTGTTCATTAAGGTTAATCATAATATTACACTCTATACGCTCATCGATACCATAAACATGATTTGTCCATGTGGTATTATTCATGAACTCGTATAGAGCAGTCTGGAGTGTCTGATAAACGGTACGGTTACTCCCTTGGATTTTCTGGGAGTTAATCTGAATATTACACTTAAACTCTTGTGCCTTTATGAGCGATGGCACTATGAGAAGCATCAAGATGACGAATCGTTTTAGCAGCATAACCGGTATGTTTTTTTGGGATTAAACTATCCCTTACCCCGAAGCCGGTCAAACTCTTCGGCTATAAAATCAACTATATCGTTTGCAACTTCGGTTTTCGATTTCAAATCTATTGATAAGGTCTTGTTCTTCTTGTTGATAATTGTCACTTTATTGGTATCACCGCTAAAGCCTGCGCCTTGATCGTTCAATGAGTTTAGCACAATGATATCTAGATTCTTCTTTTTCAACTTTTCAACAGCGTTCTCAAGCTCCTTATCGGTTTCGAGAGCAAAACCGACCAACAACTGCTTATTGCTCTTGCTCTGACCTAATGATGCGGCAATATCCTTGGTTGGTTTTAGCTGAATAGAAATATCGTTGGATTCACGCTTTATCTTTGATAAGCTAGTTGATATTGGTGTAAAATCGGCAACAGCAGCAGCCATTACAGCAATATCAATGGATGAAAAACATTTTGCCGCTGCATTAAACATCTCCTCGGCAGTTCTAATTTTAATAATCTCAATATTACTATGCGATGGGAAAACCTTTGCAGGGCCAGTAATAAATATAACCCTTGCTCCTTGCTGAGCGAATGATTCGGCAATACATGTACCCATTTTCCCTGATGAATGGTTCCCTATAAAACGAACAGGATCGATTGGCTCATGGGTTGGGCCAGATGTTACAAGTACAGTTGTATTGGAATACCTAGTACTCTTAGAGAAAAAATGAATGACCGATAAAAGAATATTTTCGGGTTCTTCCATCCTACCTTTACCTGATAGTCCACTCGCAAGTTCGCCTGTGGTTGCCTCAATTACAATATTACCAAATCCCAGTAAAGTTCCAATATTCTTTTGAGTAGCAGGATGGTTGTACATATCCAAATCCATTGCAGGAGCAACCATAACAGGGCATTTAGCCGAAAGGTAAGTTGTTAGCAGTAGATTATCGGCTACCCCATTGGCCATTTTCGCAATGGTATTCGCTGAGGCGGGGGCAATAAGGTACAGATCAGCCCAAAGGCCCAAATCGACATGGCTATTCCAATCTCCATTCTCCGGATTGAAAAAATCAACCAGAATAGGGTTTTTCGAAAGGGTTGCTAGCGTTAATGGGGTAATGAATTCCTTCGCCAAGGGGGTCATAACAACCTTAACTTCAGCTCCTTCCTTAACAAGCAATCTTACAAGTATAGCAGCCTTATAAGCTGCTATACTTCCCGTTATACCAAGAATAATATGTTTACCCCTGAGTTGCATCAATAAATATTACTTCTCTTCGTTTGAAGTTCCCTTACGATAGTAAAGTTTACCATCAAGAAATTCTTGAGTAGCAATAAGCGTTGCCTTAGGAAGTCGTTCGTAAAACTTAGAGATTTCTATCTGCTCACGATTCTCAAATACCTCTTCGAGGTTATCGGTATAGTAAGCAAACTCCTCAAGTTTCCGATTCAGCTCATGTTTCATCTCCTGACCAATCTTATTCGATCTTTTTGAGATAACCCTAACGCTTTCGTAAACGTTGTTCGTTTCATGATCTAGCTTGTCTAGATCACGAGTTACAGTTGAAGGACTGGCATTTGTTTTTTTGAAATCCATATATCAAGTTTCAATTTAGTTACCTAAAAATTTCATGGAAGCCTCATACATCTTTTTGGCCTCTTTAGAATATTTACTTTCAGGGAATTCACCTGCAAAGGTATAATACTCATCAACAGTTTTTTGGAATCGCTCCTTTTGCTTCTCGGGCACGCTATTGTCGGCCAAAAGGTAGGCCGATTTAACTATTAAGAATAGTTGTTCCTCGCGGTATTTGCTTTCAGGGAAATCCTTAACGCTATTTTTAAGGGCAACAATAGCTGCTTTGTATTCACTTAAATTAAAGTATAGCTTAGAACTTAAATACGATTTCTCGGTTAGCTTACCTTTCATCTCGTTAAGAATTTTACCCACCTCTTCACGCTTATCCGTTCGTGGATACTTTGAGATAAATTCAGAAAAAGCAGCAATGGCAGCTTGTGTACTCTCCTGATCTAAGTCAGGGCGGGGAGAAGTTTCGTAGAAGCAGTAGGCATACATAAACTCTGCCTCCTCAGTAAAAACGCTACGCTGATAGGTCTTACGGAAAGTGTCAAAATAATGACCAGCCAAAACGTAGTCACCCTGTTTATAGTTCCCCATTGCAAAGTAAAACTGAACGGTATCCGCCCGTTGAGTGCCCGCATAAATTGGCACAAGTTGTTCAAAAATAGTTGTATAACGGTAATGATCCTCTTTTTTTAAATACTCAAGGGCCTTTTTGTACTTAAAGTTATAGTCCTTACTCTTGAGCACTTTCTCAAATTTACTGCATCCAATAAAAAGAAGACCCATCAATAAAAGGCAAAGGGAGATATTTACTTTTTTCATCATAATTTTAAAAATCAAAGGCAAATTTATACTTAAAACCTGAATGGGCTAATAATATCGTTTTCGCCCTTACGGATAAGCAGGCAAAGTTAGAAAGAATTAGTTATAGTGAACATTTTTTTTACTAAAAATTGAATTTCGCAAGGGTGTTTAACCTAATTTCACTTTCCATCACGAATACCATCCTATAGATTTCAAGGCACATGGCTTCTTCATATAAATATTAAAGGTTCAATGAAAGTAAAATTTATTCCTTTTGATCGTATTCAAAAAAGTGTACTTTTGCTAGGTTTTTTAAAACCAACAATCGTATCAACCAAAATATTTTAATCGTGGACATATTTGATAAAATAAAAAAAGGGATGGGTCCAATCGGACAATGGCAGAATCAGGCCCATGGCTATTTTGCTTTCCCTAAGCTTGAAGGAGAGATCAATCCAAGAATGATGTTTCGTGGGAAAGAAGTTCTTACCTGGAGTTTAAATAACTATTTAGGATTAGCGAACCACCCCGAGGTTCGCAAGGCTGATGCAGAAGCAGCAGCTAAATTCGGAATGGCATATCCTATGGGCGCTCGTATGATGAGCGGACAAACCCGAAAGCATGAAGAGCTTGAGCAAAAGCTTGCCGCATTTGTTGGAAAACCTGCTTCATACCTTTTAAACTACGGCTATCAGGGAATGATATCTATTATCGATGCTCTCCTCAATAGAAACGATGTAGTTGTTTACGATTCGGAAGCACATGCTTGTATCATCGATGGCTTAAGGCTTTTTCCAGGGAAAAGATTTGTATATCCTCATAATGATATCGAGAGCTGCCGTAAACAGCTTGAGCGAGCCACCAAATGGGCTGAACGTACAGGAGGAGGAATTCTGGTTATTACCGAGGGTGTTTTCGGGATGGCTGGCGATTTAGGAAATTTAAAGGGGATTACGGATCTTAAGAAAGAGTTCACATTCCGCATACTCGTTGACGATGCTCATGGCTTTGGAACAATGGGGAAGACAGGCGCAGGAACAGGTGAACATTTTGGAGTGCAAGATAAGATTGACATCTACTTCTCAACCTTTGCTAAGAGCATGGCCGGTATTGGGGGCTTTGTTGCTGCTGAAGAAGAGGTTATTATGTACTTAACCTATAATTTGAGATCCCAAATATTCGCAAAATCACTACCAATGCCCATGGTTTATGGAGCATTAAAACGTTTAGAATTACTTCAAACCAAACCCGAACTCAAAGAGCAACTTTGGACAGTAGTTCGTGCCCTTCAGAAAGGCCTAAAGGACATGGGCTTAGACATAGGAGTAACCGAATCGCCTGTTACACCAGTTTATATGCAAGGTGGCATTCCGGAGGCTGCAAATATGGTGTTTGACCTTAGGGAGAACTATGGGGTGTTCTGCTCCATGGTGGTTTATCCTGTTATTCCTAAAGGACAAATACTGCTAAGGCTTATACCTACAGCAGAACACACATTAGAGGATGTTAAAATTACTATTAAGGCTTTTGCCGAATGTCGCGATAAGCTGAAGGCAGGCAAGTACGATAAAGAGAAGATTGCTCAATTCTAAAAAACAGGAATCAGTATTCAGAATAAAATCAAATAAAAAGGCCTCTATTCTGAGGCCTTTTTATTTGATTCAAAAGAATTAAAACTTTCGTTCTCCAATATACCGTTCAGCATCAATGGCAGCCATACAGCCTGAACCTGCGGCAGTAATGGCCTGACGATAATGAGGATCCTGAACATCGCCACAGGCAAAAACGCCAGGAATATTCGTTTTGCTAGTACCGGGAATGGTTTTAATATACCCAACCTCGTCGGTATCAATCCAAGGCTTAAAAATATCGGAGTTGGGTTGATGCCCAATGGCTACAAAGAAGCCTGTAATATCCTTTTTCACCTTTTCACCCTTCGCATTGGAAAGTAAAACTCCTGTAACACCGTTTACATCACCAACAATCTCCTTCGTTGCATGCTCATAAAGCACTTCAATGTTCGGAGTTTTTACAACCCGCTCCTGCATGGCTTTTGAAGCACGCAGATATGGTTTTCGAACGATTAAATAAACCTTTTTACATAGCCCTGAGAGATAAGTTGCCTCTTCGGCAGCAGTATCGCCACCCCCAACGACGGCAACATCCTGACCTTTATAAAAGAATCCATCGCAGGTTGCACAAGCTGAAACGCCTTGGCCCTTAAACTTCTCCTCCGATTCAAGACCCAAATATTTAGCGGTTGCACCAGTTGCAATGATTAACGTTTCGGTTTCAATTATCTTTTCATCATCAATGGTAACCCGATAAGGTGATTTCGATAAATCAGCGGCACTTGCAATACCAAACCGAATATCAGCCCCGAGCCTAATGGCTTGCTTTTTTAGGTCTTCCATCATCTCTGGGCCTGTTACACCCTGGGGGTAGCCCGGAAAATTATCAACTTCGGTTGTAGTCGTAAGCTGTCCACCAGGCTGTATACCTTCATAAAGCACAGGGTTAAGATTTGCTCTTGATGTGTAAATCGCTGCTGTATAACCCGCAGGACCTGAACCTACTATTAATACTTTAACGTGCTCAATAGGCATCTGATTATTCGCATTAGCACTACTATTGCTTTGCTTATCCATTGGCTTGAATAATTCCATAATATCTAAATATTAATATATTTACATTAATGCGACAAAAGTACTGATTAGTTAAGAAAATTACAATATCAAGAATAGGTTTAGGGGTTAAGCACATTAATAAAATATTGTATTTGTTTTCACAATTCAGAAAAAGAATCTATTTTTGCCACCGTTAAAGAATCGGGGTGTGATCCCGCTAGGGCGAGGTAAACTCCGTTGGCTAGCGTACCACGCTGATGGCGTGGTGGTCGCCAAATTTGTTCTTTCAGAATTTAAAAATATATTTTCGGGGTGTGGCGCAGTTGGCTAGCGTACTTGCATGGGGTGCAAGTGGTCGCCCGTTCGAGTCGGGTCACCCCGACCAAACTATAGGAGGCAGTTGATTACTGCCTTTTTTGCTATGTACTATACATACATCCTTTACAGCGAAAAACTTGCCGTATTCTACACTGGGCATACGAAAGATATGGAACGAAGGCTCGAAGAGCATAATCGGGGAAAATCTGCCTTTGCCGCCAAAGGGATGCCCTGGAGAGTGGTTTATCGATTCGAAGCAAGCTCCAGAGCCGATGCAGCTAAACTAGAACGTAAAATCAAGAAACGGGGTGCCCAAAGGTTCCTCCGCGACTTAAACCTACAACTGGCCTAGCGTACCACGCCAATGGCGTGGTGGTCGCCTGTTCGAGTCGGGTCACCCCGACCAATTCAAAGGGGCTTATGCCCCTTTTTTTATTAATCTCATGTTTTATACATATATTCTTTTAAGCGAAAAACTTGATGTTTTCTACACTGGTTCCTCGCAAAATCTTGAATTAAGACTTCAAGAACATTATAGGGGTAAAACGGCCTTTGCGGCTAAAGGAATGCCTTGGATTCTTATTTATTCTAAAGGGTTTAGGACTCGTACTGAAGCTATGGCCTTTGAACGTAAAATCAAAAAACGTGGCGCCCAAAGATTCCTCCGCGACTTAAACCTACAACTGGCCTAGCGTACCACGCCAATGGCGTGGTGGTCGCCTGTTCGAGTCAGGTCACCCCGACCAATTCAAAGGGGCTTATGCCCCTTTTTTTATTAATCTCATGTTTTACACATATATTCTTTTAAGCGAAATTTGTTCATGGGTGTTTGCGTCAACTATTACATGGGTGTTTCATAACTATAAAGGATTAAATAATTGGAATTAATGAAATAATTTATCAACTCACTTTTTCAACTTAATAGTAGTACTGTACTACCCCACTTTATTCATACCCGAGCATTGCGAAAAATATGAATAAAGCGGGTTAGGTAATAGTGAAAAGATCTTATTAATCTGTATAAAATCAGAGTCGGATTCATTATCCAACTCTGATTTTAAATTACCGTTTAGTTTTCTTTATAATGATTCAAAACTAGTATATTCTTTTCGGTTCAATATTTAAACTACACCAACCTGTACTAATTTCCCTTGTAATATAATATTTACCTCCTAAACCAGTTGTAATACCAGTTATTATCGGTTGATCAAATGTTAATATAGCTTCGCCTAGGTCATCTGATTCTTTTGTTGTTTTATAAGTGAAAGTCGTTTTCTCTGTCCTGGTACCACCTGCACCAAATTTTAATCCAATCTTTAGATCTAGATTGAAATTAAGCGCATATTGAGTTGTTACTTCTTTGGTTTCTGATAATTCTATTTTTGGATCATATTCACTTACAATGAATTTCCATGCCATACCATAGTTTTTTAGATCCCAGGGAATTAACTCTAGGTTTGGGTTGTATCGTTTTCGAATGACTTTGTCAACCCTATACATAAAGCCCATTTTAACATAAGTAACTGTAGCTAAATCGCTTCCTTTTGCAGAAAAGTACTTTGTCAAAGTCTTATCCATACCATTGGTTGAATTTATTAATACCGTTATCTTGAACTCAAAGAACCCATCAGTCCAGAATGGAGTTTTAAGATTAGCAATAGATGGTTTTAAGAAAGGATCCTGAGAATCATCAGAAATCTTTCCCAACCAAGAATCTGATAGCATACAAAAAGAGGTAATGAACTCACTATAATTGTTTCTATAAGCCCCATTAACCTTAGTGGGAGTAAGTCCATAATATACATAGTCTCTATGCCATTCCATTCCTAAGTTGTATGCCTCAATGTTAACAGGATCTGTCGTGTAGCCACCCTTTGTTGGTGTATTATCTAATTTCGAACCATCGAAAGACTCATCTAAAAAACTAAAATTGTATTTTGAACCAGATAGATTTGATGATTTTTGATGTTTGGTTTGACCAACTAAAACTCTCTCATTTTGTTTAATTACAATTATTGGAAATCCTGGAATTAGGCCATAATGAATTATCGATTGATTTCTATACTTGTCGTAATATGGAATATCTCCAGATGTTAATAAACAAACTGCAACCTTTGGAATTTCTGTCGATGTATTCCAATTGATTGGTGTAAAATTAGGTAGAGTTGGAATGAAAATTGTTAGTAATGGCAAGTTTTCTTCAATAGCATCAAACTCTTCCTTTGAGTTTGCATAGCTTGATAAAAACTCCGAAACGGTTTTTTCTCCAACTCTTTTATCCTTAATTAATTGATAAAGTATATCATAGTCTTTATCAAACATCTTTAATGCTTCAGATTTTATTAGACTCCTTAATTCACTGTTGTCTGCTAAGGCTGGTGCGAGTATTTTTGCAAATCTTATCTGTAAATTCTCAGTTTGATTCGATACAAAAATGTCTTTATCTTCAATAGATTCATTTTTCTTGCAACTTGAAAATAGAATTGTTGCAAAAAGACCAAATAATAATAGTTTTTTCATTTTTTAATCCTCCATTTTTTATTATTGATTTTGATTTAGTGAAATATCAGGGCAATAATATGAATTATGAGATTTAGTTCATAGAAAATTGTACGTATCAGCTAATTCAAGATGCAAACTCAATAGTTATTATTGTAAAATCAATTTATATTGTTTTGATAAAACCAAATATTATACTTTGATTCGTTTTGCATAACAATAAGTAGATGTTTTGTTTATTTGTCATTAAAACAATAGCTTTGAGAAAAATAAAGTGGAAACACATAATAGTAGCCTTGAAACTTATAGATTTTAAAAGAAGTATAGGAATAGTCATTATCTCTATGGCTATCATTGTACTCTGTTCCCAGGGTTTTTGTCAGAATCTTGGGAGTTTTTATCAATATACGCAAGAGAATGGATTCCCTTCGAGTACCGTTAACTCCATTTTTCAGGATAGGCTTGGTCTGATATGGATTGGAACTAATGATGGCCTTGTCCGATATGATGGCTATAATTTTAAAATTTATCGACATGAAATCTCCAATCCATCAAGTATATCTGATGATTGGGTTGTTAATATATATCTTGAAGATACGGATAAAAATCTTTGGTTACTAACTGCTGATGGTGTGCTTTGTAAGTTCAGTCCAAGCAATGAGAGATTTGAGTATATATTAAAAATAACAAGCAGACCATTAGTTCCTCAATCTTCAAGTACCATCTACTATATTACGGAGGATTGTTTAGGAAATATTTGGATTTCAACGATAAATGGTATTTACAGGTACAACAAAAAAAATATTCCAAATCACGATCTGATTGAGTCGAGTAACTATAAAGTCGAATTCTTTAATTATGTATCAAAAGTTTATACTAAGGAAAAAACTGGGAAAGTATGGTTTGGAAGTAATTGTGGGGTGTTTTACTATGATTTAGATTCAAAATTAAAAGAGCTGCAATTTACGGAAGGTGACCCCAATGTTGAGATAACAAATATTATTGCAGATACTCAATATAATATCTGCTTTACAACTAGGAATAGTATATATCAAATCTACCTGCCGAAACAACTGGTGCGAGGACACCCTATTAATGATGATATTGAAATACAAACTGGCATATATGAGGATGAACAGGGTGAATTTATAATTAATGAAAAAAATAGCATAATTAAATATTCAACAAAATTCGACTCTCATAAGATTATTAGATACCAAGATTCTGGAAAAACGAATGCTCCATTGTTTTACAAAGATCGACTAAACTCAATTTGGATAAGTTGTCAGAAAGGTCTATACCAATTCAATAGTAAGACCGAAAATATATCTTTATACAAATACGATAAGAATATTTCTGTTGAAAAATGCTTCTTTTCTCTTTTGGAAAATAAAACCGGAGATTTATGGCTTTTGGTAACAGATATAACAATAAATAATAGTTTTCTTTTCAAAATCGACCCTAACAATAGAAAATTGGTGAGGATTGAGAATGGGGATAGTAATTATCAGTTTCCAGAAGGTTATGTCGATAGCTATATTCTCGATAGCAATAATAATTTTTGGCTAGGAGGCTACTACCTAAAGAAGTTTATCCCATTCAAGAAAAAGTTTTACCATTATACCTTCACACCAGAGTTATATAATACATCAAGGGGCTCCTCAGTATGGGATTTTCTTGAACTCGATGAAAAAATACTGATATCACCTGTACTTGGACTGGTTGAGTTCGATCCTAAAGATGAAAGTTTTAAAACATCTGCCCTTTTCAACCAATTAAGTAATTATCCCTCTCCTTCAAAAATTATGATTGACAATGATAATCTTTTGGTTTCAACATTTGGGAATGGACTATTTAAATTTAACCTTAAGAATGGTATTGTAAAGCACTTTCCGGTTAGCAAAGACGATGAAAAGGGAATACCAAGCAATTATATTGGTAAAATATTAAAAGATACCGAAGGTTATATTTGGATTTCCGTATACGCTGGAGGTATTATAAGATACGATCCATTTACTGGAATCTTTAAACGGTTTAAGAATGAAAATCTTAATTCAAACAGCTTGGCAAATGATTTTGTATGGAATGTCTTACAGGATGGAGATTCCAACCTGTGGTTTAACGTGAATGGCTCAATTGATCGATACAACCCCAAAACAGCTGAATTTAAACATTTCGGGTCTAATAGTAAAGATTCAACAGGAATTCCAGTAGATAAAGCACTTTACTCATTTCTTGATAGTAAGAAAAATATTTGGTTTGGAACCGTTGGAGGTGGTTTATCGAAGTTTGATAGCACAAAACAGAAATTCATGACATGGTCTGAAAAGGATGGGTTACCCAACTCAACCGTTAATGCCATCCTTGAAGACGAAAAGGGATATTTATGGTTAAGCACTAATAATGGATTGTCTAGATTTAATCCAAGGACATACAAATTTAGAAATTTTAACACTTCTAGCGGATTAGTGAATATTGAGTTTAATGCAGGTGCATGTTATAAAAGTTCTGATGGGAGATTGTATTTTGGCGGAACTCGGGGTTTTACAGCTTTTTATCCAGAGGAGATTAAGGATGATACCATCCCACCTAGAGTTATCATTTCAGGAATTAAACTTTTTGGTAAAGATGTTTCAATTCTACCATCGAGTTTAGATTCGTTATATAAGGCTGGGGATTGGGCAATTAAGCATAAGGGTAGTTACTTTATGCATCAAAATATTACTTATAGTAATCAGATTAAGTTAAACCACAAGGATAACTACATTAGCATTGAATTTGCAGCTTTACACTTCGATGCCCCTGAGAAAAATACATTCAAGTACAGAATGGTCGGTTTTGATGATGATTGGATTTACTCAGGAAACATTAGGGTGGCAACCTACAATAATCTCCCACATGGTGATTATAAATTTGAGGTTTTGGCAGCAAATCCCGATGGGTATTGGAGTCACGAATCATCAAGTATAAAAATAGTAATTATACCACCTTTCTGGAAGACAACTTTCTTTATTGTTCTCGTAGTATTGTCGATTCTATTACTTGGAATTCTTTACATTCGCCTAAGAGAAAGCAATTTGAGGAGAGCGAAAGAAAAACTTGAAATGAATGTACAAGAAAGAACCAAGGAGATTCAATCTAAAACTCTTGAATTACAGGCTCAGAACGAATTAATCAACAAGCAGAAAGAGGAGATAGCAATACAGGCGAAACAGATTAGAGATGAGTTGGTCGCAAAGAATCAAGCGAGTGAACTATCGCTTTTAAGATCTAGAATTAACCCTCACTTCCTGTTTAACACGTTAAATAATATTAACACATTAGTTTTTATCGATCAGCAGAAAACCTACGATGCTATACTGAAGTTAAGCGAAATAATGCGCTACATGCATAAAGATGAGAATCCTGAATATGTTTCGATTGAGAAAGAGGTGGAATATATTGAGAACTTTATTGAACTCCAAAAGCTTCGCTTCAAAGATTCCAACTTCGTAGTATTTAGTAAGTCAATTTCCAATCCAAATGTTCAAGTTGCACCCATGATCTTTATTGCTTTTGTAGAAAACTCTTTTAAGCATTGTAACAAGAAATCTCCACGACCTGTTATTAAGATTGACATTCGTTCAATCGATAATACCATAACGCTTAGGGTTGAAAACTATTATAATCCAAAACCTAAGGCTGAAAAGCTTAACCGAGAAGGGGGATTTGGCATCGAGAATATGAAACGACGGCTTGAACTAATCTATCCTGAAAAACATTCCTTGAGTATTACACAAGATGAAGGTATTTATAAAGTTGAACTTAAACTTGAACGAACATGAGTCTGGGCGAAATAGTAATTCGTTGTATAGCTATTGATGATGAGCCATTGGCTCTGAAACAGATGAAAGATTTTATCAGTAAAATCTCATTTCTTAAGTTGGTGGCATCATTCGATAATGCCTCCGATGCACTTAACTATATTAAGACAAACACAGTCGATCTTGTTTTCCTTGATGTTGAGATGGATGATTTTTCAGGAATTCAGTTCTTAGAGGTACTCGATAAAAAACCTTTCATAATTCTTACAACAGCTTACGAATCATACGCTTTAAAGGGTTATGAACTGGAAGTTTCCGATTACTTATTAAAACCTATATCATATCAACGTTTTGTGCAATCGGTTAACAGAATTTACGATAAAATGTCATCGACTCTGGTTGCAAAACCGTTTATCGAGGGGCAACCTGGATTAACATCAAAGGAATTTATGTTCGTTAAAACCAAGCACCAGCTACAGAAAGTTATTTTCTCTGATATTCTATACCTTGAGGGATTGAGCAACTATATTATTCTAAGACTTAAGAAGGAAACAGTTTATACGCTGAGCAGCTTCCAAAAAATATACGAGCTACTCCCCCCAGAAAACTTCATAAGAGTCCATAAATCTTACGTAATTGCCCTTGATAAAATTGACAAGATTACTAAGAATAGTATTCATATTGGAGAAAAAACTATTCCCATTGGTCAAACCTATAAAATGGGATTCTTCGATAGGATGAAGAAGATGAATTTGATGTGAATAGTGCTTTCTTTAATAAATTAAAACTCTGTTAAGGCTGCATTACGATGCTTCATTCTAAATGCCATATTATGAATCCCATAGTATGG
Source organism: Bacteroidales bacterium (assembly GCA_003818205.1). Classification (GTDB taxonomy): domain Bacteria; phylum Bacteroidota; class Bacteroidia; order Bacteroidales; family Tenuifilaceae; genus UBA8529. The sequence continues at coordinate 50,654 of RPRQ01000004.1, forward strand.
CATTCTGCTATCAATCTAGTTGTAATAAAGCAATCCCCTGTTTAGACCCAAAAAAGTATTGTTCACATAGTATTTTTTGAGTTCACATCTTTATTTACAAATCTTGTAGTAATTATATAAGATTATACTATTCAATTATTTAATTAAAGAAACTATGAGACAATTAGAAACGGCTTTTGTTGTAACATTATTTATTTGTAGTAGTCTTACACTCAAAGCTCAGGAATACCATTACACGATTGACTTAACAGGGTCAATAAGCAACACTTTTCGGGTTGAGCTGAAATGTCCCAAAATCCAAAAGGATACAATTGACTTCAAATTTTTAACTAGCGCGGAGAATGGTGATATTAGAGTGGTGAAGTATGCCGATTTAGTTACCACTTTCAATGCAATTGATAATGATGGGAATGCACTTAACGTGAAAAGGGATAAAGAGTTTGGTTCATTTAAAATATACAATGCCCGACAGCTAAGCACAATTAGCTATACCATCGAATCGACTTGGGAGAATAAGAAGTGGAAACAGCTATTTCCACCATCGGGTGTATGCTTTAAGCCCGATAGAATGGTTTACTTCACAACGGTTAGCCTGCTTGGCTACTTTAACGGGTTGGAGAAAAATCCAGTCGATTTGAAAATTACTAGGCCCAAGGGGCTAGCCTGCTACACAGGGCTCAACTGTAATGAAACAAACAATGGAACCATCGAGTTGAACGGTTTAACCTTTAAACAGCTAAGCGAAAGCCCATTTGTATTTACCAACCAGGATAATGCAACGATTGATGTAAAGGGCACAAAGTTTATGATATCGGTGTATTCTGAGGATGGCAGGCAGTATTCGGATTTAATAAAATCGGAATTAACCCCTTATTTAAATGCAATAGGCGATTTCTTTCCAAAAATGCCTGTGAAAAAGTACAACATATTAATCTATGTAAAGGATGTTACTAAATGGGGCGAAAAATACAGGTCGGGTAAACTTGGAATGCTATCGTTTTTTAAAATGGTTAAGCAACTCGGTAAGTTAGGTTTTGGGGCAAATGGCTATCAAAAGGGAACCTCGTTCTGTATTGCCGATATTGGAAATGATTACTATTTGATGGAGAGTCTTAACTCAACATTAATACATGAATTCATTCATATTGTTAATCCCTATCAGTTCTTTGCTGATACTGAGTATGAAGAGGCCTATTCAAAAAATAATTGGTTATGGGAAGGGGCAACTTCGTATTTTGAGATTCTGGCACAGCTACAGAGCGGCATACTTAGCAAAAAGGAGTTCCTATATACAATGCGAACAAATATTCACGACAGCTATAGTATGCCTGAAAACGTTTCGCTCATTGAACTCTGCGAGAAGATTAATGAAAAGCCTTATAGCGACCACTTGATGCAGGTTTACTGGAAAGGTTCGGTTACTAACATGCTGCTCGATTTTGAAATAATGCGATTAACCGATGGAGAAAAAACATTAAAATCAGTACTGTTTCAGCTTGCGGATAAGTATTACTCTCAAAAGAAATCTATAAACGAGAATGATGTAATACCCGAAATAGTGTCGTCAGTAAAACCTGAATTGCAAACATTTTTTAATCGATTTGTAATAGGAACAGATAGTCTCGAAATATCAAAGGGTTTTGATGTTATAGGGCTTGAATATTACAAAAAATTTTCGGGCTCATTACCAACCGATCCCATTTGGGATAACGATATCGAGAAGGCCAATTTTATGCTCCCCCCCGATTCAAAAAATCCTGAGTATGTTATTAAAAAGGTAGGAGAAAACGATTTTGTTGGATTCCAGAAAGGCGACAGAGTAAAACGATACGATGTTTTTAAATCATTGACAAACTCCGAAGGAGAAAATCTACCCGAGGGAACGGAAACCCAACTGACCATTATTCGCGATAATAAACCGGTAACCCTTACCTACAAGGTGAAATATAAAACTGCTAATTATACCTACTACATAAGAGAAAAGAAAGAAAAATCACCTCAGCAGGAGAAACTGTTTAAAATTTGGTCATCGAAATAGTAACTCTTTAAATATAAATAAGATGAAACTAAGAATTTGTTTAATATTCATTATCAGCTGTGGATACTTCTTTTCACATTCACAAAATATTGATACTTCAATTATTAGGAAGATAAAAAACGAATCGACTCAGTTCAATCCCTACAATCAATTGGTGAGATTCTGTATGATAGCAGGCTCACGCCTGAATGGCTCAGATGGATATGACAATGCTGTAAGAATTCTTTCCGATTCCCTGAAAAAGTATGGTTTTTCGAATATCCATACCGAGACCTTCAATACAAATTTTAAGAATTGGAATCTCAAAGATTTTAAAGCGAATATAATTACACCCGAGTTCTTTCCATTGATTGCACAACCCAAAGCTTATACCTGTGGGACAAATGGTACTTTAAAGTCGGAGTTGGTATTTCTTGGAACCAATAAGATGGGAAAGATTCATGAATTCTCTGGCAAACTGAAAGGCAAAACGGTTTTAATGGATCATTTACTTCCCAGCGAAATCATTTATGAACCATTAGTTACTAGGTTACATGACACCACTCTACAGAGAATTTCTAGTAAGATTATACCAACAAGTAAAGAAGTAGAAAAAAGAAAGGAGGAACAAAAGCAATTTTACGAGCGATTAAAAAAATATTTTTCACATCAGTCTGAGATAATTGAATTTCTGGAAAACGAAGGTGTGGCTGCAATAATTGGAGGTGGACAATCACCCTATGGAATGATGCAGGTAATGAATGCTATGACTTCCAAAAAACCCATTGACCCTTTTGATGCATTTGCTTTTGCCTCAATATTTGAAAATACTGTTAAAATACCGCAGCTAGTTGTTGCGGAGGATTACTATCACTCATTGGCTTCAGCTTTAAATAATGGACAAAAAATTGAACTAGAGTTATTGATCCATGTCGAAGAAAAAGAACCTAGATTGGGTTATAGTCTTTTCGCAGAAATACCTGGTAACGATTTAAAAAACGAAATTGTATTAATTGGAGCTCATCTTGACGCTCATACTGCCGGTACCGGAGCTGCCGATAATATGGTTGGCATTGTAACTTGTATTGAAGCTTTACGAATATTGCAAAAATCAGGATATATGCCAAAAAGAACAATTCGTGTTGCATTATGGGGTGGCGAAGAAATGGGTTTATTAGGATCGGCTGAGTATGCAAAATCACATTTTATAAAGAATAGTAAAGAAAAACTGTATGCCTACTTCAATACCGATTATGGTGCTGGTGCATTCCGTGGAATTTTTGCTCAGGAATCTAATACTGCTTACAATATCTTTAAAGAATGGGTAAAATACATTGATGAGCTTAAGTTTCAAACTATATCACCTGATTATACAGGTGATAGCGATCATATCTCCTTTTCTGACAACGGTCTGCCAGGTTTTCAATTTATGCCTGATCCATTAGATTATATGAAAGTTTTTCATTCTAACCTAGATATTGTTGAACGAATACCTCCAGAAGATGTGCGATTTAATGCAATGATAATGGCAATTATGGTATGGCTATCTTCAGAAACAGAAACATATTTTAAAAATTAAATACTATATCAAGATGGCAAAAACTTACCTAGACATAAATTCAATCTCAAATATGAACTAATGTGATTTGGCTATGAAAAGAGCTTTCCTTACTCTACTTTTTTTATTGTTTCTGTTGGTGAATAGTCTGTTAGCACAAGTTGAACCAACTTTTACGGATTTGGATGCAGCGACTCTCTTATCTCAATATTCAGAAGCCTTATCGAAAAATGATGCATCAAAAATTAGAAAATTTTGGGCTGAGAATATTGGTCAGGATTTCTTTGCATCACTGCCGATAAGCAGTATCCAAAGTGTTGATATATCTAACAAACATGATTTATCCGTACTGATTAATAGTAAGTATATCTTCGACAAGGTTGTTAAAAAAGAGGGATACTATGAACTCTATTCTTACTGGATGTCGAATTCAAGTTCTATGGAGAATTTAACCCAAGCTGATTCCTCAAATAGGATGGTGCACTATATTGTTAATCAAAAGTCAGGGTGGGTCCTTGAAGATCCTGTAAATGTTTTCACTTCAGATTGGAGCATCTATGAAACAGAGTTTATCAGATTCCATTATCCAACGCATCTTGATATTTCTAGATATTCTAACGAGATGATACATGCGAATGAAGCAACAAGAAAGTTTCTAAAACTGTTTGGTGTTAAATTAGATCGAAAAATTGAATATTACAAAGCTCTTAGCGGTCAAGAGTGTGGTATGTTAGGTTCAAGTATTTATCCAAAAGATGCCCATTGTCTTCGACCTTCACATCCTGAGATCAATCCGGTTTTTGATAAAATAGTCTCTTTGTCATTTTGTAATCCACACGAAATTCTTCATGGGATAACAGCTTTAGCAGGAATTCCGGATGTCAATACTGTCTTTTTGGAAGGATTACCGGTAGCTTTGGCTGGAACAACATGGCTAAGCGCTATATACTCCAGGGTTGAAGCATGGAAAATTGTGAATGCCGATAAGGCTCCGGAACTGTCAACTTTTTTTTCGGATGAAGGATTTCTGGGAAATACTAGAATTGCTTATCATTTGTGTGGTTCCTTTATTGATTTTGTATTGAAACAGCATGGTCTGAAATCTTTACTTGATTTCTATAAAGAATATAGGCAAATCAACAACCTTGACAAAGCATTCATTAAAATTTATGGCGTTGACTTTTCAGGAATGGAGTCGAAGTGGATCAATTATCTAAAAAGCAGCCCAATCCCTATCCAGATTGATTATAAGTTGAACAATGAGGCATCAATTATTTTCGACATGTCAGATCCTTTAAATGATGATGTTGGTAACGGGTCATATAAATATCCCCAAAATGATGGTTTTAAAAGCGGTGTTTGTGATATTACAAGATTTAGAATGTATGAAGATTCTCAAAAACTATATTTTCAAGTTGATTTTAGAGAAACAATGGAGCCAGTCTTTTGTGCTGAATCTGAAGAGTGGATTACTCCAGCTATATATATAGGATTGAACCGAGGGATCAGGAACATTGACCAAACAGATAAAAATTTTGCCGGGGCATCTATTCAACCCGATAAAGGTATCGATATGATTATAACTGCGGGTTTTGGAGTAGCCATTGAAAACAATAATCGAAAACGAGATTACATCTCGGAAAAAACTGTAAAATCATTATTTGATTATTCTAAAAATCAATTAGTATTTTCAATTGATAAAAACTTTATCGGATCGCCAAATAGTGAATGGTATTTTTTCGTAGGGTGTGGACTTCAAAGTGATTATGGCGTGGAAGCCACAAATGGATATCCTCTGTCCATTGAGAGTAAAGAAAGCTGTACCAATGGATGGGATGATTCGGGGGATCCTTATAATCCTGATTTTTTTGACCTTTTATTGCCTTCTGAAATACAGAAAGAAGTATTTAGCAATTACAGTTTTGTCGAGAAAAGACGAGCAGTAATTAAGATGATAGGTCTTAGCCGTGATAGATGATATAAATGAAATAGTATGAATATGGGATACCAAAAAAATCTGACGGTTGGTGCAGGTGCATTCAGGGGTATGCAAGCACAGGAATCAGCAATAATAATGGACATATTTAAGGCTTGGTTAAATTTTGTAAACGAATCCAGATTCCAACCTATTTCCCCCTATTATTCATGTGATCCCGATCATATTTCTTTTTCTGATGCCGGATCACAAGGCTTTCAGTTCATACAAGATCCGCAAGACAATATGCTGATATTTCATTCTAACATGGATATTATCGAACACATTCCTGCTGATGATATACAGTTTAATACGACCATCATGGCATTAATAGCATATTTAACTTCTCAACCAAATAATTCATTATCAAATTAATAACAAATATTATGAAAAATTTATTATTCATAATCAATATTGTCTTTTTTGCATTTTCATGTAGTTCAAAAGGACAGGATACAAATCAGGTTCGGAGTGATAATTCAAAGGAATATAACTACTCTGTTAATCTAAAAAAAACAGATGACAATAAAATTTCAGTTGAACTATACTGCCCTGTAATTACTAGGGAGTCAATTAATTTCTTCTTTCCTGCTATTATACCAGGGCATTACGAACGGGTAGATTTTGGTCGATTTATCAGCAACCTTAAAGCGCATGATGTTGATGGAAATGAACTTAAAGTAAGAAGATATAGTGACAATTGCTTTATTATTCAGAATGCAAGATCATTGTATAAAATTACATATCAGGTCAGTTCTACTTATAATACTAGAAAAGGAAAAGAGATTCCTCCATCATCTGGATCTATTTTCATAAAAGACAAAGTTTTTGCATTTAATACTAGCGCTTTGTTTGGGTACTTTGAAGGATTAAAAGATACAAGGTTTACCCTTGAATTTCAAAAACCTGATAGCTTTTATGGTGTAACCAGTCTTGCAGAATTAGGAAATAAAAATGATTGCCAAAGCTTTTCAGCAGAAAACTATCATAAACTCATCGATTGTCCTGTGCTGTTTGCTAAGCCCGATACAGCAAGTTTTACTATAGGAAACACACTTATTCAGATTGGTGTTTACAATGAAACTGGAAAACTTACTGCAGGAATTATTAAAGCAGGTGTTAAACCCTACTTGGAGGCAGTTCAAAAATATGTAGGAGGCAACTTACCTGTGAATAAATATTCCCTAATAGTTTATCTGAAAGATTTAACTGAATTTAAAGAGGGGATTTATGGTAGTGGTTCCCTTAGCTTATTACAAAAAATTGCAATGTCAAAAACTAAAGTTGGAGCCTTAGAACATGGAACATCCTCTTTCTACTTCTATGGTGATGCAGGTAAACCTGAATCGTATCTATACTACATGCAACGTACTTGTACACATGAGTTACTGCACATTTATTCACCGCTAAACCTAAAAAGTGAATTGATAGCGAACATCGATTATCAGAATCCTAAAATGTCGAAACACCTTTGGCTATATGAGGGTGTAACCGATTATCTCTCGTGGCAAGCTAAGTTGAAATCAGGTTTAATAGGGCTAGATGAGTTCTTAAATGATGTGATGCGGATAAAGATGCTCATTATGAATAAATTCCCCAAAGACATCAGCTTTGCAGATTGGAGTACAAAAATACTAGAAGACCCATGGAGTGAACAGTATTCGCAGGTTTACAATAAAGGAACTATTACAGCCATGATGCTCGATTTTGAAATAATGAGATTAACGAAAGGGCAGAAAAACCTTGCAGAGGTAATTTTCACCCTTTGCGAACAGTATAAAAATAAGGCGTTTAAGGAGGATGAAATATATGATGAGTTTTCAAATATTGTTGATCCCGAACTAAAGAATTTCTTCTCGAAATATATCATAGGGAAGGATGATTTCGACTACAAATTAGCATTCGAGGGTATTGGTTTTGATTTCCAAGAGAAGGTAACAGAAGATTTACCTATCAGTATTCTTGATGGCGGATATGGTGTAGAAATGGCAATTGAACGGGTTAGAGTATACAATATTGAAAAGGTAAAGCAAGTAAGTCTATTTCAAAAAGGGGATAAAATACTATATGATGTGTTTGGTGAAAACTGTACCAAACCTTTTAGGGATATTGATGGCAACTATGTAAAATCAGGAACAATAGTAAATGTGCCGATTATTCGCAATGGCAGAGATATGAACTTGCAATTAAAAGTAGAATACGCTCAAGCAACCTATCGATATAAAATTCAAGTAAATAAAAAAATGGATGATATTCAAAAAGTAAACTTTAACAAGTGGATAAAAAACTAAAAGTAAATAACATTTTTCCCAAAAACCTCTAACTCTTAAAATTAATGGATTATGAAAACAACAACTTTATTATTTTTTGCTCTAATAGTTTTGAGTAATAATGTTCTTTCACAACCAAAACAATATAGTAATAGGACTGAAATCCCCAATGAATACAAATGGGATTTAACCAAAATCTATTCCTCATGGGATGAATGGGAAGCCGATATTGTTAAACTTCAGAAAGAAGTTGAAGAAATTCAAAAGTATAAAGGTATTCTGGGTCCTGTTTCAATAAAAAAGGGAGTTGTAGATAAATCTTTAAAAGGGAAGAATAGTTCCAAACCAGAAATCCTTCAGAAGGTTTTAGATGCAAAATTCAATATGTCGAATAGAGCCACAAAGTTATATTGCTATGTGAGTTTGTGGCAGGCAATAGATGCACGAAACCCTGAGTATACAGCTAAAACGCAGCAATTATCAAGTGAATTATCCAAACTGGAACAGAATTTTGCATGGTTCGAGCCTGAACTGGCAGCATTGAACAAAGAGAAGTTGTTGGAATGGACACAAAAATATTCAGGATTAAAACCATACCATCACTATTTATCAGATTTCTTTAGGCAACGCGAACATATATTGCCTGAGGAGCAGCAAAAAATTATGTCTAAGCTTAGTAGTGCTCTATCTACAAATCAAAACATATACAATTCATTGTCGGTTGCCGATATTCAATTCGATAAGGTGAAAATATCAACTGGAGATGAGATTCTTTGTAATTCCCCATCGGTGGAACGCTTTCTAAATACAAGTACAAACCAAAGAGATAGAAGAATAATAGGTGATAGTAATTTTAAAACCTATATAAAAAACAAAAACACATATTCCGAAATATACGCAGGTATCCTTAAATCTCGTTGGGCTACTGCTACAATTTACAACTATCAGTCGTGTCTCAACAATGTACTTGATGCTGATAGTATTCCCGTGTCGGTTTATTCTGCATTTTTAGAAACAGCACCTAAGGCAATCCCTGCAATTCAACAATATTTTAAAATACGAAAACAGGTGTTTAAACTGGATACACTTTTTAAAACAGATTTAAACAATAGTCTAACCCAATTCAGAAAAGTTTATCCCTATGAACAGGCTCTGGATATCACAAAGAAAGCACTTAGCGTTTTTGGTGATGATTATAGTAAAATGGTCGATGACTTTTTAAAACCTGGTAATATCGATGTTTACCCTTATCCAGGCAAACGTAATGGTGCTTTTCATCTAAGAGTTCCAGAAGTTCAATCGTTTTTGCTTTTAAACTTTAACGAAACAAGAGGAAGTGTTTTTACACTGGCACATGAAACTGGGCATGCCATGCACGCAACTTTATCAAACCTGAACCAACCCTTGGTATCAAAGGATTACCCTGTTTTTATTGCTGAAGTGGCATCGATAGTAAACGAAATTGCACTAGTTGATTACCTCGTAAAAAATGTCGAATCACCAGAGGAGCGAATTGATTTATTGAATCAAGAGATTAATACTTTTTTCGGTAAGTTTTATAGGATAGCACAACTATCGGAATTTGAATATAAAGCATATAGTAGAGTTGAAAGTGATATGCCAATTGATATTGAATCGCTCTCCAGCGTGTTTGATTCTATCGAAGTAAAGTATTATGGCGATGCTTTATACCGTGATGCTAATGAAAAGTATGGATGGTTTCGAACTCAACATTTGTTTAACAAATACTTTTACCTTTTCCAGTATGCAACAAGCTACTCTGCTGCTTTATGCATTTATAAAGGAATTGCCAACGAGCCAGACCATATAATGAAACAACAGCATATAAATAAATACTTAGACTTACTAAAGGCTGGAGGAAAAGACTACCCTATTGATTTAATAAAACTTGCTGGTGTGGATATGACCTCGAAAAAACCTTATACAGATGTAATAGAGTATTTAAACTCTTTAGTTAACCAGCTGGAAAAAGAATTGAAAGCAATTGGCAAAATATAGGTGATACTATGCAATTCTATAAAATACTATAAAACAATATATTGTAAATACTATATCAAGTTATATGCTATCCATTCAATTAAAGAATTCCTTCAGGATTGCAGTAAAAAACAAGGTTTTTACAGCAGTCAATATAATTGGTTTGGGAATAGGATTAGCCTGCTTCATGCTGATTATGCTTTGGGTAAGAAATGAAATGACCTATGAAAACTTTAATCCCAACGCCAACCGTATATATATTCTTAATAAATTAAATAACATTGGTACAGGTACAACTACGACTCAATCCCTACCCTATCTCCTTGGTCCAGAAATTAAACAGAAAATAGCTGGTGTTGAAACGTTTGTACGTACATACCCCAAACATGCAGTAGTTTCAAAAGATGAAATAATATTCCGAGAAACAAAAATTCTGGCGGCAGACACCAATTTTTTTAAAGTATTTCCATATAAATTCATCAATGGAAACTCAGATAATGCTCTAAGTAGTCCATATTCAGTTGTGCTTACGAGTGAGATTGCAAAAAAGTACTTTGGTGCAAATAATCCGATTGGACAATCAATCCGAATTAGAGTGGGTATATCTGATCTATATACTATTACTGGTGTAATTGAGGATTTACCAAGTAATACTATAATGGATTTCGACTTTGTACTACCCATAGACCCGCTATTCCGAAACAAAAAAGACCAAATTAGCTGGTATTCTCACATGTTTGATACGTATATTCAAACAAGCACCCCTATTGAATGTGAATCGTTTAACTCTAAACTAACAGATATATTAAATCAACATTATAGTGAAGGAACTCCAAAGGATTCTATAATTGTTCAACCATTAATAGATGAGCATTTATATAGCCCCGAAGGTAATAGAACAGGAATGCAATATATTTTGATTTTTAGCATCATTGCAGTTTTTATTCTTGTAATCGCATGTATTAATTACATCAACTTGGCTACAGCAATTGCTTCAAAAAGAATGCGCGAGGTTGGACTTAAGAAGGTTATTGGTGCAACAAAATTCGAATTGATCCTGCAGTTTCTGTTGGAGGCATTCATTCAAACGATTATCGCGATGATTTTTGCCATTGTAGCAATCGAATTATTGCTTCCAACTTTTATTGAGCTAACTGGCAAAGAGATAAGTTGGAATTATTTCGATATAATAAATTTGATGTTCATGTTGGGGTTAATTGTTATTATAACTATAATATCAGGTGCCTATCCTGCCTTTTACACCTCATCGTTTCAACCCACATCTGTTTTTCGGGGAGCGTCAGAATCTGGTCGAAGTAAAATTACACTTCGAAAAATTCTTGTAATCGTTCAATTTACCGTTGCTGTAGTGCTTATAATTTCAACGGGTATTATCTATTACCAATTGAAGTTCATTCAGAATAAGGAGCTGGGCTATGATAAGGAAAATCTACTATACATGCCATTTGATAAGAATATCGGCAAAAAGTATGAAGCATTCAAGAAAGAATTACTTTCAAATCCATCTATTACAAATATTAGTCGTTGTTCAGAGATTCCATCAAGAATAAAAAATAAGATGAATGGTCTGACCTGGGAAGGAAAGACGGAAAACACCTCTGGTCATTTCTATTTTGAATCAATTGATGCCGATTTTATTAGGACGATGAATCTAAAGGTTGTTGCGGGCAGAAATTTTTCTGATGATTTTCTTACAGATTCTATAAACTATATTTTCAATGAAAAAGCCGTTAAACTTATGGGATTTAAAGATCCCATTGGGCAGCAATTTGAACTTGATGGCCCCCCAGGCAAGATAGTGGGTGTGGTTAGGGATTATAATATCGAACCTCTAACGAATGATATTGCTCCTTTGATGTTTATAATGTGGAGGGATTGGTACTGGACTCTTATTGTTAGGGTTAATCCAGAAAATCTTAACAAAACTATCAAATATATTGAGAATACTTGGAAGCAGTTTGCACCTGATTCTCCGTTTGAATACGATTTTATCAGCAACAATCTACAAAGACAATACAAAGCAGAGCAGAGAATGAGTAAACTCGTTACTATTTTTTCAATTCTTATTGTAATTATAACAACCATTGGCTTATTCAGTCTTGCGACATATACAGCCCAACAAAAAACCAAGGAGACTGGTATTCGAAAAGTACTCGGAGCAAGAGTGCTGGATATTATCAGTCTCTTTACTTTATCCTTTGTAAAATGGGTTGTTATTGCCAATATCATTGCATGGCCAATTGCTTGGTACTTATGCGACAAGTGGCTTCAGGATTTTGCTTATAGGGTAGAAATAAGCCTGCTGATTTTCCCTCTTATTGCGTTAGCAACAATACTGTTGGCAATTGTTACAATTAGTTTCCAAACATGGAAAACGGCTAACTTAAATCCTGTAGAGAGTTTAAGACATACTTCTTAACGATTTAAAGAATACTTATAATAGTGTAATAGAAAGTAATTTAAAATTCAATTATGAAAAAAGTAAGTGTTAAAGGGCAGTCTATTATCGAAACGGTAGTTGTCGCATTGATTTTCGGAATAATATTCCGATGGTTGGCATTTTACACGCGCGATTTAGGCTTTGGAGCAATAGCTCGAAACATATTTTATATGCTATGGGCTATAACCATTCCAATAATATTGATATGGGTAACAAAGCTGGAGATAGGGCTTAAAAACTGGAAGTTCGCGATTCATATTGGCTTTCTGATTTTCTGGTTGGGTTTTATTCAAAGTATTGGATTTGCTACTGTGGGTGCGCTCAAGCTTAAATTCTCATCTTGGCCAGCATTTGGAATTTTAGTCTTTGTAGTTCTGGTTATGACAGGAATAGCATTGCTCATCTATAACAAGGTTGATGAAGAAAAAACCTATAGGTATAGCTGGAAGTTGGCTTTCTTTGGAGCGCTCTTTTTAGTCCCCCCAATTGTAGTTGGGCTTGCTGGTAAATCAGTTGGGATAACTCTGTTTGACCAGCTGTACTTTACATTTGGAGTGGGTATTGCCGAAGAGCTTATGTACCGAGGGTATATCCAAACAAGAATTAATGGCGAATTTGGTCGACCATGGCGAATAGGTAAAACTCAATTTGGTCCAGGGCTAATTATTTCTTCAGTGCTATTCGGGCTTTGCCACATGTATAATTTAGGCTCCAAAGACCCTAATCTAATTTTTGCCTTGGCAGCTATTTTTATGGGTTTCTTTTTCGGTTTTGCACGAGAACGAGGCGGAATTTGGGTGGCAATTGCGTTTCATGTTCTTTGGTCAGCTATCCCAGAACCAATTATGAGGGCGTTTGGAATTATTTAAAAAATAAATATAAAAACAATTATTTACTGAATCTGAAAAAAAATGAAAACAATTATTTGCACATCAGTTTTGCTTCTATTCGTTTTTGCAAACACACTTTTTGCTCAAAACGAGATTTTACCAGCCGATTCATTAAAAAAGGATTTAAATCAGCTCTTGACCATTGTTGAATCTTCACATCCCGATCCCTATTTTGCAGGAGGAGGAAAAATTGCTTTTCATAGGAGATATCAGCAAATGCTTAATGCTATACCTAAAGAAGGCTTAACTAAGAAAGAGTTTTACTCAGCTATTATAGCATTTTTAGCGAATATTGGCGATAGCCATACTGGATTGCTGCCCAACCAACAGCCAGGTCAGGAGTCAGGCCTACCATTTAAGTTTAAAGTGGTTGAGAAATCTCTATTTATACAAGTTGTCCCTGATAAGAAATATCAGCGGTTTATCTCAGCTCAGCTTATTTCTATTGAAGATATTCCTTTTGAAGAGCTATTGGTTCGACAAGGGAATATCAGGGGGGCAGAGAATGATTTTACTAAATTAGCATTCATGCAGTTCCTGTCATTAAGCAGAAAGGATGGCTTGAAGAACCTGATACCTGAATGGAATACAACCAAACCAATTAAACTAGTATTTAGAAAAACCGATGGTAACAACGAAGATTTAGAAGTAGAAATTCCATTTCAGCCTGTTGAAGTAATAACACCAGCCACGTTAGTTAACCTGCCATCAACAGAAAAATCTGATTTTGCTTTTAACTTTTTAGATAACAAAAAGCAAACAGCTTTACTTGTTATTAAAGATATGAATACCTATCGTGAGAGTTTTGAGTATTTGAAGGTGTTAGGCTCTAAGGGAATTGAACAGATGGCTGCGAACGCATATAAAAAGTACAATTCAACCGAGATACCCGATGATTGGAATAAACTGCTCGCAGGGACACCCTCGGCCACTGAAGTTTTTGTTCAACTGATTGAAGAAATGAAAGTAAGCGGAACAAAAAATCTAATCATCGATTTGCGCGAGAATTCGGGAGGTAATTCCATTATGCGTGAAATAATGGTTTATCTTTTATATGGTGATGTTGCTGTAAAAACGTTGGATAATGGATACTCCATAAAGAGGTACTCCGATCAGTATTTTTCACAATATAATACTAGTAAGAAAGATAGCCTCCAGAACCGAATAAGCATAACAGGTTCGTCATACGATTTTTCTAATGAAGAATGCTATGCAAAGAAGGAGTTAGAAATCAACTTTGAAGAGACGTTTAAGATGATGCCAACGTTTTGGAAAGTATATAGTACAAAAAAGTATCATAACCCTTATCATCAGCTAGCAAAGGTGCTGGTTGTATCATCGCCATTTACATTTAGCTCGGGTTTAAACCTGCTAACAGGTTTATATGCTATGGGTGCTAAGGTGGTAGGTACTGCATCAGGACAAGCACCAAATAACTTCGGTGATGCATTGATGTTCTCTCTTAATCGTAGTGGAATCAGAGGCTTTGTTTCGTTTAAGCAGGTAATTACCTATCCTAATGATCCTGCAAAAGGGCATTGTTTTACACCAGATTACCCCTTAACCTATCAAAAATTCAAGGATTTACACTTTGATCCCAATGCCGAAATTCTGTTTTCTCTCGAAATATTGAAGAAGTAATTACTATAAAGTTTTTTATGAAAATAGGTTTAAATATCGTAGCAATAATTGCCCAAATAGGCATTTATGCATCAGCTTTTTCTATAAATGCTTCAGAGAGTAAAACTGGAAAGGTTATTGGGATTGTAATTGATTCAAAAACAAATCAACCAATTGAATATGCTAACATATCTATATATAAGTCAAATGACTCGACTCTGGTTGCTGGGACAGTATCAAACGCAAAAGGGGAATTTACGATTGATAAATTGCAGTACGGAGATTATTACATCGTTGCTCAATTTTTAGGATATAGGAAAAGCGTGGTAAATGGTATATCTATTACAGACAAGAATAGGTCTGTAATAGTACCCTCAATCAATCTTGCCGAGGCAAGTAATGAGATTGCAGAAGTTACCATTCAGGGTGAACGCAAATCGATTGTCCAGAAAATTGATAAGCGCGTAGTAAATGTATCACAAAGTTTAAGTTCAGTTGGTGGAACTGCCATTGATGTATTGCAGAGCAATTCAATGATTAAGACAAATTCTGATGGTGATGCGTTACTTCGAAACAGCACAAATTTTCTGGTTCTGATTGATGGCTGCCAAAGCCCTTTTCAGGGATCAGATGCCTTGAGGCAGGTTTCAGCTAATAGCATTGAGAAAATTGAGGTGATTACTAACCCATCGGCGAAGTATGATGCCGAAGGGGGAGCAGGGATTATAAATATTATTACTAAGAAGCAACGATTCGATGGTGTTTCGGGAATTGTCAATGCTTCATACTCATCAAACGAGAGCTATTCAAGCGATGTTATTTTAAACCTTAAAAGGAGTAAGATCAGCTCGTTTATAGGTGCAGAAATTAAGGAAAGTGTTGCCAGTCAGTACTTCGATTTTAATCGAATATACAATCTCAATGATACTTTATTTACCAATAATCAAATTGTAGATCAGATTGGGAAACGTCCATCATCGAATATAAAAGCTGGTTTCGAATTTACCCCGAATAGCAAAAACTTGTTATCGGTTATTGGTGCATACAGCACCAATGATTTCAGCAAGAATAAAGCTGTTTACGATGAGCAGTTGAATAATCTTACCCCTGTGAACAGCTATTTTGTTAACAACGAGAGGTACAATGTTTGGGGCGATTATTTCAAACCTGCACTATTCTATCAGCATAAGTTTAAGGAGAAGGGAAATGAGTTGAGTGTCGATATGTCCTATACATACGTTAATAGTGGATTTGGATCAAACTCTAAAGATTTTGTGTCGAATATGAACTACAATCTAGATGATCCATACCCACGAGTTTTGAATACTGATAATGAATACCAACGAAATGCATACGAAATCAAGTCAGATTATATCTATGAGGTGGATAGTAAATACAAACTTGAGTTGGGATTGAATACTACAGGGAACAGGCGTGATGTGACAACCATTTTCCAACAGTATGATTACACTTCATCAAGCTGGTTAAACTTTTCCGATTATTCCAACAAAATGACATTTAATCAAAAGATATTTGCAGGCTACGCTATGGTTTCAGGAGAATTATATAAAATAAACTATCAGTTGGGTTTACGCAGCGAGTTTACCGATCGGGTTCTGGATCAAAAAACGGGTGGTTCGGATTATAGCTACGCTAAGCTGCATCATTTTCCAACCATTCATCTATCAAAAGATTTTAAAGAGACTTTTCAGGTACAGCTAAGCTACTCAAGGCGAATTCGACGACCTGTTGATTTTTACCTTAATCCGTTCCCCTCAAGCGTAAGTAAAAACCTTATGAACATTGGGAATCCCGATTTAGTACCTGAGTTAACCGATTCATACGAGTTGAACCTTGCAAAGGACTTCAAGAAAATATCAATCTCGATGAATAACTATTATCGAATTACTGATAATGCCATTGCTCAAACTTCTGGTTTAGGGAATAATGGCATACAGGTAATTAGCTACAGTAACATGAATCAAGATAAGTTTTTTGGATCTGAAATTTCTGTCAATCTGAATGGAAATCCAAAGGTCAAAATCAACCCAACAATTGACCTTTACTATATGGAGACAAAAGGAACTGTAAATGGGTACATAAGAAATGCCAATGCATTCTCCTATACTTTTAGATTGAATTCAACCATTGATATTTCTAAAACAACTCGTTTTCAGATAAATGCTGAGTATGATGGGAAAGGGGTAACATCGCAGGGAAATATTGAACCTTTGTATCTGTTAACCGCTTCGATTCGGCAGGAGTTTTTAAAGAAGAAGCTTTCTGTTGTTTTGCAGGCTCGTAACCTATTTAAATCAGGAAGAATAAGAATGACCGAGAATGGGATAAACTTTAATAGCCGGGTAATATACTCTCCCGAGACCAACATTTTCGCAATAAACATTAGCTATAAGATTAACAATTTCAAACGGAACAATAGAATCCAACAGGTTAATGGAGATGTTGGTGCATGATATTTTGAATGAAGAATACAGTTTAATCAAAAATACTATCTATGAAAAAACTAACCTTTATACTTTTTTCAATTTGCATTCTACTGGTAGGATGTAAGAATAAAAAGACAATTGTAAATGACAATATCTTTAACAGTGATTTGCCCGAAGCTGTTGCCAAAGTATTTTCCCCCAACCAGATATCCTCTGGTCTAAACGACAGGGATCTTGCCATTTCGCCAAAATACGATGAACTGTTTTACTGTATTCTTGAAGAACCCCATTTCACTATTGTGCATATAAAAATGGATGCAAATGGTGTTTGGGGTAAACCCCAAATAGCTCCGTTTTCTGGCAAGTTTAACGATTGTGAGCCGATGTTCTCTCCAGATGGTAAACGGCTCTACTTCTGTTCGAATCGTCCACTTGAGAATTCGGGCAAGGAGAAAGACTATGACATATGGTACGTTGATAGAACTCCACATGGATGGAGTAGCCCAGTTAATATTGGTTTACCGATTAACACAAGCAAAAACGAATTCTTCCCCTCGTTAACTAACAATAACACGTTGTACTTTACATCAGCTAGCATGAAAATAATGAGAGCAAAATTCAAAAATGGAAAATACCTTGAACCTGAACTCCTCTCCGATTCAATAAATACAAAGGTTGGCGAGTACAATGCAGTTGTAGCTCCTGATGAGAGTTTTCTAATCTATACATCGCATGGTTGGCCCAATGATATGGGGCAGGGCGATTTGTATATCTCTTTCAAAAAAACTGATGAAACCTGGACCAAGGCCAAAAATTTAGGGAAAGGTGTTAACTCTCCTTATACCGAAATGTCGCCAAGTTTAAGCCCGGATGGACAATACCTGTTCTTTGCAAGCAATAGGAGCTTAAACCTTAACGACCGAAGCCCAAATTTAACTTTCGAGGATTTGCAGAAAAAGGCTATGCATTACGATAATGGTAGGTTTAATATTTTCTGGGTGGATATTAAGGAGTTAATTGGTAGTTTAAAATAAATAGAATAATAAATTAATAAAAAAAAGTATATGAAATCAATCGTTAGTAAGTATAAAATAGCTGCCTTATTTATCCTATTAGTAGTTGTAAAATTCAGCACAGCTCAAGAAAAAAAATACTCTTTTGAAGAAGAATTTGATAAACAAACTTGGGAAAAAGCTAAGAAAATTGCAAAGCAAATAGCTATTATCGATTGCCATAGCCACGATCTGTTTAAGCCCAAAAACCCAATTTGGCCTAAACAGGTTACTTTTTCTATGCTAAGCGAGAATAATGTAGATTGTATTGTGCAAAATGTTCCATTTGATCCTAGAGATAATAAGAATCCTTCGGAGAGAATATTTGCAGATATTATAAAAATCAAAGATATTATCAAAAGCGATACTGCTAAAGTTTCATTAGCATTAGCTAGCAATGACATAAAAAAGGGAAAAAACACTAGGATCGTCCTTGGTTTGGAGTACAACTTTGGGTTGTTCAATGGAAGCATAGATATCCTTTCGAAATACCAGAAGGAAGGGATTAGACAGATTACTTTGTCAAATGGAGGTATGGATACTATCTATGTGAAAAAAGGTGAAGTATTCCAATTAACACCATTCGGAATTGCCCTAATAAGCGAAATGAATCGACTAGGGATTATCTGTGATGTAACACATATGCCAAACGAGGTACGAAATCTAGTAATTGAAACATCTAAATCACCGGTAATTATTTCACATGCAAATGCACAGGGAGTTGTTAAAGATGCTTTCAATGTGTCTGATTTAACATTGGAGAAACTCAAAGTAAAAGGAGGATTGATTGGTCTTACATTCTTTTCAGAGTCAGTTTCGAATGAATGCCTCAACCAGCGCGGCAAATTTCAGAACCCAAAGGACATGCCACGGGCTAAGGTGGAAGAATTTGTTGATCATATTGACTATTTAAAGAAGAAAGAAGGGATCGATTATTTATCAATTGGCTCCGATTATGGCGGATCGGGACGAATGGCTCCTAAAGGGTTGGAAACAATTGAAGGATTTTCGTTGATAATATACTATTTGGTGGAAAGAGGATATACGAAGAAAGAGATAGAAAAAATATTCAAGTTGAACTACATATTGTTTTTTGAGAGAGTTGAGAAACATTCCAATGAATTGGTAAATAGTTAGATACTATGATAAGAGAACTTAAATATTCTATCATTTATATCATCGTAGTAATTATAATATCGTGGGTTCTGGTATTAGCTATTTTTTCTGATGATGGAACTGTTGAATTATACCCAATTGCAATGTTTGTACCAGCAATGATTGGTATTATTTTTAATGGTATTATGACGAAATCGTTTAGAACGGTTGTAAAACCAATTGTTGCAAGAGTTGGTTTAAAAACATTCGCTTTTTCAATTCTTTACCCTCTAATTTTTATTATTTGTACAGCATTTCTAGTTTATATATTGGGTTTAGGGCAAGTTAATTCATACAAACTAAGCGGATTATTCAAATACCCTTCCATTACAACTCTGATAATTGGAGCACTACTTCTTTTTGGGGAGGAGTACGGATGGCGAGGATTTTTGCTTCAAAACCTATCCGAAGCTAGAGGAAAACTATTTGCAGTTGTTGCTGTGGGTATTGTATGGGCATTGTGGCATGCCCCCCTGATTTATAGCTTAGGGTGTTATTACTATCTCCCAAATCCTTTTCTTTTAATGCTCGTTCAAATGGGTGCTGTATTCGTTATTTCGATACCCTTTGCTTATTCCTACTTTATATCGAGAAGCATAATTCCACCAATGATTTTTCACTTTGTATGGAATTGGTATAATCCAATTATTCTTGGAAATATATACCAAAATAAACTTGGAATTGTTGAAGGGAATATGCTTTTCATTAATGGTGAAGGATTGGCAGGTTTAATTCTTGGTTGTGCTTGTATGTCTTGGTTTATAAAGCATTTTTTGAGAAAAAAGACAGAAATAATTTAACTATCAATATTTTAAAAAGTATGAAATCCTTCTAGGCGGTCTTATGTTAAAGTTTAAATATACAGTGTTATGAAAAATTTATTACTATTAATTGCAATTACAAGTATCTTCTCTTGTAATCAAGATAATGAATTAGAACAGATGTTCCTAAATTCATATAATGAAAAAAACTTTAATGGCTCAGTATTAATTGCGGAAAATGGGAAAATCATTTTTCATATGACATATGGTAATTCCGATACATTGAGTCAAAATTTACTTACCGAAAATCATGCATTCAATACTGCATCTATATCAAAACTATTTACTGCTACAGCAATTTCAATACTTCTCGACGATAATTTATTATCACTTGAAGATAACATAGTTAATATATTACCTAAATTTCAGTATAAGGAAATTAAAATTAAGCATTTATTAAATCACACATCTGGGTTGCCGGATTATACAAATTCACCCCAATTTTTTGTACCCTTATATAGAAAAGGTGTTACAATTGCTAACAATAATGATGTATTAGAATGGTTGTATTCGGCCCCTGAATTATTTTTTACTCCTGGTGAAAAGTTTGATTATTGTAATGCTGAATACGTTGTTCTTGCTGAAATAGTTGAGAAAATTAGCAGCCAAACATATAAAACCTTTATCGAAAAGAATATTTTTGAACCTCTCGATATGCAAGATTCTTATGTAATTATTAACCCTGAAAATATAAATTCAGACTCAATTGCACTTGGAATTGATTATTCCCTAAATGGAAAAAACTTTATTTCGAATCAAACAAGTCATAGGGGGTTATACGATGGTATCTATGGAGATGGTGGTATTTATTCAACAGCAAAAGATTTGTACAAGTTTCTTCTTGGATTTAATAAATTAGTAAGTAAAGAATTAGTAGATAAAGCTTTATCAGTTCCAATTCTTGCAAATAGTGAGAAAGGTAGATATGGTTTGGGTTGGGAAATAACATTCAATGAGAAAAATCAAAAAATAATCGGACACAGAGGTAGATGGGGTGGCTACTCAACTAAAATGGTAATGAACCTCGAAAATAAAAGGGTAATAATCATTCTATCTAATAATACCATGTCTCCATATAGCATGGAAGATTATACATCAGTTATTAATAACATTCTCGATGGTAAAGAATGGGTAATGCCACGAAAACAGGCATCAAGGGTATTATCATTTTGTATCACAACCAAAGGTATTGACACTGCCAAGGAGTTATTTGCTGAACTAGTTAAAAATAGAGATAAGTATATTTTTTATCAAACCGATTTTTACCTGCTCGGAGTATCTTTATATGATAAAGGCTATATTGAAGAAAGTATTTTTATTCTTGAATTGACTGCACAGGAGTTCCCCGATTATAAATACACTTTTCAAACCTTAGGTGAAATATATGAAGAAAAGGGAAATCTTGAGAAAGCCATTAAAAATTTACAGAGTTGGGTAGAACTAACTCCTGATGACAATGAAACAAAAGAAAAAATAGTACTCATGGAAAAAAGGAGACAGTCGGAATCTAATCTTAAATAAAAACTAATTACAAAAATCTAATTCTAGTTTGGTTTACTCTCGAAATAGTTTGAAATGAGCAATAAAAAATGAAATAGTCTACAATTATTTTGACAAGAGATATGAATTTTCAAATGCAAAAGCAATTCTACAGGTAAATGTCAATGATTACCCCTATTCCTGTTAATGATAACTTGGATTGGCTTACAGTCAAATTGGAGATAAGGAGCTCTTCTAAAAATGAAAGAAAATATTCTCATACAATTTCTATATTAATAAAAACATATGAAACTGGAAATCAATGACATAAGCAAACAATACACGAAAAATACTTGGGGTTTAAATGACTTTTCTCTTAAATTCGAAAATGGGATTTTAGGCTTGCTGGGGCCAAATGGTGCAGGTAAATCTACTTTAATGAATATTTTAGCTACATCTACTAGGTTGATACTAAGATAATTGATGAACTAAAAGCAAAAGTGTTGAAATAATCATTTTCAGAAAATATCGAATAATACCTTTACTATGAAACACCCATGATAGTGCACAATCACAAACACAAATAAACAAACCATGGGTGTTCCATCCGAACGTTAAAGAGCGTTAAAGGTAGAATCGTAACTTGTTATATATTAATGATATTAGAATTCTGTACGGATGAAATACTTGTCGTTAATCGTTCTATTAGTATTTGGGTTTTTGAGTATTCATTGCCAAAATAGCATCTCTCCAAAAATTTCTGATGTTACGGGTGAATTCGAATTCTACTATGATAACGAGTACCATTGGATAATATTTAAACTCGAGGAAGGAGAGTTAAAGGCTTCATTTAGGTATGGTAAAACCTTCGCACTAAAACAAAGTGATAAAACTAAACTTGAATTCGAATATAATTCTGAAGGTAAGCACTTTGTTTTTACTTTTAGGGACTCCGACCATTGCATCTACACGAGTAATGGGGTTGACATGATTGGAGAACGAAAAAAGGTAGAGGAGAAACCGATCAAACTGTCCAGAGTACAACTGTTAGCAGATATTGATCAGGCATACAGTATATTAACAAAAAACCATCCCGCGATTGATGATTTCATTTCAAAAAAAGACTTTGATTTGCTATTTGATAAAGCCAAGAATCAGGTAAACAACGGTATGACCGATTTGGAGTTCTACTGCATGTTGGCACCTATAATTTCTTCCATAGGATGCGGTCATACAACTCTTCTTGCGCCTTTATCGTTTTCTCGCGAAATCGAACATAAATTAGTTCCAGTCCATCTGAATATTGTTGATTCAAACGCATTAATAAGTACACTAATTTCTGAAAAGGATTCGATTGAACTTGGCGCAGAATTGTTAGCTATAAATGGGAAGCCAATTGAAGGAATTATTCAGAGTTTGCTTCTGCTCTTTTCATCTGATGGAAATAGGAAGGGGTACAAGTACAGTAAAATGAGCCTATATTTTTCCACATACTATTCTGTGATGTTTGGAGAAACCCCCGAATATCTTTTAACAATTAAAGCAGCAGATCAAAAGGTTAAGGATATAAAAGTTTCAGGTGTAGGGCTACGTAAGTACAATGCTTCTAGAGAAAATTCCCCAATGGTTAGCTGGAATTTTATCGAAGATAAATCGGCAGTTCATCTTATAATTAAAGCGTTTCATGATGTTGAGGTGTTTAAAAAATCTATCGATACGGTCTTTACTCAAATCTTTAGCAAAGGTGCAAAGAATCTCATTATTGATGTTCGAAATAATTCCGGTGGTGATCCTTACTGTGCAACCCATTTACTGAGCTATATTCTACCTAATCCTATTCCCTATTTCAAGGAGAGCTACCCCGATTATGAAGATTTGATTAAACCAATCAAGTTACAGGATAAACGGTTTACCGGTTCAGTTGTTTTTTTGGTCGATGGAGGATGCTTTTCGACTACAGGACATTTTCTTGCATTGGTAAAATACCATAAGGTTGGAAAAATAGTAGGATCAGAAACTTCAGGGACATACACTTGTAACGACGATCACAGGTATGCTGATTTGAAAAATTCCCGGGTGCAACTTCAATATGCAAGAAGAAAATATACTGTTGCTGTTTTAAATTGGTCAAATATATCAGGCGTATTACCTGAAATCGAAATAAATACAGCTGCTTCAAATTATGCAAAGAATAAAGATTTAGCATTAGAAAAAGTTCTGGAAATAATCGATCTTAAATACTAAAATGATGAAAAAAAAACTTTTACATACATTTATCTTAATTCTTGCATTAGTAAATACCAACCAACTCCTCATAGCACAAAAGGGTTATGATAGTAAACGAAAAATTAAACTAGATAAGCTCCAGGAGGATTATCGAATTCTTAGAGAAATAATTGAAGCGGTTCATCCGGGTTTATACTTGTATCAAACCCCTGAGAAGATGACTAAAACATTCGATGATTACTATTTAAAAATAAACAGGGATTTAACCGAATTAGAGTTCTATAAGTTGATTGTTCCAATGCTTGATAGTATCCATTGTGGACATACATCTGCCGAACTATCGCCCGAATACTATAACAAACTGTATTCAAAACCCCTTATTCCATTTGACATTGAAATTATTGATAACAAGTTTTTTGTTAAAAAGAATTGGATTGATTCTCTTGATTTATTGCCTGGAACGGAGATTCTTACCATAAATGGTTTTACAGCAAAAGAAATAATCGATTCTATTTCTCCATCAATTAGTTGTGATAGCTATCAGCGAGCCTATAAACTCTTTAGAATGGCATTACACTTTAGGTTGCATTTTGCTAAGTATTTCGATCAGACTGAAAAATTTGAACTATCAATAACTCAACCTAAGGATTCCATTCAGGAACAGTTAGTTGTTTCAGGTATTGGGTGGAAAGAATTACAGCGAAAGGATACATTACCCACTCCAAAACCGCTCAGCTACGAAATCATCGATTCCATAAGTACTTGCGTTTTAAGAATTGAGAGTTTTTCGATGGGTTATATCGGTTTATTTGGAATTGACTATAAAGTCTTTTTTAAAGATGTTTTCACTCAAATATGTAGAAAGAATATCCAAAATTTAGTTATTGATATACGAGGTAATGATGGCGGCAATCCTGAAGTATTCATTACTTTATTGAAATACTTGATGTATAAGTCTTTCAATGTATATTCTAAATCCGTTATACAAACGCAAGTTTATCCTAAGGTATTTTTTAAATATTCCGATCTTCCACGTAAATACAGTAAAAAATGGATTTCATCTTTTACAGAATCTATAAATGGGGAGATAGTTGTAAAGCCAACCGATAAATTTATCGAAACACTCATTCAGCAACCTGAAGATACTATTTTCAGAGGGAATCTTTACATTTTAACTGATGCAGGCAGCTATTCTGCGGCTTCTGTTCTGCCTTCATTTTTAAAAAGCAACCAGAAGGTAACTCTATTTGGCGAAGAAACAGGGGGAACTGCTTCGGGAAATACGGGGGGCATTATACCTACTGTTAATTTGCCAAAATCTAAAATAAGAATTAATGTTCCGCTTGCATCAACAGTAATTAATTCGAATAATTTAATATGGGGAAGAGGCGTTACTCCTCATTTTTCAATCCAAAGAAAACCCGAAGATATTATTGATAACAGGGATCGGCAAATGGAGTATTTAATGAATTATATAAGATTTTCAAAGGATTCACTACCCGATAACTATTTCGAAATTAAACTAAAAAAAGAGGGAAGTAGTATTAATGGTGAAAGCCAATATATTGAAGGTTTTAGATTTTCTATAAACATTCCCGATGAATATAAAACAAAAGGGTTGGATAACGACCAGTTTATTAAACTAGTAGATGATAAAAAAATTACAGGCATTTTAACCAGTCCAAACCAAAAGATTACTCCACTGCAATTTGAGATTGTCAACCACCGTGGGTTTGATGATATATACATGAAAACAAGTCTTGGGTATTTTCTTTGGGAGAAATTTGAAATCAAGAATGATACCCTTTCATTTGTTATCAACTGGTGGTATTGCTCTCCTGCAACACAAAAAGATTTGCAAATATTGCAGATGGCAAAATCATTACTACTCGATTCAACCGATTGGAACAGTAACGATGACAGGAAGTGCGAGGATGATATTGAATGCAATAAATGGAGTTTGTTTTGCGCATTAAGGAACTCGTCAATACAAGTAACGGGGGAATACAACCATCATAATACTGCCATGCAAACGGTTAGGAATATAATATTTGAACTAAATCCCGAAATTGAATTCGAACATGCATTAATGGATTGTAATAATTCTGAAAATACCAACTTTTCTGATATAATAAGAATATTAGATATTGCAGTGAATAAGATTAAACAGCAATTAGCCGAAAAAGAATAGTTCAACAATGAAACATACATGATAATAGCTTTAACACACACGAATGACTATCCCATGGATGTTCTCTGCCCGAACGACTTCGGTCTGGCGGGCATCTGTACCTTTTAAAAACAAAAAATAGACAGATGAAAGGTAAATTCATTTTATCAATCTTAATTGTAATAAGTTTTGGATGGATCTGTGGACGATATTCGTACTCTCACAGGTGCGCTTATGACTGATTATCAGCCATGAAGCATTGCACAGCCTGGCCAACAACCATTACTCCCTAAGGTTTTTAATGGGCGTTGAGCGTGAGTTCGGCTATGAGCGAGTAGAATTTGAGTACCAGAACATCTATGACAACGTAACCCTGCTGGGCGATGACACGGTAAGGCAGTTCAATGAAGTAATTGTGGCCTTTAGCCACGACGTGTTTAAAAAAAAGAGGGGGAAGCATTGCACTTAAAGGCAGACAACTTTGTGGTTGAGAGCAATGCCCATTTCCCAACGGACTACAATTTATTGTGGGACTGTACCCGTAAATGCCTTGACACGGTAACCGGTTTTCTGGGAAAATATGATGGTATTGAGGGTTTATCCCATTGGCAGCAAAACAGCGTTTGATTGACCAAAATTGTTTACCGAAATGATAGAACAAAACAGAATTGTAAAAATGAACGATATATTTTTCATGCCTTTTTAGATATTGAATTAAGAAAATACCACGGGCAGCAATCTACCCGTGGTAGTATAGATTTTTTTTAAATAATTGATTTTATATTATCTTTTGGATGTTTGTCAATCATCTTGCATAAAGGATCGATGCCCGCAGAGCACGGCAAACTGCTTACCTCAATGGTGAATGTTTTAGCGTTCCTATCCATTTTATGCTTTTTAAGGTACAACAACTTCTCGGTTCCATGCTCATCCTTTGTAAAAACACCAATATCAATCCAATCATTCGCGGGAATCTCAACCTCATTACCAAGGCTATCGGCCCTGAATTTTTGAAAGTTTACGGCCAAATCGATTTTGTAATTGCCATTGGATGTTTTGGTTACCTCTACATCTTCGGTCTTGCATTCGTAGAAGGTAATCGTTTGGAAGAAATCCTCAATTAAATACTTTAGGCTATCGGGTGTTACCTCATCGAATCGTTTAAGCAAATCGTCCGACGAGGGGAACCGATCCTCGCGATCCTTCCAGTCGGCAATATACCTTCGAAGGGCTGCATTCACGCTATCCTCGCCGATATAATCCTGAAAGGCGTACATAATAATTGCTCCCTTGTTGTAGTGGATATACATCTGATTTTCGACATCGGCCAGGGGCAACTCCTTCTTAGTTTCGGTTGTACGACCAGTTAAGTACTTATCGAGCTCATACTTCAGGAAGCTCCTCATACCCGTTTCCGGGTAATGTCTTTTCATAATCATCATTGCCGAGTACTGCGTAACCGCTTCGCCAAGTAGTGTTGCGCCTTTAGTATTCGCCTCGCAAACCTGGTGTGCCCACCATTGATGAGCCACCTCGTGGGCTGTTACGAAGAATGGCGTATCGTACTCACTTCTATTCACATCCATAACAAAACCAATCCCCTCGGAAAACGGAATGGTGTTGGCAAACGACTGGGCAAATACCTGGTAGCGTGGAAATTCAACAATCCGCAGCTGTTGGTACTGGTACGGGCCAAATTCCTTTGAGTAGTACTTAAGCGATTCCTTCATCGAGGTCATCATCCTGTCGAGATTATAGCTGTGTTCCTTGTGGTAGTAGATTTCAAGGTTAACACCATTCCATGTGTCCCTCACCACCTCGTACCTGGCCGAAAGAATCGAGTAGAAGTTCAGAATTGGGCTATCCATGCGGTAGTGGAAATAGTTACGACCATTCTCCTCCCACGATTTTACAAGGTATCCCGGCGATATTGCAATTTGATCGTTTGATGTTCCAATCGTAATCTCAAAGTCTATCTTTGATGCGCTTAACCCAAAACTTGGAGTTGAATAGCCATGAGGATCGGAACGCTCCAACATTCTCTCCCTGGGCTTTAAGCCGTGCTTGTCCCTTTTCTTATCATCATCGAGTTCGAACAGCCTATTGTAGCCAATGTTCGGGAAGTAGTACTGGTTAAAGAAGGTTCCATTATAAACTAAATCCGTATTTGAGTTCTTATCAACAAAGCCTTTCATTCTGAACTTCACCTCGAAATTCATGGTTAGGCTATCGCCCGGTTGCAGGGACTTACCGAGCTTAAAAATGTGGAATCCATGCCCTTCGTACTCCGAATTTCTTTGTGCTTCGCACCCAAAGGATATCTGGCTAACCTTAAGCTGCTTGTCGTTGAGCTGTTGAATATATATTTCATCAATGGGGTTACCCGTTTTGTTCTGAATAATGTATTGCCCATTCGCATCAAAATCCCTGCTTTCGGGGTAAATCTCAACGTTAAGTTTTACCCTGGTAATGGATGGTTGAGGAGAATACTCGAACTTTTTAAGGGTTTTCTCATAATCAGCCTGCATTCTTTCCTCCTTTTTTTCAGGAATAAATTCATTCATCACATTGGTATTGTAGTAAATAACCGATCCGGTAAAGGCAAAAAGCAGGAACGATGACGATGAAAGCACCATCAAAGGGCGTGTAAGTCGATGCTTGCTAAGCGTAAACCTGTTCTTCAGCAAGCTGTCGGTTCCTCTAACCGAGAGGATTATTGCAAAAATGAAGAGCAAAGAGGTAAAGCCAAACCAGTATAGATTTTCCCAGGTGAACAGTTCTAAGTAGTGCCCATATTTATTCATATCGGAGTAAATTCCCATTTGCACATCGGCAAATCTGAAAAGGCTATGCTCCAAGCCCCATTCCGAGATGAAGTCAACAAGGGTTGAGATAAGGATAACTAGGATAATGCCCAAGTATTTCTGATTCACAATTACCTGTATAAAGAAGGCCAACAATGCGTAGAATAGAACGAAGAGAAACGTTTTTGTGAAAAGCGTTTTAAGGTAAAGACCTAGCTCAATATCGAAGTATCCATTGGTTACCTGAATAACTACCCCCAAAAGGATTAGCCCAAGCAGCAGGATAATGATGGTAATTGTAAGCCCTATGAATTTCCCAGCAAGGATTATTGAGTCGGGAATAGGGCTTGAGTCGAGTATCGGGCTAAACTTTATTCCCCGTTCTTTCCATACCAACTCACCGGTAAAAAAGATCACTATGATCATCAGGAAAAGTTCGAATAAACGAAGCATTTCAAGCATGTTATAGGTGGTAGGGAGTACAACATGTCCGTAAACAAAACCTATTTCAAACGAGCTGATGACCAGCAGGGCAACGCCCGCTAGAACGATTGCCAAAAAGGAGCCCTCCCTAAAAAGCGACTTTGCGTAGAAAACGCTTAGATGAATTAATCTTATTAGATTTGATTTACAATTAAAAAATGTATCAACATTTGGTGTAACTATTTCAATATGTGTTGCTTCGTTAATATTTTTACTCTCTTTTTTCCCTTTTTTAGATACTTCAACTATATTGAAACTAAACTTTTTGTAAGTGTACGTAGCAATTGCCAATGCAATAGCTAACCAAGCTAACCTATTTACAAGGAAAAGACCATCAAGTGAAACGATTAGCGAATTACGTTCGGATACTGACCAGTACATAGTTTTCAGCTTCACTGCGATGTTTGCAAAAGGGTCGATAAGGGAAGCAATGGTTCTATTGTCAATCTTGGGCAGAAGGCTCTGTGCTATCAGAAGTAGCACAAAGAGTATTAGTCCCTGCGTGTAAACCACAATGCTCTTCTTGCTTAGGGTTCCGCCAGCAAAGAAAATGGTTGCTGATATAAAAAGGTTAGGCAGTACGATGGTTACGAAGGGTTGGAAGTAGGTTGTAAAGCTGAATGGGAGCAGGTTTTCATCACTCCTCCAGGGCAACAATTCGCTAATTAGTCCTGCAAATAATACCCCTGAAGCAATGAGTACTAAAACGATAAACGATCCAAGAAAACGGCCAAGCAGGTAGTCGATTTTTCGTATCGGATTCACAAACATTATCGATTCGGTTCCCTGTTCAAAATCGCGCAGCACAGGAACTCCCATAATAGCTGAAACAAGCAGCGTTAAAATCAGCGACACCTTGCTCGTAAACAGAGCAATTACAAATGGAGCATTCTCTTTAACCAATCCTTCGCCACCCATTCTACCAATAGAATTTGTGCTTAGCAGCAAAAGCGTTATTGCAAATACCAGGAAGAAATAGATGTACGTTGCAGGTCTTTTCCTACGGTAGGTCAATTCGAATTTTAGGATTTCGTACCACATGGCATTCGTTTTTTTAACTTGATAATGATTCTTCGAGTACTTCTTTCTTCAGATTTTTACAGTAAATCTTTTGGAAGTAAACATCCTCCAGATCGGGAGTTGAGCTCGCAAAACCATTGTTGGGGGTTACCTCGGAGTAGATGTGTACTTCGGGTTTGCCAGCAAACATTTTTTCGTAGATAACATGATACCTCGATTTATAATCTTGTATTTCGTGCTTCTCGATTGTTTTTGACCAAACCTGCCCATCAATTTCACTTATTGCTTTCCGGGGACAGCCCTTGTAAAGCAATTCGCCCCTGTTCAGAATGGCCATATCGGTGCAGAGTTCCTTTACATCCTCAACGATGTGGGTTGAGAGGATTACAATGGTATTCTCCCCGAGTTCACTCAACAGATTCAAAAACCGATTCCTCTCCGATGGATCCAACCCAGCAGTGGGTTCATCAACAATAATGAAGTTAGGTGAGGTAAGCAGCGCTTGTGCAATTCCAAATCGTTGCCTCATTCCACCCGAGTACGATCCCATGTTTTTATTCCGATGCTCGTAGAGATTGGTTTTAATCAAAAGGGCTTCTGTCAACTCGTTTCTTTCCTTTCTATTTGTTACCCCCTTTAGCACCGCTAAATGGGAAAGTAGCTGTTTTGCTGTAACTTTTGGATAAACACCAAATTCCTGAGGTAGGTAGCCAAGCTGTTGCCGGATTACATCGTGCTGCGTCAGCAGGTTGATATCATTAAGAAAAATATTCCCTGATGTAGGCTGCTGAAGGGTTGCCAGAATCCTCATCAGGGTCGATTTACCTGCACCATTTGGCCCTAACAGGCCAAACATCCCGTTGGATATTTCGAGCGATACATTTTTCAATGCCTCCACTCCATTTGGGTAGGTGACCGATAAATTTTGGATGGATAGGTTCATGCGCTTCATATTTTATTTAGAGCAATGATAGGAGGGAAGAGAGCCTGCCCAAAATATATTCGATGAAGTTGTTCGAATACTTGTTTTTAGGAGTGGTTTGAACGATTAAGGGATTGCATTGCCAATATCGTGATTTGAAGTGCGTTTGTCGTTTGAATGGTTACTTATAACGAATTTTTAGGGATTTTCCCATTCAATTTTATGATATTTGAAGAAGTTTTATTCCGATTATTTAATAGAATGGACAAATTTTCGCTTCTTAACCGGATAGTAACCAAAAGGTTCTTGCTTCACGCGCTATTCTGGCTCGTAAACCTTATCGTTATAAATACCATAGTTTATTTTGTACCCGAAGTTGACTTTTGGAATTATTTTAATAGGCTATTAATAGTTATAACCCTGGTTATTGGGTGTTCCTATATTCACCTTCTTGTCCTTATCCCAAAATTTTTTGTGGCAAAAAAATATGGGAAGTATGTTCTTGGGTTTCTCATAAACATCTCCTTCTTTTCATTCCTAAAAATTTTTATTAAACTTAGCATACTTAAAGATCCAATTGATAATAACTACTTAGAAGAAATTTCTACAGCAGTTACATTGATGCTATTCTATTGCCTTTTCACATTTTCAATGAAAACCATCAAGGAATGGGTTACAGTTCAGGATATTACCATTCGGCTTAGAGAAACAGAGAAGCAGAAGCTCGAAGCCGAGCTAACAGCGTTGAAAGCTCAGATTAATCCACATTTCATGTTCAATACGCTGAATAATATCTACTCGCTAAGTCTCGATAAATCGGATAAAACCCCAGCGCTTATCCTTAAACTTGCCGATTTAATGAGCTATACGCTATATGAATGTAGCGAGGATCGTGTAAATATTTCGAAGGAGATTGACTTCATCAAAAATTACATTGAACTCGAAAAAATTAGGCTTAAAAATGGAATAAAAATTCACTTTGATATTGCTGGAAATTACGAGAATTGTAGAGTTGCCCCTTTACTCTTCATCCCATTTATTGAGAATGCCTTTAAGCATGGCGTAAACCAACGCCCCCAACATCCATACATTGATATCGTATTCGATTTTTCGAAAAAGAGAACGGTTTGTTTTTCCATCGAAAATAGCAAACCGACAACCCCCGAAATTCGAAGCAACAATAAAGGCATTGGCATTGAAAATGTTAGAAAAAGGTTAAATTTACTGTACGAAAACAGATTCAATCTTGAGCTAATTGAATCCCCCGAAAAGTATAAAGTAGTATTGGAAATTGCCGTTTCATGAAGCTGCGCTTTATCATAGTTGACGATGAGCCCCTTGCCCAAAGGGTGATTGAGAAGTACTCGGCTGACGTACCAACCATCGAATTGGCTGGATCGTGCGATAGCGCATTTGAGGCCATGGAATTGCTTTACAGGAATGAGGTTGACCTGATATTCCTTGATATCAATATGCCCAAAATTTCAGGGCTCGATTTTCTGAAAATGCTTAAAAATCCGCCACTTGTAATAATTACTACTGCTTATAGGGATTATGCTTTGGAAAGTTTCGATTTGGATGTGGTTGACTACCTGAAGAAACCATTCTCATTCGAACGTTTCTACAAATCGATTCAAAAAGCACAGGAGCTATACAGCTCTCGGCATGGCCAACGATTAAACACTCACGTAAGTAAAGAAAGTAGAGAGGAAAACAGGTTTATTTTCGTTAAGGCCGACAACAAAATGGTTAAGGTCGATCTAAACCAAATCTTGTATATCGAAGCATTTGGCGATTACATTAAAATTCATACAACTCAGGGCGTTATTGTTACCTACCATTCGATGAAGGGTATCGAAGAAATGCTGCCATCCAATAAATTTCTTCGTGTTCATAAGTCATATATTGTGGCTTTCAACAAAATTGATATTATCGAAGGAAATACTATTAAGATCAAAATTGCAGAAATCCCTATAGGTAAGAGCTACCGGAAAAACTTTTTCGAGATGGTTAACTCAAAAAATCATTGAAGTTTGAAAACTATTCAATCAACCTCTTTTTTTAACTCCATTTTATATACACTCCCAATTGGGTATTTCTGTTCCTTCTACCTTTATCCTATTGCCTATTATTCGAACAATTCTGGAAATTGATACGATGAATGATTTGTGCACTCTAACAAACTGATAAGTTGGAAGTTTTGATGGACCGTTAGAGTCGGTTGTTCACTCATCAATAGCTAAATTCATTGCTTCTGTAAAAGACTTTACCTGCTCAGCTCCAAATCTTTCTATTATCTTATACGGCTTTGCCTCAGCATACATCTCCTGATTTTCTGCAATATTAGAATTCAAACCGCTCCAAATAGTGTGAATGATGTAATTCATAAATAGAATTGTGTAATATATGTCTGTAAACAAAGGCGTTAATTTGCATATATTATTTATTTCACTTAAAAACTAAAAAAATGAAAAAAATTAATTTATTGTTAATTTTAACTATTGTTACTCTAATGGGGTTCTTTATTTCATCTTGCAAAAAGGAGAAAACAGAAGTTAATATGGTTATAAGAAATTGGACTTTAGAGTCGAAGACTGTAGCTGGTTTGAATGTTGCAACAAGTTGTGAAGATAATTCAAAATGGAATTTTAAAAGCGATGGAACATATGTTATCGATGATAGCTGCGACAATACGCAAACAGGTACATGGGAATTGGCAGACGATGCTAAAACATTAACGTTGGATAATAATACGATTTACAAGGTAATTGAAAATAGTATTAGTAAACTCGTTATAGAACTGCAGGTTGGTGAAGTCGGGTTAGTAAGGTGGACATTTAATTAATTGATGATTATAAAAAAGATAAGGCTTCAAAATTTTGAAGCCTTATCTTAATCCATTAATAACCTGCAATACATTTTTAATCTACATATGCTAGGTTATACAACTTTCGAAATTATTACATCCAAAATTAAACCGACTAGGAACAGTATGCTGAATCGTCGGTTGTAAACAAAAGCAAAACTTGCAAAATAAAGCGGCCATGTGGTTGGTCTGTTCGGATCGGGTTGTGTTGGTTTTGGAGAAAGAAACACTTTTATTGTCTCTAAATACTTTGGAATAGCCAGTAACACCAATAACAACGAAAGGCCTAATACACCTTTGTAAATAAAATAACCAACTACTGCATACTGCAAGAACCAGATGAATAGAGTTGTGTATCGTGATATTTTCTCACCCAGCATTACAGGAATTGTGTAAACCTTTTTTTCAAGATCCTTGTCCGATTTATCGATATGCTTGCCAAATATGACACTTGTTGGGCCAA
Organism: Bacteroidales bacterium; assembly: GCA_003818205.1. Classification (GTDB taxonomy): domain Bacteria; phylum Bacteroidota; class Bacteroidia; order Bacteroidales; family Tenuifilaceae; genus UBA8529. The sequence continues at coordinate 85,351 of RPRQ01000004.1, forward strand.
TGGCGTAGAGCAAACTTATATACAGAACATTCCAATTCCATAACCCATTTGAGGTAACATAGAAGGCTCCGCCGATCATTAGAGGGCCCCAAACCAAAACTACAGTAGGTTCACCTAGCCCAATATACTTTAAAGGCCAAGTGTAAAATAAAAGAAATATAATACCAGCAGCCATTAGGTATAAAGTCGTTTTATCGGTTCGTAACACGAGAAATAATCCACAAGTTACTGCAATCAAAAGGGCGAAAAGGATATACCCATAAAAAGTATTTTTGGTTGTATATCCTCTCTCAACTATTTGAGGGCCATACAAAGTTCTGTAATAGTTATCCTTGTCAATACCATTATTGTAATCAATCAGGTCGTTTAATAGATTATTTGCCGCATGGGCAAAGACTAACCCAACTAAACAGATTAAAAAATTAGTAGTATTAAAAACACCAGTAAAGTTATATGCCAGTAAACCTCCAATGGCACAGGAAATTGCTGTCATTATAAATACTGCCGCACGGGATGCAACAAGCCACCTTGAAACAATATCAAGTGTACCCCATTCTTCTTTTGTAACTTGTGGAATAACCTTTAAAGATTTAATCCAGAATGATATAGATGTCATGATTGGATAAGTTTAAGTTAGTAAATAGGTTAAAAGTCTATATTAACATGCCTTTCGGCATGGTACGATGATCTTACCAAAGGGCCACTCTCAACGTGCTTAAATCCCTTTGAAAGTCCTATTTTCTTGTAATTCTCAAATATCTCGGGTTTTATATACTCAACCAGCTTTGTGTGTAACTCAGAAGGAGGCAAATACTGTCCAATGGTAAGCACCTTTACTCCAGCAAGAAGTAAATCATCCATTACTTTCAGCACTTCTTCGTCCAATTCACCAAGACCAAGCATGAAGCCGCTCTTAGTAATTACTCCTGACTGAGAGATATAACTTAATACATCAAGGCTTTTGTTGTATGTTGCCAAACTTCTTATTTGGGGGCTAATACGCTCAACCGTTTCAATGTTATGAGAGATTACCTCTGGCTTTTCATTAATCACCAAATCCAACAAACCGTGATTGTTGTTAAAGTCAGGAATTAGAACCTCCATAGTTGTTTGTGGATTTTCCTGCTTAACGGTTTTAATTGTGTGAGCCCAAAAAGATGCTCCCTGATCTTCCAGATCATCTCGGGCAACTGAGGTTATTACGCAATGTTTAAGCGCTAATGTTTTGATTGTTTTAGCCAAACGCTCAGCTTCGCCCCAATCGACAGGGTCAGGTTTTAACGATTTCACAAAGCAGAAACGACAATTGCGGGTACATTTCTCGCCGAGAATCATAAATGTTGCAGTGCCTGCACTCCAGCACTCCCCTTTATTGGGACAGTTCCCGCTGCTGCATATGGTATTTAGCTTATGCTCCTCGATTAAATTATTGACCCTTGAATAATCAGCCCCGTGTGGTAAAGGAACTTTCATCCAACGAGGCAGGTGATTTATATCTTTTTTGATGCTCATAATTCAATATTTAGAGACTGAACAATCCATCTATCGTAATGTTTAAGTTGTATTTACTAAATTGATGAAACAAGTTAAAAACGGAATTACCTACACTCCAGAATCTGTTGTAATAGATAGTCCACGGGTGGTACAGCAAATTCGATTTATAAGTAAAAATGCTTTTATCATAAGATTTAACCGCGATAACCTTCAGTTTAAAGCAGGTCAGTTTGTTGCAGTTGGAGTTGAACCATTGCAGCAAAGAGAATACTCAATTTATAGCGGCGAAAAAGATGATTATATCGAGATCTTAGTTCGTGAAGTTTTAGGAGGCAATGTTTCTCAGCAGCTAAAACAAATTGAGATAGGTCAATCATTATTGGTTAGTGGACCGTTGGGCATTACCACGATTAATGAGGAGGATATAAACTCTAAAAGATTTGTTTTTATTGGCTCAGGGACAGGGATATCGCCATTTCATAGTTTCATCACTTCATATCCAAAAATTGACTATACCATTATCCATGGAGTTCGCTATTTAAGTGAGGCGTATGATAAAAACGACTACGATCCTCAACGCTATGTTTTATGCACATCAAGAGAAAAAGGAGGAAATTACTATGGCAGAGTAACAAGTTTCTTACTGGATTTCAGAATTGGACCTAACACTCTTTTCTATGTGTGTGGCAATAGCAGTATGATTTACGAGGTTTATGATATATTAAGAAAAAAAGGCGTATCGATGGGAAGCATACATTCCGAGGTATATTTCTGAATTACCTTACAGAACTAAAATCGCCAGCTAAAAGATTAATATATTATACCCGGCTTTTTCAAAGTGATGCTTTGTTTCTACAATATTATCGGAAAAACCTAAAAAGTATCCACCACCTGAGCCACAAAGCTTTAAATAGAAAAGATTCCTTTCAATTCCATAGTTCATATGGATGACAATATCTTTAAGAATCATCTTTTCAAACAAGACTAGCTGTAAGCGAGAAAGTTCATGAACCAAAGAGTAGAAATACTTTTCATCGCCCTCTTTGAGAATCTCTTTAATGCAGTCGTTATTTAAAGGAATATATTGGTTCTTTAATCTATCTAGATATTCATTATCCAAACTGCATCTATGATTGAAATAGGTTACTAAGTCACTAGTTTTCACTTTATTTCCACAATTGACCAAGAATAAACCACGCCTTCGCAGGATTTCATTGATAGGAATACTAATCCGTTCCAATGGATTGTTCCCTTTTACATGAATAGGTGAATTAAGATAGCTGACTAGAGGATCAATACCTGAACTTGTGCCATGAAAGATAGATTCGAGATGAGCTAGATGTTGTTTCAAACTAAGCACATCCGTAGATTCGACAGAATTCTTCACATATCTATCAAAGATTGCTGCCACCAAAGCACCAGAACTTCCAAGCCCTGCTCCCATTGGAATATCAGACTTAAAATAGAGCCCATTTTCAACATCTTTCTCAAATCGATTAACATCTAAGCGCAGCCTTTCATCCAACAATCTATAGTACTTTAAGAATAAACTTAAACTCCGATTTGACTCAATGGCTTTAGAGGTATTGTCCGATTCATCCTTCATGAAAGCCCAATCACCCTTAAATCGTCCATAAGGAATCGCTAGGGCATTGGAATTTAAAAGGATGGAGTATTCGCCGAAAACAAGAATTTTTGAAGGGTACATTTAATTAGAATCTATTAGTATTGGGCCCATCCCTACTTTATCATCTATCCATTTCCCATCTTCGCACAAGGCCGTCAAATCGGTGTTGATGAAGAGCAGCATTTTATCGCGAATATCCTCGGAGTACAGCAAATGTATGTTTGGACCAGCATCTAGCGTAAAAGTGAACTCTAATTTAGTTTCATCTCGAAATTGTTTCAATTTATTTATAATCTGCAACGTTTCTGGCTTAATCAGAATAAACGAAGGATGTGATGTAAGAAACATGGCATGCAGGTTTGCTGCTTCGTATTCAACAATTTCACCAAATACCTTTTCATTGCAGCATTTCAGAGCATCAATTAGATTAATTGCGTTAAATCTTCCAGTATTTACTCGGCTCTCCTTGTATGGATTTGATTCCATCAACTCATGCCCTTGGCTGCTGCTAATTGCCTTTTCACCAGAGCTAACTATCAGAATGGAATCGTAATAGCTATTAAATTTCTCATCTACTTGGTTGGATAGCGGGATGGCATAATCATCAGACGAACCCTCGATTCCTGATGTTTCACCCCATAACACCCACCCGCCATAAACTGATCTACTAGCACTTCCTGAGCCAAGTCGAGCTAAGTATGATGCCTTTTTTAAGAAATCTTCTTCATTCATGTTTATTCCCAACACTTTATTTTTGATACTGAGAAGACAAAGCGCTAATGCGCTTAACGATGAAGCTGAAGAGGCAATTCCTGCAGAATGTGGAAAAGAGTTGTGGGTGCTGATATCTAAATTAAGCGTGCTTAAAGCAGGGAACTCTTTTGATACAACTTCGATGAATGAACGGATTTTACTCTCAAAAGGAACATTCTTTTTACCCTGAAACAAAAGGCTAAAAGCAGGGTTTTTAAGATTGTTTTTGTGATTAAATTCGATTGTTGTTTCGGTATAGCAATTTGTTAAAGTCATGCTAACAGAGGGGTTTAAAGGAAGTTGAAACCCCTTCTTGCCCCAATATTTAACGAGAGCAATGTTTGACGGGCTACGCCATGCTATTTTTCCTGATCGAACCATTTTAATTTATGCTAGTTTTTTAATTATCTCGTCGAAGCCAAAGAAGGTTTCAAGCCCTTTATCTCTAAAATAGTTTTTTATACGCTTTTTTGGTAGCTGAGATATGACCATGGCAAAATCACCACCCCATGCTCCAAGCGATTTAATTTCCCCATCAAAATCATTAAAATATTCCGATTTCACCCTCGGCAACTTTAGAGTTTTTGAAACGATAATTTCATGTTCAACAATGCATCTCACAAACTCCTTAAGACTAGATTCTGTTGCTATTCTTTCTGTTAGTTCAGAGATTGTAGAAGCCATGTTTTCGCGCCTAATGACTTCTATAGTTTTTTCAATGCTGGTCGATGTTTTTTGTTTTCTACCCAAATAAACAAAATAGATATTCTCCCTAAATTCAGGTTTGAAGGCAACAGGAGTAATTTTTCGTCCATCTTTGGTTAATTGATACAAAATTGGAGTTGCTGAATTAGATGCAGCAATATCATACCCCGAACCAGAGGAAACTTGCTTGTTTAATTCGAATGGATCAATTCCTGCCCAATTAGCTATGTTTGAAATCAGAGTGGCGCTGCTTCCCCAGCCCCAACTAATACTAAACTGAATATCGCTGGAAAATTCATACGTGGTATTATCGTTAAACAACAAAGGTTTTAATTCCAAAGCTGCACTTAATAATTTCTGCAATCCAAGAGCGATTTCATCATTATTTGAATCAATGATATTTAAGTCTTCACTATTAAAATTCGCATTAAACCATGGCTTCCCTTGCTCTGTTGCTTTCCAAAGCAATGAGGGTTTATCATTTATGATACTTGTAACCATCATTTGCTGTCCATACTTAAGGGGAGCAGCCAACGCTTTTGCGCCCGTTAACACAAAGTACTCCCCGGTGATAATCAGATTACCATTCGAAAAAAAGGTATTTTGTGTTACTTCATTCATACTCCATTCCTTAAACTATCGATGTAATCGGAAACTGCCTTAAAAGAAACTGTGTCATGTTTAAAATGTTCCTCGACTCTCTCCTTTTCAGCTGCACTAGCATTAAACTGATATAAAATATTGTTAAGATGACGTTTCATATGACCTTTTTGAATACCATCGGTAATGAGAGAACGAATGGCTGCGAAATTATTTGCTAGGCCTGCCGCAGCAACAACCTGCATAAGTTCTTTTGCTGATGGATTACCCATAATCTGCAATGCTAACTTCGCTAAAGGATGAACAGACGTAACTCCTCCTACAGTACCTACTGACAAAGGGAGTCGAAGAGTGTACTTGAACCGGTTTTCATCTATTTCAATATCTGTAAGAGAAGTGTATTTTCCATCTTTCGAAGCATAAGCGTGTCCGCAAGCCTCAACTGCTCTAAAATCATTTCCTGTGGATATTAGAACAGCATCAATACCATTGAATATTCCCTTGTTATGCGTAACGGCTCTTTGAATATTTTCATGTGCAATTCTAACTGCTTTCTCAAATTTGCTGGCAAACTGCTCTGAAGTTAAATCCCCTGATATTTGAGAGAGTTCGCTAATATTGCATTCAACAACACATTCAACCAAACAATCGGGTGTGTAATTCGATAGAATAGCCATTATGATTTCGGCATCAGAGTCAAATTCGGAATAACTATCCTTTAAAAAAGATAATAACTCAGGACTCATAACTTCAAGACATGAGTTAATCAGGTTGGCTCCCATTGAATCGGCTGTTTCAAAGTCAACATTTAAAACGTGGTAATCGCTACCATGACTTAAAGTTATATCGGATATGCCGGCACCTCTCTTCACCATGTTTGAAGTTAAAGGCTTGGTTATAAACAATAACTTCGCTTTCAGTATCGACAAATCATTTTGTAACCTTTTAATATCACCTTTCCAAGAAAAGTAAATTTGCCCAACTTTTTTTGTCCCTAATACCCTTGTTCTAAATCCACCTTTATCCGACCAAAACTTAGCAGCATAAGCAGCTGCAGCAATCACAGAACTCTCCTCTGTAACCATCGGCACGAAGTAGAACCTATCATTAACTAAAAAGTTAGGGGCAATACCGAATGGAAGAGCATAATTCGAAACATAATTCTCACTTAGATTTTCTATTAAATCATTTAATTCACTTCTGTTTCCTTGAAAAGCCGACAATAAATTCGCCTGTTCCTCATTTAAAGGAATAAGCTTTCTAAGAATATCTATTCTTTCTGCTCTATTTAGTTTTGAGAAACCCGTAATGATTTGCATGGGATATCTTATTAGTTCAGAGCCCTAAATGTCTTGAAATTAAAACCCGCAATATCTCCGAAGTACCTTCGCCAATCTGTAGTATTCGCTGATCTCGATAAAACCTTTCTATCTTGTTATCTTTCATTAATCCGTAACTACCAAATATTTGTACCGCTTCATCGGCAATTTCTTTGGCAATTTCGGAGCAGTACAACTTGGCAATTGCGGCCTCTTTGGCATACGGTAGATTTGAATCTTTTTGCCAGCAAGCCTTATACAACGTGTTTCGGGCTAACTCTAACTTAGTTTCCATATCAGCAAGTTTAAATGCGATGGACTGAAACTTTCCGATGGGCTGGTTAAATTGGTGTCTGCTCTTCGCATACTCTAAAGCCATTTCGAATGCGCCTTGCGCAAGACCCAACCCAATTGCAGCAATAGAAAGCCGACCACCATCGATTATTTCGAGCATTATGCGAGCACCTTTTCCTTCTTCTCCAAGCAAGTTCTCCTTGGGTACTTTGCAATTTCTGAAAGTTATCTTACCTGTATCAGCAGCTCTCCATACCATTTTATTTCGGATTGGTTCAGCTATGTAGCCTTCACTTTGCCGTTCAACAAGTATTGCCGAAAATTTCTTTTTGCCCTCTTTTTCGCCCGTTATAGTCAACGCTGTAACACCTGCAGAGCATACTGATGCTGAATTTGTAATGAATAGTTTTGAACCATTAATTATATAATAGCCATCACGTAATTCGGCTATGGTTTTTACTCCTGTGGCATCCGACCCTGCATCGGCCTCAGTTAATCCAAACGCCCATACATAATCGCCAGATGTTAAGCTAGGCAACAAATGCCGTTTCTGTTTTTCTGTTCCATAATTGAAGATTGGAACTATCCCCAGCGAATTGTGAGCAGCCACGGTTGCAGCCTGCGAACTGTCAACTCTAGCCAGCTCTTCAACAGCTATGATGTAGGAAAGAGTATCGAGGTCTTTACCGCCATAAACTTCGGGAATACTAATGCCAAATAAGCCCATTTCACCTAAGCGTTTGGTTAATGATTTGGAGAACGTAGCCTCTTCATCCAGTTCTTTGGCTAATGACTCAATCTCTGTCTCGGCAAAGTGTCTTATTCTCGACCTAAGTTCAATATGGTGTTTTTTTATTAAAGGATTTATATTTACTGTTGCGTCCATGGTTTTATCTAATTGCTGTATTGCCTATTAATAATCAGTACTACCTCTTTTCAATAAATTTTGACATTCTAACATTAGCATCCTCTGACATTTTCATATCAGTAATAAGTTTAACCGTTTTCTTAATGTTTTTAGAATTAATAAGGTTTCTATTGAAATATCTTAAAAGTTCCTTTTCTTCAGCCAATGCAACTGGAGATACAGAACAGATACCCTGAACCAATTCATTGACCTTTGCTTTCATTTCATTAATATCTTCGCACACATAATCAATAAGACCGATGTTTTGTGCTTCGGAGGCCGAAAACACTTTGCCTGTAAAAATCTGATATCGAATATCAACAGGTCTTACTCTAGCATGTAGATAAGGTGCAATCACTGATGGTACTAAGCCCAAACGTAACTCGGTAAGTCCAAATTTAGTATCCTTGGTGGCCAAGTTAAAATCACTTGCACCCAAAAAGCCTAAAGCACCGCCAAATGCATGTCCATGAACTAAATTAATGACCACTTTCTTAGAATGATAAATCGTTTTAAAGCAATTGGCGAGCATATTGCTATCGGCATAATTTTTCCTATATCCCTGTTCTCCTGATTTCTTCATCCAATTGATATCTGCGCCAGCGCAGAACGAACCTCCATTTCCTCTAATTACAATTACCCTAATCTCATCTTTCTTTTCAATCCATTCAAATCCTTTAACTAACTCTTTAATGATTACTGGATTCAACGCATTACGGATTTCGGGTTGGCTTAACCAGATTGTAGCATAATTATTATGGAGGTCAACTTTAATTTTCTCGAAACTCTTCATAGTTTTTTCTTTACATTCTGTAAACGCCTGTTTTTGGTTCAGGGAAAGGTTTATTTAGTGCTATGGAAATGCTCAAAGCCAAAACCTCACGGGTAATAATAGGGTCAATTATTCCATCGTCCCAAATCCTTGATGTGCTGTATAACGCTGAACTCTCAGTTTCAAACCGTTGTAATATCTCATGTTTCATATCCGTATTTTTATTACTGCTTTCTCCTTTTTGCTTGATACTTACCAATACTTCGGATGCCTGCTCGCCCCCCATTACCCCAATTTTTGCGTTAGGCCACATAAACAGAAAGTTAGGTTCATATGCCCTTCCAGCCATGGCGTAATTCCCTGCGCCATAAGAACCCCCAACAATAATTGTAATTTTCGGAACATTTGCATTAGCACCCGCTTGTATCATTTTAGCACCATCTTTTGCTATGCCCTTATGTTCATACTCTTTTCCAACCATAAAACCGGCTATATTCTGTAAAAAAACAATTGGAATACTCCGGCTACAGCATAGTTCAATAAAATGAGTTGCTTTAAGAGCAGATTCAGAGAACAATATCCCATTATTGGCTACTATGCCAATATTATAACCCATAATCCTTGCAAACCCTGTAATAATTGATTGCGCGTAATTGGCTTTGAATTCTTGAAATTTACTTCCATCGACCAATCGCGCTATTATTTCATACATATCAATTCCTTTTTTCAGACTTGGCTGAATTATACCGTAAATTTCATCGATGAGATATAGCGGTTCCTCAATCTCAATTCTATCAACATTTTGCTTTGGATTCTTATTGAAATGATCAAAAACATCCCTACATATTCTTAACGCATCCTCATCATTATCAGCCAAATGATCCACTACTCCTGATATAGAAGTGTGAACTACTGCTCCGCCAAGCTCCTCAACAGTAACAACCTCACCAATAGCAGCTTTAACAAGAGGAGGTCCTGCAAGAAATATTGAACCCGTTCCCTTCACGATAATACTTTCATCGCTCATTGCGGGAATATAAGCTCCGCCTGCAGTACATGATCCCATAACGATAGCAACTTGAGGAATCCTTTCGGCTGAAAGTTTTGCCTGATTAAAAAAAATTCTACCAAAGTGATCTTTATCGGGATATACATTGGCTTGCTCTGGTAAAAAAACTCCACCCGAATCGACCAAGTAAACAATTGGCAAGTTGTTCTGCAAAGCAATCTCTTGCGCCCTTAAATGCTTCTTTATTGTTTCGTTAACATACGTCCCGCCTTTAACCGTTGCATCGTTTGCAACAATTACAGTCTCCATTCCGTGGATAAGCCCTATTCCTGTAATAATACCTGCTCCGGGGAATTGATTATCGTATTGATCATAGGCCGCAAGTGATGAAAGTTCAAAGAAAGGAGTATCTCTATCAATTAATAACCTTATTCTCTCACTGGCCAATAATTTACCTCTGGCTTTATGCTTCTCAAGAATATCGCCATCTCTTTTACTTTGTGTCTCGTTTAATATGTCTTGTATTCTCTTATTTAAGGACTTATTATATTCATTGTTAGCAACAAACTCCTCCGACCGTAGATTTATACGAGTTTTTAGAACATCCATTGATTTAGAACAATTAAGTAAACGCTTTGTAAACATCTAAATGATTGATTTGTTCGGTAGAAATCATCGAACAAAGAGTGTTTATTTAGAATTATTACAAATAACAAACATGATGTTGTTTAGATAGATTAGGACATTGCTTTTGGAGGGAAAATCAAGTTAATAAAAGCTAATGCTTGAATACGATGTGCTAATGGGGAAAAAATGAGTCTATTGTAAATCAGAGATTAATCTTCAAACAACCTTAATTGTCTATAATCTTCGTGCTTCTTATTCGGAATCTGCTTTTCACCAAAGTTTGATAGCGTAATTCCAAGCAAACGCACCTTTTTACCCTCCACTATTGATGGTGTGAGCAGATGCTTTGTTATGCTAAAAATATCATCGATATCTGAAATTGGATTGATGAGTGACTGACTTCGGGTTATCTGCTTAAAATCGCTGTACTTAACCTTTAGAGTTACTGTTCGGCCTTTTAGATTGTACTTTTTTAGACGATTACAAACCGTTTGGGAAATATGGCCCAGCTCCTCGTACATATCATCAATTTCCTTTAAATCGTGCAAAAAGGTATCCTCAGCCCCCACTGATTTCGTCTCGCGTTCTGGCTCAACGCTTCTATTATCGATACCTCTTACGATATTGTAATAGAAATGGCCAACCTTGCCAAAATGGGTCACCACCTCCTGCTCGGTTAACTTCTTCAAATCCGCACCAGTGAAAAGGTTCATGCGTTTCATCTTATCGGCAGTAACCTTACCTACGCCAAAGAATTTCTCTACTGGAAGATTCTCTATAAATGACTCAACTTTTGATGGCCCAATAAAAGTTAAACCATCGGGTTTCTTTATATCAGATGCAATCTTGGCAATAAACTTATTGATGGAAACTCCTGCCGATGCGGTCAAATGCAACTCATCTTTTATGGCTTGCCTAATCTGCTTAGCAATTTCGATGGCAGAACCGATGTTTTGCTTATCGTGAGTAACATCCAAATAAGCTTCATCCAATGAAAGGGGTTCAATTAAATCGGTATATCGACTGAATATCTCGCGTAATTTATTCGAAACCTCTTTATAAACGCTGAATCGAGGTCGAATGAATATTACATCGGGACAAAGCTGCAAGGCCCTTTTTGATGACATTGCCGAATGTATTCCAAACTTGCGAGCCTCATAGCTCGCGGTGGCTACAACACCTCGCCCATCGGGCGAACCACCAACAACGATAGGTCGATCACGATACATTGGATTATCGCGCTGCTCGACAGACGCATAAAAAGCATCCATGTCGACATGAATAATCTTGCGATGCCCCTTATTTGTCTTGTTTTCCATCGAAATCAATGATGAAACCTTTGATGCAAATATAGAGGATTGTAATGGAAATGAGTTGAAAATGCTAATGTCACAAAAAAATGTATTAACAACAGTACAGCTGATAGCTCATCGGAAAAATGTTTTTTGGCTTGTTAGAATCAGCATAGAAAAATGGAATTACTCGAACTACAATCAATTAGAAAAAATGAATACGTTTTTTCTTTCTTGGCGAACCTGCCTACCCTGCCTACCGGCAGGCAGGCGGCAGACTTGGCGACTTTACGTGACAAATAAGCAAGTAACAATCTTTATCACTGTAATTTACATTTGTCCAAGAAAGAAAATGGCTACCTAAAAATGTACCTGAGTAGTTACAAAACACTAAATTTTTGTAAAAGTTAAAATTACTAAAACTTTAAATTGAAAATATTCAAGTTTATATTACTACTCATACCGCAAAGCATCAACGGGATTGGAAATTGACACCTTCACGGTTTGAAAAGTTGATGTAACAACTACGATTAGCACAATAATCATTGTTGAAATAATAAATACCGAGAAATGAAGGGGAAGTTTGTTCGCACCTGGAATAGAATTATACATAATATAAGATGCAGGCCATGCAATAATTGAAGAATATACTATCAACGAAAGATATTCCTTGGTCAGCATCATAAAGATGCTAAAGTCGGAACTGCCATTAATCTTCCTGATCCCAATCTCTTTGGTTCTTCGCTGAATTGTGAACGAAACTAAACCAAGCAATCCAATAATTGCAAGAAAGATATTTATCACAGTAAAAAATACAAGCGAATTGTTTACTGAATTGTATACCAGTAAAACGTTCTCATTTTTAAATGTCTCGTTCAACTCCTTAAATTCCAAAGCACTATTAGGGAAATAGTTCTCAAACTCAACCTGAACTATCCTTTTTGCCTCCTCTATCTTTCCTTTCTCAACGCGGAATGCAAATGACCAATCACCATATCTTGGCTCCGACTCAAGAACCAGTACTGCAGGCTCAATGCCGTTGTGCATATCCTTATACATATAATTTTTCACTACACCAACGACAACAAGCCTATTATTAGCCAACTTCTTCCCAATTGGATCTTTCCAGCCAAAACTTCTACAAGCAGTTTCATTAATAATGCAAGAGTTTAAAGTATCAGCAGAAAATTTTCTGGAAAAACCTCGCCCAAGCAACACCTGGATACCCAAGGTGTTCAAAAAATCGTAGTTTACCGCATTGAACCGAACATTAACTGATTCTCCTTGCAGACATCCCTCCCAATTTACATTTCCTCCGCCAAACGAAACAAAAGGAATATGTTCACAAAAACATCCATCCTTAAACTCGGGGTGCGATATGATTCTACTTTTCAAGTCATCGAATTGAACATTAGGTTTTGCACACGAAAACCGAGCATATACAATGTTATCCTTATTAAATCCCAAATCCTTTGTTAACAAATACTTTATTTGCTCAGAAAAGCCAATTGTTATTATTATTAGAAAAAGAGAAATTGAAAATTGGAGAACAATAAGAATCTTTTTAGGTCCAAGCTTCTCTCGTTTAGTCTTGAATAAGTTCCCCTTTAGTAAATATATTATATTTCTTGAAGCGAGGAAGAGAGCGGGATATGCACCAGAAAGTAATCCTGTAAGTATAGAAATTGATATAATCTTCAAACTAAAAGCCCAGTCGCTTATTATGGAAAAACTTATATCTTTTCTTACAATACTATTATAAATGGGGAGGAAGTTTTCAATAATAAAAAAAGAGATTGTTACTGCAAGCACTGAGACTATTACCGCCTCAACCTGCAACTGAGTGATTAATGAAACCTTACTACTCCCACAAACTTTTTTAACAGCAATCTCTTTCGTTCTAATGGCTGCTTGAGCAGTAGCCAGATTAATATAGTTAAAACATGCCAAAAGCAGAATAAACACTCCTATTAACCGATATAGAAAAAGCACAATGAGATAGTCGTTCTCATAGTTGAAATTAAGATAAAGCATTGAAAGTGGCCGTAATGAGATTTTCTCCTCAACTTTACGTGGGTTTACTTTGTAGAGATCCCAAACCTTAGCATTAACTTTATCTAAATCACTTGCCGATTTGAGCATAACAAATGTCATGTTATCGCCTGTCCATTGCTCTCTAATATTCCTTTCTTTTTCAAGCGAAGTAAGCGAAACGATGTAGGTTGGACGAAAGATCGAATTCTTTGGTAAATCCTTGTAAATACCAGTGACCTTTAACTCATTTCGTTTTTCGATGAGAATGGTTTTGCCCACAGCATTCCCTTCGGGAAAAAGTTTATCTGCCATACTTTTCGAGAGGATAACTGAAAACGGCTCCTTTAAAGCAATTGAACTATTTCCCTCGATAAATTGATAGGTGAAAATATCAAATATTGAAGGCTCAGTAATAATGCCTTCTTGCTCATAGATTTGATTTAGCGGTGTTGATGACAAATATCGACCACCTAGCTGTTCAACCACCATCGTTTTTTCAACCTCAGGACATTCCGCTTCGATTAACTTAGCTGTAATTCCATGGGTGTGAGGTGAAATATTATTACCATCCATCGCAGCAACAGCCTTAACAAATGTGCGCTGTACTCTATAGATTCTTTCGTAGTTAACGTTGTGTTTATCCCAACTTTTCTCGTATTTTACAAAAAGAGAGATAAGAATAAAAGCTGAGAATCCGACTGCTAAACCAAATACATTAATGGTTGCATTCAGCTTATGCTTACTAATGCTTCGGATTGTTGTTTTAAAATTCAATATCATCATGGCAATATACTTTTTTTGAATTCTTTTTACAATACAAACTCTATTATCTGAACCCAAACAAAGGAACCAACAGATATGCCATCAATCATACAGAGTTAAATATCAAAACAATACTCTTTTACAAGATAGATTCCTCATCAATTATATTGTAAAATATATGAACATCAACTGTTCAGTATCTGAACAATTCAATATATTTGTTTGGCAGTTTATTACGATTAAAGTCGCCTCAAATGAATAAAGTGCTCGCTGGCAGAATCCTAATTATCGACGATAACCAACAAATCCTTGAATCGTTGCAGATGCTTTTAAAATACGAGTTCAAGGAGATTGTATGTAAGCAACACCCAAGCGAAATCGTTGAGAAACTTGTTGTCAATCCCTTTGACGTTATCCTTTTGGATATGAATTTTAAAAATCCAAATAACACAGGGAAAGAGGGATTATTCTGGCTATGTGAGATTTTGAAACGCGATCCGTTAGCCGTTGTTATATTAATAACTGCTTATGGGGATATTTCCCTTGCAGTTCAAGCAATCAAGGATGGAGCAACAGATTTTGTTACAAAACCTTGGGATTCCGACAAACTAATCATTACACTCAAGAATGCCCTAGAGCTAAGGCTTAATAAGTTAAAAGTTAAGAAATTGCAAGGCAGCCAAGCAATCCTTAGAGGCGATATCGATAAGCATTTTCAACTTTTCAAAGGCAGTTCAAAGTCCATGGAGGAAGTTTATCGAACCATCGAAAAGGTTGCATCTACCGATGCAAACGTTCTTATTTATGGCGAGAATGGAACAGGCAAAGAGCTAATTGCTAGAGAACTTCATCGAAAATCGAACAGGGCTGATGAAACATTTATTGGCGTAGATCTTGGCTCAATCAGCGAAACCCTTTTTGAGAGCGAACTTTTCGGTCACATCAAAGGAGCCTTTACCGATGCTCGCGAGGATAGAGCGGGGCGTTTTGAGATAGCAACAGGAGGCACCCTTTTTATGGATGAAGTAAGCAATCTTCCTTTCGCTCAGCAGTCAAAATTGCTAACCGTTTTGCAAAATAGAATAATAACCCGCTTGGGCTCAAATACCCAAATCCCTATTGATATCAGGTTGATAACCGCCACAAATCGAAACCTTGAAGAGATGATTAGGAACAGCTCTTTCCGCGAGGATTTATTTTATCGTATAAATACCATAACGATTCATCTGCCCCCTTTACGTGAGAGAAAGGAGGATATTCAGGGCTTAGCCGAGTTCTTTATCAAGCAATATTCGCTCAAATACGACAAGCCAAACATTGAGTTAAGCACAAGGGCATTGGATGCCCTGCAAAAGCATAAATGGCCTGGGAATATTAGGGAGTTAAAGCATACCATTGAAAAGTCGATTATTCTTTGTGATTCTGATAAAATTCAACCTGCCGATCTGGGTCTTAGGTACGATGTTTCATTAGCAAGAGCCAGTGACAATCAAAGTTTATCGGAATCCGAAAAACAAACTATAATCAATGCTTTGGAGAAAGCAAAGGGAAATCTATCGTTGGCGGCCAAAACCCTTGAAATCTCACGGACTACACTTTACGCAAAGATTCAAAAGTATAACCTTTAACTCAAAAACTTGAAAGCAAATAGTTTCACTCTAAACATTATAGCACGTGTAATCCTGATTGCACTAACCTGCTTTGGGTTGATTTGGTTTTGGACGGAAACCGATAGAGTTGTCACAATTTTACTTTTCTTCTTATTACTTATTATCGAAGTAATATCACTCATTCATTTTCTAAACCAAGTAAATCGCGATCTTGCAAACTTTCTATATTACTTACAAGAAAACGATACTACCCTCGCCTACTCCAGAAAAAGGATTGAGAAAAACTTTGGAAACTTCGTTTTCGATCTCGATAAAATAGTAAAGAAACTACATCAAGCGGGAGTTGAGAAGGTTCAACAGCAATACTTCATCAATGCGATTGTTGAACAGGTTAACGTTGGGTTAATTGCCTATAACAAGGGTGGAAGAATTGCACTAGCAAACAATGCCGCCACAAAGCTATTCGGAATCGATTCGAAAAGTAAGGTTTCAGCCCTTGTTGATAATCATCCTGAACTTAAGGATTTGCTAACCCTTAATCTTGATGGAATTCCAACCGTTGTAAAAATTATTACCCAAGGTAAGATAACTAGTCTAGCCGTAAAAAAAACACTACTGAAACTAAGCAACGAGGAGATATTTCTTGTCAGTTTTGATGATATCAGAAGCGAGCTGGAGGCTCAGGAGGTTGATGCTTGGCGAAAACTCATCAGACTCCTTCGACATGAAATAATGAATTCAATAACGCCCATACTCACCCTTACAACAGCAATTCGCAGAGGTTTTACAAATAATAATGAGATTAAAACGCTCGAATCAATAAGACCTGAAAATGTAAACGACGCTTTAACCAGTGCGAATGTAATCGAAGAAAGAGGCAAAGCGCTTATCGATTTTGTTGAAAAATTTAAGAATTTTACAACTCCCCCTAATCTTAAAATTAGTTCATTCTCGATTATTGAATCATTAGAAAAGATTAAAAATCTATATGCCGAAGAACTCACCACTCGAAATGTTGAATTGATTATCAATGCATATCCAACTGACTTAAGGTTAACTGCAGATAAGGATTTGGTTGAGCAGGTAATCATCAACCTAGTTAAAAATGCTATTGAAGCAATTAATCACAACAATGGGAAAGTAGAAATTTCAGCCCAACTTAACCCAGAACAACGTTTCTCTATCAATGTGACTGATAATGGGCATGGAATCCCTGCCGAGTATCTCGAAAGCATTTTCCTTCCATCATTTACCACAAAAGAACATGGAATGGGCATTGGACTAAGCTTTTGCAAACAGATTATGCAATCGCATCAAGGGACTATAGCAGTTGAATCGAAAGCAAACTCAACAAAATTTGAACTACAATTCTAGAATCAATGTTATACTTCATTCAACTTTCTTAAATCTTTTTTCTATCACCAAAAATCAACCTATCTTTATAGCTGCTTAAACAAACTCAGCTATCAAATTGTAAATATTTAACCATGGCTCTCGATACCATTATTGAAATCACTAACGCTTCATTATATCAGGATGAGCAGCTCATCCTCTCCGATGTAAACTTCGCTATCGATAAAGGTGAATTTGTTTATATCATCGGGAAGGTTGGCAGCGGGAAGTCGAGCTTGATTAAAACCATAACGGCTGAAATTGATCTCGCAGAGGGCGAAGGGGTTGTGGCTGATTTCAACCTACGAACGATAAAACGCAATCAGATTCCATTTCTGAGAAGAAAGATCGGCACGGTATTTCAGGATTTCCAGCTTCTCCCCGACCGTTCAATATTCGATAATCTACTATTCGTTCTTCGGGCAACTGGGTGGAAGAATAAGGCAGAAATTGAACAGCGAATAAAGGATGCCCTCGAAAAGGTTGGGCTTCAAAACAAAGATCATAAAATGCCACATCAGCTGTCGGGTGGCGAACAGCAACGAGTGGTTATTGCCCGAGCACTGCTCAATGATCCTGAAATAATTCTAGCCGATGAGCCTACCGGAAACCTCGATCCTGATACATCGGAGGAGATCATGCGATTACTTCACGATATTTCTTTAACTGGTCGTGCAGTGGTTATGGCTACTCACAACTATTCTTTACTTAAAAAATTTCCTGGGAGAACATTAAAATGCGAAAAGGGTAAAATTGTTGAAGTGGAGCAAATGACTGAGATTGATTTTGAAAGTTTAATGGAGTAAAACCGTCTCTGTTTATCCCTTTATTAGCTTAAGAAACCAAGGTAAATTATTAATTACGATTCGTTGGTAGTTAGATTTTTTTGCCCCAAAACCCGCATAGAACCGAGCGATATTCTCGATGTTCGAGCCCTCGAAATCTAGAGTAAGCAATGACTCAGAGTAGAAATTAATAAGGCTATCAACAATGGAAAACATTGCTTTATACTTCTTTCCAAGCTCACTTGAAGCGGCAAATAGGTATATAACCTTACCATTTGATTTCATGAAAAAAGCCGCTGCGCATAGAGTATCCTGAGCGGTATATGCAGCGAATACCTCACCTATTTTTTTCTCGTTTGAATACTGAACAATCTTACGAATCTTCTCAATATCCTTTGAAGACAATGAAACAGATAGGTTTTCTTTAAAAAAGGTTATGAAATCATCAACGGGCAATCCCTTACTTACACGAACTCCCATTGCTATTGCCTTAGAGATATTCCTTCGTGTATTCTCATTATAGCTTGAAGAAAGGGTAAAATAGGGCTGAACCAGATCAAGCTGATACGTTACCCTTTCATCGATTCTAAGATATGAGGAATCGACCTTATTGAATATATTAAGGTTTACCTCCTGATACTTAAACTTGGTTGGAATTGATTTGATAATTAGCTCAAGCGTTCCCTTATCGATAATATTCATCGAAAACGCACCTAATTGCTGCGTAAATAATGGTTGATATACGTAAGCTATGCCAAATTTACTTTTCTTCACCAATGGAAACACCACATCGTAATCATCCCCAACAAGGGCATCCCACTCACCTGCTACAATATTTAAATACCATGAGTAAGCATAAACAATTCCGTTCAACGACCTACTTATGCATTCGTCCCACTTAATAAAATCGATTTGGCTATGCTTTACGTACTGAATCTCCACCATTCAATCTTTTAACTTCCTCTAAAACTAATGGCATTACTTGCTCCCATCCTTTCCAAGGTGAAGCTCCTGACATATACTCGTTATGCCATATGGAAACAAAGGTACCATTCACTTTACAAACCTTATCGACCAACCTCATTATACTATTCTTTGCTTCAAGCGGAGTCATTTTCATCTGCTCACAAAGGGTGTAATCCATTGTTTGAAAAGGAATTACCTTTATATCCATCACTCTATCCTCCTTAATATTGTAGAACCTAAAGGGGGAACAGGTACCTGCCCTAAAGCCAATCCGATCGGAATAGCCCATGGAGTAATCCTCCTTAACACCAAGCAAAGCTAAATTGGTATAGGTTGTTGGCAAGAAAATTCTCAGAAAGTGCTGACGGCTCTGCCGAACGCTTATATTCAGGACTCTTGAAACATCGTTTATCTCAGACTTAACCCTATCGAAGCTTGTTCCAGATCGGTACGAAGGATGGACCCCAACGCAAAACCTATCGCCAATTCTTTGAATCAGGTTTTGCATCTCAAAATTTTGGATTGGAACATTTCTATCGTATCGGGCATACTTGCCAACTAACACAAACCAAATTGTATTTGGCCAATCCTTCAGTTTTAGGAAAAGGTTATCGTAAATATCAAAAGGGTCTTTTCGAAAATTCAGATAAACGAATATTCTGCTGACAAAATCGAATAAACGGAGCGTTACCAACGATTTTAATGTACCCAAAATTGCCCTGTAAACCTCTTTATGCTTATATGCGTAGGCATTATCGATATCGATGGTTGGAATAAACTCGAACTTACTTGGGTTAATCTCAAAGCTAGGGAATTTCTCCTGAATCTTTTGAACTAATTTGTACGCCCACTGCTCAACAATAGGCTCTTCAAGAAATCCTCCCAATGCAGCTACGCTCTGATCGGATGTGAACCGATTATGCCTATCGGGCTCAAAAAGTAGATACTCCTCATAGCGTGAGATTAAAAAGAATGTTGTAGCAAACAAATCAAAAGGTATATCGGCCTCCTTGGAGGTTCTAAAGAAAGCGGGAAGATTTTCCCAATCAAAAAATTCTATTCTCTGACGCTCAACGGAATCCTCAATCATGATGTAATGAGGGACAATATGAATCCCATCCTTTACAGGCAACATGCAATAAGATATCAGAACACCACAATGCTGTTTCGCCTCAGTATAGGATGAGGTAATCCGAACTTTTACCCCAAGAATATCTTCGAAGATAAACTTTATCGTATAATCAACACGAGGTGTTAACCTTTGCGTATATACCAGTACGTCCATTCAGGAAACAGAAATTTTAGCAATACGAAGATATGATTATTTTAGATATTAATAATCGGCATAGGGTTTTCTGTTATGGGTTGGTTTTGTCATTTGGGTTTTAAATAGCCTAATCGAGCACCACAATTGTAATTCCTGTTCCACCGAATTCAACACGTTCATCAATAAACGATTTAACCCCAGGGTGAGTAGCCAGATATTCGCGGATTAGCTGGCGAAGTATGCCATTCCCTTTACCATGTAGAATACGTACCTGACCAATACCGAGCATTAATGCCTCATCAACCAACTCCTGCGATGCTCTAATGGCCTCCTCGGCACGAAAACCACGCAAATCAATTTCCCCTTTAAAGTTCAATCTCCGTTTATGGGTATCAACACCGCTGCCAGTTCTAGGCTGTAATACCTCACGGCTTGTTTTTCGGTATTCATTCGATGAGATCACCTCCAGCTTATCAATATCGATACTAGTCAACATATTGCCAAAGGCAATAATAGCATTTTTCGAACCTACCTCAAACACCTCCCCAACAATATCCTGATCCTTCAACCTAACCTTATCGCCCTTTTCAAGCGTTTTCACCTCAACCTTATCAGTCATTTCGATATTTGAAGATAATCCGCCCTTTTTAACATTCTCCTCTCGGTGCTTCTGCTTCTCCCTTAATCGCTCAATCTTTTGATCGATGGCATCATCCTGCTCATTTATCTTCCTCTCAAAATCCTTCTTGAACACCTCCAGTTCAGCACGCACCTCCTTGGTTTTCTCCTTTTGGGCATTCGATTCCTTGATAACCCTTATCGTATTCTCAATCTGCTTATTCGTGCTGGACAGCAATAGTTCAGCCTCCTTTTTTGCCTTAGCAAGAATCTCCTTGCGTTGCGCTTTAATTGCAAGGAGCTCTTGCTCTAATACCTTTTCGGTCTCTTCAACCTTTTTATTTGTCAATCGGATACTATCCCGCTTCTTCTCCCAATAACGCTTGTCGCGTGAAATCTCACGAAGATGCTTCTCGAAGCTGATATGATCCTCCCCCACCTTTGAGGATGCTGATTGAAGAACATCCTCTGGAAGTCCTATTTTACGAGCAATCTCAAAAGCAAAGCTGCTTCCTGGCTTACCTATCTCAAGTTTAAAGAGTGGTTGAATTTTGCTTACATCAAATAGCATCGCACCATTTACCACACCCGGATTTCCTGCTGCAAAATGCTTTAAGTTTGTATAATGGGTTGTTATTACACCAAAAGTTTTCTGCTCACAGAAGCGCTGAAGAATTGATTCAGCGATAGCTCCACCGACCATCGGTTCAGTCCCAGCACCAAACTCATCGATAAGTATTAACGATTTAGAATCGGCATTTCGCAGAAACTGCTTCATATTCAGCAGATGTGAACTATAGGTACTCAAATCGTTCTCGATGGATTGCTCATCGCCAATGTCGATAAATATCTTATCGAAAATTCCAATCTCTGAATTCTCAAGTAGTGATGGTAGGAATCCACATTGCAGCATGTATTGAAGTAAACCTACGGTTTTAAGGCATACGGACTTTCCTCCAGCATTTGGCCCTGAAATCAGAAGGATTCGTTCATTACTATCGAGTTGAATATCTAAAGGAACAACCTCTTTCTTTTCACGCTTCAATGTAAGAAAAAGCAATGGGTGCTTAGCTTGCCGAACGTAGATATGCGGTTTGTCAGTCAAAATGGGTTTTGCTCCGTTTACATCAATGGCAAATAGCGCTTTGGCTCTAATAAAATCGATAGTTCCAAGAAAGTCGTATGCCAATAAAAGTTCTGGAATATACGGACGAATGGAATCGGAGAATTCCACTAAAATACGAACCAGCTCACGACGCTCAGCGTACTCCAACTCCCTAATCTCGTTATTCAGCTCAACTACCTCAACAGGCTCAATGTAAACTGTTTTTCCGGTAGCTGACTCATCGTGAACAAAACCTTTTATCTTTCTTTTATTGGATGCTGAAACAGGTATTACAATTCGCCCATCGCGAACGGAAGGCGTAGCATCGGACTCAACATAGCCATCGGATTGAGCTGACTTGAGTATGCTTTGTATTCGTTTTGATACCGAAGCCTGTTTGGATGATACCTCGATACGAATCCTTGCCAACTCAGGCGATGCATTGTCCTTAATCTTACCAAGATTATTAAGGATTGAATCAATCCTATCGGTCACGAAAGGATAGTAGGACAGATTCCTGGTGAGGTTTGTAAGATTTGGGTAAAGCGGTTCGTCGCCACGGCGAAAAAAATTGAGCAAAGCTTTTATAGAATCGAGCGATTTTCGGAGATCAAATAGTTCTCGCTCATCAAGCCATGTTCCTTGCAGCTGGATACGCTCAAGAAATGGAGTAGTATCGATATAGTTATCAACCGGAAAAGTATCGTCCATCAGGCTGATGGTTTTCATCTCGTCAACCTCAGATATCAAACGGCTTACATTCTCAAAATCGGAGCTGAAAGAAACCTCGGTAACCTTTCGAATCCCCAAATGACAAAGACAACGAGAGGAAACTAGCTCACGAATCTTATCAAAACCAACCTTTTCCTCAAAATTTCTCGGGTAGATATACTCCATAATGCTTTAAATTCAGCGCAAAGGTAAAAAATAAAAAAGAAGTGCCTAGAGGGTCTAAAGTTAAGGGACATTAAATACTAATAATCAACTAGTTTACCCTGCTCTGGGTTTTAATGCAAAAGCAAATAAAAAACAATAATTTTTCTTTTTAGTAAAATAGAGCAAACTTTGATTGTTCAAAAAATTTAACGATTATGCAACAAAAAACACTTGAATACCTTGGTCCATGTGGCATTAACTGCCAAAAATGCTTTGCCTTCAAGGATGGTAGCATTAAGTATCATAGTGAAAATCTTCGAAATAGCTTAGGCAACTTTGATATCTATGCTAAACGCTTTACTGAACTGCTAGATGCTCCTGTATTCAGCAAGTATTCTGACTTCAAGGGAATGCTTGATCACTTTGCTAATGCAAATTGCAACGGTTGCAGGAAGCAAGAGTGCCATCTATTTAGATCTTGTAATGTTAGGATTTGCCATAAGGAGAAATCGGTGGACTTTTGCTTTCAATGTAAAGAGTTTCCATGCAATCGAACAGGGTTTGATACTCATTTAGAGCAAAGGTGGATTAAGATAAACCAAAGGATGAAAGAGGTTGGGGTTGAGGAGTACTATAACGAGATTAAGGATAAAGCGAGGTATTAGTTATCGGTTGTCAGTTATCCGTTAACTGACAACTGACAACGGTTAACTCTCACTAGTAATTTGAAGCTTTTTCTTCAAAATAAGCCTCAGGATGATTGCAAACGGGACAATTTTTTAAAGCCTTCTTGCCTTTGTGGACATGCCCGCATTTACGACACACCCATTCGGTATCCTCTTCGCGTTCAAAAACTTTACCTGATTCAACTCTTTCTAATAGTTTCTTATAACGCTCCTCATGCTCCTTCTCAATCTTAGCGATTAGTTTAAAGGCTGTTGCAACCTTTTTAAAACCTTCCTGCTCTGCGATTTCTGCAAAATGAGGATATAAATCACTCCACTCCTCGTGCTCACCCATTGCCGCTGCTTTTAAATTCTCTGCAGTTGTTCCTATAGAACCAGCGGGGTAGGTTGCAGTAATTTCTACAGAACCACCCTCTAAAAATCTAAAAAATATTTTTGCATGCTGTTCTTCCTGCATTGCAGTATTCATAAACAGTTCGGATATTTGCTCAAATCCTTCTTCTTTAGCTTTCTTTGAGAAGAATGTATAGCGGTTTTTAGCCTGAGATTCTCCAGCAAATGCTTTGAGAAGATTTTTTTCAGTTTGAGTTCCTTTTATACTTTTATCCATGGTTTTACATTTAGTTGTGAACTCCAAATATAATAAATGTTATAATGCTCTACTAATTGAAAAAAAACAAAAATGGCTGTTACAGTGAAACAGCCATTTTAATTTAAAGTAGAAAACGACACGAAATAGTTAACGCTTAACCTTAATACCACATCCTACCGCCTTTGTCTCCTTCATCGCTATCAACCTACCAGCCAATAATGCATCTACTGCATTTTCGAGGTACTTCTCCTTTACCATTGAAGCATCTTTGTAATTATCATCGATTGTTCCAATGTATTCAACGACCATATCGTTACCCTTTTTATTAAGCAAAAATACATGTGGGGTTTTAGTAGCCCCAAAAACAGGGTAAACCTTTTGACCCTCATCGAACAGGTATGCAAATGGGAAGCCTTTTTCTTTTGCTCTACTTACCATTAAATCGTATGAATCCTCGGGTTGTACCTCAGGATTATTAGGGTTTATAGCAACAACTGGAAAACCTAAGTTCCCATACTTCTTATGAATATTGATTATTCTATCTTCATAAGCCTTTGCAAAGGGACAATGATTGCAGGTAAAAATCAAAATAACACCCTTGGAATTCTTATAATCACTAAGGGATATCATTTTACCATCAACATTTTTAAGCTTAAAATCCGATACTTTATCTCCAATCTTATATCCTTGAGCCATCAAAATAGATGATGCAAACATCATCAGAGCAAAAATTGCAATTATTCTTTTCATAGTTATTGTTTTTAGTTATTAGTATTTGTGAGCTGTTTCTTCAATTCAATTTCAAGATCATCATAGGTTAACTCTTTCTCTAAAAAAGTTCGTTCCCCTTTACCATAAATCAGTGTAGCAGGTAATGACCCGCTCCAACTCGAATCAACCCTACTAATCCATGTGTTTTGGGCTGGATCATCCAGCATAATAACATCCAATTTAGATTTTCGTGCTTTCAGAAAAGGGATTAACCTTTTATTGTATTGATCTGGAAAATCAAGATTAACCATTAATACTTTTATTTTTCTATTCCTATTTTCATTTGCAAACCGCTCGAAATAAGGAAACTCCTTCACACAAGGAGAGCACCATGTTGCCCAAAAGTTAATCACGTAAATGGAATCGTTTTGTTTGTTAAACCAATTTGCTATTCCGTTAAAATCAGTAATTGGAATTTTCTGATAACGAGAATCGGGGTTGCAGGAAACAAAACAACCTATTATGATGATTATAAAAATGATATTTCTTCCAATAATCATGATTCGTTATTTAGATTTAATCTAAACAATAAAACTTAGACATTGTTTTAAAATTGAAAAATAAATAATTAAATTTCTGACCTATAAAATATTACATCTTCTATAAAATAATTATCTAGCGAATAATACAATAATAGAAATTATGCTAAAAAATTATTTACAAAGTGCTCTTCGAAATCTGATTAAGACAAGACAGTACACCATCATTAATATCCTTGGATTAACCATTGGAATGGCTGCTTGCTTACTAATCCTTCACTATGTTTATTTCGAAAGGAGTTACGACAAATTCTTCGACAATAATGATAGAATCTATAGGCTTCGTTATGAACGAACAAGCGAGACTGGCGAAACAGTGCATTTCTCATCGTGCTGTCCTCCGCTTGGCCTTCGCATTAGAAACTCGATGCCCGATGTTGAAAAGGTTGGCCGTATATGGCGATACATCGCCTCGGTTTCATACCAAGAGAATAAGTTTATCGAGGAACGAATGTTCTTTGCTGAACCAGAGTTTTTCGAGGTTTTTAACTATAAATTCATATCAGGCAAACCACTTACAGCACTAAAGGAGCCTGGGCACGCTTTCATATCGCAATCAACGGCTAAAAAATATTTTGGTAACGAGAATCCTGTTGGTAAATCATTCAGCGTTGATAAAAAGACTGAATATCAGGTTTCGGGAGTATTTGAGGATATTCCGCATAATGCACATCTAAAATTTGATATTATTCTATCCTGGGCAAACTTAATCAACATCTATGGACCTGATATTGAGGAATCGTGGGGAGATACGGGTGCGTACACGTATCTTCTCTTCAAAGAGGGGACTAATATTAAATCATTCGAAGAAAGGCTTAAGGAATTAGTGAATAAGGAAATTGGAGATATTATGAAAGAGTACAAACTCAAATTCGATTTTCCAATTCAAAAAGCAACAGACATTCACTTAACCTCTCATTACCAGCAAGAGATTGAGGTGAACGGGGATAAGGATACGGTTAGCTTTCTTTATATGATTGCAATCCTAATTATTGTAATTGCTTGGGCTAACTACATTAATCTCTCGACTGCTCGTTCATTAACAAGAGCAAAAGAGGTTGGGTTAAGAAAAGTAGTTGGAGCAACAAGAATTAGAATAATTTGGCAATTCTTTGTAGAGATTATCATTATTAACCTTATCTCAGTAGCCCTTTCATGGTTACTCACTGAGCTGTTTATGTCTATTCTTTCTAACTTAACGGGTATCCCTGCTGATTATTCAATATGGAAATTCACATGGTTTTGGGTAGCCTTATCAGCGATGTTTATCATAGGAGTATTAATATCAGGCATATACCCAGTAATTGCACTATCATCGTATAGACCAATTAGTGTTCTAAAAGGTAAAATAGGAAATAGCCCAAAGGGTATTAATCTAAGAAAAGTTTTGGTTGTGTTCCAGTTCACAATGGCTTTGATACTTCTCACCTTTACTTTTGCGGTATTTCGTCAAATCAAATTCATGAAAAATCAGGATCTTGGTTTTACAACCAAGCAAATTCTTGCTGTTCGTGCTCCTAGGGTTAGAGAGAAAACATTTAAAAGTCAAATAAGCAGCTTCAGGCAGGAGGTTCTTAAGAATCCTAAAATAGAAAAGTTTTGTATCCTTACAGAGACTCCCGGAAAGCAGATATATTGGGATGCTGGGGGTATTCATGCAGTTGGAAGTAACGTAGATAAAAACTATCAGATTGTTGGGGTTGACTATGACTTTGTGAATCTTTTCCAAACAAAAATTATAGAAGGGCGAAACTTTTCTAAAGAATTCCCTTCGGATACAATGGGTCTAATCTTAAATGAAACCGCTGTAAAATGGATGGATTTCCCCAATGCAAGTTCAGCTGTTGGAAAACAGGTTTCATACTGGGGCGAGATATTTACCGTTGTTGGAGTAATGAAAGACTACCATCAGCAATCGCCAAAAGTAGTATTTGAGCCTCATATTTACAGACTACAACCTTATGGTAGAGGTGTAAGAGGTTTTTTTGCCTTTAAACTTAACACCTCAGACATACAGAATAGCGTCAAACGAATTCAAGAAGAATACAACAACTTCTTCCCAGGAAATCCTTTCGAGTTCTACTTCCTTGATGACTACTATAATAAACAGTATAAAAGCGATGAACTCATAGGAAAGGTATTTGGCTCATTCTCATTTCTTGCAATTCTAGTTACAGCTATGGGAATACTCGGTCTTTTCTCCTTTATGGTAATTCAACGAACGAAGGAGATTAGTGTAAGAAGCGTTCTTGGAGCAAGTACTTCAAA
The DNA here is from genome assembly GCA_003818205.1 of Bacteroidales bacterium. Taxonomy (GTDB): domain Bacteria; phylum Bacteroidota; class Bacteroidia; order Bacteroidales; family Tenuifilaceae; genus UBA8529. The sequence goes on from RPRQ01000004.1 coordinate 113,021, forward strand.
GATACTATATCTGTTTGGCAAAGATTTTCTGTGGTTAATTATCATCTCATTTATTATTGCTATACCAATTTGTATCTATGGAATAAATGAATGGTTAAAATCATTTGCCGTTAGAATGGATTTGACCTTATGGATTTTCATTCTACCACTAATAATCGTCCTATTTATAACAAGTTTCACAATCGGTTCACAAGTAATCAAAGCAATTAAAGTAAATCCTTCGGAGAATCTCAAGTATGAGTAATCCTTATAATGGCATAGGGTTTTTGTCAATGTAAGTATCATAGTTAATTATAAAACTTTAAAACTATAAAAAAGATGAAAAAACGAATCAAACTATCCCTTTTGCTAACAATGTTGATAATTGCAAGCAATCAAATATTTTGTCAAAATGTAATCTCAGGTTCTAAAAATGATTATTTAGGACAACAATTGCCCGGAACAAATCCAACTATTTTTGCCCCTGAAATAATATCAACGGGGATGTACGAAAGGGATTTTACAATCTCACCCGATGGCAATGAGATTTACTACTCCCTTTTCCAGGGCGATTGGAATACAATAATGCTGGCAAAACGTATCAACGGAATTTGGCAAGAGCCAGTAGTTGCTCCATTTGCAAGAGACACTTCGTTTTTCTTTGCTGAACCAACCATTTCCATTGACGGTAGCAAAATCTTTTACCTATCAACAAAACCAAGGGGAAATGAGAAAGCAAAGCCAGGATGGAATAATCAAAATATTTGGGTTGCAGAACGAAAATTGGATGGGGAATGGGGTGAACCTAAACCTTTACCTGAAAACATCAATGAATTTGAAGAGTTCTACCCTTCACTCACCAGCGATGGAACACTTTACTTTTGTCGCACAGATGCAAAAACAGAAGTTTCTCAAATACTTCGCTCCAAACTTGTAAATGGTCAATATCAAAACCCAATTATACTCCCCGCTCCCATTAACGAGAAAGGAACAATCTTCAATGCTTGCATAGCCCCAGATGATGGCTACATGATTGGCTGTGTAACCGGTCGAGATTCAACTAACCTGAACAGAGCAACCTACATGCTATTTTTTCACAATGCGGATGACACATGGTCGAAAGGGATTGATCTAATCAAAGAGTTAAACCTCCCCTGCCCCAATGCTGTAAGCATATCTGTTTCATACGATGGGAAATACCTTTTCTTCGCTTCAACCCAAAAGACAATTAAATTTAAGGATATCCAATCCGGCTGGAAATTAAACTCAATTATGAAAAGGAGATTAGTGCCAGGCAACGGAAATTCAGATATTTACTGGATGAAAATTGAGGATGGATTTAAAATCCTTCGAAATAAGAAGTAAAAATTTATTTTTTCTTATTAAGTTTGGAAAGGAATTATTCACAAGGATAATTCCTTTCCATTTTTTAATTAATTGCCGAACGATGAAGAAATACATAGTATCGATTGCAATAACTATTCTTTTGGTCAATGGGTGTACCAGTAACCATTTCGAGCAGGACAAGAAAGAAATAATTGCGGTAATGGATAGCCAAGCAAAATGCTGGAGCAATGGCGATATTGACGGATTCATGGATGGTTATTGGAAATCGGATAGCCTAAGGTTCCTTGGCAGAAGAGGTTTAACTAGGGGTTGGCAAACAACGCTTAACAACTATAAAAAATCATATCCCGATAAAAAAGCGATGGGAATTCTCAAATTCAACCACATATCATTTGAGGCAATGAATGAAAAAAACATGTTTGTTGTTGGTAAATGGGCTTTAGAAAGAGAGAAAGATACTTTAAGCGGTTATTACTCTTTACTTTGGGGTAAAATTGACGGTCAATGGAAAGTTATTTTTGACCATACAAATTAAACCCATCTCTTTTAGTGTAATAAACTACTCAGGAATAATTTCTATTGAATCTTTATTCCATTCTCTATCTTTTCGAAAGTAATAGTAGTGCTTTCCAACCTGATTAATAGTAATGCTTATCGTACTGTCTTTATAAACAGTTAAAGATGTGCATCCATTGCCATTATCCTGAAAAAGCGACTGTGCATAGATATAATCTTTCCCTTGATAATTCTCATTCACAAAAACAATTTTCCCATAACAAGTACTTTCAGTTTGCGAACTTAAAACAAGGTTAAATGGAGTTGACACTACAGCTTCATTAGGAAGAATCCAATTTGTCAATTCCAAATCAACAACTTGTTTAATGCTATTCTTACTATCAAGTTTGCACTTAACTAAAGTAAAACTTAACACTAACAATAAAGTCAAAGCAATAACAAATCGTTTCATAAACATAGTATTTAATTGAGTATTAATACCTCTATTAATAATTAAAGATAATGATATAACAAAAATCGTGCTACAAACATACTATTTCTAAATAATTATTGCGATATTAATTATCAAATAAATAAAAAACCTTGAAATAAATACTCTTGAAGAAATCCTTATGACTTTAGATTAGAAGAGTCCATTATACCTGAAATATTTCTTAAGATAAAACAATGGGATTCGATAATCTAATTAAAATGAAAAAAACATACTTATTTAGATTTTATAATAGAATGAACTATGCGTCAATTTTAATCTCCCATTCTCCCTCTTGATTAATCTCAAATTCAAAGGAAACATCGTAATTAGCTGTTCTTATTAAATTTTGAGTTGAATAGGTTACCTTACACCTAAATGGGAAAACAATATTTTCAAATCCTTTATAAGAACCAACCTCTGTTTCGGTACCACTACTTGGTGAAAAAACTAAATTAGAAACAGTACTATTAGTATTACTACTCTGCAACAAAGTAACTAGAACTCGATTTCCATCCTTTATACGACGAATAGAATATCTACCCACAGCAGTTGCTCTTATTACTTTATATGAAGGGGGCGTGATTCTTCGAACATATAAATCATTCTCCCATACTCCTATTTTTACACTATCGATTCCATCCTTTTTATAAAACAGTTTTCCTTCACCTTCTTTCTTACCATCCTTCCATTTTCCCTCATACACCTCTCCCGAAGCAAATACATATCTTCCATAACCATGCGGTAATCCATTTTTAAATGTTCCTTCAAACTTATCCTTTCCTTCGGCAACCCCCTTTCCATTAGCCAATCCCTTCTTACATTTACCTTCGTATTTACTAGCGATCTCAGTTTTTAAAACCTTGCAGGTCTCTTGGGAGATTAGTTTGCAATTAATTGAAAGAATCAACAAAATAGCAACTAGTAGTCTTTTTTTCATATTTAATATGTTTTATAAAATAGTTAATAATAACAAATATAATATAAAAGCATCACTTTTATCCACAGATAGCATTGAAATATCGAATATATTGGGATTTGCATTTAAATTAATTTTAGCATTCGAGGAGAAAATAAGTAAACAAGTAATTCCATTTATGAAAATATAAAATATCTTTTCAATCATGGATTAATCACATTCTGAAAAACAACACGCTTCAATGATCTCACTTTTCCTAGTAAAGATTAAATTCAAAATCAAATGATTAGCACAATATACTGTACTTTTAATATTTAACAAATAACCACAAAAACATTAGTTAAAGGATGATAAAACCATATTTATTATTAAATCAAGCGTCCTAAACCATTGATCATTTGCCACAGTTGCACCAACTCCACTCCAAGTATTTGTTGTAACAACAATTAGGTCTAAATTCGGTACAATTACAATAAATTGCCCTCCATATCCATTGGCAAAAATATAACTTCCCTTTTCATTTTGCCCCAACCACCAACTATACCCATAATCAGAAGCAAAAGGCAATGATCCGTTAATGGATATTTTTGATTGAATCGATTGGTCGATATAATCCGAAGAAACTATTATTTTTCCTTTGTAAACTCCACGATTAAGGATTATCTGACCTATTTTAACCATATCATGGGGTGTAAAATACAAACCAGCCCCCCCGTTACAATACCCTTGCTTGTCAATATTCCAATCAACCTCCTCAACACCAATAGGGTTAAATAAGTACCTTAATGAAAACTCATAGGTTGACATTCCAGACACCTTAGTGATAATATAGGATAGAAGATGAGTTCCTGCTGAATTGTAGTTGAATAATTGACCAGGTTGTGCGACTAACGGTTTATCTAATAGGTATTGAATCTGATTGTCGGCTGAAATCCAATCATTATAACCGGAAGCCGTTAATTCATTCCATTCAAAACCACTGCTCATGGTAAGGAGGTGACGTATCTTTATGGCTGATTTCTCCGTGGTTATGCTATACTCATTAGGATCAATAAATTCTCCCAAAGTTTGTTCAACCGATGTTAGGTAGCCTTTATCTATAGCAATCCCAATCAAAATGCTCACAACACTTTTGGTTACAGAACGAACATTATGGCGAACATCTGCACCGCCTGTCCCATAAAACGCCTCTTTAAGTATTGTATCCTTATGAAAGACCACTAAACTCTTCAAATTGCCTATTTGCTGGGCAGCTGTAAATGCTTCATCAAGTTTTTGATAATCGACATTTTGTTCAGGGTTGTGTTCTTTGGAACAATTAGTTGAAAATATAAGAAATAGAACTACCGTTAAACTCTTTAGAAAAAAATTGATTCTTTTCATGATGGATGAATTTTTATTATTCATTAAGTTCTCATTCAATTGACCTTAGTATATAATTATTCACCAAGTCAAAAGGTGAGATATTGCTTGTACCATTATAGTTACCGCTATTGAACTCAATAATCAAATCAAGACCTGGGATGATAAACATATACTGGTCGCCCCAACCTGCTGCGAAAAAGCATTCTTGAGTTATTCCATTCACCGAAAACTCAGTAAGCCACCAATAATACCCATAACCCGAATTCGGGAAAAAATTTACAGTTGATGATACATGCCTCTCCTGTGATTTCGTTATCCATTCAGGAGTAATAACTTGCTGATCCTCCCACATCCCTTCGTTTAAAAAGAGCAAACCAATTTTGCATAATTCCCTTGCTTTAAAGTATAACCCTCCTGAAGCATGTATCTGTCCATTACTGTATCCGCTCCAAGCGCCCCCTTCGGATTGTAAAGGATCAAACAGGTACTGATTTGCAAAATTTAAGAAACCCATCCCTGTAGCTTTTTCAATAATTGCGCCAACAACATTTGTTGAACCGCTATTATAAGAGAATGTTGCTCCGGGGGATGTCAACAAGGGCTTTGAGAGAATAAATCGCATGGGATCTTCGCTTGCAAAAAGTTGAGTAATATCATTTCTTGTATCCCCAATCGGGTAAGTGCTTTCATCCCATGCAATTCCGCTCGTCATCGTTAAAAGATGATGAATTGTAATATTCGCCTTTTCACCAGTAAGCACATCAGCGTATTCGGGAAAGTAATCAATAATCTTCTTATTTAAATCGGGGAAATACCCATTCTTAACTGCAATGCCAAATATTACCGAGGTTACACTTTTTGAGATGGATTGCATCGGATGATCAAAAGTTCTTGAATAGTTTATTAACTCCCCATTCAAGTCAGGAGAACTATATGAAAGTTTATAGCCTATAAAATATTCTTCGAAAACCAACTTTTTATCTTTAATTATTAAGATGTTATGAATAGTATGCGAACTATTCGAATTTAGATAATTCATCATACTTACTATTGGAGTGGTTTTCATTCCAACGCTCTCTAAAGAGGCGGTTTCAAGCCCATCTTCAAAAACAGCCGGTTTGGCATAGCTATAACCGTTTGAAGTTGCATCATCTTTTTTACAAGAAATGGCAAGGGAAATCATCAGAATTAGACAGGCTGATAATAAAAATGATTTTTTCATAGGTTTTATCTAATTAACAATATAATCTAATTCTAAAATACCTAATTTTAGTATAAAATTTAACACAAAAACCCGACTCGGTATCGTCCTGATGTGTATTTTTTAATTTGCACACGCCGTTAAAAATGTTTGTCGATAGAATCCAATGGCTAATATTGTTATTGGCTTGATTCGATTTATCTATCCTAATAATCAAAAAAAACATTAAATCGGTTTAATACAATTAAACAACTACTAATCTATATTTTGCATCGCTAAAATTACAAACATAAATAGTTTCTTAACTATTCTTATAATGATTAAGAATTGATGCATCTACCCAATAAGGAAGAAGAGTACCGTTACGACTGCTCAGGAACATGATAAACCGTCCATCTGGAGAAACATTGGCATACAAATCGTTTCCGCCTACAGTATTTAATTCGGTTATAGGAACTGCTGTGCTCCAACTTCCATCTAACTGCTTAATGCTTATAAATAGGTTTGCATCGGTGAAATTGATAGCCCTATCAAAAATTAAAAAACTCTCATCTCTTGCAATAAAAGGAGAACCTTCATAATCATTAGCACTTGCAGTATTAATTGCTAACCCCAGTTTTTGAGCAGCTATATAATTGCCATTTTCATATTTTGAATAGTAAATATCTCCGCCTGATGCAAAATACAAATTCTGATTATCAGCCATTGAAGACTGCCAATGAGAACTATTTTGATTCACTTCGTTTCCAAGCATCTGAGGAGCACTCCATACACCATTACTTTTAGTACATATCCAAATTTTCTCATCGGTTGAATTATATGCCGACATAAATAATAGTTTAGAACCATCGGAGGAGAGAAAGGGGGAATCGCCCCACTCGCTAGAATTAAAGGGTGCATTTGCAATACTTGACCATACCCCATTCTCTATTTTTCGATACTTTAACCCCCTTGATTCCATTAAACTATAAAAAACTTCCTCACCATTAGGCGAAAATATGGGAGGAGCATGCAGCTCCGCTGTGAATAGTTCGGGAGCAAACCGAGTAACCGTTGTTGTGGGAAACGTCTTATTAAAGTATGCTCCCGTTAACTGTACTTCATCAGTATTTGAATCTTTTGAACAGTTCACAAATACAAATAAAATCACCATTGAGGATAAAGCACTAAATATTCTTAGTTTTGTTTTCATATTTATTTTTTTTATTAACTAACCTAAGTTGCTAGTTATACTCAAAGCATTATAGTTGTTGAAAAGTTCTTTATCGTGTTGATATAAAGCCTTGTAAATATTAGCTTTTGAAAGAAATCCTTCAGATTTTGGATTTGCAGAA